>NZ_JBQQCJ010000002.1:0-884617 GCF_052246275.1 Oceanobacillus sp. M65 | reverse complement strand
GAGACTTCCCATCACTTCGAGTGAGTAAGATCCCTCAGAGACGATGAGGTTGATAGGTCCGAGGTGGAAGCGTGGTGACACGTGGAGCTGACGGATACTAATAGATCGAGGACTTAACTAACATTTTCTTGATTCGTTGTTTTACTCTTATTTAGTTTTTAGGGTATAAGTACACCTAAAGATTCGGTTTCAAACCGAGGTCTGGTAGTAATAGCGGAGAGGTCACACCTGTTCTCATGCCGAACACAGAAGTTAAGTTCTCCAGCGCCGATGGTAGTTGGGGCTTTGCCCCTGCAAGAGTAGGACGCCGCCAGGCAAATTTAAAAAAGGTTATGCATACAAAATGCATAACCTTTTTTGTTTGGTACAGACAAAGATGTCAGCAGGCCTGCTTAACAGGCTGCTGACATCTCTTTATTGTTTCGTAACTATTTCCCCATTAATTAACACTGTTTCAACTTTACTACGCAAATCAAACAAGTCACCGTTCCAGATGACGAGATCTGCATCTTTACCGGTTTCAATGGAACCAACTTGGTCTTCAACACCAAGATGCTTCGCAGCATTGCTTGTGAGCATTTGCAATGCTTGCTGTTCAGTTAAACCATGTTTTACTGCATGAATTGCACTTGTTACTAAGTATTCAATTCCTACTACAGGATGGTCAGTTGTGAGAGAGCAGGAAATCCCAGCATCCATGAGTACTTTCGCGGTGGACCAACCTTTATCCTTCAATTCTACTTTTGAACGAGTTGACATCGTGGGACCAACCGATACACATACGTCATGCTTTGCAATATATTCGGCAATCTTATGACCTTCCGTACAATGTTCGATCGTAATGTCTATATTAAACTCTTTTTTTATACGTAAAACTGTTACAATATCATCTGCGCGATGGGCGTGCACCCGTAACGGTATTTCCTTTTTTAATACCTTAGTAAGATTTTCGAGACTTAGGTCTCTCTCTTTTTTCTCTTTGTCCATGTAATTCTGTGTTTCGATTAGTTTCTCCCGAAGCCTTGCTGCAACACCCATACGGGTGGTCGGCATTCTTCCTTTACCACCATGAAACATTTTAGGATTTTCCCCTGTAGCTGCTTTCATTCCTGAAGGAGCTCGAAGGATCATTTCATCCACGATATTTCCGTTTGTCTTTAAGACAGCCATTTCACCACCGATAACATTAGCGCTTCCTGGCATTATTTGAACAGTCGTGATTCCCGCTTTTCTGGCATCAGCAAAACCAGTTTCCATTGGATTAATTCCATCAATAGCTCGAACCTGCGGTGTAACTGGATCGCTCGTCTCGTTAAAGTCACTACCTTCACGACCTACGCCTTCCTCTGATACACCTAAATGGGTATGTACATCTATTAAACCAGGTGTGATTATCTTTCCTTCTGCATCAATCACTTCATAACCATGTGGAACAGCTACGCCGGATTCAATGGATTGAAATTTTCTATCTTTTACGAGAATAGTGTGGTTTTTTAGTACATTACCATTTCCGTCATAAATTATTGCATTTGTAATTGCATACATATTGAAACCTCCAAATAATAGTGAACAATAAATTCAGAAAATAATTACTGATCGATTCTATTATTGATAATAAATTATTTTGGCAATATTGTACAGGATTTGAAAAATAGTACTATACTTTAAAGATAGTCATGATTTATCCCGCCTCAACTGACAGTAAAACCCCCACCAAATGAAGTTTCAATATATTATTTTAATCTATAGTGTGGTCAGAAAGTAGTTCGTCTTGAAGGATAGTAGCAATAATTCTCCCTGCTGTTTTAGGAGCCGTTTTCCCTGGTAAACCTAACGCGTGCAATGCATGTATCCCTTGTTGTTTTGCAAAGTTAAAATCCGTTCCTCCGGGTTTTGATGCAAGATCAATAATTAATCCGCTTCGTTTCATTTTTATTAATATACTGTTTGTAAGCACAGGTGTGGGGATTGTATTAATAAAAATGTCTGTCTTGCTAGCATGTTGCTCAAGATCTGTCATATCTATTGCTTCTATTCCTAACTCATATAAGCGTGCAAAGGCCGATTTTTTTCTGACCGCTACTGTTACGTTTGCTCCAACAGCTGAAAATAACCTGGCTACCGTTACACCAACCCTCCCAAACCCGAGGACAGTAATAGTTGAACCATGCACCGTTTCTTTTGTATTCTCTATTGCTAGCTTTAAGGCTCCTTCAGCTGTTGGGATGGAGTTATATATGGCAAGATCGTCTCTGGAAAATAAAGTAGTTAGTTTTCGATTTGCCGATTTAGCCATCTCTTTTAGTTGGTGCTTTGCGGTTCCACTATAAATCCTACAATGATCGGGGGTCTTTTTAAATAACACATCGGTTATTTTAACTGGTTTATCAGAGTATGGGGCTTCTACATTTCCTTCATCATCTATTCCGGCAACTGGTAATACGATCGCATCCATATTTTCTATGTTCTGGTGTAGATCATTAACCTTCGTTACGCCTTGTTTATTTATATTCAGTTGTGAAAAGCCTGCGAGGTAAAGCTGGGCATTATGTTCCGTCAACATATCAATGACTTCTATATATCTTGCGTCACCACCAGCAATAAGTATTTTCATTCCATTAAGCAATTGCTCACCCTCTTTCCTTTTATCCATATATTTTACAGGAACGATACGTTTAATATGACAGCAATGCAGAATCGTTTCAAACCTTTGTTTTATTTAGAATACTGTTTAAAGTATTACTTTTGATATAATGACTTAAAAGGAGGTACCTATATGCTCCATGTACCCAATTATATCCAGGCAGTATGGGGAAAGTTTGATGATTTTCCAATGGAAACTTTAACGAAGTTTTGGATTCATTTACAAGAAGACGGGAGGCAACGAGAAGTCACAGAAATGAGAGAGCATAGAGAGCAGTTTGGGATCACAGGAAATTGTTTTGATCTTTCGCTTTGGTTATTGGATGAATTTAAGCGTGCAAGAATTTCGGCATATCCTATTGGGCATCATCTGGAGAGTGAGCATGCACATATAGCTGTTATTGCTTTGGATAGCGAAGGAAAGCGTTATTTTTGTGATCTGGGAGATCAATGGTTGAGACCTTTACCAATTGATGCAGGGCAAGAAAATTACGGTGGCGGAAGACTGAAGGGGTATTTTCCTGCAGCCGAGATCCAATTTGAAAAACATGGGGAGCAACTAGAAGTTCAATATTACCGACCAAATGGAAAAGCTTCAAGGCAATTTTTTGAGCTAACCCCTATAGTAATGCGTGATTGCTTAAAGGCAGCTGAGCATTCTCAAAAGACAATAAAGCCACAGCCACTACTTGAATGCAGAATACCATACAAATCAGGGGTGGCACATTGGGAATTTTTTAACTGGGAGAGCTTTCTTTCTACAGAGGAAGGCTTAATCAAAGAGCCTGCACTTAAATATGTGGATCAATGGGTGGAGAAACTTCATTTTTACACACGATATAACAAACAGTTTCTAGAGGTCGTATTAAAAGAGTATGAGAAACTTGCTTAAAAGAGATAAAGAGAGAAGGTTTAGAAATGATATATGAGGCCGATCAAGAAATAAAGCAAAAAGTTGCTAAATATTTTACCGGAATGGAAGACACCACTATTCTTTCCTGCTTGCAGGGACATATGGGAAAAGCATGGGTGAATAACAAGGAGAACCCGGAGGCTGCACAAATAATGGTAGGTGATTTTACATTTTTTGCCGGTAATCCGGCTGCTGATGGAGTAGAAGACCTTCTGCAAAATGTGCCGGAACACATTCTCGCTATAGTCGATAATGATGAATGGAAAATGCGCATTGAAGAAGTACATAAAGGAAATGCTGAAAGAATTCAGCGTCATGCTTTTCGGAAAGAACATAAGGATTTGGATCCCACTTATCTCCGAAAGCTTACTGCAAATTTACCTGTAGGATATGAATTACGTAAGATAGACAAAAACATTGTAAAAAAGCCTTCTTTATTTGAAGTGTCTCCAGATTTTATTAAGCAATTTGATTCGATTGCAGATTTCCTGGAAAGAGGGATCGGCTTTGCAATTTTGTTTGAGGAAAAAGTAGTAAGTGCTGCCGCATCATACAGTATTTATGATGAGGGAATAGAAATAGAGATTGTGACAGATGATAACCACCGTAATAAGGGACTCGCCACTTGTGTTGCTGCTGCTTTAATAGTGAATTGTCTGGAGAGAGGACAATATCCAAGCTGGGATGCCGCTAATTTAAAATCAGCTAAATTGGCTACCAAACTTGGCTATGTGTCAATTGGTTCTTATGATACGTATTACATTCATACACCTTCTACCCATCTCGTACATAAATAGGTTATTTTCTGGAAAACTATAACTAATCTTATTAAATAAAGGGGATGTATGTGGTGGAAGAAAGTACACATCAGAAGCTTCAGCAGGCACATAAACAAATAATAAGCGCACAACAGGCAATCTTAAATGCACAAGGTGCGAATAACAAATTGATTGAACAAGCTGAGCAGCAATTAATACAGGCAGAACAAGCATTGCAAGCATTACAAACGGATGAAGGAACTGAGCTAACAGAAAATCCGCAATTCCAGCAAGCATATGAGGAACTGCATGATATTAGACAACAGGTACAAGAAGCACAGCAAAATAACAATGATGTATTATAAACAATGAAAGACTTCAGATGAAGTCTTTTTTTATTTGTAGAGAAATAAAATTTTAGGCATGAAGAATGCTATATTTCTAAAATTTTCTAATCCGTTTTCTAAATTATGTGATAATATACTAAGGAGTATTTAATTTTGTAGGGAGCTGATGGACATGATGATTATTATTCAAATATGAGGGAAGTACTAACGGCCCTCTCTAAAATTAAAAGCTTAAATAATGGAGGGGGATTTAAATGAATGCGAATGAAGTAAAACAGAAAATACAATTACTACAAAGGGAAATGCATTTTTCAGGAGTATATCATGCGAAGAAGCATGAGATCGATTATAGTGGAAGCTTTGGTTTTGCAAACCGTTCCGAACGAATAGAAAATAACTATAAGACGCGATTTGGTATTGCTTCAGGCTGTAAAATATTTACGTCTATCGCAGTTTGTCAGCTTGTTGAACAAGGGCTATTAAGCTTTCAAACAAAGCTCCATGAATGCCTGCCTATTGATTTTCCTGCTTACAGCAAAGAAGTAAACATTCACCAATTGCTGACACACACTTCCGGGGTCCCGGATTATTTTGATGAAGAAGAGATGGATGATTACGAAGAACTCTGGATAGACAATCCAGTTTACACAATTCGTAGCCTACACGATTTTCTTCCATTGTTCCAAAAAAGAGAAATGACGTCTTTATCAAGTAGTGACTTTCACTATAATAATGCAGGGTATATCCTGTTAGGCCTAATTGTTGAACAGATTAGCGAAATGAACTTTACTGATTATGTGGAGCGGTTTATTTTTGAAAAGGCAGGAATGATGCATTCAGGCTATTTCGAAATGGATAAACTGCCAGAAAACACAGCACTCGGTTATATTGAAGAGCCTGATGGCAGTTACAAAACGAATATATTTTCCGTACCAGCAAAAGGTGGAGCAGATGGTGGTGCGTTTGTAACAGCTGAAGATATGGTCACCTTTTGGGATGCTCTTTTCAACCACCGATTAGTGTCCGAAAAGATGACGGAAAAACTTTTCCAGCCACAAATAGAAGTAGAGGAAGATCTTTATTACAGCTATGGTGGCTATGTGGATATGGATCAGGGGAAAGTGAAAAAGCATATTCTAATAGGGTATGACCCAGGTTGTAACTTCCGTTCTGTATACTATCCAGAGAACTCTATAAGTATTGTAGTTTGCTCAAATGAATCGGACGGTGCGTTTGAAGTATTGAAGGAACTGGAGAAGTTAATAATCTGATAAAATCACTCCAGCATAGAGACCAGGAGAATGTTTTGGTCTCTTCTCCTTTTTAAAAAAATTTTTTTGTATATATTTGTACCTAGTGAAGGAGCTTGTGATGCATTGCGTAAATGTACTAAACCAAATTAAAGTAGCTGTAAATACGGTGCTTGAAATTATTGATCAATTAGAAGAGGAAGATCTGAAAAAAAGACCGACGCCTAACAAACATTCAGTTGGAGAATTATTAGAGCATTTAGCAGTTATTTTTGAAGCTGATTGGCGTATTTCCAATGAAGCATCTGAAGAAGAAATGAGGAATTTCTATTCAGGAGTATCATATAAAAACATGAATTCTATAAGGAAAGGTATGCGAAAAAATTTTAGAGCGTTAAAGAGTAACTATATGAAATTGTCAGAAGAGGAACTCCAATCTAAAACCACTTCGTATTGGGGTGTAACCTACACAAGGTATGAATGGCTATTAGAGATTTTAGCACACGTTTATCATCACAGGGGACAATTACATGCTATGCTTGTACACTGTTATGATAAGGATCCTAGGATTTTAATGTTTGAGTAAATTCCATAGGGAATTTAAATATAATTTAAAAATAGATGAGAGAGGAAGGTCGTTTAAATGTTTGAAAGAATAGACACGATCTGTTTAACAGTTAGTAATCTCCCAGAATCGAGTACGTGGTATCAACAATTAGGGTTTACAATAAGCTATAAGGGTGATAATTACCAAGTATTAACCGTTGGAAACAGTGAAGTGCCACTTACGCTTGAGGAAGGGAGTAATTTAGTAAAAGAAAATCAAGCATACCCTATTTTTTTCACTAAAGATATTCAGCATACATATAGGGAATTACAAGAAAAAGGTGTTTTAGTAACAGAAATTCAAGATGACGGTGATAATAGATTTTTTGACTTTTATGACCGGGATAATAATAAGTTGCAGGTTTGTTTCTGGGAGTAAGAATTTAAGGTCAACTAACATAAGTATCATATGTGATTGTTACAAGTGCATATATTTTAAAAAATAGCCTATTTTATTGCACTATACCTATGAAAGCGTTATAATTTACAATATACAATATTTTGTAAAATTGTGAGGTTAAAATGAGTAGAATTTTGGAAGGTTTATATTCAAAGAATGGGCTGGCGGCAAAAGAAATTGCTAGCAAAATGTTGCATATAAGGGAAGGAAGTCGCATTCCTAGGGTGAGTGATTTTGCGGAAGAGTTCTCCATCGGTAATGGTACTGTGCAAGGTGCCCTTAAAGTATTGGAAAATATTCATGCGATAAAACTTGAAGCAAGAGGTCATATGGGTACTTTTTTGCTTAAAAAAGATGTTCACTTATTAAAGGAAATAGCTGGAGACGGATCATTTATAGGAGCGATGCCGCTACCATATTCTACAAAATATGAAGGGCTAGCCACCGGATTGATTGAGGCATCAGAATCCATGTTAAACCACATTAATCTGGCTTATATGAGAGGATCTAAACAAAGGCTGGATGCACTAAAAACTCGCCGCTATGATTTTATCATTATGTCACAGCTTGCAGCAGAAGAGGAAATAGCGAAAGACAGTAATTTAGAAATAGCAGTCAATTTTGGTCCCCATACGTATGTGTCTACTCACCAGGTTTTCTTTGCCAATAAACAGAATGACAGAGTCATAGATGGTATGAGGGTTGGGGTAGATTATACATCGATAGATCAATCAAAAATAACGTTACTTGAATGTGAAGGACTCGAAATCGAGTTGGTTCCGGTAAATTATATGCAACTATTTGATATGCTTCTTAGCGGTGATATCGATGCCGCAGTGTGGAATGCTGATGAAAACCGCACGAATGGTGATATGGGTGTCGGTACATTTCGTTCTCCTAAAGCTAGGGAAATTTCTGAGAAAGCCACAAGTTCAGTAGTACTGATTGAAAAGGATCGTTCAGATGTAAAAAAATATCTAGGGAAATTAGATATAATGGATATTGTGGAAACACAAAGGAAGGTTGTTAGAAAAGAGAAGTTGCCGCATTATTAGACAGTAAGAGAGATAGCGGTTTTTCTTTTTCAATCAATATACAGAAAACTGTATATTAATGGAGGTTTAAGAATGAATCTAGAACAATTGAAGGACAGGTTGCAGATCTTAGCGTTAGGTAATGTTATTTCAAAGCCAGCATGCGAAGTCACGGTAAGAGCGTTTGATTATTTAGTAACAGAATTAAAGACGGAAGATTTACAACAATCGGAGATGCTGTTCACCCATTTGCCTTCTGCAATTACACGGATTGGGGAAGGGGAGACTTTGGAAGGGCCATCTTCGGAAATTATGAAAGAAGTAAGAAATTCACATTATTATTCCACTGCGGCAAATCACATAAAAAATATTGAGCAGATATGGGGACACACACTGCCGGAAGAAGAGAAAGCATTTTTATCAATGCACTATACTACCATATTAGAAGCAAATCAAGGGGGAGATAAAAAATGAAAATTGTTATTGGAGGCCAAGTAGAAAAGAAGGCAATTGAAGGGTTAATTAAAGAATTAGATGCAAGTATTGAAACATCCGTGAAGTCTGATTTGGACGCAGCCATGGCAATCAAAACCGGTCAGGCGGATTATTATGTTGGTGCCTGTCACACTGGCGGCGGGGGAGCATTAGCTATGGCTATTGCTATGATTGGCCGGGATCAATGTGAAACCGTTTCCATGCCAGGGAAGCAGCCCCAAGAGGAAAAAGTAATAGAAGCCGTAAATGCCGGTAAAAAGGCATTCGGGTTTACTGGCGACCATATGGAAAAGGCAATCCCTATGATTGTAAATGCATTAAAAAATAAAGCGTAGATAACAAAAGGGGGAAAAGATAGTGGATATGGTTTTTGTTATTTTAATAGGTGCAGTGGCAGCGGTGCTAGCAAATATGAATATCGCAGTATTCAATGATGGATTACGACCAATTGTTGGGGAACATATTGAAGGCAGGTTAAAACGGAGGGAATTGGGACTTACAGCATTTGCAATGAGTTTTGGCCTCGTTGTTGGTTTCGGCATTCCATTTACAGTAACAGCTAGTATTATTTTAATCCACAGTATTTTACTTGGTACTGATATTATTGGACTCATTACACCAAAAAACAAATGGGGAACACCTTTGGCAGCAGCCATTGGGGCAGTATATGGCTGGGGCTTATTAATCGGACTGGAAGGTTTCGTGAAATTATTCGAACATTTGCCAGTGAATTTTCTTGAGCCAATGGGGGAAGTTGGAACACCTGTTGTTGTCACCTTTATGGCTTTTCCGGCATTAGCGGTTGCTATGCAGTTTACGATTAAAAAAGGGATTCTTACCTTTTTAGTAGCGGCACTCGTTAGGCAGCTTGCTGTATTTATGAACGAAGGTGGATTCCTTTCGATTGGTGGGAATGCTATTACGCTTAATCAAGAAGGGATGGCATTGATTGCTGGTATGATCTTCTTATTTGGTTTTGCAATGCGAGAAAAACAAGAAGAAGGCAGTTCTGTGGATCTTGCTTCTATTTTCAGTGAAAAGGTAAAAGCAATTAAGAAAAATGTTGTATTCTTCATGATTATTGGAGCGCTTATCGCGGGGGCAACGAATTTGCTGCTTATGGCAGGTGATCCCATTTCATTAAGCCTTCTTGCGGAAGGAAAACAGGCAGATGCAGGGATTGCAGCAGCTGCAAGAGCGATTGGTTTTATCCCGCTTGTTGCCAGTACAGCCATTGCGACAGGGGTTTATAGTCCTGTTGGCTTTACACTGATTTTCGTTGTGGGACTATTTGTACCTAATGTGTGGATTGCTGTCATTGTTGGTGCGATTGTCATCTTCCTCGAAGTAATGCTACTAAGTGTTATTGCTAGATTCCTAGATAAATATCCGGGTGTGAGAAACTCTGGGGAGAATATCCGAAGTGCAATGACGAAATTGCTTGAAGTGGCTTTACTTATCGGGGGAGCTAACGCGGCAAATATGATTGCACCGGGCTTCGGCTTCTTCTTTATAGCTGGTTTTTACCTATTAAATGAAATTGCTGGTCGGCCAATTGTACGGATGGCCGTAGGACCTGTCGGCGCCATAGCAGTGGGGATTATCGCAAACATTTTGGTGCTAATGGGGATTATGACATTACCGCAATAATAACCTAGGAGGCTACTTGATGATACAGACTGTATTAGGAAAAATTGAAAAAGGAGCTTTTGGTATATGTGCCGCACATGAGCATCTATCAATCGACTTGTCCAGGATCAAAGGGGACCCTGACACCATTTTAGATGATGAGGTAGGAATGTTGTCAGAGCTATCGTTCTTTTATGAAGCGAAAGGTAAATCTATGGTAGAGCTTACCAATGACGGAATGGGGCGAGATGTTAATCGTCTTAAGCGATTAAGTGAACAATCGGGAGTGCATATCGTAACGTGTACGGGCTTTTATAAGGACCCGTTCATTCCGGAATTTGCAGCAGACTGGGGACGAGACGAATTTGCAGCACATTTTTTAAAAGAGATTAAGGAAGGGATAGAGACAACAGACATCTACCCTGGCGTTATAGGCGAAGTTGGCACAAGTGTAAATGAGATCAAACCAATTGAAAAGGAACTGATCTTAGGCGCAGGGCATGCTGCAAGGGAATCTGGGCTTCCAGTATCTACTCACACCTCACTTGGCACACTTGGAAGTAAACAGGTGGAGATGTTATTTGGACTTGGAGTCGATAAAGAACAAATCATTATTGGCCACCAGGATTTAAATCCGAATAAAGAAGAAGTACTTGATGTTCTACAATCCGGTGTATACATTGGCTTTGATACGATTGGCAAAAATAATTATCGGCCAAACGAAGAGCGTCTTGCTTTCCTGCTCGACTTTATTGAGCTAGGGTATCACAAACAAGTGCTATTATCTGCAGATCTTACACGCAAATCCCATTGGCATAAACATGACGGACCTGGGTATGACCTTGTATTACGTGATTTCATTCCAGAACTCCGTAAACGTGGTGTTAGTGAAGAAGTGATCATGGATCTGCTTATTAATAATCCCGCAAATGCTTTTGCAATAAAGGAGATGTGATAAATGGTCTATGATACAACTAAATTAAAATACGCAGATTCCGTCCTACCGACACTATCTATTCTCGAAGCACAAGCATTGCAATTTAAACTAGTAGATAAAATGAGTGCTCATTTCACTGGGGATCAATTTTTATCAATGGGTGATCTTGGGGTCGCCCCCCGTTTTAAAAAACCAGAGCAAACCGTACGGGTAGAACGTGTATTGGCCGATTTCTTTAATACAGAAAAAGCGGCATTGGTCCGGGGGGCTGGAACTGGCGCAATACGTATCATCCTAAGTACATTAATGGACCCTGGTGATAGCATGTTTATTCATACGGCACCAGTTTACACGACGACAAAAGATACACTACGCATTCTCGGTTTGAAAACGAAAGCTGTTGACTACAACGATTTGGAAGCTATTGCGGAAGCAGTGAAAAACGACCAAGATTGCCGCGTTTTCTATGTGCAGCATGCGCGCCAGCAGCCAACTGACACATACAATTTAAAAGAGGTAATCTCCATAGTAAAACAGACTAGACCAGATCTTCCCGTGGTGGTAGATGATAACTACTGTGCAATGAAGGCTTATGGAATTGGTGTGGAATATGGAGCAGATTATTCTACATTTAGTGGCTTTAAATTGTTGGGACCAGAGGGAGTAGGGATCATCGTTGGGAAAGCAGAAGCAGTTAACGTATTACAACAACGAAACTATTCTGGCGGTGGCCAAGTTCAAGGCTACGAAGCAATGGAACTTCTGCGAATGATGACATTTGCACCCGTTTCGCTGGCTACTCAAAATGAGCAGGTTGAGGCAGTGTGCTTGAGGCTTAATGAAGGCGCGATAGAAGGAATAGAAGCAGCCTATATGACGAATGCGCAATCCAAAAATGTCATTGTAGAATTGAAAGAACCGATTGCACAGGAAGTAATTAGAAAAAGCAATGAATTAGGAGCTGCAACGCATCCTGTAGGCGCAGAATCAAAATATGAAATTATACCCATGGTTTATCGTGTCTCTGGAAGTTTTATAGAAGCACAACCAAGACTTAAAGAATATGGTTTGCGTATAAACCCAATGAAATCTGGCGCAAATACAGTATTACAAATTATAGACGAGGCAATCCAGTCCTGTAACTAGCATCAAGGAGGCTTTAAGGTTTCGCTAAAGGACCAGCGAATGCGAGTTTTTCTAAAAGTACTACTAATGGAACAGACATAAAGATAGGGGAGTGCTTCCATGTTTTTAGATGTAACAAAAAGACGCAATCCTGCGCTAATACAAGCCGGAATGTTCCTTCATCAAAATGGAGAAATTCCTCCCAACACTTATATAATTGATGTGGATGCATTAAAAAAGAATACACGTCTGCTGCAAGAAAAAGCTTCCGCTTATGGAATGAAACTTTATTTTATGAGTAAGCAGCTGGGAAGATTGCCGAAAATTGCAGAGGTGATTACACAAAGTGGCATTAAAAAAGCGGTAGCGGTAGATTTTGACGAAGGGAAGCTGCTTGCCGACAATGATATTCCTATAGGCAATATCGGACATCTCGTACAACCAGGTAAACATCAATGGGAGGAAGTTCTTAGCTGGAATCCGGAAGTTGTAACAATTTTTTCTTATGAACGTGCAGTGCAGCTAGCAACTGCTGCAGCCTTCGCTGGTGTCGACCAAGAGATTATCTTAAAGGTAATGGACGAAAATGATAGTATATACCGTGCTCAGGAAGGTGGTATCCCTCTTAGGGACTTGGAAGAGACGATAGATCGAATTCAGGATCTCTCCCACGTAACGATTGTTGGAATAACTAGTTTTCCAAACCTGCAACTGGCTCCGAATAAATCGAAAATGATACCTACTAATAATCTAACCACATTATTACGAGCAAAAAAAACTTTAGAACAAAAAGGTATTACGATAAAGCAGATTAATGGTCCAAGTGGCACTAGCAGTGAGACTATTCCATTTTTGGCAGCTCAAGGAGTTACGCACGGAGAACCGGGACATGCACTGACTGGAACGACACCGCTTCATGCTTTTAAAGATTTGCCAGAAGAACCTGCCATCATTTATGTATCGGAAGTCTCTCATACGTACAAGGGGAACTTTCAGGTGATAGCGGGTGGCTATTACGGTCGATCCAACATGGAGGGATGTCTTGTTGGGCATGATTCAGCTACCATTCTCAAACAACAGACAACAGTCCAAGAGCACAGCCCTGAGTCGATTGATTATTATGGGACGATAGATGCTCCAAGTAGTTTTACAATCGATATTGGAGATACAGCAATTTTTTCTTTCAGGACGCAGATTTTCGTTACCCGCGCCCATATAGCACTAGTGCAAGGAATACAATCTGGCGAACCAAAGCTCATTCACCTGGAAAGGAAGTGGTAGTACATGGCGAAAATGACACTTATCGTAATTGATAGCTTTGGGATTGGCGCCATGGATGATTATGAGCAGTATGTTCCCTCTGACTCTCACGCGAATACTTATAAACATATTCGGGATATAAAACGAGAAGACCTTAAGATTCCATTTATGTATGCATCTGGTTTAGGTACACTGGTAGATAACGAGCCAGAACCTAAAAATGCTTACGGCTATGCGAGGCTTGCACATCATGGTGCGGACACTTATCTTGGACATCAAGAGATCGCGGGAAGCTGTCCGAAGAAATCAAATAGACGGCTAATGTCAGCTATTCATGGAGAAATAAAAGAAGCATTAGAGGCAAGTGGATACTCCGTAAGCTACCCCATTGCTGGTTGCCCAGTACTCTTGGTAAATAATGCTGCAGTAGTAGCAGATAACCTTGAATCAGCTGTTGGAAATATTGTAAATGTTACCGCTGATTTTAAAAAAATGCCGTTTGATGAAGTGAAAAAACTCGGTCAAACTGTTCGTGAAAATGTTGACACGACAAGGGTTATCGCATTCGGAGGGCCCTTCACATCCATTGAGCACATTCTTTCGTGTGTGAAACAAAAGAATAAGGAGCAATGGGGAGTTGATACCCCGAAAGCAAATGTTTATGGTGATGGATACAATGTTTTTCATATGGGATATGGGGTGGAAATAGATAAGCAGTTTCCGATGATCGCGGCCGCGCATAAGCTGAAAGTTTATCGATTGGGCAAAACCGCAGATGTGCTTCACGGGGTAGGTCCTGCAAACCCACTCGTCAATACGACAGAACTACTAAAGACAGTTTCAGAGACTTATCGAGAGGAGCCTGGGGAGGCTGCATTCCTAGTGAATATTCAGGAAACAGATCTAGCTGGACATGCAGAAGACACAGACTGGTATGCTGCACTTTTAAATGAAACAGACCAATGGCTACGGGAGTCATTTATACCATTAATGGAACAAGATGATATTTTGATCGTAATGGCGGATCATGGAAATGATCCTACAATTGGCCATTCTAACCATACAAGAGAGTTTGTACCTATCATGATATTCGGTGACATGGTAAAAGAGGTATCAATTGGTGAACGATCGACCATGGCAGATGTTGGTGCTACATTTTGTGATTTCTTCAAACTACCTCCCACCGCTGAGGGGAAGAGCTTTCTAGGAGAAATACTAGATCGCTAAAATCAAATTGAAAAAAGAACAGAGACGCCAGCAACCTTTGTGCGTATCTGTTCTTTTTCTAATTGTCTAGGAAATTATAGATTGTGAGTACTGTGGATAACCAAGTAACTGAATTAGCTACGTCCAGCTCCAGAGCCCAGAAAACTAGGCGACTTCACGAAGTCGCCCTACGATAAGTCATCATCGGTTCGAATCCTCACCGTGATTCCTTTATCTCAGTTGATTCGCTCCACTCGCTACGTTTCTAAACGGGCGCTTGCGCTTTTGTTCTGTGTAAAAGCCATTATTGTTTTTCTGGTTCTGGATAATCGTAGCCTTTTGTATCTACTTCTACTTTTTTCATAACAGGCGTATCTCCTGAATTACCTGCTGCAACAATCTCATCTACTGTATCCATTCCCTCTGTAACTTCACCAAATGCTGCATAGTCTCCGTCCAGATGAGGAGAGCTTTCTAGCATGATAAAAAATTGAGAGCCGGCCGAGTCGGGCGATTGAGACCTTGCCATGGATAGAACACCTCGATCATGTATTAAATCATTTTTAACACCATTTGATTCGAATTCGCCAGCGATTGAATAACCGGGGCCACCGGTACCATTTCCTTCAGGATCTCCTCCCTGAATGACGAAGCCTGGTTCAATTCTGTGGAAAGTCAGACCATCGTAAAAACCGTCTTCAATAAGTGATATGAAATTCGCCACCGTATTAGGAGCAACCTTTGGATATAATTCTGCGATAATTTGGTCATCGTTTTCCATCGTAATCGTCACGATTGGGTTCTCATCCACTTCAGGATAATCCGTGACATCTTTCGTGGATTCTTCCCCGTTATCTTGTTCTGTATCATTTTCTTCTGGTTCAGTATTGCTGCCACAACCGTTTAGGAGGGCAATAAGTAACATGATAGCTAGAAAAGCGATCATCAGCTTGTAGCGATTTCGTAATGATTTCATCTATGTAAGTCACCTCTTTACTATTTTTCTTATACAAGTATAGCATGTTCTCTAAAAAATTCCTTAGTTAGGCTATGAATTAGTCTGATTATTAATAAATACGTAAAATTCGCTCTATTCGCTACCATTTCCCAGATAATCATAGCATCGTTATACTCATTGTACTCTCATCCCACTATACCCTGATTAAACACGCTATACCATGCTTAATCCATTTTGACGTTCGAATAGATTCCTATTAGTCTTATAAAGTACGTGTTTTTACATAAAAAACAGGAGGTGAGAGCATTTATAATCAGAAGGTAAATTCGGCAGCGAGTCCTGCTGAGATAGAAACAAATGTAACATTTCGTAATCCTGTAAAGAAAGATGGCGCTGCGGTTTGGGAACTCATTAAACATACTGGTGTATTGGATTTGAATTCCTCTTATAGCTATTTAATGTGGTGCGATATTTTCTCCGATACATCGGTTGTTGCAATAGATGGGGGAAAAATATGTGGCTTCATTTCTGGATATCTACATCCAAAAAAAGCTGATACGTTATTCATTTGGCAGGTGGCTGTTCATCACTCAGGTAGAGGAAAAGGCCTGGCTACCAGCATGTTGAGGAATATTTTGAAGCGTACTGTATGTGATGAGGTACGTTACATTGAGGCAACAGTCTCTCCATCGAATATAGCATCTACTAATCTATTTAAGGGTCTTGCTCGGGATTTGGATACGAACTGTATGATTACAGACTATTTTTCCTCTAAGGATTTCCCACAGGATGGCCATGAAGATGAGTTATTGTTTAAAATCGGTCCAACCAATAAATGATAAAGGATGATTTCATGACTACTGCAGTGATACAAGATACGAAAATGAAAACGTTTGAAGAAATGGAATCGGCAGTTCGAAGCTATAGCAGGGGCTGGCCGACTATTTTTGACAAAGCGAAAGGATATAAGCTTTGGGATACAGATGGTAAAGAGTATATTGACTTTTTTGCTGGTGCTGGAACATTAAATTACGGTCATAATGATCAAGCAATGCAGGATAAAATCATTGAATATATACAGAATGACGGGATCATTCACAGCCTCGATATGGGAACGACTCCAAGAAAAAACTTCCTTGAACGCTTCAATGAAGTGATTTTAAAACCTCGTAATCTCGATTATAAAATTATGTTTCCTGGACCCACAGGTACAAATACCGTGGAAAGTGCATTGAAAATTGCTCGTAAGGTAACAGGAAGAGATTCGGTTATCAGCTTTACAAACGCGTTTCACGGGATGACGATTGGCTCCCTTTCGGTTACTGCGAACTCCTTTAAGCGACATGGAGCAGGTGTACCACTACATCATACGGTATCTATGCCTTTTGATGATTATGTCGAAGATCAAGACTCTATTGCATATTTGGAAAGGTTTTTAGAGGATAGTGGAAGTGGTGTAGCCCTACCAGCTGCCATTATATTAGAAACCGTACAGGGCGAAGGTGGTATAAATGCTGCTAGAATGACCTGGCTAAAAAAAGTGGAAGCACTTTGTAAGCGGTGGGATATTTTGTTGATTATTGATGACGTACAAGCTGGCAACGGAAGAACGGGCACCTATTTCAGCTTTGAGCCCGCAGGCATTAAGCCGGATGTGGTTTGTCTATCTAAGTCAATCGGTGGTATTGGTTTGCCAATGGCTATAACTCTAATTAAACCAGAGTATGATCAATGGGGGCCTGGTGAGCATAATGGTACCTTCCGTGGAAACAACCTGGCCTTTATCGCAGCTACGGAAGCATTGAAAAATTGGGAAAGCGTAGAATTCAGTGAAGCAGTGCAGGAAAAAGCAAATTTCTTGCGAGAAACAGTAGAGAAGCTAATTGAAAAATATCCCCAGCTAAAAGGGGAAGCAAGAGGCAGAGGCCTTATGCAGGGAATCGCCATGGAAGAGGAAGGGCTTGCTGGCAAAGTCTGTGCGGAAGCCTTCCAGCGTGGGCTAATCGTGGAAACTTCCGGACCAAATGATGAAGTTGTAAAGTTTCTCCCACCGTTAGTTATTGATAGGGAAGGTCTGGAAAAAGGCTTGTCTATATTAGAAGAAAGCATAATACAAGTAACCGCATAACAGAGAGACGATAGAAAGGGGAATAATAATGATTGTAAAATCACTTGAAGATATTATCGGTACAGAGGACGAAACATCTGGTGATAACTGGACGAGTCGCAGATTTTTGATGAAGAAGGATAATTGTGGATTCAGTATGAATGATACAATTATTAAAGCTGGTACGGATAACTACTTCTGGTATAAGAACCATATTGAAGCAGTTTACTGTATTGAAGGAGAAGGCGAGATTGAAGAGGTGGAGAACGGAAAGGTACATCCACTAAAGCCGGGGACGATGTATATTCTAGATAAAAATGATAAACATCATTTACGAGCAAAAACGCAAATGCGCATGGTCTGTGTGTTCAATCCCCCTCTAGTCGGAACAGAAACACATAATGAAGAAGGATATTATCCATTGCTGACAGATTAGTTTTACAAGAGAGCACCAGGCCTTCTATTGGCCAGGTGCTCTCTCTGTATTATTAAAGTGGAGGTTATGCTCTATGTCCACCGATTTTCTTACTCCGACCAATGGTGATACCTGCGTTTGTATAGCTAGTGGCACGGAGGATGGCGGTCGTGCCAAATTTGTCACGAATGGCATCCATGGTATAGCCGATATCGTTTTTCTTGGGACGATCTTCAAAGAGGTCCAGTTGGGTTTCTCCTTTGGCAAATAAATTCCCCAATGTGACGTAGACATGGCGAATATTGCTTTTTCCATCATAAAATTTGCGGAAAAGTTGGAGACAGACGCTATAAACATCCATCGTTACATTTGTCGGAATACTGACAGATTGGGAACGGGAAAAGCCGCCACCTGTTTCCTTTGAATAAGAGATCCCAAGATGAATCGTTCTCCCAGCTTGGTCAGCTGTGCGGGCCCGGCGACATACCTCTTCACATAAATCCAGGATGCAAATAGGGGCCTCTTCTGCCGAATAATCTCTTAAGAGGGAGATGCCATGGCCAAAGCCTTTTTGTTCCGTTTTCGTAAAGTTGCCAAACACCGGGCTAAGGTCAATTCCCCATGCATGCCAGTATAACTGCTCTCCCATCACACCAAAGCGTCTTTTTAGCTGGTCAAGACTGAAACGGGCAATCTGTCCAAGTGTAACAATACCCATCCGGTTTAAATTACGCTTCATTCTGCCGCCAATTCCCCAGATTTTTTCCACAGGGAAAGGCCAAAGCTTCTCTTCTACCTCTTCATAGCGACACTCGGCAATCCCGACTTTTTTCGCATGCAAATCCATCACCACTTTTGCGAGGAATTTATTATCCCCAATCCCAATAGAGCAAGTGATGCCAAAGTTTTCTAAGATATCTTCTTTTATTTTTTCGGCGATTTCCCAACGTGTTCCAAATAATTTTTCCATCCCATTAACCGTTACCCAAACTTCATCAACAGAATATTGGTGGATGGCTTCCTTTGGTACGTACTGATATAGCAACTTCGTAATCTCTGATGAAACGTATAAATAGTCTGCCATATGAGCCTGCACGATGTACAACTCGGGGTCATGTTTCGGTAGCTCGAAGAAACGGCTAACATTGCTGATACCATACTTTTGCTTTAGTGCCGGCGATGCGGCCAGGACAATACTTCCTGGTCGATCAGGATCCCCAACAACGGCCAGCAGTGCAGTCATAGGATCTAGCCCCTTTTTCACTGCCTCCACGCTTGCATAGAAGGAGCGCATATCAATGCAGAGCACATCATTGCGAGCATATTTGGAGTAGTCCATTTCTTTCACCCCTCACAGAACGTTTGTTCTAATAGTATATGCCAATCGACCTAGTTTTAGCAATGGTAATTTATGAAAGCTTCGATTTGTACCCTAACATGTGGTGGGGAGTAGGGAACCTTACTTATTCCGCCAGCTTTGAAAACAGGAAAAAAGATAACGGAATCTATGTTATATTTGAAATAAACATATTTCTAAGGGGAGGTATTATGAAGCCAAAACCAATCTATGTGGAATTACCAATACATACAGACATGGAATCCTTATGGGAGGCAACCCAGCGTCCTGACCTCCATGAAAAATGGGATTTGCGATTTTCCTCCATTACATATTTACCAAAAAAGGAAGGCAACCCCCAGCAATTTTCGTATCAAACCAAAATCGGATTTGGAGTACGGATTAAAGGCTGGGGTGAAAGTGTGGGAAGCTATCAAGCAAAGGGCGATGCAAGAACGTCTTCACTGCATTTTGGCACGGATCAGAAAATCTCTCTCATTCGAGAAGGAAGAGGGTATTGGAAGTACCAGCCAGAAAGTGATAATACCGTCACCTTCCTCACCCAATATAATTATGAAACACGGTATGGAAAACTTGGAAGTCTCTTTGATATGCTATTTTTTCGCCCGTTAATCGGCTGGGCTACAGCACTTAGTTTTGATGTTGTAAAGCGATGGCTAGAAAAAGGGGAACAACCATGGGCACAGTATGCACGGTTTTTTACCCACTGGATCACTACTATTCTCTTCGCTTTTGTCTGGATTTATCATGGTTTAGTGCCAAAGGTCATAAACCAGCATCCGGCAGAACTGTCCATGCTACAAAAGGTGGCTCCAGTAGATACACAAACAGCTATCATGCTCGTGATAATAATTGGGATATTGGAAGTATTATTCGGGGTAGGCTGGCTATTTTATCGAAAGAAACGTCAGCTGTACAGACTGCAGTTTATCGCTTTTCCACTCCTGACAGTAGGAGCAATTTTTGCTGCACCAGAGCAGCTTACCGCGCCATTCAATGCCCTCACCTTTAACGTGGCATTGCTCGTTTTAGCCTGGGTCGGCTGGATGGCAAGTCGAGGGGTACCAACTGCAAAAAACTGTAAAAGAAAGCAAGGAGATTAACATGACCGTCTCGATTTACGAACAAATATTAGGCCAAGCGTTTTACCAATTACACCCAAAACTACAACAACGCTATACATTTTTACAAGACCGTCCATTTGAAGCAAGGGGTGTCATGAAACGAATAAAAGGTGTGCCAAAAGGCTTACTGCCGCTTGGTTTGTTTGGTGTAAAAAGAAAATTACTTTTTCCAGAGAGAGGAAAAGGGGTTCCTTTTACGTTAAAAAACACACCGGGCATCGGAAGAGATGGGGAGGCGCAAGTGCACTGGGAGCGTATTTTTTACTTTGGTGAAAAACAACGCTATTTCAATGCCTTAATGCGTTTTAATGCAAAAGAGGCTATTATCGAGGATTATCTGGGAGAACCGCCCATTGTTTATTCGGATCTGGAACTGGCGGTCGATCATGGAGCACTCACCATCACTTCCAAGCGACAGCGCTTGCTGCTTGGTCCAGTTGAGATTCCATTGCCAAGCATCTTTCAAGGGAAAGCCACTGTTAAAGAAGCATACATAGAAGAAAAGGAGGCGTACACGATTAGCGTGCATGTGAAAAACCCGCTAATCGGAATTGTTTTCGCCTATGAGGGAGTGTTTCACCATTATGACACTTGATAAAGTAGCAATAGGCATGATTGGGTTATTTTTATTCCTTACTTTATTCGGTACTGGGCCATGGTATTATTTATTGCTAAGTATTGCCCAATTAGTATTTGTGCCACTAACCCTTCATTTGTTAGGCAAAGCGGAGCAAGGATTTTTTCGTATCCTGCCGTATGCAGCTTTTCTCGGACTAACTGCTGTTTTCTTGCTTGAAATGACACAGCGCACACCTTGGGATATCGTCCTTGCGCTTTTTTATCTAGCTTTCACGATACTTGTGGCTTGCTTTGGGGCAAAGCGACTATTACAGCGTGGGTTTGCCCGGTTTGAAGAATTTATGATTGATATAGGTTGCATGTACCTTGCAATTGGAGGGGCTTGGTATTTCGCTAGTGTCGTACAGCTAGATACTGGTTTTTCTCCTATTTTAACATGGTTAACAGGCATCCATTTTCATTATGCTTCCTTCTTGTTACCGGTTTTTGCAGGGTTTTTAGGAAGGCTAAAGCAAAACCGTTTTTATAAAATGGCTGGTATAGCTATCTTATTGGCACCCATTCTTGTAGCAGTTGGTATTTCGTATGCGGTTGTACTAGAGTTACTTGGTGTAATGCTTTATATGATAGGGATCTACAGCTTGATCACCTTAGCATGGAAAACTAGCTTTTCCCGCTCGATACAAGCATGGCTCATTCGGCTGTCCTTTTCTGCGTTGGGAATTTCCATTTTGTTCTCCCTATGCTACGCCTTTGGTAATATGACAGGTGTGTTTTATGTAAGCATTGACTTTATGCTCAGGTTCCATGGTGTAATGAATGGAGTCGTATTTGCTATGGTTGGGCTAATTGGCTGGATGATAAACTGCCCTCGCCCAAAAGCGATGCACCGATCATTCCCTGTCAGTCGCATAAGAGGAAAGCGGGTTATCGGAGAAAAAGTGCTAGCTGATATAAAAGCGAAAGATACATACAGTGGACTGGTAGACTCCATGCACGTTTACGAGCCGCAAATTGAAAGAGAGAGTCTATCAAATTCGGTGATTGATTTCTATGAAAACACCAATGATTACAGGCTTTTTTCGCAAGTGAAATGGCACGGATGGTTTAAGCCCTTTGCTTGGATCTATCAACATATTAGTAAGCGGATTGGGCAGCTTAATCTTCCTTTCTCTTCTAAGGAAGTAGAGATGACGGGGAGGATTATCGGGATTAGCGAAACAGTTGATGGACGAACAAAACCACGTGTCTGGCTGCGAAAGGTGAACGAGGAAACAATATTTGTCGCGATTTATTCTTTTCATGAAGGGGAGGACAGAACCTACATGGATATTGCACTACCCCTTCCAGGCTCTACTATGATTGGCACCCTTGCATTGCAGAATAAGCACGGAAACCTGCAATTAACAAGTAAACAACAAGAAAACGCGCAACAAGCAGGGATCTATTTGGCTGTTGGCAGGCAGGTACTAAAGCTTCCTCTAGAGGAAACATTTGTGGTAGGTGAAGAACAGGAAGGGAGTTTGAGAGCGACACATAAGATGCGCATTTTCTCGATACCTTTTTTAACCATCAACTACCGGATTGTTGATAAGAATAAAGGATAAACATTTTATTCGTACGTTAGGAAATTATAAAATTTCAGCTAGAAAGCAATCACCACGTAGTTAAAATTTTGAAGTGCCAAGTATAAGAAAAACGTACGCGTTCGTTAATAGACGAGCGAATGCGAGTTTTTCTAATAACAAGGATTTCCTTCTTATTTTGTGGAAATACTGAATAGGGCCTGATCAATAAAATGTAAGAGGTGCTTACATGATGTTAAAAAGAAATGTCAGCCGTGTATGGATACTCTTGCTCATCTTTTGCTTAGCTGCTTCAGTGCCCGAAGAAAAGAGAGTACATGCGATAGAGGAGCGGGGGACAATGAAACAGCGTTTGGATAACGAAATAGAAACAGAACCAATGTTGAAAGGTGCATTAGTTGGAATGAGTGTGCGGGATGCAAAATCTGGCGAGCTTCTATATGAAAACCTTGGAGATACAAGGCTTCGTCCTGCATCCAATATGAAACTTTTAACTGCAGCTGCAGCCTTAGAGGTTCTTGGAGAAGACTACACCTTTTCTACCGAAATAAAGACCGACGGCGTTAACAGAGATGAACAGTTAGTAGGAAACCTTTACCTTGTCGGAAAAGGGGATCCGACCTTGACACCTGAAGATTTTGCCCGTTTTGCAGAGCAACTTCAAGAACTGGGAGTGAGGCATATCAAGGGAGATCTTATTGGGGATGATACATGGTATGATAACGTACGCCTTTCCCCTGACTTAATTTGGAGTGACGAATCATTTCATTACGGGGCGCAAATTTCGGCGCTGACTTCCTCACCTGACGAAGACTATGACGCGGGAAGTGTTACGCTTCAGATAACAGCCGATGAAGAGCCAGGGGAGAAGCCTATCATAACTGTGTCACCTAACACCAACTATGTAACAATACATAATCGAGCCGAGACAAGTTCCAACAATGTGGAAGAGGATCTAACAGTGGAAAGAGAACATGGGTCAAACGAAATCACGCTTACAGGCACCATACCAGCTGGGGCAGAAACGGTGAAAGAATATATGGCCGTATGGGATCCGACAAGCTATGCTATGTCCCTTTTTCAGGATGCACTTCAAGCAAAAGGGATCACTTGGTCTGGGGAAGTGATGGTTGGCAAAGCGCCTAATGAAAGTTCCTTGCTTTTTCAACATAGTTCTATACCATTAAAAGAATTGCTTGTACCGTTTATGAAGCTGAGCAACAATGTGCACGGGGAAGTGCTCATAAAGGAAATGGGAAAGCATGTGCAAAAGGAAGGAAGCTGGGAAAAAGGACTTGAGGTTATGCAAAAGGAGCTAGAAAAGCTTGGGTTAAATCGAAGTACGTTATTAATTCGAGATGGTTCGGGTATTTCACATGTCAATCTCATTCCAGCAAACGAACTTAGTAAACTACTTTTTATCGTACAGGATAAGCCATGGTTTCCTGCCTTCAAGAACGCACTCCCAGTAGCGGGAGAGACAGGCAAGATGGTTGGTGGAACATTAAGGAATCGGTTGGGAGACGTCCAGGTTGAAGCTAAAACAGGAACAATCTTTGGAGTAGCTACACTATCTGGTTATTTACAGAACCTGTCAGGAGAGAATTATATTTTTTCTATTATGATTAATAATGTGCTTGATGAAGAAGCTGCTAAAGACGTGGAAGATAGCCTTGTTCGTATTATTGCGGAAAGACCTTAGCCTTGCTTTTACTAGGAAAAATTAATTAATTGACAGTTCTAACATTTTGCGCTAATCTTTTAAGTACTAATTAAATAATAATGTTTCTTATCTAGAGAGGTGGAGGGATATGGCCCTTTGAAGCCTCGGCAACAGGTCTGTTTAGTTAGATACTGTGCCAATTCCATCAAGCAATTGCTTGGAAGATAAGAGGATGAAGTTCTATTAGAATTTTAAACTCTTTTCTTCGGGAAAGAGTTTTTTTGTTTTCAATTTGGAGAATAGGAGTGGGGAAGATGAGATATGGATTTTGGTTACCGATTTTTGGAGGTTGGCTACGTAATGTAGAAGATGAGAAAATGCCACCTACTTTTAATTATGCAAAGCAAGTAATTCAGTCAGCAGAAAAATGGGGCTATGACACGACATTGATTGCTGAACTCTATTTAAATGATATTAAAGGGACAAAAGAAGATTCAATTGAAGCATGGTCAACTGCTGCAGCACTAGCTGCTGTAACCGAAAAAATAGAGATTATGACGGCCGTTCGTCCTGTCTTTCACAATCCCGCTGTTACAGCCAAAATGGCGGCCAACATTGATCATATTAGCAATGGGCGTTTTACATTAAATGTCGTATCCGGCTGGTGGGCAGAGGAAGCGAAGCAATATGGAGCAGAATTTACAGAGCATGATGCCCGTTATGAGCGAACAGAAGAGTTTCTTGAAGTGTTAAAAGGTTTGTGGACGGAAGAGTCATTCTCCTACAACGGAAAATTTTATCAAATTGAAAATACAAAGCTTTCACCAAAACCTGTACAACGACCAAACCCGGTGTTGTATGCTGGCGGTGAAAGTGACAAAGGAAAAGAGGTTATTTCCACCTATTGTGATGCCTATGTCATGCATGGACATACAGTAGAAGAAGCGAGACAAAAAATTAACGATATGAAAGAACGGAGAAAGCATGCAGGGAAGGAGCCGTTACAGTCGTTTGGTATGGCTGCCTATGTTATTTGCCGTGAAACAGAGGAAGAGGCATTACGAGAGCTTGAGAGAATTACAACTGTAAAAGAATCCGATGCGTACGCTGGGTTTCAGGACTTTACGACAATGTCACAACTGGAACAGCAGGTAAAACTGCAGGATTATTCTGTATCGAACAGGGGCCTACGTCCAAATCTTGTGGGCACACCGCAACAAATAGCCGAGCAAATTATAGCATATGAAGAAGCTGGAGTCGATTTACTATTGCTACAGTGCTCACCGCAATTGGAGGAGCTAGAAAACTTCGCCAAAAATGTTATGCCAAAGGTCGATGAATGGAAAAAGGTTTTACTAAATAATAGATAGGAGAGGCCATCATGACGAAATTATATATCATTCATGAAAATGAAGAATGGACGACACATTTATTTAAGCGATTGGATGAATTAGCGATTCCTTATGAGGATTGGCTTCTAACGAGCGGGAAGGTTGATTTGACTGCCGTCCCGCCAGAGGGAGTTTTTTATAATCGAATGAGTGCATCATCCCACACAAGGGGAAACCGTTTTTCTCCAGAGCTGACAAGTGCCGTGTTATCCTGGCTTGAACATCACGGTAGAACGGTTGTGAATGGGAGCAGGGCGCTTGATCTAGAGCTCAGCAAGGTGAAGCAATATTTGGAATTGGAAAAATACGGAGTCCGTACACCAAAGACAACGGCTGCTGTTGGAAAAAAAGAATTTATTGAAGTAGCCGAAAGCTTTGCAGGGAAACCTTTTATTACAAAGCATAATCGAGCAGGGAAGGGACTTGGTGTTCAATTGTTTCATTCAGTTAAAGCCTTGCAGGAATATGTAGAAGGTGGGGACTTCGAAGAGCCTGTCGATGGTGTCACCTTAATACAGGAATATATTCAGTCACCAGAATCCTATATTACGAGGTGTGAGTTTGTCGGCGGGGAATTTGTTTATGCAGTAAGAGTAGATACATCAGAAGGATTTGAACTTTGCCCGGCAGATGCATGTACTATTGAGGATTTATTCTGTCCTGCTGAAGAACAAGAAGCCCCTGCGAAATTCCAAGTTAGGAAAGGCTTTGACCACCCAGTATTAGAAAAATATAAACAAGTGCTTAAAGGGAATGACATCCAAATCGCTGGTATTGAATTTATTGAAGATGAGGACGGTAACCTTTATACGTATGACATTAATACAAATACAAATTATAATTCTGAAGCCGAAGCCAATTATGGCACCTATGGCATGCTGGAGGTAGCGAAGTATTTAGGGGGAAAACTAAACTCCCACTATCCTACCATCCTATCTTAATTCAGGTTAGACACTCCCACCTTTACCCAAAAAGGTGGGAGTAGTTTAATTTTTAGCCTAATTTTTTGAACAGAGAGTGGCCAGGACCAATAAATTCGCAATCATGGCAGATAAATCGCCCTCTTGCCCTTATAATTGACTACATACATATTAACGAACACTCCTCCACTTGCATAAATTTTGTGGAACAATGGCCTAGCTATCTGCATACCATCTAAAAGGGGCGGATATTTGCCTATTGTCAAACTATAAAGGATGTGAGTGGATTGTTTTATCACGTAAAGGATTTACAGTACCATGCCAAGCCTGATCGTCCAGATCCTGTTTTTGCTAAGAAGTTACAAGAAGTTCTAGGCGGCCAATACGGTGAAATATCGGTTATGATGCAATACTTATTCCAAGGGTGGAACGTAAGAGGGAATGGGAAATACAAGGATCTATTAATGGATATCGGAACAGAGGAAATTGCCCATGTAGAAATGCTAGCCACGCTAATTGCGCGTCTTCTGGATAACGCACCAGATCTGGAATTGGATGATGCTGTGGATGATCCAGTTGTAGCTGCTATATTGGGAGGTTCAAATCCACAGCATGCCATTGTTTCAGGTTTAGGAGCAATGCCTGTAGATAGTGTGGGTAATCGCTGGACAGCTAGTTATATTGGAGCAAGTGGTAACTTAATTGCCGATTTCCGAGCTAATTTAATGGCAGAGTCAATGGGAAGACTTCAGGTTGCTCGCTTATATGAGATGACGAATGATAGTGGCGTTAGAAATACATTATCTTGGCTTATAGCACGAGATACGGCCCACCAAAACCAGTGGTATGCTGCAATTAAAGAGCTTGAAGAAAAAGAAAACATAGTTGTCCCGAGTACTTTCCCTCGAGAACTAGAGGTACAGCAGGTTGCCTATACATTATTTAATTTCTCCCAAGGAGATGCAAGTGCTGAAGGTAGATGGGCACATGGCCCAAGTATGGATGGCTGTGGTACTTTTAATTATGTTGATAGACCTGTTGCATTTGCTCCAGCACCACACCTCCCTCCCGCTCCTCCTTATATTTTTAATACACCAGCATGGGCAATGCGCAAGTCAGATGACCTGCCAGACCCTGATACAAAATAGAACTGTATTGAAAACTCTCTGTATATGGCAGAGAGTTTTTTTATGTTCAAAGTTGCGTTTGAGTTAATTTTATGAAGGGAAAAAACAAGGAACTAAGCAAAATAAAGGGGTAGTATTCATGACACCAGGCCAAATTGGTTTTACATTATTATATCTTGCATTCTTTCTGCTCGTTGGTAAATGGATCCGTATGCGTGTGAAATGGTTGCAAAATTTATTCTTACCTTCATCTATTATAGGCGGTTTTTTAGCATTATTACTAGGTCCCGAAGTATTAGGGAGAATTCTGGAAAACTTCACAGGAGAAAACTCTTTTTGGGTGAACGGCATCATGACGGAAGAAGTAATGGAAGTTTGGAGTGCGTTACCAGGATTAATGATAAATATCGTATTTGCAACATTGTTTCTTGGTGCAACCATACCTAGTCTGTCTAAGGTATGGAATTATGGTGGACCACAGCTTGCTTTCGGTTGGACGATAGGCTGGGGACAATACGTGATTGGTATCTTACTTACTATACTGGTTTTAACTCCCTTCTTTGATATTCCTCCAATGGCAGGAGCGTTAATTGAAGTGGCGTTTGAAGGTGGACACGGAACTGCAGCTGGGATGGCTGGGACTTTTGGGGATCTCGGTTTCTCAGAAGCCTATGACCTCGCAATAGGTCTGGCAACAGTTGGGGTGCTTTCTGGTGTGATTATTGGGATTATACTTATTAATTGGGCTGTCCGAAAAAAGAAAACGAGGATCGTAAAAAATGTAGAGGATTTCTCCGAATTACGTAAAAAGGGAGTAATGGAATTTCAAAATAGAGAACCTGCTGCAAATATGACAGTTAGGCCAGAGTCTATCGAACCACTTTCGTTGCATTTTGCTATGGTCGGGTTAGCTATACTAGTTGGTTGGCTAATTTTACAAGGTCTAATTGGATTAGAAAGTGTAACATGGGGTGCTATAACAGATTCAGAGTTTATGACATATATCCCGTTGTTCCCATTAGCGATGATTGGGGGGATCATCATTCAAGTTATCTTCAACAAATTTGACCAGACTGAGATCTTAGATCGTAGAATGGTTAATCGAATTCAGGGATTCTCTCTTGATATATTAATTCTAGCTGCAATTGGGACAGTGTCTCTTGATGTTATAGGCGAGTACCTTGTTCCATTTTTATTAATGGCAGGAGCTGGTATTGCTTGGAACGTACTCGGGTTTATTATTTTAGCACCGAGAATTATACCTTCTTACTGGTTTGAGCGTGGAATTGGTGATTTTGGGCAGTCCATGGGAATTACAGCAACAGGTCTGCTTTTAATGCGTGTGGCAGATCCTGACGGGAAGTCACCTGCTTTTGAAGGTTTTGGCTATAAGCAGCTTGTTTACGAACCATTCCTTGGTGGGGGGCTAGTGACTGCTTTGTCTGTCCCACTAATTTTCCAATTTGGACCAATACCATTTTTAATCGTATCATTGGTCATGTGCCTGCTTGGAGCAGTGGTAGGTTTATTCTATTTTGGTAAAAAATAAAGGAGAAAAGTAGTATGAACACACATCAACTCTTAATCTTATTAGTAATTGGCTATATCGTTTACTCTATTGACAAGAAACAAAATTTTTTTCCAGTTCCTATCGTTTTAGTATTAATAGGGATTGGCCTCTCCTTTATACCGTTTTTCAGTAGTGTCACCATATCAAAGGAACTAATCTTTATGGTGTTCTTGCCAGCACTACTATTTACGTCCGCATACCGGTTTCCTATAAAATACTTACGCAAAAACAAATGGGTTATTGGGAGTCTAGGAACAGTAGGTTTACTTTTAACGGTAGCTGTACTTGGTGTAACTATCTTTTTAATAGGTAATGTATTTATCTCGCTCTCGTTGACAGCCTCCTTGCTTGTAGCGTCCATTTTAGCGCCAACAGATCCCGTATCAGTGGTTTCAATTCTTAAAAATTCATCCAGTGATGAGCGGATTGCCGATATAGTGGAGGGAGAGTCCCTCATGAATGATGGGACAAGTATCGTTTTATTTACAGTGTTTTTGGAGATGTATCTTCACCATACTAGTTTTGCTATTGGATCATTTGTCACTGAATTTCTTTTTGTAGCATTGGGAGGCGTCGCATTAGGTGTGATTTTTGGTTGGTTAATGAGCAAGCTAGTGCATTTCACACATCATAGGGAATATCAGGTAATGCTAAGTATTATTGTGGCATATGGGAGCTTTTACATTGGAGAAGGAATTGGGGTCTCAGGAGTATTATCTACCGTTACAGCAGGGTTAATGCTATCCTATGAGTTTGGTAAAAATATTAAGGAAGCACATTTCAGAAGTTCTTTAAATGGATTTTGGGATATTGTGGAGCCAAGCGTTCTTGCTATTTTATTTTTAATGATCGGCGTACAATCGGCTAGCTATCTTCAGTTTAGTGAATGGGGGCTTGCCTTACTCATTTTCATCGCTTCAGTGCTTGCTCGCTATGTAGTTCTACTTGCCACATTAAAAGGAATTCCGAAATGGAGAGAAAGTTTTTCTGTTAAGGATGTTACATTAATAGCATGGACAGGAATCAAGGGAACCATGTCAGTGGCATTATTAATGGGGTTAGAAGCAGAAAACAACGGAAGTAGCATGCTGATTTCCCTAACCTTTGCAGCAATTATGCTCTCTCTCGTTATCCAAAGCGTCGGGGTTTACCCACTTACCAAGAAATTGAGCAAGTAAAATCAGAAGTTCTAAAAAGCAGCTTTCTCGTAAAGTTGCTTTTTTTCTTTGTTTTTCTTAATAGTAGATATGTAGTATAATAGGCTAATCCCCATTCACACTCTCCGGATTACCATCCCAATAAATGAAAAAAGGTGATTTATTTTGAAGTTAATACTTACTGAAAAACCATCTGTTGCAAAAAACATAGCAGATGCACTTAAAGTGAAAACAAAGAAAGATGGTTACTTTGAAGGTGCTGACTACATCATTACCTGGGCGTTCGGCCATTTAGTAGAGCTCTACGATGCGAAAGATTATGATAGCAAAATGGCTCGTTGGAAAATGGACAACTTCCCCTTTATTCCTCCTCAATTAAAGTACAAAGTGAAAAGCAACCCTCGTAATAGGAGCCAGACAGACGGAGGTGCTGCTAAACAGCTCAAAACTATACATAAACTGATGAAACGAAACGATGTTGAAGCCATAATTTCGGCCTGTGATTATGATCGGGAAGGTCAATTGATTGGTGACAGTATTATTTATAGAGGTAGTAAACCGAATAAAACCGTTTACCGTCTGCTTTTAAACGAGTGGACACCTGCAGAAGTTATTAAGGGATTAAAAGAAGTGAAGCAAAATGATGTGATGAAACCATTAAGAGATGCAGGGATTAGTAGACAATGGGCAGACTGGATGATCGGAATTAATCTCACTTCTGTGGCAACATTAAAGTATCAAAAAGGGAAAGGGAAGGCCCTTAATATAGGACGAGTTCTTTTGCCTACTTTAAAAATTATTTACGACCGTGATAAAGAAATAGAATCCTTTGTTGCGGAAGATTACTTTAGGCTGCATGCGACATTCTATACAAAAGACGGAAAAGAATACACAGGAACATATAAAAAAGGAAAACAGGAGAAGTTTAAGGAACGAAGTGCACTCGATGAATTCCAACGTGTTTTAGAAGGAAAAGAAGGAAATGTAACAGATAAGCAAGTGGAAAAGAAAAAGGAATTCCCTCCTTTTTTATTTAATCTATCAAGCTTGCAAGGGTACATCACCAATAAGTTTAATGGATGGACATCGGATAAGGTTCTAAAGGTAGCGCAATCGTTGTATGAGAAAAAGTATATTACGTATCCACGAACCTCCAGTATTGCCTTAGAAGAAAGCCTTACAGGAAAAATGAAAAAAGTATTGGATAATCATATACAAGATCTTCCTTATAAGGATGAGGTAAAGTTCCAAAAGACAAAGCGTGTATTTAATAACGCAAAGGTGGAAAGTCATAGTGCTATCACACCTACATACCTGCTTCCTAAAAGGCTGACCGCAGATGAGCGGGTTGTTTATATGGCAATAAAAAACCGCTTTATCATGCAGTTCATGCCAATTGCTGTGTATGAAGAGACGAAGCTGGTAACGACTGTTGCTGACGTAGAAGGCATGTTTCATACAAAAGGAAAAGTACAGCTGATTGAAGGCTGGAAAAAGGTTGAAAAGATAGCTTCCAAGGACACTTTATTGCCTCCGGTCGAGCAGGGAGCTTCCGTTTCAGTGATTAAATCGGAAGTCACTAAGCATGTAACGAAGCCACCAAAACAGCATACAGAGCGGACATTGCTACGAGTGATGGAGACATGTGGCAAGCACTTAAAGGAAGAGTCTGATGGCGAAGCAGATGTGGAGGCAGTCTTAGGTGGTTTTAGTATTGGTACAGCAGCCACACGGGCTGAAACTATTAAAAAACTGAAAGATGTAGGATATATAACTGCACAACAGAAAAACCTTACTTGTACAAAGCTAGGAAAGACCCTTGTAGAAACGTTCCCAGTAAAGCAACTGTTTGACTTAGAGTTTACAGGTCGCCTGGAAAAGTCACTGGCAGATATTCAAAAAGGGGATGGGAGTAAGCAAGAATTTCTTGAAGTAATTTCACAGTTTACTACAAGCTCTGTTAATCAGATAAAGGCGGATGAAAGTGAGATTATTAATGAAATCACTCCTGCCAAAATTTCCAATGAACCACTAGGGAAATGCCCGGAATGTGGAGAAACTGTCACGGAAGTTTATATGGGGTTTGCCTGTAATAAGTGGAAAAAAGGCTGCAATTTTATCATTTGGAAAAATGACAAGTATTTAGCTGCAATGCGAAAGAAACCTACGAAAACATTAGTGAAGAATCTGTTGACAAAGAAGCAGGCATTTGTAAAAGGACTCACCAGTAAGAAAGGAAAGAAATTCAACGCCTATCTAACTTATGAGAAAAATGCTGAAAAAGGCTATTACAGCTGGAAAATGGACTTTAAATAAACCACTTATACATCAGATCCAAGAAACTACAAAAAAAAGCAGGCGGTATGGTACCGCCTGCTTTTTTTGTTCTGCTTTATCTATTATTCTTCATTTGACAGTTTAAAAGTATCTAGCAATTTGAAGAATATCCCTAAGACTATTGCTACGATAGTTGCCAATCCCATCCCTTTTAAAGCAACTTCGCCAATCTGGATGGTAACACCACTAATTCCAATAACAAGCACAACACATGTAAGGATTAAGTTGGTGGAACGGTTGTAATCTACTTTTGCTTCGACAAGCATCCGAATTCCGCTTGCTGCTATAATACCAAATAATAGGAGTGAGATTCCTCCCATTACGGCCCCAGGGATAGAAGATATAAGAGCTGCCAGCTTCCCGACAAAAGAAAGAACCACTGCAATAACGGCTGCTATACCAATGATCCAAGTTGAATAAACACGTGTTATCGCAAGTACTCCAATGTTTTCTCCATACGTCGTATTCGGTGTAGACCCAAAAAGGCTGGAAATTATTGTAGAAATACCGTTTCCGGCCAATGAGCGGTCAAGACCAGGGTCTTTTGCAAGATCCTTTTTCACTATGTTCCCAGTTACAAATAAGTGCCCAATATGCTCTGGAATAAGAACTAGCGCTGCTGGGAGGATCACGACGATTGCAGACCAGTCAAATTTCATTTGATAAAATTCAGGTAGAGAAATCCAAGCCGCTTCTTTCACAGGTGTGAAATCTACTAAGCCGAAGAAGTAAGCAATAATATAACCAGCAATAATTCCAATTAAGATAGGTATGATTTTTAAAAATCCCCGCAAGGTAACCCAGCAAACAATTGTAATAGCAAGGGTTAATAACGCAACAATTGCTACATCCGTATCCATCGCCCAGTTAGCTCCTGCATCGGCCGGGGCAATCCAACCTGCCATCTCGGCAGCTGTTGGTACGAGCTCAAGACCGATAACTGCTACGATAGCCCCCATTGCGGCTGGTGGGAAAATAACGTCAATCCAACTTGTACCGACCATTTTCACTATTAAGGCAACAAGGGTTAACACAATCCCTACTGCCAGAAAACCACCAAGAACGTAGCTATATCCTTCTCCTCCGGCATAATTACCTAATACCACTGCTACAGGTGAAAGGAAGGCAAAGCTTGATCCCAGATAGGCTGGAATTTTTCCTTTTGTTATAAATAAGTAAATTAATGTCCCAATTCCGTTCATTAATAAAATGGTAGCAGGATTTATTCCAAACAAAACAGGAACCAGTACGGTGGATCCAAACATTGCAAATAAGTGCTGAAAACTAAGCGGTAAGCTCTTTAGTATTGGTAGGCGTTCATCCACCTTAATTTCACGATATGTTGCCATCTTTATTTCCCCCTTGAATTAACGGGTTACCTTGGAACCAAGAAAAAACACCTTGCCATAAGATGGGCAAGGTGTTTGCATCGAAAGAATAGAGCCACTGGGTAACTGTTCCCAAAGGTCATCCTTTTAACAGACCTAATCTGTTCCACCTTGCCAGCCTCACAGGACTGGATTAAAGGTAACCGTAAAATTTATTCTATTTATTATTACGCATAAATAGTTAGCTGTCAATCCCTTTCTCCATTAACGAAACTGATAAATAGTACGCAACACTACTAAAAGTGGGGTAGTATATTTTTATTGCCCAATTAAATAAAAGGATGGTATGAAACAGAAAATTCTTCCACTTTATTAGTATAAACCATTGTAAATAATAGGCAAATATGCTTACAATAATAAGAGATACTAGCGTTCGTGTTAATTTGACATCTTTATACATATAGTGAGGGAGCGGTGTTGTGAAAAATAAAAAATTACTTGTCATTAATTTGCTCACCTTAACAGCATTTGTAGCTGTTGTGATAACTGGAATTTACCAATCTGAGCTAAAGCAGGATAAATATGGTAAAGAAGAAAAGGTCGAAGAAGTTGACAAAGAAGAGGAGAAGGGCGCGGAAGAAGCCCTTATCATTACCCCCGTAGAAAATGATGAATTTGATGAACCGGCAGTAGAAAAAACCACGGCTGCAGGGGAGCTAATGCGTCAAAAAAGTTCCCTGTTTGTCGAGGCAATGAAAGAAGCAAGCTTGTTGGTAGAAAAGACAGAGGATGAACAGGTTGACGATGAATCGGAAGAACTTTCTATAGAAGAAGATGACGCAGAAGCTAGCACTACAGTTTCTACTTACCCAAATGCGTCTACACATAACCAGAAATCTTCCTCTACAAATCAAGGAAACAAGAGTAACAAAAATGAAAACACTACTGATAAAAAGACTGAAAAATCATCAAGTGATAGTGGCAATACAAATAGTGGCACTGATCAAGAAACAGAGCAAGATAAAGGGGGAGAAGGGGAATCTCCTAGTGAATCAGTAGAGGAAGACGAAAAAGAAGAAAAACCTGTTGAAGATACGAAGCCAACAGATTCTGATAACAAGGATGATCCAGTGAAAAACCCTCCTGCAACAGATGACGAAAAAGAGGAAGGTTCTGATAAGGAAGATGATGAACCTAAAGAGGAAAAACCAGGTGAAAAAGCAAATTCTCAACAAGACAATAAAGCTAAAGAAAATCAGTAATTTAAGGGCTAATAGATTTAATATAAACCCTTATTAAAACGTTTTGTTATCTAATAGATACAACTGATTATTAGCCTATTTAATAAATCTTTGCTATTATAAAGGTATTATAAAAAAGTTTTTAGCGAGCTTGAATAGGATTCAAGTATATTATCTATTATTCTGAACGCTTTAACTTTTGTATTATAGAGTATATTCAAGAAAGGTGGAAGTTTTAATGAGTACAAGCATTCCAAAAATAGTTGTACTAGGAGCTGGTTACGCAGGTCTTACTACAGCAAAACGACTAACAAAACAATTAACAGCAGAACAGGCAGAGATCGTACTGGTAAACAAACATAACTACCACTATGAAACAACTTGGCTGCATGAAGTAGCTGCGGGAACAATTAACCCGAATCAGGCGCGTGTGATGATCAGCGATGTGGTGAGCCCAAATCGCGTTAGACTCGTATACGATTCTGTAGTTAAAATTAACAAAGATGAAAAGCGCGTTGTTCTAGAAAACAGCGAAATTGAATACGATTATCTAGTCGTTGCTCTAGGGTTTGAATCCAATGATTTTGGAATTAAAGGGATGGCTGAGCATGCTTTCGCTATTGAAGACATCGATTCAAGCCGTCTAATTAGTGAGCACATTGAATATCAATTCGCCAAATATAATAATGAAGAGAATGTAAGTGAAGAAAGCTTAAACATTCTTGTTGGTGGAGCAGGCTTCACTGGAATTGAGTTTGTTGGTGAACTAGCTCAAAAAGTACCAGAGCTATGCAAAAAATACGACATTGACCGTAGTAAGGTCCGTATTATTAACGTAGAGGCAGCACCTTCTATTCTTCCAATGTTCGATAAAGAACTAGTAGATTATGCTAAAAAATCTTTAGAAGATCGTGGAGTTGAGCTTAAAATCGGTGCCGCAATTTCTGAAGCTACATCTGAAGGATTCGTTGTTGGTGATGACAAAGAATTAATCAAAGCTGGAACAATCGTTTGGACTGGTGGCGTAAAAGCTAGCTCTGTTCTTGGTGAATCTGGTTTTGAACTAGTAAAAGGAAAAGTTAACGTGAATAGTGATCTTCGTCCAGAAGGCGTAGAGGACATGTTTGTTATTGGAGACTGCTCATGGGTATGGAACAAAGAAGCAGATCGTCCTTATCCATCAACTGCCCAATTGGCAATGCAGGAAGCAGACGTTGTTGCAGCAAATCTAAAATCACTAATCACAAATCAGCCAGTAGAGGAGTTTGTATTTAGTGATAAAGGTACTGTAGCTTCACTTGGACACTCTGATGGTATTGGTAATGTTATGTCAGGATATAAGCTTTCTGGTAAATCAGCTGCAGCTATGAAGAAAGTTGTAGATAACCGTTCCCTATTCTTACTTGGTGGAGCGAAGCTGGTTCTTAAAAAAGGTAAGTTCCGTCCATTCTAAATATAAAAAAATAGTCATAATTGAACGAGATAATTACGAGGAGGTAGTAATGAATGAAGAATAAAACATTATGTGGGTTTTTACTTGTACTTGCTTCGTTGGTAGGGTTTAGATTACTCAGTGACTACATGGAAGATTCAAGGGATTTTAGATAAATACAAGGCCATCCAGTTTAGCTGGGTGGCTTTTTACTATGGAGGGAAGTCAGGTGCATAACGGCTTAATTATCTTTTTAATTTTCCTGTTTATACTTGCAATATTGGGAACGTTCTTTGCACTAAAGCAAGAGGAGCGAAAAATGAAAAAGTATGAAGAAGAAGGGGACACGATTGAAGACCAATTGTCCCGTTCTTTAGAATATGAATCTACCTCTTTGAAATCAAATGTACGTACCCAAATCTGGATCTACTCGATAACGATTACGCTTGCACTGCTCGCCTTTTTTATTTACCTTTTTTAAATAAAGGAATGTATTACAACCTCTTTCCTCATACTAAGTGAAGGAGGTTGGCGATATGCGTATTCTTTTACTTCTTGTATTTTTATTAAGTTGTATGGCTTCAAATGTGTTTGCTATAGGTAACGTGAAACTTGATAAGGTAGAAATCAGCCAATACGGACTCTATCCCTTTCAAGAAACGCCATTTATTGATGAAGTTAAATTGCAGGCATTGATAAGTGAATTAGAAAAGAAGGTTGCCATTGAACCGAAAAATGCCCATTGGTCAGAGAATAATGAACTCATTACAGAGGTACCTGGCAGGATGTTGGATAAAGAAGCCTTTCAAGTATTATTTCGAAGTGCTTATTATGAGCAGGATATGAAGCATATTACGGTCCCAACTATGCCGGTATACCCCAAAGTTGATCAATCATTGCTCAAAGAAATACAGACAAAAGAACTGGGAAGCTATACCACCTTTTATAAAAAGGGAAATAAAGAGAGGGCTGATAACATTGCATTAGCCACGGCAGCAATTGATAGTCACGTCGTTTTTCCAGGTGAATCTTTTTCTTTTAATGATGTAGTAGGGGAGAGAACAGCACAAAGAGGTTATAAACGTGCTCCTGTCATTGTAAAAGGAGAGCTTGCTGAAGATATTGGCGGAGGCATTTGCCAGGTTTCCTCCACCCTTTTTAATGCTGTAGACTTGAAAGGTATACAAATCTTGGAGCGATACGCCCATAGTAGAAGTGTTCCCTACGTACCTGATGGAAGAGATGCGACCGTAAGTTGGTGGGGCCCGGACTTTGTATTTAAAAACAGATATAATCAACCATTATTAATCAGAGCACATGCTACTGACGGGAGAATGGTTGTTAGAATCCTTTCATCAGACTCTGTGGAACATTTTACGGGTGAATCTTCCTAAATAACTACTATAGTAGAACAAAACAGCAGGCTTCCTTATAGGAACCTGCTGTATTCTAAGTTAAATTATTCTGCTTTATGTGCTTCAATTTCAAAATTGATTGTAACATCTTCACCGATTAGAACGCCACCTGTTTCAACAGCTGCATTCCATGTAAGTCCAAACTCTTTACGGTTTACTTTTGTTTTCCCACTGAATCCAGCAACAATATTTCCGCTCATTGGGTCTTTACTTTGTCCTTCGAATTCTACATCAACCGTAACAGGCTTTGTAGTTCCGCGAATTGTTAAATCGCCAGTAACATCATATTCACTGTCAGATTTTTTCTTAATATCTGTTGCAACAAATGTAATTTTAGGATGATTTTCTACATCGAAGAAATCACCTGAGCGCAAATGATCGTCACGATCTTTATTACGTGTTTCGATGCTATTAACATCAATCGTTACTTCTACTTTAGAATCTGTAAGGTCCTCAACATCTGCTTCGATAACAGCATCAAACTCTTTGAAAACTCCTTTTGCTTTAGAAATCATCATGTGTTTTACGGAGAAGCCAATTTCACTGTGTACTACGTCTACATTCCATACTGTTCTTGTCATCTTAAAAATCCCTCCAAAGGTAAGTTATTAATACGTAAGTTACTTTATGTTACTTAGTATAGAATGATAAACTTGTATTGTCAAGTAATAAAAATCCTCCCTATTTTTCTTTTACCCAATAGTTTGCCGTTCCAATTGCTAAGCGAAATCGTAGTATGGAGTAAAGACAGGAGGGGAAATAAGTGGACAGAGGTACTCTAATTCGATCATTTGTTTTATTCGTTGCCCTTATTAATCAAACGCTCGTCATATTTGGCAAATCCCCTTTACCAATTGATAGTGAATTAGTAGAGCAGTTTGTTGCAGTAACGTTTACGATGGTATCTTCACTCATTGCGTGGTTTAAAAATAATTACATTACAGAAAAAGGTAAGCAACAAAGGAAAACGCTTGAGAATAATGGGTTAACGAAGCTAACAAAGAAAACGAAATAATCATTACTCCCTGAGCACCCGCTTGGGGAGCCTTTGTTATCTTTCAAGATAATGAGCGCTATTTTTGAACACCCTAAATCGAAATTTGCTAAATTTCTTGAAAAAAGAAAATTCTTCAAGATGAAAATTATTTCATTTTTCGTTATAATAAAAAGATAGGGTAAAATGAAACAAATATAAATGATGGAATGAGGAGATATTTTATGCAACAAACGTATAACCCAACATGGGATTTAGATGTGATTTTTCCAGGGGGAAGCGATTCAGAAGCATTTCGTACATATCTTAAAGACATTGAAAAGGATAAAGAAACATTCTCAGCTGAAGTAGAGGCATTTACTCCAGAAGATGGTAATGTGGAAGCAGAACAGTTAACTGGTGTAGTAAACGAGCTTGAGAGTGTAATGAAAAAGTTAAGAGAAGCTTCCGCGTTTATCAGTTGTCTAAGCGCACAGGATGTAACGGACGAGAAAGCAAGTCTTCTAGTTGGTAAACGTAGCGAATTGCGGGCAGAATTAGATGCCATCATGTCGAAGTTCGTACAAAAGCTAGTTGCCATAGAAGATACCACATGGGTTACATTACTTCAGCATGATGGTTTAGCGGAGCTTTCCTTTGTCCTTAACGAATACAGAGAACAGGCAAAGGAGCTTCTATCTGTTGAACAGGAAGTGCTAATCAATGATCTTGGAGTTGATGGTTATCACGGCTGGAGTCAAATGTATGATACAATCGTTGGAAAAATGACAGTGGAAGTAGAAGAAGATAATAAAGTGAAGTCTCTATCTGTCGGGCAGGCATCTAATAAATTAGGTCATCCAGATCGTAAAGTAAGAAAGGCTGTTTTTGATAAGCTGGGGGAGGCATGGAAGGAACAATCTGCCCTTTTTGGTCAGACATTAAACCATTTAGCTGGATTCCGACTGCAAACTTATAAGCATCGTAATTGGAAGAGTGTTCTTAAGGAGCCACTTGCAATTAACCGAATGAAGCAGGAAACACTTGACGCAATGTGGACAGCTATTTCGAATAATAAAAAGCACTTTGTTAAATATTTAGAGAAAAAAGCAGACCTTCTTGGGCTAGAAAAAATGAGGATGTATGATATTGGAGCACCATTAACAAATACTGTGAAAAAATCGAGCTATACTGAGGCCAGTAAGTTTATTGTAGACCATTTCGGTAAATTCAGTCCCAAAATGGCCGACTTTGCTCAAATGGCCTTTGACAAACGCTGGATTGAGGCAGAAGACCGTGCTGGCAAGCGACCTGGTGGGTTCTGTACAAGCTTCCCTGATAGTGAGCAAACTAGAATCTTTATGACATTCTCTGGGACGTCTTCAAATATTGCTACTTTGGCTCATGAACTAGGCCATGCCTATCACCAGCATGTTATGAATGATGTGAATGGGTTAAATCAGCGTTATGCGATGAATGTTGCGGAGACAGCTTCCACGTTCGCTGAAATGATTGTAGCAGATGCTTCGGTTAAAAATGCACAAAATAAAGAAGAGAAAATCGGACTGCTTGAAGATAAAATTCAACGTAGTGTAGCATTCTTCATGAATATACATGCACGTTTTATCTTTGAGAACCGTTTTTATGAAGAAAGAAAAGAAGGGCTTGTATCGGTTAACCGCCTGAATGAGATCATGGTAGAGGCCCAGAAGGAAGCTTATCAGGATGCACTGGATGAATATGATCCTAATTTCTGGTCTTCTAAACTACATTTCCATATTACGGGTGTTCCATTCTATAACTTCCCGTACACCTTTGGGTATTTATTCAGCCTTGGAATTTATGCTGCCGCCAAAGAACAAGGGGAAAACTTTGAGGATGCATACATTTCGTTGCTACGTGACACTGGTAGAATGAATGTGGAGGATCTTGCCATGAAGCATATGAATGTCGACTTAACGAAACCTGATTTCTGGGAAGCAGCTATTCAATTATGTGTGAAGGATGTTGAGGAATTTATCGAGCTTACACAATAGTTGTAAGCCTACAGAATGTGGGTTACAATGAAATTAATAAAAAAAGCATAGTTTGAAAAGCCTACAGGGGGAGCCAATGGCTGAGAGTGAACAGTGATGTTCTTACCCTTTGAACCTGTTAGTTAGTACTAACGTAGGGATGGTGGCTTTTTTGATGGAATAAAAGCAATGTGAGCGGATTCCCATCAGGAAGTCTTCCCCTTGGCATTGCTTTTTTTGTTTGTTTAAAATTCGCTTTAAAAAGGGGAGAGAGAAATGAATAGAAAACGCACATTATTTTTAGTTGAGGTAGCCATATTTGCTGCCTTTGCACTTTTGTTGGATATTATTCCATTTTTATCATTTAAGATATGGGCCCAAGGAGGATCAATATCCTTTGCTATGATTCCTATTTTTATTGTGGCTTTTCGTTGGGGAGTTAAGGGAGGCTTATTGGCAGGCTTTCTTTGGGGCATGTTACAAATTGCCGTAGGTACTGCTTATGTATTATACCCACTTCAAGGATTTTTTGACTATGCTGTAGCATTTACTGTATTAGGGTTTGCAGGTATGTTTTCTAAAAAAATTCAACAAGCTCTGCAAAAAGGGCAAACTAAGAAGTATTTGGGATATATAGTGGCAGGAGTGTTTCTAGGATCAATCCTACGCTTTGGTGCACATTATATTGCAGGAGTTACATTTTTTGAGTCAGCAATAGAAGGGCAACCAGTATGGCTGTATTCCTTATTATATAATGGCTCTTACATGCTGCCTGCTTTCCTGCTTAGTGCTATACTTGTCTTTTTCTTATTTCACAAACAGCCAAGGACATTAATGAATACGAATTAAGAAAGTATTCCGCTCACATGTGGGTGGTCTCTCTTATTAAGGGAGACTACCTTCTTTACCACATACAAAACGAGCATGCCAACTAGATTATTGGTTGGCATGCTCGTTTTTTAGCCTTAAGACAAACGACTTTGTAATAAGACTACATTAAGTAGCTAGCTGCATTTTCGTTGTTTGTTACAATTAGTAATACTTTTCCTTCGTCCATATCCTCTTCATAATTTTCAGCTTCTGCTTGAGAGAAACCTACCTCCTGAAGTTTCGAGCGCAGCTCGTCACCTTTACTATTAAATAAGTTTCCGACTGCGTTCCCAAAATCCATTTCCTTTATGCCGATTGTGTTGGCATCAACACTTCCAGCAATTCGTTTCGTACGGTCGTCATCGTGGGACAATACATAAACATCATCTTTGTTAATCCCTTTGTCTTTTAAAATACTCACATCTGTTTTTAATACTTCGTCATTTGTATATTCTTTGATAAATGGTTTCATCTTTTTCTACCTCCTAATAATGTTCTATGGTTTTTATATTCCCGGTAACCAAAGAACTAAACATTCCCTTAATGCATAGGCTATACAACCATTATTGAGAGGAAGATGTAGGATGGAACTTACCATTTCTCATTGGATATATGGACTGTTTACTTTATTGATTATTGGAACGATGATTTTTCGAAAAGGGGTTGTATTACCAACATTACTCGGAACGTTCATTGTAGCGTGGGTGTACAATGGAAACCTTGTAGCAGGCTTTAAAGCCATTTTTAATGCGAACCTAATTGCTGCACAGGAACTGTTTAGTATTTTCCTAATCATCACATTCATGCTTGCGCTTTTACATTCATTACGTGATTTAGGTGCAGATAAACGAATGATCCAACCCATCCAAAAAATGATGATAAATGGGCATATTTCCTTTTTTGTCCTAGCAGTTATCACGTATGTCATATCATTATTTTTCTGGCCAACTCCTGCTGTCCCATTAATTTGCGCATTGCTAGTACCAGCGGCTATTAGAGCGGGTTTGCCGGTTATGATGGCAGCAGTTGCCATTGCGCTTGCTGGTCAAGGAATGGCATTATCGTCGGATTATATTGTACAGGTAGCACCAAGCTTATCAGCTACAGCGGCCGGGATTGAGACAGCTATAGTGGCTGATCGTGCCCTTGTATTGTCTGTCATTGCTGGTGTCATCGCCATTGCGTTAGCTTACTTGTTGTACCGGAAAACAATACGTCATAGAAATGATCCATTAATTGAATTAGAATTGGAGCAAATGCAATCCGTAAAAGAGACGACGAATAAGGCACATACGAAAAATTTAACCGCGTGGAGTAAAATATTTGCAGTGGTTGTACCACTAACACTGTTAGGTGTTGTTATTTATATGGTATATGAAAAACTGCTATCTGGAAGAATGAGTGGACTTGAAGGGGGAGATGGAGCTGCCTTTGTCGGTGGAGTAGCAGTCATTCTTTTACTACTCTCAACTGTAGCCTTTGGTAAACAGCATTCCCTTGATTATATAACAACACATATAACGGATGGTTTTGTGTTTGCCTTTAAGGCAATGGGCCCAGTTATACCAATTGCTGGTTTCTTTTTTCTAGGAAGCTCGGACTTCTCAGGAAGTATTTTAGGAATGGAGGAGAGTCAACCAGCGTTTCTGTTTGACCTTGTGCAAACTAGCCAGACTTTTTTACCTGAAAATGCCCTTCTTGCTGCGCTAAGTATCTTAATCATTGGGATTATTACAGGTTTGGATGGTTCGGGATTCTCCGGTCTACCGCTCACAGGCGCCTTAGCTGCATCGTTGGAAAACGGTTCAATTGATGCTGCTACATTAGCAGCTATTGGGCAAATGGGGTCTATTTGGACGGGGGGAGGAACAATTGTAGCCTGGTCATCGCTTATTGCAATCGCAGGTTTTTGTGGTATTTCTGTAATGGAGCTCGTTCGCAAAAATTTTATTCCAGTCATAATTGGTCTTCTAGCAGCAACACTTTTCGCTATTTTTCTTTGGTGATAAACCGTTTTCATGGTCCTTTGAGGCTGGATTTGTTAGAATCGTAAAAAAGTGGGGCTTGTATCAGTCGCCAATTACTTAGGTGAAGGAGCATAAACCAAAAGGCAGCACTGCTATCGGTTTCTGGCATGCCCCCTGCAGGTGGCTGATCTATACCTCATTTGGCAAATCTTAGTCAGGAGGAACTAAAATGGGAAGCAATACTTCTACTATCATCGAACAATCTCTAGATGCATTGCTTGATGATCAATCATTTTTACCAGAAATTTCTGGAGAAACAAGAAAAAAAGCATTTACTTCTCTCACCTCTATCTTGTCCACCCCTAATCATATTCATAAATCATTCCTTAGAATCGCGTTAGAGGATGGCAAAGTGACTCGGATACCGGCATTTCGTGTCCAACATAATAATATTATAGGACCTTATAAAGGAGGTATTCGTTTTCATGAGTCTGTTGAGGAAGAAGAAGTAAGTAACCTTGCTGCCTTAATGACGTTAAAAAACGCCTTGCATGAAGTTCCCTTTGGAGGAGGGAAGGGCGGAGTGGTAATTGATCCAAGAAAATTTAAGGTGAAAGAACTAAATCAAATCTGTAGAAAATATGTCCAATATTTCAGTCAGATCATTGGTCCGGAAAAAGATATACCGGCGCCTGACGTCGGATCAGGAGAACGGGAAATGGACTGGATGATGGGAGAATACAAGAGCATCCATCCAGGTATGAAGTATAGAGGTAGTTTTACTGGTAAAAGTGTTGTAAACGGTGGCTCTTTGGGGAGAAGACAGGCGACGGGAAAGGGAGTCTATTTCTCCCTTCGCTATATGCTACATGATTTTACAAAAGATAAGTATAAATGGTTAAACGAACGGGATAATATTTTTGCTAAAACTGTCCTTGATCATAAAGACAAGTCCCTTAAAATTGCTATACAAGGTTTCGGAAATGTTGGATCTGTCGTAGCAGCTGAAGCAAATAAGTGTAACTTTTTGAACAATAAAGTAGTAGCTGTCAGTGATAGAAACGTGACATTGCATAATGCTGATGGGCTAGATATTCCAGAATTGATAAAGTATACAAAATCGAATAATGGTGATCTTCCAATAGATAAAGAAAGCCTGGAAGAGGCCAATGTGAAAGCCACTATTTGCGATAGGGACGACTTGCTTACAATGGATACAGACATATTAGTATTGGCTGCACTTGGTGGGCAAATCCACCAGGAAAATATGAAGCAAATGAAAGCAAAGATTATTGTTGAGGGAGCGAATGCGCCAATTACAGGGGAAGCCGACAGCTATCTCAGTGAAAAAGGGGTAGTTGTTATCCCGGATATTTTGGCAAATGCTGGTGGTGTTATCGTTTCCTATTTTGAGTGGCTACAAGGGAGAGAAACGCAATTTTATAGTGAAGAGCAAGTTTACGAGAAATTATATGATAAAATGCAACACACCTTTGAAACAGTGTATCCGCAGTATTTTGGAGACGCGTTTCCACTAAGGCAAAATTGTTACATCCACTCTGTAATGAAACTCTCCACAATCTTATTTAAACAAGGAAAGCTTTACTAAAGTTATTACGCTGGGCCATATGTTCTCATTAGCAAAGAACGCTATGTCAAATGGAAGTATTTTCTTCCGCTGAATGGTGTTTCAGATATCTATAAAAATGTAATCGCCGGACAAACTCGAATTTTATCGTAGATAATTCAAGTTATTGTCCGGCTTTTTTGTTTAAAATTCTTCTTTCCTCATTTTCGGAATTTCATAGAAGTAAAAATTTCTTTGTTGTCTACTTTTAACCCTACGACAATAGATTTGTAATCTGCATTAACAACAGATAAATCTTCTACGTTTTGCAAATCCCATAAACTACCATTTGAGCACTGAAATATTCTAAAAAGCCATATAAAACCATACTAAATCAAAGCGCTTTCACATATGGATTAAAGAAACACGTCCATATATTCTTTTCGAAGGTGTGTTAACTACTTAGTATAGGAGGAATAAGGTATGTCAGGTATTTTAGTTGCACTTATTGGTATGGTCATTTTTGCTCTTGGCTACAGATATTATTCCAAGTTTGTAGCAGAAAAAATCTTCAGGCTCGATCCGAATTATGTAACACCTGCACACCGTTATAAGGACGGGGTGGATTTTGTTCCTACAAATAAGTTCGTCTTATGGGGGCATCATTTCACCTCTGTTGCGGGGGCTGCTCCCATACTAGGACCAGCAATCGCTGTCTATTGGGGCTGGCTTCCAGCGTTTTTATGGGTGATACTAGGGACCGTTTTTGCTGCAGGGGTCCATGACTTCGGTACATTAGTTCTCTCTGTGCGGAATAAGGGCCAGTCTGTTGGAACATTAGCACACAGACTAGTTGGACAGCGTGCCAAGATATTATTTTTGTTTATCATATTAATTCTAGTATTAATGGTAAACGCAGTTTTTGCCTGGGTGATTTCAAATCTATTTATCTCCTATCCGGCTAGTGTTCTACCAGTGTTTATTCAAATTCCATTAGCTATTTGGATTGGATATGCAGTATTCAAACGGAATAAACGGATGCTCATTCCATCTCTTTTGGCGCTTGGTGTTATGTATGCCACGGCTATATTGGCTAGCAAAGTAGGTTTCTTACAAATTGACTTGGTTAAATACTTTGGCGGAGAGGGGGCAAGTGGACTGTTTGGACTTGGTGCCACTTCTTCAGCATTTCTCATCTGGATTGTCATCTTAATGGTCTATGTATACATTGCCTCAACACTACCGGTTTGGAAACTCTTGCAACCAAGAGACTTTATTAATTCACACCAGCTTGTTGTAGGTCTTGGAATCTTATATCTTGGATTAATATTTTTGAATCCAGAAATGACGGCTCCTGTCACAAACGCAAATCCTGACAAATCATTGCTTCCATTATTATTTATTACAATAGCCTGTGGTGCGATCTCTGGTTTTCATGGATTGGTTTCCTCTGGCACTTCTTCTAAACAATTAAATAAAGAAACAGATGCACGCTTTGTTGGCTATTTTGGTGCAGTTGGAGAAGGAATTCTTGCACTTATTTCGATTATTGCGGTGGCTACATTTTTTGCGAATAAAGATGATTTCTTTGCTACTTATGCCAGTTTTACAGATGCAAATGGTGCAGGATTGGGAGTGTTTATTGAAGGCGCCGCAAACTTAGCCTCGGGAGTCGGGTTACCGGCAGATATTGCTACAACCATTGTATCGATCATTGTTGTAAGCTTTGCTGCAACCACGCTCGATACTTCTGTACGATTAATGCGCTACATTATTTCTGAGCTTGGTGTAGAATACAAAGTTCCAGCGTTAACCAAAAAGCATGTTGCTACAACGGTAGCTGTTGTGTCTAGTGCTGCTCTTGTACTATTGCCAGAAGGGCCGAAAGGGTTTGGGTCTGGTGGTTATCAGCTATGGCCTTTATTTGGTACAGCTAACCAGTTACTAGCAGGCATCAGCTTGATGTTAATAGCCGTATGGCTCAGGAGGCAAGGGAGAAACTATGCAGTGGTGTTAATACCTATGATTTTCCTTATGTTTATGACGCTATACGCAATGTTCCAGCAGGTGGTGTTTGAATGGTCATGGGCAGGAAATGACGCAAACACACTATTGTTCGTACTCGGCGCTATTATTTTTGTGTTTGCTGTCTGGATTATCCTAACGGCCTTTAATGTGTTAACAAAACCGATTATCAATTCAACAGAAGATGAATAATTAGCAACTGAGTGTGATGACAAAAAGGAGCTAGTTAGCTCCTTTTTGTATTTCACCATAGCAATTAAGCATAGAACTTCATACTAAAGGGAGGGGATAGAATGCTAGGCAAGCTAAAGAAAGCAATTGCATTTTATGAGGAAGTGCTTAGTACACCGCATCGGCAGGAAATTGCCAGAGAACTAAGAAAGGAAGAAGATCTTTTTCTGCTACTACTATACTCTGAAATGATTGGCATCCCTAACCCAGTGTTTTACTATACGCTAGAACTTTATCCACACATAATAGAGAAGTTTCATGATTGGCACTTGCGCATGGGCATGGAAAACTCCCCCTTATCAGGGATTCGTTGTTGTTAAAATAGAATAGGAGGTGCTATATGAACACAGAAAAGGAGATCATCTTTATTGGTGGAAAAGGAGGAGTGGGGAAGTCCACGACAGCTGCTGCCTTAGCTTGGAGTTTTGCTGAAAAAGGTATCAGAACATTACTTGTATCAACAGACCCGGCCCATAATACAGGTGATATATTTGATCAGAAAATAGGTGGAGCCATGAAACGCCTTTCCAAATTCTTAACAGCAATCGAAATTGACCCTGATTATGAGGCATCCTCTTACATTCAACGTGTGAAATCAACGATTAAGGGTATCGTACATGTAGGAATGATAGATGAGGTGAATCGTCAGCTTGATACCGCTAAGGCTTCACCAGGAGCGGAGGAAGCAGCCTTATTTGAAAAATTAATTTCAATTATTTTGGAAGAGAGGGCGAATTTTGATAAAATAGTTTTTGATACTGCTCCAACAGGACATACCATTCGCCTGCTTTCTCTTCCTGAGTTGATGGGTGTATGGATTGATGGTCTGCTACAAAAGAGACAAAAAACGAATGAAAATTATTCCAGATTATTACATGACGGTGAACCGGTAGATGATCCTATATACGAGGTGCTTAAAGCAAGGCAGGAGCGGTTCTATCAGGCAAGGGAAATATTGCTAAACCCAAGAAAGACGGAATTCATTTTTGTATTAAATCCAGAAAAACTTCCTATACTTGAAACAAAAAAGGCGATAGAGTTACTAGAAAAGTATCAACTCTCTGTGAATACCTTAGTGGTAAATAAACTATTACCTAACGAAGTGGAAGGGACATTTTATGAAAAACGCAGGAAACATGAGAAACAATACATTTCAAAAATAAAGCAAGAATTTCAGAGCCAACACCTTATGTTTGTCCCATTGTTTACAGAGGATATTATTACGAAGGCACAATTATCGAAATTTAGTACATACGTGGAAAGGGGAAAAAGCAATTGAAAGCATTTGTACATGAATATGGCGAGTTAAAAGTAAAGGATATGGAAACACCAACCGCAGGGGAAGGACAGGTTTTGGTGGCCCTAAAAGTGGCTGGTTTAAACAGACGTGATCTTTACATTCCAAATCGGCGCGGAGAGGATAAAGAAGCATTGATTCTTGGCTCAGATGGAGCGGGTATAATCGAATCAATTGGCGAAGGAGTTCAAAATGTTAAAGAAGGTGACGAAGTTATCATCAATCCTGGTTTGCGTTGGTATGAGAATAGTGATGCTCCACCAGCAGAATTTGATATCTTAGGTATGCCTGACCATGGAACCTTCGCCGAAAAAATGGTTATATCCAGTGAACAAGTGGAACAAAAACCATCTCATTTATCTTGGGAGGAAGCAGGAGTTCTCGCTTTATCAGCCCTTACAGGATATAGAGCATTGTTTACAAAAGGTCAGATTAAAGAAGGGGAAACTGTATTTATTCCAGGTGCTGGAAGTGGTGTGTCTACTTATCTTATTTCATTCGCTAAAAACGTTGGAGCACGGGTAATTGTTACGTCAAGAAGCGAAGAAAAGCTTGAAAAAGCAAAATCATTAGGAGCAGATGTTGTCTTGCTTGATAGCGAAGATTGGGTAAAACAATTAGAGAACGAAACAGTTGATCTCGTGATTGATAGTGTGGGGCGCGCTACCTTTAAACGTTCTTTGGATGTATTAAAAAAAGGTGGACGCATGGTTATTTTTGGTGCCACGACAGAGGATACCATCGACTTCGATCTTCGTTCCTTTTTCTATGGGCAATACCAGCTGTTTGGCTCTACAATGGGAAGTAGACAGGAATTGAGAGCGCTCTTGGATCATATGAAAAACTTTAATATGCATCCTATCGTCGACAAGACATTTGCAATAGACAATATGCAAGAGGCATTTGAATATCTTGAGGTTAATAAACAATTCGGCAAGATAGCCATAAACCTATAGAAGGAAGTATTATATGAAAAAAGAAAGAGAATCATGAGTAGCCAACTAGTGCTACGATATGATTCTCTTTCTTTTGGTTATAAGATAGGTCTTGTTTTTTGTTTATACCTCAGCTTGTTTTATCCAATCTTTACCTTCTATCTGCCTTGTAACAAGCATACTGGAGACAGTATCACCAGTAACATTTACCATCGTTGCCGGTGGGTCAACTACTACTCCAATTGCCGAAATAATTGGCAATGCTTCCAACGGCAGTCCGTACAAGCTAATGATCATCATTTCACCCATAAATCCGCCTCCTGGAATCCCACTCATTACGATCCCGGACAGCAGACAAATGCCGATCGCCGTTAAAAATGTATCCCAACCACTAAAGTCCATGTTAAAGACACCAAATACAAAAGCAATCTTTAACATAGCAGAGAGGCAGGAACCATCCATATGAATGGTGGCGCCTAAAGGTAAGATCGTTTCCCTTACATCTTTTGGTACACCAATTCGTTTCGCTGCCTGTAGGTTAACAGGAAGGGAAGCAATACTGCTGCCTGTTCCTAGAGACGTTGCTGCAGGGGAGAGGATGTTTTTCCAAAAACGGATTACTCCAAGCTTCCCACCAGCTATAAATGCGTATAGAGTAAAGCCAATCGCAAAGTACAGTACTGCTACTGGATAATAAACGATCACTGCTTTTGCGTAATCCCCAATTAAATCAGCACCAAACTCTCCAATCAAAGAAGCGAAATATGCACCCAATCCAATTGGAGCATAATACATGACAAGCTGAACAAGCTTCATAAATACTTCAGATCCACTTGTCAAGAATTTGCTAAACCCTTTTGATTTCTCACCAGTTAATGCGGTTGATATACCTACTAAAACAGAGAATATAATAAGTGCAAGCATGTTTTGACGAGAGAATAGATCTACAAAGTCAGATACCGTAAATGTATTTACTAGTTGTTCAGAGAGCGTCAAATCCTCTGTGTTTTCAGGAGTTTCTAAAGGAATATCAACACCTTGACCTGGCTCAAAAATCACGGTAGCTACAAGCATGAAGACAGCTGCAATAATTCCTGTAACGATAAACACGCCCATCATGGAGCTCATGATTTTACCTAATCGCTTCATACTATCCATGCTCGCAATGGCGGAGGATATAGTAAAGAATACGAGAGGGATTACGATCATAAATAGTAAATTTATGAATAAGTCTCCTAATGGTTTAATAACGGTAGCATCTTCCCCAAAGACCAATCCAATAATGGAGCCAATAATAATTGAAGAAAGGAGAATAAGAGGGAAACGATATGCTTTTAATTTTTCTTTCATTTCTGTTCAGTCCTTTTCGTGTAATTGCAAGAATGCCGTTCTTCATTGTACACGAAAAAGACGAGTTGGTAAAAGGCTATTTGAGGTGAAATTGGACAAGGTCAATTGCGGTCTGCAGTTTTTTGCTGTTCTTTTCATACATTTTTTTTGCCTCTTCATTTTTCGTTGCTAAGGAAAAAAGCTCCAAATCGGCCTGACACTTTTTCATCGTAGCCAATAATAATGGCTTCTCAGTAGGCTCAGCGACTGCAATCTTGTCGTCATAAAGATCCACTGTCAATTGGCCATCATTATCTGCTTGTGCGAGAAAGACGTTTTCAATACTTACACTCATTTTATCTAACTCTGTCTCAAGCCAGTTCGTGTTTAAGGATAGATTTGCCAATGGTTCTAATAATACTTTACCATCCATAATAACAGCCTGCGGTTCTTTCTGTGGAGCTAGCTTCAAACCAAGGTCTTTCGCAGTCAGAGGCTGATTTTCCTTTTTAGGTAGGACGCTTAACGTACCAGAAGGTTCTAAAACAGCAAATTCTACATCTGAAGCAAGAAATACATTGTTATCACGTAATTTTTCTAGCAGGTCGTCTGTAGAATAACCTTCCTTCTTGAGGTTATCTTCCATTATTTTACCATCCTGAATAAAAACAGTACTTTTACCCTCAGTAAAATTACGGAATGACTTACTTTTTAAGGAGATATACTCTACTGCATAGGGGACGAGAAACCATACTGCCATGGCGACTAAACCATTTAAAATGTTACTATCTGGCTCAATTGTATGGATCGCGACAATGCCACCCAACACGATTCCAGAAATATACTCAAATATATTAAGCTGTGAGAGTTGTTTTTTTCCGAGCCATTTGGTTAGAAAAAATAAAATAGTAATGAGAAGAAGTGACTTTCCGATAACTATGACCCAATCTGGCATCTCGTTTTCTTCCTTCCTCGGTTAACTTAGTTGTATTGTGGTTCTTCCTTGCTCAGCATAATGACCTGTTTCTGCAAATCGTTTTTTACTTCGGTTATAATGGCTTCTGCATCCTTGAACGCTTGATAGGAATTTTGTTCATATGTTTTCTCGGCAAGCATTTGCAAGGATGCTTCAACACTCTTTATAGAAGAGAAACATGTTTTAACCTGGGATCCTACTGTCATGATTACACCTCCTATCCCTTTGGTTTAAAGATAATGGCCCCAATTACGCCAAATACAATAGCAGCAGAAATACCCGCACTGGTTACTTCGAACATTCCTGTGACAACACCAACTAGCCCATGTTTTTCTGCTTCTTGCATGGCACCATGTACCAGTGAATTACCGAAACTTGTAATTGGAACAGTTGCTCCAGCGCCAGCAAAATCAATTAGTGGCTCGTATAGGCCAATTCCGTCCAAAACTGCTCCAGCTATAACGAGGATGGTTAACGTTTGTCCAGGGTTCATTTTAAATACATCAAATAAAATTTGACCGATTACACATATGGCGCCACCGATAACAAATGCCCAGAAGAAAATCATGTTGCATCACTTCCTGACTCAATGGAAACTGCATGTGCAATACATGGTATAGGGTCCTTTTGTTGGATGCTTAGCGGGGAATGTAAGGACCCTGTAGCCACAAGCAACATTCGTTTAATCTCTCCTCTTTTAAGCTTGTTCAAAAAATGCCCATACGTTACAACAGCCGAACACGCTGGTCCACTAGCTCCAGCCAGAACTGGTTGTCCTTCTCTGTAGATGGTTAACCCACAATCCACATACTGGTCTTCTCTAATCGATAAACCCCTTTGTTTAAGCAGGTCTAGCGAAACCTCTCTTCCAATATGGCCTAGGTCGCCTGTAACAATAAGATCATAGTAAGAAGGATCAATATTTCTATCCTTAAAATGGGTTTCTATCGTATTTACAGCGGCAGCTGCCATAGCTCCTCCCATGTTAAAGGGATCTGTAATTCCCATATCAACAATTTTTCCAATTGTTGCAGAGGTAACAACAGGGCCGGAGCCTTCTTTAGCAACAAGCGCACACCCAGCTCCCGTCACAGTCCATTGAGAAGTAGGGGGCTTTTGTCCTCCGTATTCAGTAGGGTAGCGGAATTGTTTTTCAGCCGTAGCATTGTGACTAGAAGTACCACTAAGTATATAATCAGCACCACCACTATTAATAAAATATGCTGAAAGGGCAAGGCTTTCTGCAGATGTTGCACAGGCACTGAATATACCAAGGTAGGGGATGCCTATGGTTTTTGCAGTAAAGCTTGTAGGTGTTATTTGATTAATTAAATCTCCACTAATAAAAAACTGTACCTGTTCTTTTTCAATACTGCTTTTTTTCAACGCTACTTGACATGATTCTTCCATAAGCATTTGTTGTGCTTTTTCAAAAGAATCCTGCTTTAGCCACATATCTTCATGAAGGATATCAAAGTCCTCTGGGATACTTCCTTTGGCTTCAAATGGCCCTCCCACAACACCAGTAGAAATGATGGTTGGTTTATTCTCAAAAACCCAAGTCTGATGACCTTGTAACATTAGATTACCCCCCATTTTATTAAAAGGGTCTTTATCAATGCGATAACGAAAGCAGAAAATACGCCATATACAATGACAGGACCGGCAAGCTTAAGCATGTTACTACCCACACCTAAAATAAATCCTTCTGTTTTGTATTCAATCGCGGACGAGATCACTGCATTACCGAAACCTGTAACAGGTACAGCAGAGCCTGCCCCGGCGAATTGGCCAATTCTATCGTAAATGCCAAACCCTGTAAGTAGCATAGTTATAAAAATTAACGTAGCAGTTGTCGGATTACCAGCAGTTTGCTCGGTGAAATTAAAATAATATACATAAAAGGTTGAAATTAATTGGCCGATAAAGCATATGAAACCTCCAACAAGGAACGCCTTAAGACAATTTAATAATACGGGACGCTTTACTTCGCGATCTTGTTGAAATGCCTGGTAGTTCTGAGCTTCAGGTGGTAATTTTTTTTTCTTTTTATCTGCCATTTCGCTTCACTCATTTCGTTAAGTCTGTTCTTTGGAGAGGTCTACAATTTTCTTTACACGTTTCTCCATACTTTTCTTGGACATCGAACCTGATTTTAGTTTTTCTTCCAGTTTCTCTAACTCAATCGCAATCTTTTTATCTGTAGTTAGTTCCACCTTTAAATCAGGAAACATTTCTTTCATTTCTTTACTAAGTTGTTTTCGTATTTTAGCAAGTTTTAAACGTTGGTTTTGTTCCACTTGTACGGCTATAATTAATTGCTTCGATGTATTAACAGCTTTAATTGCCGTGATTTCCTTATAATTACTTAAGGCTGCTTTTGCCTGGTTTGCCTGTTGCTGACTCGTATTTTGATCTTTTGTCGAAATATGAGTTAAATCAAGTGCCTCGTTTTTATTTTTGGATGGTTCAAGTGCTGATTCGTTTCCACAACTGCATAGTGTACAAAGTAGGCCGATAAGAAGCAGCCATCTCTTCATGGACATTTTCTCACCCGTTTTCTCAAAGAATAATCAAAGGACTGGCTAACCAATCCTTTGACTTATCTATATTTAGAAACCCTTATACTGGGGCTCTTCTTTCTCCATTTGTTGAACTCTTGGTTCTACTGATTGCAGAATAGACATTGTTTGCTGTGCTGCGTCTTCGTATAATTTCTTTGCCTGTTTGTTTTCTGTTTGTAGGGCAAACTGCTCGAAGCTTGCCTGTGCACTCTTTAATCCAGCAATGGTCTGTTTTACTTGGCTACCAACTGTCATGTGTATCCTCCTTCGTAAGAATGTCACTACTTATAATGACAAAGAAGAGAATTATATATACAGTTAATAAATTTCCTTTTATACCCATTTTTTATAAAAATATTGAAAAAGTTGAAACATTTCCACTACCAAATCCGTCTTATAATATAAGCGAACAAAACGGCCGACCTTATTTTTATAAAAAGTAGGAGAGAGATACAATGAAAAGAAGGTATATATTTATAGGGGTACTATTTATTCTTTGCTTATTCGTTTTTATTTATCAGCAATTTGCTGGAGGACATACTATCCTTGCAGAAAACAAATCTTTTTCAAAACAGCAAGGAGATTTCATTTTACATATGAGTGTAATTCAGGTAGAAGAAGGAATAGAGGTTCGTCAGTCCATTCAGTATGTGGGAGAGGAACCTGTTGAAATTAAACATCAGTCACCATTGGTTTCCGTTTCCTTGAAAGATAAGAAACCCACTTTTACAGGGAGTATGGTGACAAAAAAACTGAGTAAAGGGAATGTATACTACCCACAGGACCCAGTAGTAATAACGGAGATTGACAACATAGAGGGTAGCTCATTATATGTAAACGCCAGGTTATTTACCGATACCGAGGAAAGAATTATGATCGAGCATGTTGAAGAGTTAGAGTTTAATTAAAAAGGAGCCAAGCTTTTATAGCAAGGCTCCTTTTAATTTTAAGAAGGAAAGTACATATGGTAGGATAGGATGCAATGACGACATAGTTTGAATTTGTAGACCCAAGTATAAGAAAAGACAAGCGAATGCAAGTTATCCCGGTGCAACCGTCCGTAAGACTCCCACTTCAAAACATGAGGTGAAACTAGTTTTGAGTGGGAGAAAACGGACGCTACCACCCCGATTCGTTCAACTAACAATCAGTGGGGGAAGAACGGAAACCCCCCACTGATTGTTAGTTTCACTTTATCTAATCTAAAATGTACTTTAAATGAGAACAGTCTTATCTTTTTCCATTATGTTTTCTTTTCTAAGTTCGACTTTTATTGACTTATTAAGTAATTGTGAAATCATATAATACACTTCTTTTGCATCTTGTCCATCAATAATAAGAACCAATGATTGATTTTTTCTGCAAAGAAGGAAAAAGGATAGTAGTTTTGGTAGGTTTTTTGTATCAGCAATAAGGTGATCTCGATAAAGGTACATATTTACATCGTTCTTAACAGCGTAATGATGAATCTTTACAATGTCTTGGGTGTGGATATTTTGGTTTAATTGTATTTTATATGATGACAGTTCTGACATCTTAATCTCTCCTCATAACTATTATTTATTAAATAGTTACCCGACCTCTTAGCTGACCAAACATAATAAGAAATTCATATAAATATATTCAATCGTATGCATTTCTGATACACTTTTAATGATAATAGAAAAACCTTTTAATTCATCGACGAATGGAGGAAGGCAATGAAGACTTTTAAATTAAAGAGTTTACAAATACTAGAACTAAACGACGATGGTATAGAACGTCATTCCTTAGACCTTATGGACGGGTTGATTATAAACAGAGAAGATGATCAACTAAGATGGACTGTAGAAGCGTATGTTAGCCGTGCGTACTCATCCTTTTTACATAGACTTTATGAAGAAAAGAGTGAGATTATTATTCGTGCTAAGATAACAACAGAGAGCAATGAACCTGCTATTTTTATTACTAACATTACAGGGGTAAATGATATTGGTGATAATATGAACGTATTATTCATCGGGAAACTGGTCGATCAAAAAACGAGTAAAGTGGAATTATTACTCTCTACCCTGATAGATGAAGGATATCGGGGAAATGCGCTTTTACCAGTGTTTAAACAGCGGATATTATGATGCCGACTTAGGTGGATGCCTGAATTTGTCGAAATTGCAAGCAATTCTTACCACCGCCTGTTATAATGTTAGTGACATTACAGCTTTTAAAGGCGTAGTAAGCATTAGTTAAGTGTTAGGAGTTAGGAAGTATGAATTATTGGAGTCCATTTTTTAAATGGATAAATAAATTATCACCGGTACAGGTGTTGCTCGTGTTTTATTTCTTTGCAGTAATTGTGTCAACTATTCTCATGTCACTACCTTTTGTATACCAGGAGAATGTACGAGTAGAATTTATTGATATACTATTTACTGCAGTTAGTGCCTTAAGTGTTACAGGGCTCAGTACAATTACCATAGCAGACACGCTGAGCACGCCAGGTATTCTTGTTTTGGCCTTTATTCTACAGCTCGGTGCAGTTGGGATAATGGCTATTGGTACGTTCATCTGGCTATTATTAGGAAAAAAAATTGGTTTAAAAGAGCGACGGCTTATTATGGCGGATCAGAATCAGACTACTTTTGAAGGAATGGTCCGTTTAATTAAGCAAATTGTTTTCGTGCTGCTTACCATTGAACTAATCGGGTTTATTGTGTTGGGTACATATTTCTTGCGTTATTTCCCGACTCCCGGTGAAGCCTATCTACAAGGTTTTTTTGGAACAATTAGTGCAATTACCAATGGTGGATTTGATATAACAGGTCAATCCTTAATACCGTATCGTAATGACTATTTTGTTCAATTCATTAATATTCTTCTCATTATTTTCGGAGCGATTGGTTTCCCTGTCCTCATCGAGGTAAAAGAATATTTGTTCGAAAAAGAAGAAAATAGAAAAAGGATACGGTTTAGTTTGTATACAAAGCTGACAACATTTACCTTCTCAATACTCGTTGTTATTGGTGCTTTGTTCATCTATATTCTTGATTTTAATCACTTTTTTGCAGATAAATCATGGCACGAGTCTTTCTTTTACGCATTGTTTCAGTCGGTAACAACGCGAAGTGGAGGCCTCACAACAATGGATGTCACGCAATTAACGGAATCCAACCACTTATTTATGTCCTTGTTGATGTTTATCGGTGCTTCTCCTAGTAGTGCGGGAGGCGGGATCAGGACAACAACCTTTGCTCTTGTGGTCATTTTTATCATTACATACGCCCGTGGTGGAAGTAGTATTCGCATTTTCAAAAGAGAAGTGTATGATGAAGACCTAATTAAAGCTGTTGCAGTAGCACTAATGGCTATCGTTATTGTGTTCCTTTCCATGATGATCATGTCAATCATTGAACCGTTCTCTCTATCCCAAATATTATATGAAGTAACTTCCGCATTTGGTACGGTTGGGCTATCTTTAGGTATCACCAGCGATTTGCAGCCAATTAGCAAAGTGATTCTGATGTTGTTAATGTTCATAGGGCGCGTAGGGATCATTACATTATTATTTACTTTTAAAAATAGAAAAAGAAGCGGTAAGTATCGTTATCCTAAAGAGAAAATTATCATTGGCTAAGATGGAGGGAGCATTACTATGGAAGACACTTTTTTTCCATTTAATCAAAATTTGCTATCCAGTTTAAACGAGCCCATAATGTTTGTTGATCATAGTGGCACGCTTTTGGCAGGGACCAACGCGGCATATAAGTTAATAGGCTGTAATAAAGACAACGTTTTAGCTAACCTAAATGACTACTTTGATTTCGAAAAAATGAAAGCGGCAGTAAACTGTACCTGTATTTTGCCACTTAAACGAGATCATGCAACCTTTCTTGAAGCCAAGTGTGTTTTCTTAAAAGAGGACACCTATGGAATTGTTCTTAAGCCCCTCGAGCTACCAGGTGGAGGAACGTTCCAAATTAAAGATACAGTAAAAGAAAGCGAAGGATTACTTATCCTCGACGGCGACAAAATTATAGATTGTAATGAATCGTTTGCAACGATTTTTCAGTATTCCCGTATCCAACTTAAATCGATTCGACTTAGCGAACTTTTACAGCTTAATAAAGGAACAATAGACGCGGAGTGGTGGAAGGGAACCGAGAGCGGGATTCTGGCAGGGAAAAAGAGCAACGGCTCTCCGGTTTATATTCAAGTATTAGATTATTCTAGCTATCATGGCAAAGAGGGCGCCCGGATCTTTCTTATTAAAAACGTTACAGACCAGGTGAAAAATGAAAAGCGAATCGAATACATGGCATATTATGATGAGCTGACAGATCTTCCAAACCGAAACTTTTTTATGAAAATACTTGATGAAGCAATCAATAAGTCTAAGAAATTAGGAGAAGAGCAGCTTGCTGTATATTTTCTTGATATTGATTATTTCAAAGAGATAAATGAAACGCTTGGTTATTCTTTTGGGGATAAGTTATTAAAAGCAATAAGCGATAAATTGAAATCTTTTCTAGGGCCTGATACGTTCATTGCAAGAATAGGCGGGGATGAATTTCTTTTGCTTCAAAATGGGATAAAGGCAAAGGAGCATACCGTAAAACTTGCTGAAGATCTTATTGTGGAATTTGAGAGTCCTGTCAAAATTGGAGAACACGACATTTATACGTCTATTAGTATTGGAATCAGCGTCTATCCGAATAACGGAAAATCACCAGAGGCATTGCTGACTCACGCTCAATCTGCGATGCATGTAATTAAGGAAAAACACCGTAATAATTATAAAATGTTTGAAACATCTATTTCTGAGAACTTTAAATCAATGCTTACAATGGAAAGTGACTTACGGAAAGCTCTACAAAAAGAACAGTTTGAATTACATTATCAGCCCCAGAAAAATTTGCTTACAGGGGGAATAGTCGGGATGGAAGCATTGCTTCGCTGGAATCATCCAGAAAAAGGGTATATTCCACCATTAGATTTTATTTCGCTTGCCGAACGAACAGGGCTGATAATAGAAATTGGTGACTGGGTTATGTACGAAGCCTGTAGGCAAAATAAACTTTTACAGGGAAAAGGGTATGACCCTGTTATTGTAAGTGTTAATTTGTCAGCGAAACAGTTTCACCAAAAAAACCTCGTTACCAAAATAAAGAATACCTTAAAGGAAACGGGGCTGGATCCAAAATATTTAGAACTCGAAATCACAGAAAGTATGGCAATGACAAACGAGCACTACATTCTTAACACTTTACAGCAATTAAGGGAGCTTGGAGTCCTTGTCTCCATTGATGATTTTGGCACAGGTTACTCATCATTACGATATTTAAGTGTGTTTCCAGTTACGAAGTTAAAGATTGATAAGACGTTTATGGATGCTTCACAAAAGCAAAATAAAGCCATCGTAAAATCAATTATACATATGTCACATTCCTTAAATATGAAAGTAATTGCTGAGGGAGTAGAAACACATGAACAGATTGAATTTCTCAGGGAAGAAAATTGTGATGAAATGCAAGGATATTATTTTAGTAAACCTTTACCACCAGCAAAGCTAATTCAATTGTTAACAGCAGGATAAGAAAAACAAGCTTGCGCTATTAATGAAATAGCGCAAGCTTGTTGTTTAATTAGCAATAAAAAGCTGCACCTACAATGATTAAAAGAATAAAAAGCACTACAATTAGTGCAAAGTTATTTCCATAACCACTACCGCCGCCACAACCAGCGCCGCCGAATCCGCCATAGCCGTAACCCATTCTTTTCACCTCCCCTTGTTCTTACAGTTTACTATATGTATATCGTTTAGAATTGTATAGACGAATGCCTAGTTCAAAAAATAAACCTGCTACCACAGGAAGGTAACAGGTTAGTGAGAGGAATTATTAATCTGTATTATCGATAATCTCTACAATTTTTAATTGGTCATTTTCATAATCCGTAATAAATTCAAAAGTATGTTTCTTCTTTTCCGTCTTCTCTTTATTTTCTAGTTTGCTCTCAATTTCAACTTCTACAGTTGTTTTGACTGTATTCGTCTCGGTTACATTGCTAGTTAGATCGCTATACTCTAACTTTACGATATGAATGTACTCTTCACGAAAGTCTTGGTAAGAGGTTTGGGATTGCATATTACTCCCCAGCAGTGTATATGCATTAACATAATCTCTTATATCAATACTTTCCAGGAAATAGTCAATCAGGTACTCTGCATCCTCCATAAATTGTTCAGGGGTGTTTGTGTCAATAATATCTGTTGTGCTTGTAAACTCTAAATTCTCATTCTGGGCCTCATTTGACCACTTTTCTATGTCACCGATTACTTCATTTGTCGGGATGCTAAATCCGATGGTACCATCCTCTGTACCTACAGAATTAATTCCAACTACTTTTCCTGTATTTCTATGAATTAAAGGGCCCCCACTATTGCCGTGGGTGATTTGAGCAGAGATTTGATATACATTAGAGTAATCAAAGCCATCAACTGAGAAATTGCGCTCTGCACCGGAAATGATTCCAAGTGTCACGGTATTTTGAAAACCATGAGGACTACCCAGGGCAATAATTTCATCACCAATCTCCGCATTAAGATCTTTTTCCACTTCTAAATAATTTTTACCTGCGAGCTGTGGTACCCGGATAACTGCAACGTCAAGACTTTCACCAATGCCAACAACAGCAGCAGGATATATTTGTGCGTTAGCCGTTCTAACATATATGGTATCTGCATCACGAATTACGTGGGCATTCGTTATTATATCTCCTTTTTCATTAAATAAGAATCCAGAACCTGTAAGCGTACTTTCGTCATTTTGCGCTTCTATTTGAATAACGTTTTTTTCAGCCTCATGAATAATGGATTTAAGATCTAGTGTTTCTTCATTAACGTTAACTTTGTTAATAGTAGGGTTATTAACAGAGATTTCTTCATCATTCCAACTATTGTACATTAAAACACAAAGTACAATTCCTACCGTGAGTAACAACACGGAAAGGATGATAGGAAGATATTTCTTTTTATGCAATAAAAACACCTCTTTTGGGGGAAGTCAGTCTGTGTACCAAGTAATTTTCTGAACCTCAATATTCAGATCTTTTCCTTTTTCATCTATGTCGAAATGAGTATATTCAAACTTACCTGTTTCACCGGGGTATAATTTATCCGGAAAGACAAACACTTCGTTTGTTAGTATTTCGTTTCCTTCCTTTGTTGCAAGAGAATAATTGATTAAAACGGAATTTACAGGAATGGTTGCGACGCTTTTTACTTCACCTTGTACAACAAGTTTACCTTGTTTGTCCTTTGATAGGTCAACTTCAACCAGTTCAATTGCATCCGTTTCATTCAACTGCCTTTCCTCTTCAGCAGTTGTCATAGCCTGCTCAATTCTTTGCTCTTGGGCCGTTTCGAAAGCCACCTGTTCCTTATCTATTGTTGTCTTAAGACTCCGAAGTTTCTCTGAGTCGGGGGCATATTTCAGCCCGTCTTCCACGATAATCTGAGCATCATTAAATTGCTTGCTGTTTAATTGTTCATTCGCTTTCGTATACGTATAATCTACTATTTGCTCTCGAATGCTTGTGGTAATAGTATTAGCTTCCGTACTATCTATTGCCTCTGCATCCCACAGTAATATTTTTAATTCATCAATGTTAGATTCTTTGTTCAGTACATTCTTTATTTGTTCAAGCTTTATATTATTTCTTGTTGCACCTATGTCAGAAATCAATTTATTTATTCCAGGACCATTAAAGGTATTTAGATCGCTCTCTGAATCATTAATAAGAGAAAGGGCCTCTTGGTATTTATCTTCTTCTAACAGCTTTTCAGCCTTTTCTAGGGAAGATTCTGCCTGAATCGCTTTACTTAAGAAACTCAGTGAAATCTCTGCCTGCGTGAAATGTGGCTTGTACTCTAGGACAGTTTCAAATGTTTCATTAGCTTTTGCGTAATCCCCTTTTAATACAAGTTCTTCACCCTCGGCGTATAATGCCTGCGCTTCATTCGTCTTATTTTCCAGGATTAGATAGAGTAATCCAGAAAAAAGAAGTATCACGAAAAAAACAGAAAGAGGAAGCAACCAAAATTTGTTGAATTTTTTTGAAGTTATAAATCGCTCATTTATATCAAGAGGAAGTTTTTCCCCACAAGTAATACAGTAATGTTCGTCGCTTTTTATAGATGATCCGCAATAAGGGCAGTGTAGCATTATGTGCCTCCCAAAATCTCTCGAAGTTTGTCAAATGAAAATATACTACTTTATTTTATCACATTTTTGCTTTATTTAGGGAGAAGATATTGATATGATGAAAGGGTAACAAATAGGTGATATGATCGAAAGAAGATTTGGGGCAGGGGGTGCATAAGCATGCTTGAAGCAGTATTTGGGATTGTTTGTTTTGGTATCCTATTAATGAATATTGGATTTTGTTTATATGACAATGAAAGATAAAAAAAGACAGACTGCTTGTCTGTCTTTTTAGAGAAATATGGGAAGTTATTGTAGCTGAACCCACAGTGCTTTACCTAGTTAGCGACCATTCATCGAATGGGAAGATGATTAATTCTGATCTGCCAATAATATTATCTTCCTCAATAAAGCCAAGGCCATTTCTGCTATCTTTACTGATCGCACGATTATCTCCCATTACAAAGTAATTGTCCTCAGGGACCTCGATTGGTCCATAGCTTCCGGTTTGCATTTCTGCTTCTTCACTAAGAAATGTTTGCTCGTATTTTTCCCCATTTATATATAGGCTACTACCATTTATTTCAATTGTATCTCCAGGCAATCCAATAACTCGTTTCACATAGTTTTTTAGGGGCCTTTCGATGATGACAATATCTCCACGTTCTGGTTCACCAACGAGGTAAACAAACTTATTAAAGATTACTCTTTCCCCATCCTTCAAAGTAGGATCCATACTTTCCCCATCGACTATGGATGTCGCAAATAAGAAAGTACGTAAAAAAAGAGCTATTAAAACAGCTATAATGATGGCTTTGGCCCATTCGAACCATTCATTTTTCTTTTTTCGTTCGGTCACCGAAGACATCCTTTCCAAAATACATTTCTCTATAATAGTAGCATAGTAAGCAATTGTTATCGAGTTTCAAAACTGCTGTAGTTTATGACAAGGAAAAATATTATACCCTATAAACAATGTGGTATAAAATAACTTGTCACAATCTGTAAATTTATGCTAAAGTAAAGTAAATTAACATAGAAGGGGGCAGACAAACTACGATAATGTGTGCATTAGACAAACTCTTAAAACGTATTGAATTTCTGCGTAAAAAAATGACCGAAGTCGCTCTGGAAAAAGGTTTCACAAATTTAGAGTCAGTAGCAATCAGTCAAGAACTTGATCGCCTACTGAATCTCTATGACAATATGAAAAAGCAAAGTTCTCGTAAAGCCGACTAGATGCCCCTTTCCTTACATTTGCAAAAATCCTTCTAATCGATCTAATGCTTTTTTAATTGTTTCTAAATCATATGCGTAAGATAAACGCATGTATCCTTCTCCAACCACTGAAAAGCTACTACCTGGCACTAAAGCAACCTTTCCTTTACGAACAAGCTCCAATCCGAGCTGGAAAGAGTCCATTTCTTTCATGGGAAATTTAGGGAAGAAGTAAAATGCACCCTCAGGTTTATTAACAGACAGCCCCATAGACACTAACCTTTTATATACATATTCTCTTCTTACATTATAGGCTTCCTGCATAATTAGCGTATCATTTTTACCATTCGTTAATGCTTCAAGAGCAGCATATTGACTTATGGATGATGCACAAGACACATTGTACTGATGTACTTTTAATAATTCTTTTGCTAGCCATGATGGTGCAAGTAAATAACCAATCCGAAAGCCTGTCATCGAATGGGACTTGGATAAGCCGTTTATAACAATTGTTTTATCTCTAATTGATTCAAACGAAGCGATAGAGTAATGTGGCCTTTCATACACTAATTCACTATAAATTTCATCTGCCAAGATGAAAATATCTTTGTCCTTTAATACGGACACCAATTCGTTTAGTTCCTCTTTGGTAAAAGAAGCACCAGTTGGATTGGAAGGGTAGGGAAGAACAACACATTTCGTTCTATCTGTAATATGTTGAACCAAATTCTCTTTTGTAAGTTTAAATGCATCATTTGTGGTATCCGCATAAACTGCTTTCGCCCCGGCTAGGGTGATAAGTGGCTCGTACCCCGGATAGATAGGTCCTGGTAAAATTACTTCATCTCCACTATTTAAAATCCCCCTAAAAGTAATATCGATGGCTTGAGAAGCACCAGTAGTAACGATAATTTCCTTATCAGGATCATAGCTGATATGATATTTCTCTTCATTATATGCAGCGATAGCCTTTCGTAATTCAAGGATTCCAGCATTATGTGTATAACCTGTTTTGTTTGAGGACAATGCGTTTACTGCTGCCTGTTTTATATGTTCAGGTGTATGAAAGTCAGGTTGTCCAATTGTTAGAGAAATAACATCCTCTTCATCCGCCACCATATTAAAAAATTTCCTAATGCCAGATATTTCGATTTGTTTAAGTTTTTGGTTCAACATATGTTCCATTATAGCCTCCTGCATGGTCATTTTTTCAAATGTTATAAAATGTTCAAAAAATTTAGATCTACTTCAGTTAGAATAGGGTATACTTTTATATAATACTAGAAGGAGTGTATCATATGCGACCAAAAACGTTAAATTTCGAACAACTTTTTCAACAAAATAAGCAAGAGCTTATGGAAGATAAAAGGGAGTTATCGCAAATCGAAGTCCGCTTGGAAAAAAGACAGTCCGACAGTGTCATGTTGAAGAAGGAACGAGCCCAGAACAAGACTTTACAATCTGAATAAAGATGGGGATTTTTCACCTCTAGAGTTAAAGAAAGTGAAGTATAAAGTTAGGTAAACTAGTGGACAATGCTAAAAAGAGTATGGAAGGAAGTATAGCATTGTTCTTAAATATAATTACAAATGTGCAGGAAAGTAAACTAGAGGATTCGAGTTATCTATATATTTTAGTAACAATTGGTTTAGCTATCGGCTATCTATTGGTAAGACCGGCTGTGAAATGGTTTATTACGAACCGTGTGTTCGATCTCCTAAGTTATATAATGGTTAGTTTAATTCTCTGTATCATGCTATCTGCCAGTTATTTTATGCTGGGACTCTCACCAGAATTGTTCCGTCTCTTTCTAAAAGTAACACTCCAGCTATTGGCATACTTTGGGGCTGGATTAGTTATATGGAATCTAATTAGGGTACTATTTATAAAACATAGTTAATACAGAACCCGAAAGAAAAGCAAACGTATAAGTGAGGTGCTAAACTTGCGAGATGACGCGAAAACTTTCCGAAATAAATTCGTAAACTCAGAGAGTAGTAAGGCACATTTAGAAGGGAACAAGAATTTGCAATGTTACAAAGCCATTTAGCAAGGAAAATGCTTCTCCTTTTACTTGTCAACTAACTTCATTTAGAAAGTATACCACTTAAAAATTCCTCCAAGTAATTAAATAACATTCGAAACCATATATGATTTCGAATGTTATTTTGTCATTGCTCGGATTTATTGATTTTTTTATAGGCTATAATGAGTTGGCTCACCAGAATATTGGGAGTTTATTTGTTGTATTCCTATCATCCTTTGATGATGATTATTCTTCATTTTCAACACCATATTCACTGTGCATTGTTTCCAACCATGAAAAGACCGGATGAAAGAATTCCTCAGGCGAGCGAACAGATGCGGGTGCTGTTTTCATAACCTTCTGTTTTTCTGCTTCAGGTAATTTTTCATAGGCATCTTTCAAAGTATGGGTTTGGTCAGCGTATCGGTGCAGTTCATACATAAAATTTTTCAGTTCAGTCATACGGAAGGCCTCCTTTTACTAAAGGTATACCTTATCTATATAAGTTTAAAACATCACAGCCTATTTAACGGTGTGATTTCCTTCTTGGTGGCCATTCCATTTTTCCCAGCGAAGAGGGAGTATAGTAGGATGATTTTTTGGGTGTGGTAGTTGACGGAGCTTGTGGTTTCCAGTCAATATATTCATAGATTACTTTTTTAGCTTGAGAAAGTGACATTTTGCATTGTGGATTTCGATAATTCTCATCGAGTGCTCCCAAATGTTTTAACTGTTGAAAATCCTTTTTTGATGGCGGAATATGAAAGTAGTAATCATCTACTTTGACAAGGAGTGTAGAATGCTGATTACTAAACTTTGGATGTTCAGAAAAATGTAATCCTACTTTGTTCGCTTTCTTTTCATTTAGAAGGCGATTTATAGTTTCTTTCTTTATATAGTATAGGTGTCGTGGTTCAGGTGCAGTTTTTGCATGTCTATTTACAGTGTACAATGCTTTGGCAATATCTCTTAGTTGTTGGTTATGCATGCTCTCTCTCCTTTCTACTACTTTGAACTTTAAATTGAAATTGATTCTGTTGCAAAATTGTTAAACGATCTAATATATAGCTTGTCTACATCCTACCTCAAAGTCTCTCACACCGCAACCAGCATAAGGAGGTTTCTGTTTTATTCTTAAAGAAGGGGATTTTTAAAAAGAGATAGTTGTAGTAAATATAACGCAAAAACTGAACGGTTTTTCGAAAATACTCCGAACCCGCTCAGTTTTTTTATGAAGATTTATTTTGCAAATTGACCGTTATGCAAAGAAGAAATTTATTTATTGTAGGTCTTTTCTGCATACTTTATAACGCATCTACTAATAAACTTCTTTTAGATATTGTACGATATTTTCCATCTCTGCTGGTTGTGTCCCATTAAACTTTTTGATCGCATTTCCTTCTGGAGTTACAACGAAAAAGTTGATTCCATGAATCATTTGGTCTGAATCAGGGGCTTCTTCTAACATTGTTTTAAAAGATTTAATAGAGAGTTCTTTGATTTCTTGGAATTCATACCCTGTCAACAGGTTCCAATTGTCAAAGGAAGCTCCTCTTGAGGCAGCGTATTCTTTTAGTTTCTCCGGGGTGTCATGTTCAGGATCAACACTAAATGATACGAACTCTACATCTTCTAAACCTTCGTCTTTAAGCATTTTTTGCAAATCAACCATATTAGATGTCATGTTGGGACAGACAGTCTCACAGTTAGTAAAAATAAAATCAGCAATCCAGAATTTTCCTTCCAATTCGCCACTGTCGAATTGTTCATTATTCTGGTTAGTGTATGAGAAATCACTTACTTCGTATGAAAAGTCTCCATTATAATCTTTTTCACCACAAGCTGCCAATAGTAATATCAATCCTAGAAATAACAAAAGTAATTTAGACCTTGTAGACATATGTATGGCCCCCATTCTTTTAAGATCTCATTAATTTTAGCATGAAGGAGGATAAAAAACCATGTCGAAAATGTAAACGAAAACAGCAGTCGACTAAATAGATCGACTGCGTGCTCGTTAGTATGGATTGTAATACGGCTGATAATACGGTGGGCCAGGATTGTAGCCATATCCATATGGATAGTGATAGTAAGGTGCGGGAGGATAAGGAGGATATCCTCCACCTTGGAAGGAACCATATAGTAATGGCCCGAAAGCAAGGCCCGTCAAAAATGGTAGGACAGGGAAAAAACGTGTATCTTCTTGGTCCTGGTGCTGGCGATAAGGCATATAATGGGGATTATACAATATGATCTCCCTTTCATTCTTATATTCCTTATAGTCTATGCAAGCATTGCAGGATGGGTTAATATCATTCCTTGTGTAAGGTGTACACGTGAAGCTCTGGTTTACATAAGAAACGATATGGCAAACGGGTAGTACCAATACCACGATTAACAAAAAGTTGTAGGTTTCCGTCGTTTAGTAAGTATTTTCCTTCTACATATTTCTCTGCATACTTAGGTGTATAAAGATGCCCGATAAATGGTAAACGAACCTGTCCACCATGGCTATGACCTGACAATTGTACGTTAACAGAGTAGTCTACTGCTACATCAACAAAATCTGGCTCATGTGCAAGTAATAGCGTGAAAAGGTCAGGGTTCACATTTTCTAGGGCTTGTCTTAGATTAGGGCTACCAAGCATAACATCATCAATACCCGAAAGAATGATTCGCTCATTGTTTTGTTCGATTACGGAATGCTCGTTCTGTAAGAGGGTAAAGCCTGAAGCGTCCATAACGTCTCTTACTTTTTCTGTTCCGTAACCTCCATGATCATGGTTGCCATAAATCCAAAATTTCCCACGAGGAGCTTCAAGAGATTGAAGAACATTTATTAAATCATTATTCCATGTGTATAGATGGGGTTCATCTACCAAATCGCCAGTAAACACGATTAGATCTGGGTTTATTTCATTTATTCTATTAACAAGCTTTTGTAGTTGTTCTATACTATAGTGAAATCCAATATGTGTATCTGAGAATTGTACAACTTTAAAATCATTAAATGATGCAGGGATTGTAGCATCCATTATTTTCACATTCTGAACTTGTAGCATCCTTGGTTCGATATCCCTGGCGTAATAGTAAGTACCTCCACCTATTCCTATCAGAGCCAGTAAGCTGCCAATTGATCTTTTTAAAAAGGAACGTCGATTCATATGGTCATACCTTTCTATTTCATACGTTAAAAGTAAATTATAACATGTTAAGACAACAGTTTTTAAAAAAAATTCACCTAATTAATTGTTCTTTGACTTTGGGTCGGATTCCGAATAGTATGAATAGTAGGAAGGGGAGAAGGGTATGACAATGCAAGGTCAAACAGTTCTCATAACCGGGAGCACAAGTGGTATGGGAAAGCATATGGCTGCGAAATTTGCAGCCGAGGGGTTAAACGTAGTCATAACTGGAAGAGACAAAGACAAATTGAAAGCGGTTAAACAAGAATTGCTTGAACAAGTCGGGGGCTCGATTCATGCTATCCAATTAGATGTAAGAGATCCCGATTCTGTAAGAAGAGTGGTAGCGGAATCAGTAGAACACTTTGGGGCTATCAATCATCTCATTAATAATGCAGCTGGTAACTTTATTGTCCCAGCAGAAGAGTTATCGGTTAATGGGTGGAATTCTGTTATTAATATTGTATTAAATGGTACGTTTTATTGTAGCAAAGAAGTGGGGCAGTACTGGATAGAACATAATATAAAAGGCTCGATTATTAACATGGTAGCAACTTATGCTTGGAATGCGGGAGCTGGTGTAGTTCACTCTTCAGCTGCAAAAGCAGGAGTGTTAAATATGACACGAACATTGGCTGTCGAGTGGGGGACTAAATATGGAATAAGGGTGAATGCGATTGCTCCAGGCCCAATCGAGCGTACAGGAGGGGCAGATAAATTATTCGAATCAGAGGAGGCGGCTAAGCGTACCATCCAATCTGTTCCGCTGAGGAGATTAGGTAAGCCAGAAGAAATTGCAGACCTTGCACATTTTATGCTGTCCGAAAAAGCAGCGTATATGAATGGAGAGGTAATTACGTTAGACGGGGGCCAATGGCTGAATAAGTTTCCTTTCTAAAACTTATCCTATGCTGTGAGGGAAACAAAAGAACCTCCACAGGAAAGTAACGTGGAGGTTCTGGAATAAAAAGCCAAAACTAATCACAATTATCACAGTTAGAATGAATGGAAGTATTTTCTCCTTCAACTTGGATCGTACAGTGAGAAATATGGAAGGTATTCTTCGCCAAGTTATTTATATTAATTAACAATTGGTCCCTATCAACGTTGTTCTTAACAACTACATGGCAACTTAATGCTGGAAACTCTGATGTAATGGACCAAACATGTAAATCATGCACATCAGCGATTCCATCAAGTTTTCCAATAGAATCGTTAAGAGCTGTTACATCGATGTTTGCCGGCTTTCCTTCCATTAATATATGAAGAGAATCCCTTACAATTCTAACCCCGGAGAAAAGGATTAAAGCGGATACGATGACACTAGCAATTGGATCAGCGATGTTCCAATTGAAAAGTATAATTAATATCCCGGCAATGATAGCTCCTACAGAACCTAATAGGTCTCCGAAAACATGTAAAAGTGCACTTTTAATATTTAAGTTATCATGAGAATCCCCACGCATTAGCATCCAAGCCACTAAAATATTTACAAATAAGCCGATAATAGCTATAAACATCATACCTGCACTCACCTCAGGCGGTTCAAGAAAACGATGATAGGCTTCATAAAAAATATAGAGCGAAATGACAATGAGAGTTAATCCGTTTATAAATGCTGCGATAATCTCAAATCTCTTGTACCCATATGTTTTATCAGAGGTGGCTTGCTTTTCACCTATTTTAAAGGCAAGTAAGCTTAGCCCCAGCGCTGCAGCATCACTTAGCATATGTCCCGCATCTGATAACAAGGCAAGACTATTTGTTAGGTACCCTCCGATTGCTTCCACAATCATAAACGTGAAGATGGTTACAAAGCTCCAAAATAGTACCCTCTTATTCGAGGTATGATGATGGTGATGTCCTTGACTATGATTATGTTCATGGCTATGACCCATTTTATCTCCCCCTTTAACGTATATGTTTTGCATGTTCAATCGATTGTTCAAGCAAGTTCATAACATGGTAATCATCTGGAGAATAATAATACTTTGTTTTATCTCGCCGGCTCTTTACTAGACGTAGTTGTTTTAAGTATTTTAGTTGATGTGAAATGGCTGACTGATTCATATCTAATGTTTCTGCAATTTCACTAACAGAACATTCCCGTTGAAATAATAAATGAAGTATTTTTATTCGCGTCGGATCAGCTAGGGCTTTAAAAGTTAAAGAAACATTATCTATTAATGCTTCATCAATTGGAGTATAGTTCAAATCAGTTCCCCCTTACAATATGATCATATGCTCATATTGTAATATAAGTGCGCTTTAATAATCAAGGCACGTGGTAAGATATTTTTTCTATTTGTTCAGTTATGATAAACTGTACATGTAACTGGAAATTTTTACGCTTGTCGTGTAAACGGAAAATTATTGTTAACTGTGAAGATAGATGTAAAAGGAGCGCATGCTATGAGTATGATTCAAGCTAATCAATTAACTGCTGGTACAGTAGGGGATTTAATGATTTCTTCAGAGAAGGTAGCGCATGTTCAAGTAAACAATCCGTTGGAACATGCTTTACTCGTCTTAGTAAAATCTGGCTACTCAGCTGTCCCGGTTTTGGATCCTTCCTATCGACTAAAAGGTACGGTCGGTAAGACGAAAATATTGAATGAAATTCTTGGTCTGGAACGATTTGAGATGGAGAAGCTTGCTCACATGGAAGTTAAAGATATTATGAATGAAGGTCTGCCTTGCTTAAAAAAGGAAGATAATATAATGGATGGATTAAATGCAGTTATTGATCACCCTTTCGTTTGCGTAGTAGACGAGGAAGGGTACTTTGATGGAATCTTAACGAGAAGAGCAATACTTAAAAAGCTCAAGAAAGATATCTATACATCATTATATGAATAATAATATAGTAGGCGGTGACTCTCAAGATGCATAGAGATGAGTCACCGTTTTTTTACGGGGGCAGAAGCATAAAATGTTAGCTAGGAAGCAATAACGATATGGTTGAAATTTGGAAGTCCCCGTATAAGAAATACATACACATTCACAAAAGACGCCCAAATGCGAGTTTCTCTAATGCAGAATAGTTTATAATTGCTTGAGGAAAAGGCGTCTGCTAAAGTAAAGATAGTATAGTATTAGGAGGAAAAGATATTGAACATGATGGATGCAAATGAAATTATTAGTTTTATCTCAAACAGTAAAAAGAGTACCCCAGTGAAAGTCTACATAAAGGGTGATAATCTGGATGCATTAGAATTTGGTGAGAGTATCCAGGCCTTTGTTGAAAATAAAAGCGGCGTTTTATTTGGTGAGTGGGATGCTATTAAGGCAGTCTTGGAACAAAATAAGGCCGTTGTATCAGACTATGTTGTAGAAAATGACAGAAGAAACTCTGCAATCCCGTTATTAGATCTAAAGGGAATTAACGCTAGAATCGAACCAGGAGCAGTGATTAGAGACCAAGTAGAAATTGGTGACGGCTGTGTCATTATGATGGGGGCTATGATTAACATTGGGTCAGCGATAGGCGCAGGCACGATGATTGATATGAATGCTGTACTTGGTGGAAGAGCGACAGTCGGTAAAAATTGCCACATAGGGGCTGGAACAGTACTTGCAGGAGTTATTGAACCACCTTCAGCAAAACCTGTTGTTATCGAAGATGATGTAGTGATAGGTGCAAATGTAGTTGTTCTGGAAGGAGTAACTGTTGGCAAAGGGGCGATTGTCGCTGCTGGAGCTATCGTTACAAAGGATGTTGCGCCAAATACACTTGTTGCTGGTACGCCGGCAAAAGTACTTAAAGAAATTGATGAAAGCACCAAATCTAAGACAGAAATCAAGCAAGAACTTCGTAAACTTGATAATTAAGCGGGTGAAACAATGAGTGATGAAACACTACGTTCGATACGGCGAGAATTACACCAGATACCCGAACTAGGATTTCAGGAAACAAAAACCCAGCAGTATTTATTGGATAAGTTGACAGAATGGCAGACAGAACGGGTCCAAGTAAAAAAATGGAAGACTGGTTTGCTAGTTCGAATAGCAGGTACCAATCCAAAAAAAACAATAGGATTTCGGTCTGATATTGATGCGCTTCCTATCAAAGAAGATACTGGACTTACCTTTTCTTCCACTCACACAGGAAGAATGCATGCATGTGGACATGACTTCCATATGACAATTGCACTTGGTTCTATCCATTACTTTGTTGAGAACCCGCCAGTAGATAATCTGTTATTTGTTTTTCAACCAGCAGAGGAAGGACCGGGGGGCGCTTTGCCCATGCTCCAATCTGATGTGTTCCAAGCGTGGTTTCCAGATATCATTTTTGCGCTACACATTGCACCTGAGCTACCAGTAGGAACCGTATCGAGCAAGGAAGGATTACTTTTCGCTAATACGAGTGAATTGTTCATTGATTTTAAAGGGAAAGGCGGCCATGCTGCATATCCCCACTTAGCCAAGGATATGACGGTTGCGGCAAGTCAATTTGTTGTGCAACTCCAACAGATTATTTCCAGAGGAATTGATCCATTGGAGAGTGCCCTTATTACGATAGGCAAAATGGAAAGTGGCTATGTACAGAACGCCATTGCAGAAACGGCCCGACTAGAAGGTACAATTCGAACCCTTAGTCCGGAAACCATGCCAATTATTAAGGACAAACTACAAAAACTAATGGATGGTTTTTCTCTTGCTTATGAGTGTGAGATAGATGTCGATTATGGAGCAAACTATTACCAAGTATATAATGATGCTTCCTATGTACATCTTTTTTCCAAAGTAATGAAAGAAAACGATATTAAATTTGATACAGCGCCTGCAGCGATGACGGGAGAGGACTTTGGCTACATGCTAAAAGAGATTCCTGGGTTTATGTTTTGGCTTGGGGTTTCCTCACCTTATGGGCTCCATCATGCGCAACTTAATCCAAATGAAGAAGCCTTATCTGTTGGTGTAAAGGCAGTGGTGCAAACCATTGCAAAATTAACAGTGAATGATGCATAACATTAATCTGAATGCAGAAACTATATAGGAGATTTTCTATATAGGAGGCTGTACAATGGCTCGAATTGGTGTTGAAAGTACGTTATCGGATGTTAAAGCGGCCCTCATGGAAATGGGGCATGAAGTTGTTGACTTAAAATCAGCAGAGGATGCAGCATATTGTGATTGCTGTGTGATTTCTGGCCAGGATAAGGATGTAATGGGAATGGCTGATACGACTATTTCTGGGCCTGTCATAAATGCACAGGGTACAAATGCAGCTACAGTGTGTGATCAGGTAAACCAAAAGTTTAGCTGATAATAAAGTTTTTTGAAGGTACAAAGCCTCTCCTTATAGGAGGGCTTTTCTTTTTTGGGAGAGTAGGTATTATCGTCAATAATTACTAGAATTACTCTCTATAGGCACCAAAGTGGAGTTGTACGACATATAGATAGAAGGAATAAGGAGCAAAATAAGGAGGTTCGTTATGCAATTACGAGAATCTATTCCGGATCTTTCAGGTGCAACAAATTGGCTTCATCAGGAAATTAGAAAAGAAGAATTAGAACATGGTCTTCCCGTTCTTATACATTTTTGGTCTGTGAGCTGTGATTCCTGTAAGAGGAATATTCCAGTTTTAAACTCTGTTATGGAAGCCCATAAGGGGAAAATTCAAGTCATCGCGGTTCATATGCCACGTTCCGAGAAGGATAAAGATCTTAAGCAAGTTGTCCAACAAGCCCAAAAATATAATATCGCACAACCAATTGCAATCGATGACCAATATTCTTTATCCCATTCTTTTTCTGTTCGGACAGTGCCTGCTTATTTTTTGTTCGATGGGGAAGGGCAACTGAGATATAAACAGACTAGTGGCTCTGCAAGGTTACTAAAAAAGCGCATTGAGCGATTTGTTGATTAAGCTTCATAGCTGTTGTGAAGTCACTTCAACAGAGTAGCCAATACGATTAGCTTTTATAAAGGCATCAAGGAAGCACTTATCTATAGGGTAAGTGCTTTCTTGATGTCTTTTTATATTCTTTTGTCTACGATGAATTTCTGTTTAACACTACATAAGAAGTAAAAATAACCTAACTTGAAAAAAAATTTAAAAAATTAAGCAAAAGCAGTAGATATTTATTTCGGAACCCGTTATATTAGTAATTACGGAAATAAACATCCTGAGGGAGGGAACAACTTGAATACGTTTAAAAAGTTAAAGCAGTTTTATTGGCCGTATAAGAAATACTTCATTCTATCTCTAGTATTTCTTGTCTTTGTAACCGCAATTACTGTAGTTTATCCAATTATACTGCAACAAACCATCGACAATGTTGTCTATGGGGATCAATACTCTCTGATTCCATACATTGCAGGAATCTTTATTCTTTTAATGATTGTTAAGGGTTTTGCGACCTATTTTCATCAGTATTTGGGAGATTTATTTGGAATAGTATCTGTTTATAAACTTAGAAATGCATTGTATGGGAAGTTACAGACATTATCATTTAAATACTATGATAATGCTAAAACAGGTGACATCATGTCGAGAATGACAGCAGATGTGGAAGGTTTTCGTTTTTTTCTTTCCGCGGGCTTTGCAGAATTAATCCGGATTGTATTATTAATCGGACTTAGTTTAGCCGTTATGTTTTACTATTCCATTCCACTAGCACTGGTAACAATGGCAGCGATGCCTTTTCTAATTATTGTCGTATTTAAGTTCGATAAACGGGTTCACCCTGCATTTAGAAAGATTAGAAAGTCCTTTGGAAACCTTAACACCAGAGTTCAGGAAAATATTAGTGGCATGAATACAGTGAAATCATTATCACGAGAGGACTTCGAGATTGGGCGATTCTCCAAAAATAACGATAACTACCGACAGAATTACTTAAAGACGTCGTACATTTGGGCAAAGTATTTTCCATTAATGGAATTCATAGGGGACGTATGTGCTGTAGCTTTACTGACCTTTGGAGGATATCTTGTTATTTCAGGAAGCCTAGCTCCTGGTGAACTTGTCGCATTCTTCAGTTTGGTTTGGTATATTATGGGACCATTGATGAACCTAGGGTTTGTCGTAAATCAGTTTTCTCAAGCCAAAGCCTCTGGAGAAAGACTACTTGAAATTCTAGATGCTAAAGAAGATATTGTAGAAAAAGAAGATGCTCTTCAAACGGATATTAAAGGCCATGTTACGTTTAAAGATGTAACACTTACCTATATAGAGGATGATGATGCAGCACTAAAAAACATCTCATTTGATGCACCTCCTGGTAAAGTTATTGGATTGATTGGGGCTACGGGGTCAGGTAAAACAAGTATTACGCAATTGATTACCCGTTTTTACGAAGCGGAACAAGGTGATGTACTAATTGATGGTCGTCCAGTAGTTGATTATGAACTTAAAAAACTGAGGAGCAGCATTGGTTTTGTCTTACAGGAACCTTTCTTATTCTCAACGTCAATTAGGGAAAATATTGCATATGGAAATCCCAATGTGACAGATGAGCAAGTGATTGATGCTGCTAAACGTGCGCAAGCTCATGATTTTATTATGGAAATGCCGAAAGGATACGATACGATGCTAGGAGAGAGGGGGATGGGACTCTCAGGTGGCCAGAAACAACGTATTGCCATTGCTCGTGCTATTTGTGTGGATCCAAGCATCCTCGTCCTAGATGACGCTACCTCAGCAGTGGATATGGAGACAGAATTTAAAATACAAAAGGCCCTTAAGGAAGTAATGAAGGGAAGGACTTCTTTCATTATTGCGCACAGGATATCTTCTCTAAAGCATGCGGATGAAATATTAGTACTTGAAGATGGAAAAGTCGTGGAACGAGGCGTACACGAGGAGTTAGTTTCAAATAACGGAACATATCAACGTATATATGATATTCAATACCAGGACCGGGAAGCAATTCTGGGAACCGTACAAATATAAAGGGGGGATTCGATGGCGAATACTAGTAACGCTAAAGATAAAAACAGACATCTAACGCGATTTCACTATACGGTTGATCAGGCAATTGAAAAGCAATTTAACTGGACACAGATGATGCGTTTGCTCGTCTATCTGAAACCATATTCGAAAAATTATTTACCTGCGGCGATCATTGCCATGATGATATCTACCGCAGTTAGACTAACTGTACCAATTTTAATTGGTAAGGTTGCGATTGATATTGCCATAAAAAACAAGGATACTACAATGTTAACTTATCTCGTGGTTGGCATCGGCCTTCTTTATTTATTAAGCTTTGTAGGAAACACTTTCCGAATTAAGTGGGTAAATATTCTCGGTCAAAATGTTATTTATGACCTTAGACAACATTTGTTTTCTCATGTGCAACGTTTATCACATCGCTTTTTTGATTCGCGATCAGCGGGATCAATTCTTGTAAGAATTATGAATGATATCAATTCATTACAGGAATTATTTACAAATGGAATCATTAACCTGCTAATGGATGTTGTGACATTAATCGGCATTATCGTTATCTTATTTGTATTAAGTCCAAAGCTTGCACTTGCTATCATGGTTATATTGCCGATCATGTTCTATATTTCTACAAAACTGCGGAGAAACATTCGCCGCTCATGGCAAGAAGTGCGCATTCAGCAATCCAGGATGAACTCGCATTTAAATGAGGGTCTCCAAGGAATGCGAATCACACAATCTTTTTCACAAGAAAAGGAGAATGGGGAATATTTTAACGGAGTGAACCACGGTTTCTTTGAAAGTTTTCGTGGTGCTTCAAAGAAGAGTGCGATGTTTAGACCACTCGTTGAGATGTGTAATGCAATTGGTACAGTAATATTAATTGCTTACGGAGCACATCTTATATTACTTGGTGAAGCGAATGGCGGAATAGCACTGGGAACGTTTGTAGCATTTGCCTTTTTCCTTGGTATGTTCTGGGAACCAATCTCACGTCTCGGGCAAATGTATAATCAACTTTTAATGGCAATGGCGGCCTCGGAAAGGATTTTTGAGTTTCTTGATGAAAAGCCAAACGTCGACGAAAAGGAAAATTCTTATAACATTGAAGAAATGAAGGGGCATATAGAATTCGATAAAGTGGAATTCTCTTACGAAGAAGGTAGAATTGCTCTCCATGAAATATCCCTTGATATCAAGCAAGGCCAAACAATTGCTCTTGTGGGACATACAGGGAGTGGAAAATCGACTATTGCTAACTTAATCAGTAGATTCTACGACCCTACTAAAGGGGTGGTAAAGATTGATGGGCATGATTTACGAGACGTTAAAATTAATAGCCTTCGTCAAAAAATCAGTGTTGTTTTACAGGATACCTTTATTTTTTCGGGCACTATAATGGAAAATATCCGTTTCGGTAATCCTAACGCAACGGATGAGGAAGTTATGGAAGCAGCTAAAGTAGTTGGAGCAGATGACTTCATTCAGCGGTTAGGAGAAGGATATGGTACCGAAGTTGAAGAAAGAGGAAGTATCTTATCAGCAGGGGAGAGACAATTACTTTCCTTTGCTAGAGCACTTCTAGCGGACCCAACTATCCTCATTTTAGACGAAGCGACAGCAAGTATAGATACTGAAACAGAAGTGAAAATACAAAAGGCGTTAAATAGGTTGCTTAAGGGTAGAACCGCTATTATTATTGCGCACCGACTATCTACAATTAGAGAATCGGATAATATCTTTGTACTTGAAAATGGTAAAGTGCTCGAAAACGGGAACCATGAGGAATTGATGGCTAAGCGTGGAGAGTACTTTGGATTGGTGAAATCTCAGTTCCAAATGCTTGATGCAATGTAAAATTGGAAGGGGCAACTCGAAAAGAGGTTGCTCCTTTTTCGATTCATCATGTATGATAGCTATATCGACAAAGTTGAGTGATGGAGGAAAAATAATGAAACGTGATTATGCAGTAATCGGATTAGGAAGATTTGGGGGAAGTATTTGCCGTGAATTAAGCATGGAAGGAATGGAAGTACTGGTAATTGATAATGATGAAGATAAAATCAATGAATATAAAAATATAGCCTCTCATGCGGTAATCGCAGATGCTACGGATGAAGCTTCATTAAAAGAGTTAGGTATTAAAAATATTGACCATGTTATTGTAGCTATTGGAGATAATATCCAGGCAAGTATTTTGACTACTGTTATTCTTACTGATCTAGGCATTAAGAAAATTACAGTGAAAGCACAAAATGATTATCATGAAAAAATCCTCAACAAAATTGGGGCAGACAATGTTGTTCACCCAGAACGAGACATGGGGAAACGAATCGCCCATAATATAATCTCCAATAATATACTTGATTATTTGGAGCTTTCAGATGATCATAGTATTGTAGAGGTGAAAGCTGGTGAGAAAATGGTTGGCAAGACGTTGATTGATCTAGATATTCGTGCGAACTATGGCTGTAACGTTGTAGCGATTAAGCAAGGGAAGGACATTAATGTGTCTCCTGCTGCCGAGGATGTTCTTGTAGAAGAGGACGTGCTAATTGTAATAGGTTCAGACAAGGATATTTCTCGTTTTGAGAAAAATCTTGTTATCGAAGATTAAGTTAGATTAATTTCGCTGACTATTTATATGAAAAAGCCCGGGAACAATTCCCGGGCTTTTCGCATATTAATTAAACTTCCATTATAATCGGTAGAACCATTGGTCTACGTTTTGTCTTTTCATAAAGGAATGGTGCAATGGTATCTGTAATTTCATTTTTAATTTCAGACCACTGTGTTGTTCTACGTTCCATTACTTTATTCAAATGATTGGAGACAAGTTTCTGCGCTTCATTAATAAGGTCTTCTGATTCTCTCATATAAACGAATCCACGTGAAATAATATCAGGACCTGCAGAGATCTTAAACTCCTTCATATTAATACTAACAACAACGATTACCAAACCTTCCTCAGAAAGGATGCGACGATCACGTAATACAATGTTTCCAATGTCGCCAATTCCGCTTCCATCTACGTAAACAGATCCTGAAGGTATTTTACCTGCAATAATAGCATTATCCTTACCTAGTGCAAGTACATCTCCATTATCCATTACAAAGGAATTATCTTGATCTACAGCACATAATTCTGCCAGCTTGGTGTGTTCCTTTAACATACGGTACTCACCATGGATTGGCATAAAGTATTTTGGCTGAATTAATCTTAGCATCAGTTTTTGTTCTTCTTGACTACCATGACCTGAGGTATGGATGTTGCTTAGTTTCCCATGAATTACATCTGCTCCAGCACGGTAAAGTTTATTAATCGTTCTACCAACACTTACTGTATTTCCAGGGATTGGTGAAGAAGAGAATACAACAGTGTCACCAGGAATGATTTGAATTTGCCTGTGTGTACCATTCGCAATACGTGAGAGGGCAGCCATAGGCTCACCTTGTGACCCGGTACATAAAATCGTAACTTCATTTGCAGGAAGTCGGTTTATTTGATTCGCTTCAATAAACGTATCTTTGGGCGCTTGAATATAGCCTAACTCCTGCCCGAGATTAATTGCCGATTCCATGCTACGGCCAAAAACAGCAACTTTACGGTTGTGCTTAACTGCCGCTTCTACAACTTGTTGGAGACGGTAGATATTAGAAGCAAATGTAGCAAATATTAATCTGCCATCCACTCTACTGAAAATATCATGAATGTTAGCCCCGACTACCTTTTCTGACATCGTAAAACCAGGTACTTCACTATTAGTACTATCAGAAAGTAAGCAAAGTACGCCTTCTTTGCCTATTTCTGCCATTCTGGAAAGGTTTGCAGGTTCCCCGACAGGTGTGAAATCAAATTTAAAATCACCAGTGTGTACAATATTTCCCGGAGGTGTCTTAACGACTACTCCATAGGAATCAGGGATACTGTGTGTTGTACGGAAAAAGCTTACAGATGTTTTACGGAATTTTATAACATCATCTTCTTGAATTGGGTTTAATTTTGCATTTCTTAATAGTCCATGTTCATCCAGTTTATTTCTGATTAATCCAAGTGCAAGTTTCCCTGCATAAATCGGCACGTTAATTTCACGGAGAAGATATGGTATTCCACCAATATGGTCTTCATGTCCGTGTGTAATGATTAATCCTTTAATTTTATCTTGGTTTTGCACAAGGTACGTGTAATCAGGAATAACATAGTCAATACCTAATAGTTCATCTTCTGGGAATTTAATTCCAGCATCAATTAAAATAATCTCATCCTGGAACTGTACACCATAGGTATTCTTTCCGATTTCACCTAATCCGCCAAGTGCAAAAACTGCTGCTTGGTCATTCTTAACAAATTTCATGTGTTAAGCGTTCTCCAATTTAAAGGTTTCAGATTGTTTTTCATATTCTAAATGTGCCTCGTCTAGAACATGGATGTATTCAATGTTGAATTTTTTCTCATTTAAACTGGAACGAACTTCTCGGACAGAGTCCGCTTCTACATATGCACACTTTGTGCGTTCTCGAACTGGAATCTCATTCTTTAATTCTTGGTATAATACTTTATAAATCAATCTCATCTCTCCTTACATGATCTTTCTTCATGATTTTTTATTTTATTTGTATTTCTGATTGCCTGATAGCCGATAAAAGCTATCATTCCGTAAATATGACAATCAGAGGCATCTGTTATTTCCGTAGCATTCATATTAGATATTGTACCTTTTTACACTGTGATTGGGAAACCTCAATGGTAGTCTTTTTTACAAGTTGTAGGTACACGTCCTTGGCCTAAAAAGTCTTTCCAGCGTTTCTTGAGCTTTTCTTTCAGGCGTTTTAACATACGAATGCAGCTCCTTTCGAATATTAAGAAAAGCAACAAAAACGTTCTACCGATCCAATCCCTCTTAGTTATAGTATAGTACGAGTTGAGGAATATTGAAATAAAAATACGTTATTTGTTGGAAAAATATTTATTATTTCACTTGGAATTGCTTGCTAGCATGATATATTCTATTTTTCACCTATCGCACTTTCTTATACATATACCGGAGTATTTTCATCATTAAATGGCCCTTATTTTGTATCATCTATTTAAAAAAGCCGAACCATTGATAAAGTTCGGCTTTTTCGCTCGTATCTAGTTTTGGGTCATTCAGTCAATTGCTTTTGCGTTGTCTGGTGCCGAAAATGGGTTCTTGCTGTTTATTCGGTCATAGAACATAATTCCGTTTAGATGATCAATCTCATGCTGGAATACGATTGCTGCATATCCTTTAAGTCTAAGCTTCAATGGATTGTTGTCCATATCAGTTGCTTTTACTGTAATTCTTGCATGACGGATCACATATCCTTCAACGGTTCTATCCACGGAAAGACAACCTTCACCTGAAGACAGATATGCATCTTCAACAGAATGGCTAACAATTTTCGGGTTTACTAGACCGTAACTATATAGTTTGCCATTAAAGTCTTCAAAGTGAATAGCAACAAGACGCTTATTAATCCCCAGTTGTGGTGCGGCTAACCCAACCCCAGCTCGTAGATCATACTTTCTTGCTATTTCATCATCTTGGCTATTTCTTAAAAAGGTCAGCATCTCTTCAAGCAACTCCCGTTCTTCTTGCTGAAGGGGAGTTTTTACTTCTTCCGCTGACGTTTCCAAAGAAGGATGTCCTTCACGGACGATATCTTTCATTGTAATCATATTTGGTCACTCCTGCCTGCAAATTTAATTTGAAAATAGGTTTAAGTCAGGTTTTTTTGCCAGTATGCCTATAGAAACTATCGTAATATGGTTGTTCATAATTAACGAGATAATTCATGCTAAACTTAACATACCATCTAACCTATATAACTTTCGTGCTTTATTTTATCATAACTTGTAACATTTGATCATAATGTTTGACTGGATCACTCTTTTTCAAAGTTTTTCACCAGAGATTTCACATGTTTTATGTTATACTTGGGGGCATACATCAAGATTGAGAGGGGAATAAGCCGATGCCATTTAAAAAAGCATCTATATTATTACTATTAGGCTTGCTTGCCATCATATCTGCCTGTAGCAGCGAATCGACTGAAGAGCAAATTCACGGACATTTAGAAGAGGCTGTAGCCCAGGAAAAAGGATTTGAGGAGCAACAGAGCAACATTACGGAACTTGAACGTCAGGAACAAGACCTATACAGTCAGATTATTGAACTGGGAACAGATGAGATGGATAAGATTAAAGAGCTTTCTGAAAAGGCCACGGAGGTCGTGACAGAAAGAGAGGAAGCACTTGAAGCTGAGAAAGATAGCATCAATTCTGCAAAAGAGGAATTCCAAAAAACAGAGGACTTGATCGCAGAAATCGAGGACGAGCAGTTAAAGGAAACGGCAGAAAATATGTATTCTACCATGATGGACCGTTTTACGGCATATGAAAAACTTTACCAAGTATATGCTACTGCCATTCAACAAGAGAAAGATTTGTATGGAATGTTGCAAGATGAAAGTACGGAACAGGAAGAACTTACAGATCACATCAACACTATAAATGAGAGTTATGAACAAGTCTTAAGTGCAAACGAATCATTTAATGAAAGCACAGCTTCTTATAATGATTTAAAGAAAGAGTTTTATTCTCAGGCAGAAATAGAAGTAGAGTATGAAGACGCTGAGTCCAAAAATGAAGACCAAGGACAAGAAGAGCAAGATCAAAGTGAATCTGAATAATATCATATCATTATAAAGAAGGACTGATTTTATCAGTTCTTTTTTTTATGTGTTAGAAAATGAAAAAATTGCTTGCTGGTTTTTGCAATTCTCAAGGGTAGGTATATTTAGTGAATGGAAGTCAAGATGAGTTGAGTTTCCGTTATCACAAATAATTTAACCTAACCACTACGTTTTTAAACAGACTCTATGTCTTTGCTTTACACCTGTTCAACTAGATATTAATACAGATTTCGTTCTGAAATATAACAGTTTCTATTTATGAATTCGTATGACTTAATGGTGGGATTCGCTTATATGGGAAGGGTCGAGAAGGTTTCTTCAAAAGCTATCCTTTTTTCAGTATTACCTTGGAGAATACTCAGCTTGCTAGGCAAAACAAAGTGTTTGACCAAATAGACATTTTAGGCTAGTATTTAATTATAATAATTATTGTACTAATAAATGTCATGGCCCAACTGTAACAGTTTGAAAGATAAATTAAACATAAGATTATAAGAAAATGAAAAAGGGTACAAGATTATTAGTTAATTTGTACAGTTTTTTTATGTTTTGGGTAGGCTAGTAAGGACAATATTATTTAAAAAGGATATAAGAAAGGAAGAGGTGAACTATTTTGAAACACGTACTTGAAAGTGTTGAAAGTCAGTTCGAAATGTTCCAGATTCTTAATGAAGATGGAAAGATTGTCAACAAAGATGATATGCCTGATCTATCAGATGAGGAATTAAAAGAATTAATGCGCAGAATGGTTTACACACGCATACTTGACCAACGTTCTATTGCACTAAATCGTCAAGGACGCCTTGGTTTCTATGCTCCAACTGCAGGACAAGAAGCTTCGCAGCTTGGAAGTCAATTTGCGCTTGAAAAAGATGATTTCATTCTTCCAGGGTACCGTGATGTACCTCAATTAATCTGGCAAGGTCTTCCGCTATACCAGGCATTTTTATTTTCCAGAGGTCATTTCCATGGTAACCAAATGCCAGAAGGCGTTAATGCATTAAGCCCTCAAATTATAATCGGAGCACAGTACGTTCAAACCGCTGGAGTAGCACTTGGTATTAAAAAACGCGGTAGAAAAGCTGTTGCTGTAACATACACTGGTGATGGTGGTACTTCTCAAGGTGATTTCTATGAAGGAATTAACTTTGCAGGAGCTTACAAAGCACCAGCGCTTTTCTTTGTGCAAAATAACTATTTTGCGATTTCTGTACCAGTTGAAAAACAAACAAATGCTAAAACACTTGCTCAAAAAGCTGTTGCAGCTGGAATTGAAGGAATTCAGGTTGACGGGATGGATGTGCTAGCTGTTTATGCTGTTACTAAACATTCTCGTGATCGTGCGATCAATGGTGAAGGACCAACGTTAATTGAAACATTAACTTACCGTTATGGACCACATACAATGGCTGGTGATGATCCAACTCGTTACCGTACTGAAGATCTAGATAATGAGTGGGAGAAAAAAGATCCACTTGTACGCTTCCGTACATTCCTTGAAGAAAAAGGAATTTGGTCTGAAGAAGAAGAAAACAAAGTAATTGAAGAAGCAAAAAATGAAATTAAACAAGCTATTAAAAAAGCAGATGAATATCCTAAACAAAAAGTGACGGACTTCATTGAAAATATGTTTGAAGAACTTCCACACAATTTGCAGGAGCAAATGGAAGAATACAAAGAAAAGGAGTCGAAGTAAATCATGGCACAAATGACAATGATTCAAGCAATCACTGATGCAATGCGTACAGAACTTAAAAATGACGAGAATGTGCTTGTATTTGGTGAAGATGTTGGTCAAAACGGTGGTGTATTCCGTGCTACTGAAGGGTTGCAGGATGAGTTTGGCGAAGAACGTGTATTTGACACACCACTCGCTGAGTCAGGTATTGGTGGATTAGCTGTAGGACTTGCTCTTGAAGGCTACCGTCCAGTACCAGAAATCCAGTTCTTCGGCTTCGTTTACGAAGTAATGGATTCAATTAGCGGACAACTTGCCCGTATGCGTTACCGTTCAGGTGGACACCATACTGCACCTGTAACAATTCGTTCACCATTCGGTGGAGGTGTACACACACCAGAATTGCATGCTGATTCTTTAGAGGGTTTAATTGCTCAACAACCAGGAATTAAAGTGGTTATTCCATCTAATCCATACGATGCAAAAGGTCTATTAATTGCTGCAATTCGCGATAATGACCCTGTACTATTCTTAGAGCATATGAAACTATATCGTTCTTTCCGTGAAGAAGTTCCGGAAGAGGAATATACAGTGGAAATCGGCAAAGCAGAAGTAAAGCGCGAAGGTACAGATGTTACACTAATTTCTTACGGCGCAATGGTACACGCTTCACTTAAAGCAGCTGAAGAACTTGAAAAAGACGGCGTATCTGCAGAAGTAATAGATTTGAGAACTGTTTCTCCAATTGATATTGATACTATTATCGAATCCGTTAAGAAAACTAATCGTGTTGTAGTGGTTCAAGAAGCACAACGTCAAGCTGGTGTAAGTGCTAATGTAGTAGCTGAAATTCAAGAAAGAGCCATTCTTCATCTTGAAGCACCTGTATTACGTGTAACAGCACCAGATACAGTATACTCCTTCTCAGCAGCTGAAGAAGTTTGGTTACCTAACCATAATGACATCGTAGAAAAAGTAAACACTGTATTGAATTTCTAAATAAGTGAACAGGAGGTAGTTATAATGGCATATGATTTCAAATTGCCGGATATCGGTGAAGGTATTCACGAAGGTGAAATAGTTAAATGGTTTGTAAGTGTAGACGATGAAGTAAAAGAAGATGATGTGCTTTGTGAAGTACAGAACGATAAAGCAGTTGTTGAAATTCCTTCTCCAGTAGAAGGTAAAGTAACAAAGCTTCATGTTGAAGAAGGAACTGTAGCAGTAGTTGGAGATAAACTAATTACATTTGATGCAGAAGGCTATGAATCTTCTGATGATGAGGAATCAGCTGAAGAAGAATCGACAGAAGAAGCACCAAAAGAAGAGAAAAAAGAAACTGCTAAATCAGATGAGAAAGAGGAAAGCAGTGACAAACGTATTATTGCCATGCCTTCAGTAAGAAAGCATGCGCGTGATAATGATGTTAATATTACAGAAGTAACAGGTTCTGGGAAAAACGGTCGCGTTCTAAAAGAGGATATTGATCAATATCTAAATGGTGATCAGCCGTCTGCTCAATCTGAGGCTCCAGCTACTTCTGAAAAAGCTGAAAAACCTGCAACACAGGCAGCACCAGAGGGTGAATACCCAGAAACTCGTGAAGCAATGAGCGGTATTCGTAAGTCAATTGCAAAAGCGATGGTTAATTCCAAAACAAAAGCACCTCATGTTACACTAATGGATGAGGTTGACGTTACAGAACTTGTTGCACATCGTAAGAAATTCAAAGCTGTTGCAGCAGAGCAAGAAATTAAATTAACTTATTTACCATATGTTGCAAAAGCGCTTGTTTCAGCATCTAAGAAGTTCCCTATCTTGAACTCTTATATAGATGAGAACACAAACGAGATTGTACAGAAGCATTATTACAACATCGGTATTGCGGCAGACACAGAAAAAGGCTTGTTAGTACCAGTTGTGAAGAATGCTGACCGTAAGTCAATCTTCGCCATTTCACAAGAAATTAATGAACTTGGTGCAAAAGCTCGTAATGGTAAACTTGCTCCTGATGAAATGAAAGGTGCTTCTAATACAATTTCTAATATTGGTTCAGCTGGTGGACAATGGTTCACTCCAGTTCTAAACTATCCAGAAGCGATTATTCTTGGAATTGGTCGTATTGCTGAAAAACCAGTAGTAAAAGATGGAGAAATTGTTGTTGCACCTGTACTTGCATTATCATTAAGCTTTGACCATCGTATTGTTGATGGAGCAACAGCACAGTTGGCTCTAAATCAAATCAAACGATTGCTAAGCGATCCACAATTAATTATGATGGAGGCGTAAATTATGGTAGTAGGAGATTTCCCGATTGAACTAGACACACTAGTAGTTGGAGCAGGACCTGGTGGCTATGTAGCTGCCATCCGTGCTGCTCAGCTAGGCCAAAAAGTTACCATAGTAGATAAAGGAGCTCTTGGTGGAGTTTGCTTAAACGTTGGATGTATTCCTTCGAAGGCTCTAATCCAAGCTGGACATCTTACAGAGCATGCTCATGGTACCGAAGAACTTGGTATTAAAACAGAGAACGTAACGGTTGATTTTTCAAAAGTTCAAGAATGGAAGGGCAGTGTAGTAAACAAGCTGACTTCTGGTGTTGAAGGACTTTTAAAAGGAAACAAAGTAGACATTCTTAATGGTGAAGTGTATTTCGTTGACAAAAATACAGCTAAAGTAATGGATGAGAAAAACTCTCAAACATATACATTCAACAACTGTATTATTGCAACTGGTTCAACACCAATTGAAATTCCTAGCTTCAAATTCTCTGATCGTGTACTGGATTCTACTGGTGCACTAAATCTTAAAGAGATTCCTAAGAAAATGGTAGTAATTGGTGGAGGTTACATTGGTACTGAATTAGGTACTGCTTATGCTAACTTCGGTACTGAAGTTACAGTCCTAGAAGGAACAAAAGATATTCTTGGTGGATTTGAAAAACAAATGACGCAAGTAGTTAAAAAACGCTTGAAAAAGAAAAATGTTTCTATCATCACGGAGGCTATGGCTAAAGGTGTAGAAGAAACAAAAGATGGCGTAACTATTTCTTATGAAGTGAATGGTAAAGAAGAGAAAATCGATGCAGATTACGTACTCGTAACTGTAGGGCGTCGCCCTAATACGCAGGAGCTTGGTCTTGAGCAAGTGGGTATTGAAATGGACGACCGTGGCCTTGTGCAAATTGATAAGCAATGCCGTACAAATGTTGAAAACATTTATGCGATTGGTGATATCGTTCCAGGTATGCCGCTTGCCCATAAAGCGTCTTACGAAGGAAAAATTGCTGCAGAAGCTATCAGTGGAGAAAAAGCTGAAATCGATTATATCGGAATGCCAGCTGTTGTATTCTCAGATCCAGAATTAGCTTCAGTTGGTCTAACTGAACAAGAAGCAAAAGATGCGGGCTATAAAGTTAAAGCTGCTAAGTTCCCATTTGCAGCAAATGGCCGTGCGCTTTCACTAAATGATAGTGATGGCTTCATGAAGCTTATTACAAGAGAAGAAGATGGACTTGTAATCGGAGCACAAATAGCTGGTCCGAATGCAAGTGACATGATTGCTGAAGTTGGCCTAGCAATTGAAGCAGGAATGACTGCCGAAGATATTGCACTAACTATTCATGCACATCCAAGCTTAGGTGAAATAACTATGGAAGCTGCAGAGCTTGCAATGGGAACACCAATTCATATGATGAAATAATAAGGATCTTGCGTAGACACTACGTAGGCTAAAAAGAGGGCTGCCTCAGAAGTCGATATACGGCTTCTGAGGCAGCCTTTTTATTATTATGGCTTCTAGTATATTCATCCCCTTGTATAGCTCTCAATTAGCCGATAATGGCTGTTTATTGCGATAGTAACTGATCAGTTAGAGCAGCTAGCCTTAGAAGAAACCTGGTGAAACTATCATCTCTGTGAAGCTATACTACCATTTCCAGTCATGATGCTTGTTTAACCCCAAATAAAAGCCGAATGGCGATTCGAAGCTTATGTGGGTATTCCCAACAGGTTTCGATACCATTCGGCTATATATTGCTTATAAGGTGAGATTAACAGCTAGTTACTAGTATAAAAGAAGAGGGAAGAAGTTTCTTTATCCCGGTGCAACCGGCCGTATGACTCCCACTTCAAAACATGAAGCGAAACAGTGATGTTTAATTGGGAGTAAACGGTCGATAACAACCCGATTCGTTCCACTAACAATCAGTGGGGGAAGAACGAAAATCCCCACTGATTGCAGTTTCACTTTATCTCTTCTTAGTAAAGTCAATATCCTTTGCTTCCGCTCTAAATGACTTGATTAAGGAGGCTACAACCAAGATCATGATTATTGAGAAAGGAAAGGCTGCTATAATGGAAGCAGTTTGTAAGGCTTCTAGTCCACCTTGCCATAAGAGTACTGCCGCCGCACTAGACTGCAATAGACCCCATATGAACTTCACAATATTTGGTGGGTATAGGCTGCCATTTGTTGTCTGCATTCCTAATACAAATGTTGCTGAATCTGCTGATGTTATAAAGAAAGTTGTGATCAGCAAAATAGCGATGATGGTCATAACCGTGGCAAAAGGGTAATGTTGTAATACAGAGAATAATGCTGCCTCTGTACCAATAGCATTTACATCTGCTTGGATATTTGCATTTTGGAAAAACTCTAAGTTTATGGCTGATCCTCCAAAAACAGTGAACCAAAGTGCACCAAAGATAGTTGGGACTAACAGCACACCGAGAACAAACTCTCTGATAGTTCTCCCACGAGATACACGTGCAATAAACGTACCCACAAAAGGCGCCCAAGAAATCCACCATGCCCAATAGAAAATGGTCCAACCATTGATCCAAGTTGTATTGTCTTCGTTGAATGGTGTCATTCGAAAGCTCATGCTTGGAAGGTTTTGAATATAGTTACCTAATGTGTTAGTAAATAGATTTAATATATACGTTGTCGGTCCTGCGAATAACAAGAATACCATCAATAAGAAAGCTAGAATTAAGTTAGCATTACTTAAATACTTAATCCCTTTATTTAAGCCAGTCATGGCCGAAGTCATATAAAGTACTGTAACGATCCCAATTATAATTAATTGAAGCGATATAGATTGCTCCATACCAGTTAAAAAGCTTAAACCGCCGCTAATTTGGATTGCACCAAACCCTAGCGATGTTGCTACACCGAATACTGTAGCAAAGACTACGATAAAGTCGACAAGCGTTCCCCACTTTCCACGGATGCGTTCACCAAATAGTGGTTCTAAAATGGCACTTACTACCCCTGGAGATTGCTTACGGAATTTGAAATAAGCAAGGGCTAAAGCAATGGTTGCATAAATTGCCCATGGGTGGAATCCCCAATGGAAGAAGCTATACTGTAACGCCGTTTTTGCAGCATCACTTGTCTCCGCATCCCCAAATGGTGGTTCATGGAAATGTGATAATGGTTCTGCTGCACCCCAGAATACAAGTCCAATCCCCATACCTGCACTAAATAACATAGCAAACCAAGTGAGGTATCCGTATTCAGGTTTATCTCCAGGCCGTCCTAGTTTTATATTTCCATATTTTGAAAAGATTAAATAGATAGCGAAGATGAGAAAGCCTGTTGCGGTGAGTAGATAGAACCAACCAAAAGTCTCGACAAGGTAACTTTGGATAATACTTGTTATATTGTCGAGATTTGCAGTGGGTAGCACACTTTGTGGAATAATTCCCCATATTATAAATAATACTGTGACAATTGCGGATATCCAAAAAACATTCGATACTTTTTTCATATTTTCCCCTCTCTTATATTTTTTTAAATAATAATTATGTAGGCACACAATTAAGTATTAAAACACATTCCTTAATATCCTTCAAACCTAAACATAATATTCCCTAAAAGAAAAATTATAGTCGACTTTACGTTATACCCTTTAACTGGGGGATGAAACACAAAATAACCGGAAAGAGAAAAGAATTGTAATGGCCTGATTTAATACTTTATAATAGAGTAATCAAAATAGTTCAGCAGGAGGGTACATAATGCGACATATTATAATAGGGATTTTATTCGTTTCTTTTCTTTTTTTAGCGGCTTGTAACGATAGTCAAGAAACCAGTAATGAATCTGGAAATGGGGACCAAGAGGAGAATAGTAAGCAAGAGCAGGAAGGTAACAATCAAGAAGACAATAGTAAAGAGGAAGAGGATACAGAGGATGAGTCAACCGCGAGAACAGAAGAGCAGGAAGAAACAGTAAAGGAACCAATTTATAAAGTAGATTCCGAGACATCTTCTATCGTCCCGCTTGACGATAGCGGAGATACAAATGAGAAAGTAGTTTTATTAACAATTGATGATGTACCAGATAAAAATGCAATTAAAATGGCAGAAACCTTAAAGGAGCATAATGCTAGTGCCATCTTTTTTGTGAATGGTCACTTTATTGAGACGGAGGAAGGCGCAGAAAAATTGAAAAAAATTCACGAGATGGGTTTTCCTATTGGGAACCATACTTATAGCCATCCTGACCTTTCCACTTTGTCAGAAGAGGAACAGACAGAGGAAATTGTTAGTGTAAGTGATCGAATTGAGGAGATCGTTGGAGAACGTCCTACCTTTTTCCGTGCCCCTCATGGGATAAACACTGATCATTCTCAAATGGTAGTCAAAGAGGAAGGGATGACTCAAATGAATTGGACATATGGGTATGATTATTTCAAACCGTATGAGGATGTGGAGAAAATAAAGCAGGCCATGATTTCTGGAGAGGGACCGGAAGCTGGTGTCGACTATTCTCTGTTAAAACCAGGTGCAAATCTGCTCATGCATGATAGAGATTGGACCTCAGATGCTTTAGGGGATATTATCGAGGGACTTCGTGACAAAGGCTATGAAATGGTAGATCCAGACTTAATCCAAACAGAAAAGAATACAAATTAAACATTTAGCAGGTTACCAGAAAGGTTGGTAACCTGTATTTATATTTTTTGAAAATTGCCCAACTTGAGGAAATGAATTTATTGTCCTTTCAGGAGAAAAAGATACAAATCTAAATATTCTTATTAGTTAAATCTTTTAATTATTACATACTAATTAGGCTTGATAAATTAATTGTGACATATTATAATTAAATTGTTACACAACATTTAATTGGAGAGGGAGCTGATCCTATGGGTACAATTATTTGTCAGGATTGTCAGGAGATTATTGAACACTTTGAAGGGGAAAAAGTAACAACACTGTATGGCACATGCCAAGGATGTAACGCAGAATAAAAAGAAAGCGCATACTTATTTAAGGATTGCTTATTAAATAATACAGACCCGCATACTAATGTATGCGGGTTTTTTTAATTAAATGCTTTGTATTCTTTTATCACTCGGATAGTCTCAAGTGTTTCATCTTGTAGCCCTTGAACAGGTAAACCGGCATCGATATTTTTCCATATATAGGCAATATTCTCATCGGTAATAATTTCTCCAGGGATAAAAATAGGTATGCCTGGTGGGTACACCATAATAGATTCAGCACTTATTCTGCCAGCAGCCTCTGAAAATGGAATAAGTTCGGTTTCAGAATAAAAAGCATCGCGTGGTGCTAAAGCTAATAATGGAATGTCCGGAATCGTAACCTTGACTTCGTTTTTTGAAGATAAAGGAAGCATCGATTTTTCTAATTCTTGAAGCGCTGAAATTAACTTTTCTATCGTCTGTTCGGAGTCTCCAGGTGTAATAATACATAGAACATTATATAGATCTGATAGTTCTACCTCTATATTATGAGTCTTCCTTAGCCATACCTCCGCATCATACCCTGTGATTCCAAGATCCTTCACAGAGATAATTAATTTAGTTGGGTCAAAACTGAACGCTGCTTCCGTACCTAGAATTTCTTTCCCTGTACAATATATATATTGCAGTTCATTAATGGACATTCTAGCCCTATTTGCCATGCTGATGGATCGGTCAATCTGCGAATGGCCCATTGTGGCTAATTGCTTTCTTGCTGTATCGAGAGATGCCATTAATAAGTAGGAAGTGGACGTTGTTGTTAACATAGAAAGTATTGTCTGGACACGTTCATGGGAAATTCGATTCCCTTGTAAATTAAGTACAGAACTCTGCGTTAATGAGCCACCTAATTTATGTACACTTGTGGCTGCAATATCAGCACCAGCCTGCATCGCAGAAAGCGGAAGGCTCTGATGGAAGTGGATGTGGACTCCATGTGCTTCATCCACTAGCACAGGTATTTCGTAATAATGAGCAATTTCTACAATGGACTCTAGGTCTGCTGCAACACCGAAGTACGTAGGATTAATTACGAGAACTGCTTTTGCATCTGGATGTGCTTCCAGCGCATGTTTTACTGCTCTCGGTGTAATACCATGAGAAATACCGAGTATAGGGTCTAATTCAGGGTGAATGAAAACAGGTACAGCGCCAGAAAATATAATTGCTGACGTCACAGATTTATGAACATTCCTGGGAACAATTATTTTATCCCCTGGACTGCACACGCTCATAACCATAGTCATAATGGCCCCACTAGTCCCTTGAACAGAAAAGAAGGTATAGTCAGCGCCAAATGCATCTGCTGCTAACTCTTGCGCTTCTTTTATAATACTGTTTGGATGATGAAGGTCATCAAGTGGTTCTATATTAATTAAATCCATTTTGAAGGCATTATCACCAAGAAAGGAGCGAAAAGCTGGCTCCGCTGCGTTACCTTGCTTGTGGCCAGGAATATGGAATTGTGTTGGATGTTTCTCAATATGTTCTAATAACCCAGTAAATAGTGGGGTTCTTGTCTGATCTTTCACAGGGGTGCACCTCATTTTAAAATAAAATAGCTAACGTATTATAGCAAATTTACCTGTTAAATACTAGCTTCGTTTTCTTTCACAGTGCCATGTAAGTAATGGTAGTATAAAAAGTATATAAGGAAAGGGGATGGGGGAAGTGAAATGGCAAACAAGGGTAACCTCATTATTGGGGATAAAGTATCCAATTATCCAAGGCGGACTGGCCTATCTTGCCTATGCGGATCTTGCTGCAGCTGTATCTAATGCCGGTGGTCTTGGGCAAATAACTGCAATGAGTTTATCCGATGAAAATCGCCTTCGTGAAGAAATACAAAAAGTTAGGAGTCTAACTGATAAGCCTTTTGGTGTAAATCTTGCTATAGGCCAACATGGGCGAGCCTATGAACACATGTTAAATGTTGTTTTAGAAGAAAAAGTACCTGTACTTAGTGTTACGGGAGGTAATCCCAAAGACATACTTAACAAGGCAAAAGGGGAGAATATTAAGACACTCGTTCTAGTTGCAGCTAAAAGACAAGCAGTGAAGGCAGAAGAACTTGGAGCAGACGTAGTTATGGTCGTAGGACAGGAAGGCGGGGGGCATCTGGGGCGGGGAGACGTAGGTACCATGGTGCTAACTCCATATGTAAGGGAGCATGTTTCCATCCCGGTTGTTGCATCTGGTGGAATAGTGGATGGCAAGGGAATGATGGCGGCAATGGCGCTTGGGGCTGAAGGTATTGAAATGGGAACAAGGTTTATTGCCACAACAGAGTGTGTGGATGCACATATGGCTTATAAACAAGCAATACTTCATGCGGATGAGCAGTCGACAGTTGTGATTAAACGTTCTCTTGGTGCGCCTGCCAGGGCATTACGAAATCCTTGGACAGAACAAATAATAGAAGCAGAAGAACGAGGACAGGGCTATCCTGCATTAAAGGAGCTAATTAGTGGGCAGGCAAATCAAAGGTATGCTATTGGTGGAGATGAGAAAAATGGGTTTGGCTGGGCAGGTCAAGGGGCAGCAAGAATTGATAAAGTACTCTCAGCAGAAGAGGTTATCCAATCCACTATAAGAGAAGCAGAAGAAATAAGAATTAAATGGCGATAAGGAGAGGATCGAATGAACTATCAATACCCACTAGATGAGACGTGGAGTAAACAGGAAATAATTGATGTAGTTAATTTTTTCTCATTAATGGAAAAAGCGTATGAAAGTAAAGTTAATAGGCAAAACGTCCTTGCTGTATACAGTAGATTGAAAGAAATTATTCCATCAAAAAGTGAGGAAAAGAAAGTATTTGATGCATTTGAAAAGGAGTCAGGCTACTCGAGTTACAAAGTTGTGAAGAAGGCAAGAGAAACGAATGAAGAACTCTTCTCGATGAAATAAACATTTTCACTTTTTTTCGTCCATCAGAAAAACCTTGCGGAGCACGAAATTGTGGTCTGCAAGGTTTTTGCTAGGCTTCATTGGCTAACTAGCGTTGTTTAAGTGCGAACTGATAAAAAGGCAGTAAGGACTTAAAGGTGTCCTTAGCTGTGTTGATAAAAGAATCCCCATTTGTCACACGAGAGTCTGTTGGGGAAAGATGTCTGCCAATAAGAAATTCTGCTTTTTTGACGTCACGAAAACGGTGAACATCTTTAATTTCTAAAGCTTGTAATGGAATTGATTGTTTTTTCATATGATCTAAGGATACAACGAAATCATCTGGTAGAGCTTTTAACTCCTCATAGTGATCTGTAAAAGCTTGGGCAATTTGCTGTTTATGGTCTAGTTCATATATTAAAGCAAGCCAGATGAAGACATGGTCATCAAACAGACCAATCTGGAAATGTGGATGCTTTTTATATCCCCGTTTATTATCAGCGATAGCCAACCATGTATCATGTGGTGGGTTTACTGTTCTTCTTGCATGCTTAGCAATATGTAAGAACATCTCGTTTTGTATTTCTGCTGCTAGGTAATCTGTTAACAAACTGCCGACCTCTTGAAACTTTGGTTGAATTCTGTCTTGAATCGCAGCCATTCTTTCCTCTAAACCTTCTATATTAAAGGTGTTAAAATCCTCACTTGCAAACCCTTGGAACGACATAAAAATCCTCCTTATTTCTTTCATCTATGATGGATAATAAAAGTATAGATTATAATAATTATTATTAAGTAAAAGTCTAAACAAGTCAAGTTTTCTAAACCGAGCTGTTTATTACCATTACATATGTTTAAAACAAGCATATTATGGGGAAAGTTATCAAGTAAATAGCTGATTTTCAGAAAATTATTGAACCAAACACAAGGCTGACTCATAAATATATTAAAAGTGATCTGAAAGGTTGTGGAAGAAGTGAAATATGTAATGGAGGCCTTACGTCGTAAAGAAGCGCAGGAAAAGCTCCCTGTAATCCGCATGGAAATTGATTACGAATTAGTATCACTTTATGATGCACTACAAGCAGAGGACACGGTGGAAGTAATTAAGGCTAAGGAAAAACTTGAACAATTAAGAAAGCAATTAATCCAAATAGAAAACGATGAAGACGTTAGTTAATCCCAAAGTGAGATATTTCCGTTTCTAATGACGCACTCTTCTTAATTTGATACTATTAGTATATAGTTTAAAATTGAGTGGAGGTAGCCCAATGAACGCAGATGTACGCGAAACGTTATTTCGACAAGCAAAAGAATGGGTGTTGGAAGCAGGAAGCACCATACGAACTAAAATAAACGACCCATTGACAATTGATACAAAATCAAATCCAAATGATTTAGTAACCACGATGGATAAAGACACGGAAGCGTTTTTTGCAGGTAAAATAAGAGAAACCTTTCCTGAACATTTTATTTTAAGTGAAGAAGGGTTTGGCGATGAACTCTCCACAATGGATGGCACTATATGGATCATTGACCCAATTGATGGCACAATGAATTTCGTCCATCAGAAGAGAAATTTTGCAATTTCAATTGGTATTTATCACGATGGAATTGGAGAAATTGGCTTGATTTACGATGTTATGGATGATGTATTATACAGTGCACAACGAACAAAAGGGGCATACAAAAACGGCCAAGAAATTCCGGCATTAAAGACAGATATTCCTTTAAAAGAGGCAATTCTTAGCCTCAATCATTTCTGGTTATGTGAGAATCGTCTGGTTAATGAAAAAGAAATGCAAAGGTTAGTCAAAACAGTCCGCGGGACACGTACATATGGATCTGCGGCACTGGAATTTGCGTATACTGCAGAAGGAATAATTGATGGCTATTTAACAATGAGTCTTGCTCCGTGGGATATTGCCGCAGGTATGGTGATTTTGGAAGAAGTCGGTGGGGTAACCACTACCGCTGATGGAAAGCCTGTTAATATGCTAACAAAAAATTCCGTCTTCACAAGCAATCGATGTGTACAAAAAGAGATTCTCAACGATTTCTTAATGAAAGGAAAAAAGTGATGTCCAACTAGGGATATCACTTTTTTCTTCGTTTTAGAGATATTCCAAATCCCATAAGTGCAAAACCTAATAAGATGAATAACACAATAAGCCAAACATTTCTTAAAGCAATCGCCACACCGCATCCTACAAACATGAGGATCACAAGACAGGCAAGTAATAACATAGGAAAATTAACCGTTTTCATAACTCCACCTCTATTCTATCCTCCAATAGTATAAACGATAAAAGTATTTGTTTCAAAACCTATTTGGATAACTTTTCTCCATATTGGCATGTATGGATAGGATCTTGTATGATAGAATAGATTTGATAAATGCTATTTTACGGGATTAACGGGGGATTTAGAAATGGAGACAAGCTTCAGTATATTATTTGATACGTACATAGAATATTTTGGTGCAGATCATATTTACTTTACATTTTACTTGTTAAACTTAATTTTTAGTGCGATTGCATTCAAACTTGGATTTGCTAGGAAATTACCACTCCTTCAAACGATTTTTGTCTACCTTATGCTTGCGGTTGGGGTTTACGTATTAACGATCTTTAGTATTCTAAAATTGCCCATTACGGAAAGCCTTATCGTTGTATCACTAGTGCTGGGTATTTACCGATATCGGTTACATCGCGAGCGAAATGCATGAAAAAGAATAAAAAGCCAAACGGAGTCGAATTGTAATGACAAGACTCGTCCGTTTGGCTTTTATTTTTGGTTTCCTATTCAATGTTGTTTAGCAACGCTGTTTTAGTAAGAAAAGTATTTGCATTTTTCTAATACTGGTTACTTAGATGAAATCATCTGATCGCTGTTTTTCTTCGTTTAATCTAAATTGCCCAGTTGCAAGTCGTTTCTTTGTGTTATTGCCAATCCTTTCGTGACAGGGGGCGCATAGATACATATGGATACGGCGGTTTCTTAGCCTTTTGGCTTGAAGCGAATTATCTTCTATATCTTCTACCTGATCACATATAGCGCATTTTACCTGCATGTATATCACCTCTAACTTAAAGTCATGATGCATTTCCTTATAGTATAACATATTCCGACAATCACGAAGAAGAATAGGGAGGATGTTTTGTATAATACTAAGTAGGGAAAACGGTATGTAGAAATAAAAACGTAGAGGTGATTTTATGAAAAAGCGTACTATGCTATCGACTGCAGGAGCTGTTGGTGCAATTAGTTTAACTGCGAGTTATTTTCTTAAGGATAAGTCTAACAGGGAAAAGTTAAAACAAGGTGTACGTAAAGTTCCTGGAAAACTAGGAATGGTAAGTAATGATGAAACATTTGAAGATGCTGGAGCTCCAGACCAATCTGGTAATAAAGATTTAGCACAATTTGAAAATGCAAAAATGGTTTCTGAAGGATCACAATTTGGAGTCCAATACTACAATGAGCATAAAAACAACAACGAGATAGAAAATCAGCAAAAATAATGCTGAAACAAAAGAGTTTTGGTAAAGCAAACGCCGGACGATTATTCGAATCATCTAGGATGGTATTCGATTTCGTCCGGCGTTTTTCATATCAACCAGGCTTATGCCGATATTAAAGCGTAGCAGTTTATCGCGGTGCAACCGTCCGTAAGACTCCCGCTTCAAAACATAAAGTAAAACGAAGATGTTTAAGTAGGAGTAAACGGACTAACATGCCGATTCGTTCAACTAACAATCAGTGGGGGAAGAATGAAAACCCCCACTGATTGAAGTTTCACTTTATAGGGAGACGTGTCTTGTCGTACTATTCATTTTGGTGATTTGATTGTTCTCCTTCTATTTCTTCAAGCTTTTGTTTATCCTCTTTAGGGATAATTTCCTTATTCTGATCTGGTTCTTGCGGCTGATGATCGTTAATTGGGAAGTCTGGCATATATCTACCCACTATAGCGGCTAGTTCATCTACAACTCCATGTACTGGGTGACCTTGTTGTATCTTGTTTCCCATCCCACGAATCCGTTCAGTTATGTCAGCGTCTGCTACGACGATGGCTGATTTACCGTATGGATCATGATAAAGGGCCTCTAACACGGAATATTTTATTGTGCCGACACGTGAACGGTCTAAATCTTTATCCACATCAATTCCCACAACGGCATAGGGTCCTGCAACAACAGAGGCAGCATCGTTTACATTTGGTACATCACTTGCAATCTTAGCCAGATGGGTTGCAATTTGGCTATTATTTAAATTCTTTTGCTCTGCGGGATCAGAATCTTTTACTTGAATATAACGATTGCTGTCGTCCTCTGAGGCAAGCGGCTCTTCTTCCGTCTGCTGACATCCGAAGGTGAATAATAAACTTCCCAATACGAGAAGAACAAACGGTAGCTTCAACTTAACTCCTCCTCATAGTTCTCATACCGTTATTTTGCTTGCAATCCAAAAAAATATACAACGGAAATTTCCATTGTATATAAATTAATTGATTATCGTATTTAGGTGAGAGACACTCCCGAAAGGAAGGGAAGGGATGAAACTGTATTATTCAATCACAATTTTAGAAATATGTTTAATTGGATCTTCGCGATTTGAACCATCTTTAAAATATAAATGGACGGGGCCGTCTTCTTTTAATGGTTTTCCGTCAACGGCAAATAAGAAATAACTATCTTTAAGTGCATCAAGAGAGATTTTAATCTCTTTATCTCCGGCTAGCAAAATAGCGCTTTCTGCTGATTGTTTCGCTTCTGCGTTTGCAATAAAGTCTTCAAGCGGCATGACATAAGAGTTTGTTAATATTTTTTCGCGTTCAAACTTTTTTATGCTTGCATTCACAGGGGGCTTAATATTTTGTTGATAGACTTCCCTGTCCCATCGCTTAGAAGCTCTTTCAAGCTCGTTATCATCTTCCTGTATTTCCTGCTTTTTATTAAATGCTTCCTCAAGTAATACTTTACGATCATCAAATATCCAGACTGTAGGATCTAATGTTATCGAATAGGTAACGTTTCCACTGATTGGTACAATCATTATTTTCACCTCTTTATATGTATCTTGTATAAGGATAGCAGAGATAAAAAAGAATTTCACTTTATTAGTTTAAAATTATATAATTTTATTTGCATTTTTTCGGGTGTAACGATAATATAATATAGAAGAAAGTCTTTTAGTGGAGGGGATATATTTGATGCCTGAGGTGACTGTTAATCATCGTGAAAAAGCCTATGCCCTTCTTAAGGCTGATGCTGATAAAATTTTGCGACTAATAGAAGTTCAAATAGAAAATCTAACAATGCCACAGTGCCCTTTATATGAGGAAGTTCTTGATACCCAAATGTTCGGACTTTCCAGGGAGATCGATTTTGCTGTGCGTTTGAACTTAATCAGCGAGGATGAAGGTAAAGCACTTCTCGAAAATCTAGAGAGGCAGCTTAATATACTGCATGAAGCTGCACAAAACTCTGTGTAATATCAGGGTTTTGTCGTTAGAGCACTTATAAAACTTTGCCTGCGTGTTTACCGGCAAGGTTTTTTTGTACTTTTTAAGCTACCATTTTGCTAGCTAAGCGATCCATTTTAATTATAAGAGTATAACGAGGCTTTCTATTATTAAATTGGTAGCATAAAAATTGAGCAAAATGGGAATATATTAGAATCTATTGTAGTTATACTAGATTACCCAATTCCCTTGAAATGGTTCTTTACTTTTAAATTATGTTATAATGATAGAATATTCGATGGCGTTCATTACCTTATATTGGGGAGAAGCAAGATGTTACATAGACTTAGAGATTACGATTTTATTTTAATTATTACACCATTACTATTAGCTGCTTTTGGCGTGGTCATGATTTATAGTGCAAGTATGGTCACCGCAGTAGTAGAGGGTCATGAAAGTACATATTACTTATTCCGTCAGTTACAGTGGTTCAGTTTGGGGCTTGTCGGGTTTATTTTCTGTAGTATTTTTCCATATAAATATTACCATAAGCTTATGAAGCCTATTGTACTAGTTATTATCGGTTTATTATTAGCCGTGCTTCTATTTGGAGATGTTCGAAATAATGCTAGATCGTGGCTCTCTCTTGGGTTTATTAACCTGCAACCTGCTGAGTTTGCTAAATTGGGGTTAATTATGTATCTTGCTTCTGTCTATTCCAAAAAGCAGGAATATATTAATGACTTTAGCAAGGGTGTCCTCCCCCCACTGATTTTAACCTGTATCATCTTAGGGTTCATTGTAATGCAACCAGATATAGGAACTGCTTCGATTATTTTTATAATCGTAAGCACAATTATTTTTAGTTCCGGTATTCGCTATAAACATTTAATGCTATTAACAGTTGTGGGTGTAGGGATCATTCTCCTTGCGTTGCCTTATATGGTGACAGATGAAAGAATAACGCGATTTACTGGAGCATACCAACCCTTTGAAACACCCGATACTGACGGTTACCATCTCATTCAATCCTATCTAGCCATAGGGGTTGGTGGTTTAACAGGGGAAGGTCTTGGACAGAGTGTCCAGAAACTTGGGTACTTAATGGAGGCACACACAGACTTTATTATGGCTATTGTTGCAGAAGAACTTGGCTTTATTGGTGTACTAATTGTTATTGGAATGCTTGCCTTAATTGTACTCCGTGGCATTTTTATCTCTCGTAAATGTCGAGATAGCTTTGGAGCACTTCTCGCTTTGGGGGTTTCTTCCATGGTAGGTATTCAAGCCTTTATTAATTTAGGCTCTATTAGTGGAATTCTTCCGATTACTGGTGTGACATTACCATTTATTAGTTATGGTGGTTCATCTCTGTTGGTTCTAATGATTTCGATGGGGATTTTAAATAATATTGCTAAAAAAGTAAAACAACAAGAACAGCAAGATGTTAATCACAATCAAGCACATGATCACTCTACTGGCAAAAGAAATTCATCTCATTTTACTGGAGGAGGAAGAAAATGGCAGAATCAAACCAGATAAACAAAGTATTAGTCGCAAACAGAGGGGAAATCGCAATACGTGTCTTCCGAGCCTGTACGGAATTAAATATTCGAACGGTTGCTATATATTCGAAAGAAGACACAAGTGCTTATCACCGTTTTAAAGCGGATGAAGCTTATCTGATTGGTGAAGGAAAAAAACCAATTGATGCTTATTTAGATATTGAAGGTATTATTGACCTGGCAAAAGAGGTAGGGGTTGATGCCATACATCCGGGTTATGGATTTTTATCAGAAAATATTAAGTTTGCAAAGCGCTGTGAAGAAGAAGGAATTATATTTATTGGTCCTACCAGCAAACATTTAGAAATGTTTGGAGATAAAGTGAGGGCACGTACACAGGCTATACAAGCCGGATTACCAGTAATTCCAGGTAGTGATGGCCCAGTAAATTCACTTGATGATGTGGAAGCTTTTGTAAAAGAACATGGTTATCCTATTATCATTAAAGCCTCGCTAGGTGGTGGCGGACGTGGTATGCGGATTGTTCGTAATAATCAAGAATTACATGAAGCGTATGACAGAGCTAAGTCAGAAGCGAAGGCAGCATTTGGAAATGATGAAATCTATGTTGAGAAATTGATAGAAAACCCGAAACATATTGAAGTTCAAATAATTGGTGACCAACACGGTAATATTGTCCATCTTTATGAAAGAGATTGTTCTGTACAGCGGAGACATCAGAAAGTAGTAGAGGTAGCGCCAAGTACATCCCTAACTGAAGAAATTAGACTGGAGATATGCGAAGCTGCTGTTAAACTATCCAAAAATGTGGACTATGTTAATGCAGGAACAGTAGAATTTCTTGTTACTAACAACGCATATTACTTTATAGAGGTTAATCCGCGAGTACAGGTAGAGCACACCATTACTGAATTAATAACTGGCTTCGATATTGTACAAACACAAATCAAAGTAGCTGAAGGAAAGAACTTACATGAATCAGATATCGGGATCCCGGCTCAGGAAGAAATTAAGACAAACGGCTATGCAATTCAGTCGCGTGTAACAACAGAGGACCCACTGAATAATTTCATGCCAGATACTGGGAAAATTATGGCGTACAGAACTGGTGGAGGATTTGGCGTAAGACTCGACGCAGGGAATGGTTTCCAAGGGGCGGTTATATCGCCACATTATGATTCGTTATTAGTTAAAGTCTCGACTTGGGCTCTAACTTTTGACCAAGCTGCACTCAAAATGGTCAGAAATTTGAAAGAATTTAGGATACGCGGAATAAAGACAAATATCCCATTTCTTGAAAATGTTATACAACATCCCAACTTTCTTTCTGGGGAGTACAATACTACCTTTATTGATGAAACACCTGGGCTGTTTGTATTCCCTAAGCGTAAGGACCGTGGAACAAAGATGCTTAGCTATATTGGTCATACAACGGTCAACGGTATAGAAGGAATGCAGAAAAAAGAGAAACCAAACTTCTCTGAATTATTAATACCTAAAGGATACAGTCAAGCATCTACTGGAAAAGGGACAAAGCAAATTTTAGATGAACAGGGACCAGAAGGACTTGCAAAATGGATGAAAGAGCAAAAAGAAGTATTGTTGACAGATACAACATTCCGAGATGCACATCAGTCCTTACTCGCTACAAGGGTGAGAACGAAGGATCTGTTGCAGATTGCTGAACCAACTGCGGCATTACTTCCGAATTTATTTTCTGTGGAAATGTGGGGGGGAGCGACATTTGATGTTTCTTACCGATTTCTTAAAGAAGACCCATGGGATCGACTTTTAAAGCTGCGTGAGAAGATGCCTAATCTATTATTTCAAATGCTTCTTCGTGCAAGTAATGCAGTTGGGTACAAAAATTACCCCGACAACCTTATAAATGAATTCGTAGCTAAAAGTGCTAACGCTGGTATTGATGTTTTTCGTGTCTTCGACAGCCTGAACTGGGTGGAAGGGATGAAGCCGGCTATTGAAGCAGTGCGAGAGACAGATAAAATTGCCGAGGCGGCCATGTGTTATACAGGGAATATTCTTGATAAAGGCCGTTCGAAATATGACCTAACCTATTATAAAAATCTGGCAAAAGAGCTTGAGAGCGCAGGTGCACATATACTCGGAATTAAAGATATGGCTGGTCTCCTAAAACCTGAAGCTGCTTATCAACTTATTTCAACGTTGAAGGAAAGCGTCGACCTACCTATCCACCTTCATACACATGATACGAGTGGGAATGGAACATTTATGTATGCCAGGGCAATAGAAGCTGGGGTAGATGCAGTAGACGTGGCAGCAGGTTCAATGGCTGGATTGACATCGCAGCCGAGTGCTCAGTCCCTCTATCACGCATTGGAAGGGACGAGCAGACAGCCGAATTTGGATATCGAAGCATATGAATCATTGTCCCAGTATTGGGAAGGTATCAGAGATTTCTACCAGGATTTCGAAAGTGGAATGAAATCACCACATACAGAAATTTATGAGCACGAAATGCCTGGAGGACAATATAGTAACTTAAAGCAACAGGCAAAGGCGGTTGGCTTGGAAGATCGTTGGAATGAAGTGAAAACGATGTTTAGACAGGTAAATGATATGTTCGGAGATGTAGTGAAAGTGACACCTTCCTCAAAGGTAATTGGCGATATGGCATTATTTATGGTGCAGAACAATCTAACCGAAGAGGAAATATATGAACGTGGTGAATCCATTGATTTCCCTGAATCTGTTATCGAGTTTGCCAAAGGTGATATTGGGCAACCATACCAAGGCTTTCCTAAAAAATTGCAAGATATTATTTTAAAGGGTAGAAAAGCAATTGAAGTTCGTCCAGGCGAATTGCTTGAACCAGTTGACTTCTCAAAACTTAAAGAGGAGTTGTTTAATAAACTGGGAAGACAGGTTACCAGCTTTGATATGATTTCCTATGCGTTGTACCCGAAAGTATTTATGGATTATTATACTTTCTATGAAAAATACGGTAACATGTCTGTCCTCAATACGCCGACTTTCTTCTATGGTATGAATCTTGGAGAAGAAATCGAGGTAGAGATAGAGCAGGGGAAAACGTTAATTGTCAAGTTAGTATCGATTTCAGAAGCGCAAGAAGATGGCACACGCGTTGTCTATTTTGAGTTAAACGGACAAGCAAGGGAAATTGTCGTCAAGGATGAAAACATTAAATCAAAATTAGCTGTAAAGCCAAAGACAGATAAAAGTAACGACAAACAATTAGGCGCCACAATGCCGGGAACAGTGATTGAAGCTATGGTGAGTAATGGAGATAAAGTGGAAAAAGGGGATCATCTCCTACTTACAGAGGCAATGAAGATGGAAACAACTGTTCAGGCTCCATTTGATGGAGTAGTCAAAAAAGTTTATGTTTCAAGTGGGGATCCAATTGCGGTAGATGATCTGTTAATAGAGTTTGAATAGATATGCATATAAAAGTGCGGCAAAGATCCGATTTGGATTCTGCCGCACTTTTTACATGGTTTTCTTTGTGGAAGTATTGGCTTGTTCTTTTTCATACTTTGCACTTCTAGTTGCTTGTAGTACAAAATAACTTATCATTCCGAAGAAACACGATATGATGAGTGCATGGAGAAGTGCAATTCCTAAATTTAATACAGTAAAAATTATCATAGCGCCAGTAAACACTTGTAAGGAAATAAGTGAAAAGGCGGCGATCCATCCCCAGAACATCACCTTTTTATCCCTGTAGTGACGAATCATGCGAATGGTGAGCGTTAAGGTCCAAAGGAATAATAAACCCGCGGCAAGTCGATGGCCCATTTGAATCCATTGCTCTGTACTGTATAAATTAAAAGCAAATGGTGAAGCATTTGTACAGAAGGGCCAACTCCCGCAGACCAAGTTTGCTTCCGTATGGCGAACGAGTGCACCTGTATAAACAACACAGATAGTGTACACAGTGAGTAGGTAAAATTCAATACGGTGCTTCTTTTTAATAAATAATGACCTAGCATCAAATTTCTTATCAATTTCAAAGATGAGAAGCGTCAAAAGGAATACAGAAGCGAATGAGACAAGTGAAATTCCGAAATGGGCAGCCAAAGCAAAGTCAGATTGGCCCCACATAACTGCAGCGGCACCGATCAACGCTTGTAAAATAAGGAAAAAAACAGACATAGCAGACAGAAACTTTACTTCTCTTATGTTCCCTAAATGTCTCCATGAGAGCACAGCTAACAACACGACAGCGATCCCAACAATTCCTGATACCATTCTATGGCTTAATTCAATGACGAGTTCAAAGGAAATGTTGGTGGGAATAAATTGACCCTCACATAAAGGCCAGCTCTTTCCGCATCCATCACCAGAATCTGTTTTCGTTACAAGTGCACCACCTAGAAGGATAAGCAGCATTCCAATCGTAGCTATAAGGGATAAGCTTTTTAATGTTTTAATCATCTTTCAACCCCACTTCATTATGGAAAATAGTTATAGTTTTGTTATATATGTAGAAAATTGTTCCTGAATTCAATCCGACATAATGACTATAGGAGTAAAAAGGTAAAAAGGTGCCGGACACAATAGCTATCGTACCATGAATAGACTGTTTTTTCACTTAGGATTAATAAAAAACCTTGCATTGTTGTTCGTTGTTTGCTAGAAATAAACTAGATGATTTTCTTACATATACATAGTTTAACGTGATAAACAGCTAATAGGTAGCCAACTTCACAATGATTTGAAAAGGTAATCTTTTGAAAGCCTTCTCACAAGTTTCATAAAATTGTCACATAAATTATACCCTGTTAACTGTAAAATAATGTTGAAGTTATTAGATTGTTATACCATTCCATGATACAATAAAAATAATGGTCTATTACAATTTAAGAACTCTGATAGAAAGAGTGAATGGCTATAAAGTGCCATCTAACTGGAATATGAAGGGGGGAGACAAAATGGATAAAATAGAGACAACATCTTCACCAGAAGTAGCCACATTAAGTGTATCTAATAAAAAAAGCCATGTTACATTTGCTGATGTAAAGGCACTAGTTAAAGTAGGAATTGTTAATTCAAACTTAATCACTGTATTCACTGGGTTTTGGTTAGCCCTTTATTTTACAAACACCCCTTTTATGGCAAAATGGGATGTTTTCCTACTAACGATAATTGGAAGTACACTTGTAATTGCCGGTGGTTGCATACTAAATAACTGGTATGATGTAGATATTGACCCCAAAATGGCTCGTACAAAAACGAGACCTACCGTAACCGGAAACATATCTTTAAATATAGCATTAGCACTAGGAATAATATTCTCAGTTGTAGGATTTAGTTTGTTAATGTTCACCACACTAGAGGCAGTCTTATTTGCCTTCATGGGTTGGTTTACGTATGTAGTGTTATATACAATATGGTCAAAAAGAAGGTACACACTAAACACTGCTATTGGCAGCTTCTCAGGAGCCGCACCGCCGTTAATTGGTTGGGCAGCAGTAGATCCAAGTTTCCATGTCGTGCCATTTGGCTTTTTCATTATCATGTTTATTTGGCAAACACCACACTTTCTTGCATTAGCTATGAAAAAATGCAAAGAATACAAAGAAGCCGGTATTCCGATGTTACCGGTCGTAAGAGGTTTTGAGATCACTAAACGGCAAATTGCAATTTATATTGCCTGCTTATTACCACTCCCTTTTTACTTGGCTGAATTAGGAACTGTATTTATTGTAGTAGCTACCATTCTAAATATTGGTTGGCTTGTGCTCGCAATAAGAGGTTTCTTTATGAAGAATGATCTTAAATGGGCAAATATGATATTTATTTATTCGTTAAATTATTTGACAATTCTATGCCTTGTTATGGTATTGGTAACCATTGATTCACCGTTTAGTTAGTTATTGTCCTTTATAATAAACATATATAAGGAAACAACAAGAGGAAAGAGAGGTATAAATAAATGATAGGTTGGATGGGAAAAAGAAAACCTTTATTTCTTTTCGGTATGCTGGCATTGCTTCTTGCTGGCTGCGGAAAAGAGAATCTAACGGCTTTCGAACCAAAAGGGTATGGCGCTGAGTCATCCATGAATCTAATTATTCTTTCGATAATTATCATGGCGTTTGTTTTAGCTATTGTATTACTCGTTTATGTCATTACATTGGTTCGCTTTCGTAAAAAGAAGGGGCAGGAGAATTTCATTCCAAAACAGGTTGAAGGAAATAAAACACTGGAAACTGTTTGGACAGTAATTCCAATTATTCTAGTGCTAATCTTAGCCGTGCCCACAGTAGTGGCAACTTTTGACCTAGCTGATAAATCAGAGGCACAAGATGGCATCAATGTAGAAGTAACCGGGAACCAATACTGGTGGCACTTTAATTATCAAGGTGATGAAGTGCAAACAAGCCAGGATTTATACATTCCTACTGGCGAAAGAGTTTATTTAAACATGAAATCTTCAGATGTTATTCATTCATTCTGGGTTCCAAGTATATCTGGGAAAATGGATGTTAACCCTGAGAACGTAAACACAATGTATCTTGAAGCACATGAAGAAGGCGTTTATTGGGGGAAATGTGCTGAACTATGCGGCCCTTCTCACTCACTTATGGACTTCAAAGTAATAGCAGTTAGTCCAGAGGAATACGATCAGTGGATTTCTGACATGCAAAGTGTTGATCCTGAGGCTAATCCAGAAGATGCAGTAGCTCAAGATGGAAAAGCATTATTTGAAGAGAAAAGCTGTGTGGCTTGCCATGCTATTGGATCTTCTCCAAATGCAACTGGACCAAACCTTACAAACTTCGGTGACCGTACCAAAATTGCAGGGTACCTTGAGCCAACAGAAGAAAATCTAGTTAAATGGATAACGGACCCTGAGTCAGTTAAACCAGGGAATAAGATGACTGGTAACTATCCTGACGTTTCAGAGGAAGAAGCAGAGCAAATTGCTGCATATTTACTGCAGTTAAGTCCTTCTGACATTACCACTGAAAGCGCAGGAAACTAGAAGAATACAGAACAAATACGGGATGGAAGATGTAAAAGGGAGGTTTATAATTTGAGTATTGCAGCTGCTCAGAATAAAGGATTTCTTGCTGCCGTGTGGGATTACCTAACAACAGTTGACCATAAGAAAATAGCAAAGTTATATCTATTTGCTGGTGGTTTCTTTTTCCTGCTAGGCGGACTTGAAGCTTTGTTTATACGTATACAATTAATAAGCCCGGAAAATGATTTCCTTACTGCTGGCTTGTATAATGAAATGATTACAATGCATGGAACAACAATGATATTTCTTGCTGCCATGCCATTGTTACTAGGTTTAATGAATGCCATCATGCCTTTGCAAATTGGGGCACGTGATGTAGCATTTCCGTTTTTAAACTCATTGGGATTTTGGTTATTCTTATTTGGTGGAGTCTTGCTTAACTGCAGTTGGTTTTTAGGCGGAGCGCCTGATGCAGGTTGGACTTCGTATGCACCATTATCGATTCAATCACCTGGACATGGTGTTGATTTTTACATAATGGGACTGCAGATTTCCGGTGCTGGAACCTTAATAGGTGGTATTAACTTCCTTGTTACGATTGTAACGATGAGAGCACCAGGAATGACATATATGCGTATGCCGTTATTTTCATGGACTACGTTTGTGACAAGTGTATTAATCTTGTTTGCTTTCCCAGCATTAACAGTAGGGTTATTCCTACTAATGTTTGACCGAATGTTTGGTGCGGCTTTCTTCGATGTTACGCTAGGAGGAAACGCAGTCATTTGGCAGCATCTATTTTGGATTTTTGGACACCCTGAAGTATATATCCTGATTTTGCCTGCATTTGGTATCTTCAGTGATATAATCTCAACTTTTTCAAAAAAGCGGTTGTTCGGTTATACGGCAATGGTATTTGCTACCATCTTAATCGCATTTTTAGGATTTATGGTATGGGCCCACCACATGTTTACAGTTGGGCTTGGTCCTGTTGCTAACGCTATTTTCGCAATTGCTACAATGGCGATTGCAGTACCAACAGGTATAAAAATCTTTAACTGGCTAGGCACAATGTGGGGAGGAAGCATTACTATTAATTCGGCAATGCTTTGGACACTTGCATTCATTCCATCCTTTACTATTGGTGGTATGACGGGTGTAATGCTTGCATCTGCAGTAGCTGACTACCAGTACCATGATACTTATTTCGTGGTAGCTCACTTTCATTATGTAATTGTTGGTGGGGTAGTATTTGGAATCCTTGCTGGGTTGCACTACTGGTGGCCAAAAATCTTTGGTAAGATATTAAATGAAACATTAGGTAAATTATCTTTTTGGCTGTTCTTTATCGGTTTCCATTTAACGTTCTTTATTCAGCATTTTCTAGGACTAATGGGTATGCCTCGTCGTTATTGGGTCTTCCTAAAAGACCAAGGACTGGATACAGGAAACCTTGTAAGTACCATTGGTGCTTTTCTAATGGGTATCGGTGGATTGATTTTTGTCATTAACATTATTTATACAAGTGTGAAGGGCGAAAAAGCACCTGCCGATCCTTGGGATGGTCGTTCGTTGGAGTGGGCAATTCCATCTCCACCACCATTCTACAATTTCAAACAGACTCCACTTATTCGTGGGCTAGATCCATTATGGATTGAAAAAACGGAAGGTAAGGGTAAAATAACCCCAGCAGAACCTCTTGGCGATATTCATATGCCGGATGCTTCTATCTTACCGTTTATAATGTCATTTGGATTTTTCATAGCAGGATTCGGTTTTATCTATCAGGTTGACCATAAAGGATGGTTGGCAGCAATATTCGTTGGAATGGGAACAGCATTAATTTGTATGCTAATTAGATCTCTGAAAGATTACCATGGCTTCCATATCCACAAAGAAGAACTCGAAAGGGAGGCTGACTGATATGAGTCATGATCATTCCTTAAATCCAGAAACAATGCCACAGGAACCTGAAAAGGCTACACTGGAAGGTAAGAACAAATTTTTGGGGTTATGGTTTTTCCTAGGCGGAGAAACTGTCCTATTTGCTAGCTTATTTGGTACGTATCTTGCCCTAAGAAATTCTACAGCTGGTGGGCCTGCAACGACGGATTTATTTGGTCTAGAACTTGTCTTCGTTATGACGATGTTGTTACTGACAAGTTCTTTGACAAGTGTTTATGCGATGTACCAGATGAAAAATAACAATTTCAAAAAAATGCAACTATGGTTGGGGATCACTGCCCTTTTAGGTATGGCCTTCCTTGCTTGCGAACTATATGAATTTTATCATTACATTCACGAATATGAATTTACTTTCCGTTCCTCAGCGTTTGGATCCGCTTTTTATACGTTAGTTGGTTTCCATGGAGGCCACGTAGTTTTCGGTCTTAGCTGGCTAATTGTATTAATGGTCCGAAATGCAAAAAGAGGACTAAATTTATACAACGCACCAAAGTATTATACCTTTAGCTTATACTGGCACTTTATTGATGTCGTTTGGGTATTTATCTTTACTGTTGTATACTTAATGGGAAAGGTGGGTTAACCAATGGCTGATAACATCGATACCAATAAGGTTAATTCTTTTCGCAAACAAAAGAGTAAGGATGAAATGAAAAAACAGCTTATCTCCTTTGCGCTGATGATTGGTTTTACAATCATAGCGTTTGGAATCGTAGCTACGGATGCAATCGACAAAATGTTCGTTGTTCCCTTGCTACTTATCCTAGCTGTCGTTCAGGTTGCATTTCAGTTTTATTACTTTATGCATATGAAGGACAAAGGACATGAGTTACCTTCCATGATGATTTACGGTGGTATATTTGCTGCTTTATTAACCATTGCGGCACTTAGTGTTATCGTATGGTGGTAGGCTATAATTTTACAGCGGATGAATATTTAAAGGCTGGGAGAAATCCCAGCCTTTTCTTTTAGCTTATAATGTACCACAAGATCTACCTCACTAGAATACGGGGTTAATTAATAAGACCTCTGTTTTGTATAACGTGGTGGATTTATAAAGGCTTTCGTTTTAAAATCGTCACATTATAAGCGTGTATCTTACTAGATAATACGTTATAATGATAGGGATAAACTTAACTTTATGGAGTGGGTAAAGATGTGGCTTGAACTTCAAATATTTGGCTTCCGAGCATTATGGAGTCCTTACTTTTTCCTGTTTGTGTTAGGACTAGCTATTGCATACTTTGTCATAACAGGGCACTACCGTGAGAGGTTTGGTGGGCATGACAAACCAACTAGAAAACAACAGGTATTTGTTTATACTGCCTTGGCTCTTTTATACATTGTAAAAGGATCACCGATCGACTTATTAACACATATTATGCTTTCTGCACATATGGCACAAATGGCTATATATTACTTAGTGTTTCCTATCCTCTTAATTAAAGGGATTCCTGCGTGGATTTGGAGAAAAGTTGTTTATTTACCAGTGGTGCGTCCTGTACTCAATTTGCTGACGAAACCGATTATTTCGCTGTTATTATTTAACACGTTATTTTCTGTTTATCACATGCCAATCGTGTTTGATTTTGCTAAAACTTCGCAAATCGCACATACCACAATATCACTTACTATTTTGGTAGCTGCATTTATCGTCTGGTGGCCAATTTTATCACCATTAAAAGAAGCAAAATCGTTACGACCCTTAGTTAAAATTGGCTATATCTTTGCTAATAGTGTACTGATTACACCAGCTTGTGTGTTAATTATATTTGCTGATCATACGTTATTTGATACATATACCCAGGGTGGTGCTTGGATACAGGCGATGCAACTTTGTGTACCTGGAGATGTTATTCAGGGTTTGAGTGGACAGCTGTCAGGACCTCAGATGTTTTCCAATATGAGCCCATTAGAGGATCAGCAATTGGGTGGTATTATCATGAAAATTATGCAAGAAATTACGTATGGGGTTATTCTTGCACGAATCTTCTATGGTTGGTTTAATGCCGAAAGTTTGAAAGTGGACCCTATTCCAGCGGAAACACAAAACTATTAATACTGACTATTTGAGTTAATTATGGAAAGGAATTTTGAATTATGCCTTTTTTACCTACAATAAGTACATTTTTCATCGTATTAAGTGCTATTTTAGTGGCATTTGGTTGGAGATTTATAGTGAAGGGAAAAGCTGCAACACATAAGAAAACCATGATTGCAGCTGCTATTAGTGCCTTAATATTCTTTATCATTTATGCGTCTCGGACTGTTTTTGTTGGAAATTCAAGCTTTGGTGGTCCAGAGGAGTTAGAAATTTATTATACGCTGTTTCTAATTTTTCATATTTTCCTGGCGACTTCTGGAGCGATATTTGGGATCGTAACACTAACGCTTGCATTTAAACGGAAAATAAAGAAGCATAGAAAAATTGGACCGGTTACAAGTATTATTTGGTTTTTCACAGCAATAACCGGAGTGATGGTCTACTTATTGCTTTATATATTTTATGATAGTGGTGAAACTACCAGTATGATAAAAGCGATATTAGGATCTTAATCTATTATTGTGAAAATGATTATAAAAACAGACTATAAAAAAGTGAGTACCAGTTAACTGGACTCACTTTTTCTTTTTACACTATACTTTGATATTCCACTTAATAATCCCTGCTTCTTTGGCTGAGTTAAAAGCAATTACAAGTAATGGCCCAATTATAAAGCCGAGAATTCCCAACAGCTTTAATCCAATAAACATAGCAATTAAAGTTGCTAATGGTGAGAGACCAATGTGTCGCCCCATTACTTTCGGTTCGACGATTCTCCGGATCGCTAGCAGTATGATAGCTAAAATAGATAATTGGATACCAGTTGAGACATCTCCTGCAAGTAGCATGACCAATGCCCATGGGCCCAATACGATTATGGAACCGATTATAGGAATAATATCGACAATCCAAATGATGAGTGACATCACGATTGCTACTTCCGGTACGATTATAAATAAACCGATTAGGGAACCCACGAGAATAAGCAAACTAACAAGAAACTGGGCTTTAAAGAAACCAAGAATAACGCTCGCAAGTCGTTTATTCATAAAGGATACTTTTTCAGCGGTCTCTTTTGTCATTAAATTATACGTTTTTGCTTTTAAGATTGGGAGCTCAAGCATAAATAGGAACAATGCAATCAGATATACGAGAAGACTGATTAAGTACTGTGGTACTTGTGCTACGATCTGAGCAATTCTGTCTAGGGTAATCTTTTCTTTTGCAGTAGTACTCAAGTTAACAAGGTTCTGTTCAATGCTGTCTGAAACTTGGTTAACAAATTCAGAAGGAAGGTCGTCTGTGTATTGCTCTAGATCCGTTTCCCAATCTTTATAAATTTCGTTTAGTTTATTAAAGTGGGCTGGAACGTCCTCAGCAAAATTCACGACCTGTGTTACTGCTTTTGTTACAATAAATGTTCCAGCTACTCCCGCTATTAGAAGAAAGAGCAAGAAGATAATTGTTACAGAGGCTTTTCTGCTGAGTCTAATTCTCTTTTGAAATAAGCGAACCAATGGGTTTAAAATGAGTGCTGTAATAAAAGCAACCACTAATGGAATAGAGATTGGCAAAATAAACATAATTGCAATTACCAAAATAATTCCAAGAATAATTAATGTCCAATGGTGTTTTTTAATATTTCGCAGCAACGGTATACGATAGCTCCTTTCAATACAGCTTAATATGTATGGTTATTAAAAATATAGCACTAATTCGTTATTTTGAACAGATTTAAAATGAAACTTCAATCAGAGGGGGTTTTCGTTCTTCTCCCACTGATTGTTAGTAGAACGAATCGGGGTGTTAGCGTCCGTTTACTCCCACTAAAATCTCACGGTTTCACTTCATGTTTTGAAATGGGGATCTTACGCGGACGGTTGCACCGGGGTAAAAATAAATTACGGACGGTTTATTCTTTTCTAACTTTCCAATGTATTTGGCATAGATCGGTAAAAACCAACTACTATTATTCAGTAGTTGGTTTTTACATTAGTTTTTATATTGATCTAATTCTTCTTTGACTTTCAACACAATACTTTTAGCGCGTTCCACTAGGTTTTCTGGGAAATTTTCATTCTCACCATATTCAACACCATGTGGATAATAATGCTTCCCAAGCAGTGGGGTCATCAATTTGATTACGGCATTACCACGATCTACATCGCCTTCCGTTGCATACCCTTGTAAGCGAATATAGTATGTAACATTTTTTTCTTTGGAATCTACTCTGTAATCATAGGTGACACGGTCATAATCCCATTGGCCTGCACGTACAAAAGCATGTTTTGCAGTTAAGTGATCCAGTGGTTTTAAATCAATTAGTACGTCTTCAAATCCAGTATTTTCGATTCTCAATTTCGTTCACCTCACATATTTGTCCTCATTAAACTATAATAGTATGAAATGGTATAAGTTGCAAGGGATGTTGATCACAATGGTTTCGTTTTCAATAAGTAGCTTTTTTGAATAGATTATTCCATGTAAAACGTGTTAAATAATAGAGAAACAAGAATGGTTTCTATTTCTTTCTCATATAGATAGTAATATACAAGATAGGAGGGGTCGCTATGCGCTTCGTTCGTATAATTGCAGCACTATTATTAATCGCTATGATTGGATTCTATTTTATCGAACAATCTGATAGATCGGTGGAAACGAGCACAAAAGACATAGAAGATAATTTTGCAAAAGGTAGAGAAAGTTTGCTTAAGTCTAAGGTGGTGCCTGAAATGCCTGTTCTTACCAATGGTGGGGCACTTTTTCAATGGATAGGTGAAAATACAGAAAACTTAACAGAACAGCTTGGTGAGCCATTAAGAAAAGATAAAAGTGCGTACAACTATACGTGGTGGATTTATTCAGACGAGAAGGATCAATATATACAATTTGGTGTGGAGGAAGGCGCAATCCAGACAGTCTTTGCTACAGGAGATGGTATTGATATAGGTCCCCTAAAGATTGGACAATCTCGCCAAGACGTCAAGGAGGCGTTAGAAACGCTTGATAAGGATTTAGATTATGAAACAGAGGTTGCGTATGAAAATGGTATTTCTTCTTATCGCTTTCAATTGAAGGAGGAAGATTTAAGCAAACGGCCGCTCATCAAATTAGCAGACAATCTGTTCCTGCAAGCTTATTTTGACACGTTTACTGATCAATTATCTTCAGTACGAATACTAACAGGTGAGGTATTGCTACGTCATCGACCATATGGTCTCGAGTATCGAGGTGATTTGCCTGATGAACCTTCCTTTTCGAATGAGGAATGGGAAGAGATTGAAACAGGAATGGAGAAGCAAATTTATGATATTACAAATGTAATGAGGTCAAATCATGACCGGTCCGTTTTGAAAGAAGAAAATTCGGTCTCTTCAGTGGCTTTTACTCACAGCAAGGATATGGCGGAAAACAATTATTTTTCTCATTATAGTCAGGACGGTTCCGGTTTAAAAGAGAGACTAGCCGTTGAAGAAGTTTATTATACATCAGCTGGTGAAAACATTGCTGCACAATACCCTGACGCACCCTCTGCCATGTTAGGATGGTTGAATAGTGAGGGGCATAGGGAAGCTTTATTAAATGATGCCTATACCCATCTTGGGGTAGGGGTCTATCGTTTATACTACACACAAAACTTTCTTCAACGTCCTGAATAGACGTGAAGGAATCCAATTAAACGCAATTCAAAATGCTGGACGATAACTTTCATGCCATTAGCTGAAGAAAAAATCGTTTGGCATTTTTGCAGTAGTTTAAGATACATAATCAGTGAAGCCATGTAGTGGCCTACGTGAACTACTATAAATAGATATCATTTGAATTTCGCTTTCACAGTATCTCTAGAAGGACATAAAATATAGTACAGATGACTATATAGCTGGAGGTGAATAGATTGAGTAATAAGCTGCATCCCTCTGTAGTTGAATTTAAAACGTTTATTAACAAACATCCAGCGCTGATCAAGAAAATCAGAAAAAGTGGGAGATCATGGCAGGAATACTATGAGCAATGGGCATTACTTGGAGAAGATGATCCACTATGGGATGAATATAAAGAGGCAGAAACAGAGTGGAAGAAGGAAGAACAAGATGAGGGTGAAGGGTCATTTGAAAAGAACAAAGAGCTTTTCTCCAATTTAATAAAAATGACGGAGAATATGGATTTAAATAAAGTACAAAAACAAATTGATTCATTCAACAATACTATTTCCGTTATTCAAGAGTTACTAGGACAGTTTAAGCAGTCTGATACAAAATCTGAACCTGTAGGAAAGAATGGTTTTGGCTGGTTTAAAGATTAAGGAGAGGAAATAATGGATAAGACATGTCTTTTATACCTTGAAGAAAATCCCCAGATAGCACGCTTTGTGCGATATAACCCTGTTTGGTATAGATATCTTTCTAGGGACCCTTCCCGTATAAGTGAATTACCGAAGGAAGCGAAAGTATTTTATGGCAAAACAATTCCACAAAAAGTAGAGCGATTTAGCAATCAGATGCAGATGGTGGGCATGATGCTTCAATTTGCAGGCGCAATGAAGGATTAATATATTTTCAGGAATGAAATATAATGATAGAATGGGGGTGGAGGTGCTTAGGCATGATTGCTACTTTAGAATATGTTGATATTCTTGATCGATCAGAGCTGTTGGGGAAAATGGTACTTGATTCCGATGTTATGGAATCATACAATAACTCCCTGCAGGAATTAAATGAAGACAAGGAAGCGCAAAGGCTTATAAAAGCTTTTAAAGATATAAAAGTACATTATGAGGATGTACAACGATTCGGAAGATACCATCCTGATTATAACGATATTATGAAAAGGGTGCGTTCCGTTAAGCGAGAGATGGACATGAATGAAAAGGTCGCTACGTTTAAAATAGCTGAACGCAATCTTCAGAAATTGCTTGATGAGATTAGTGGCCATGTGGCACTAAGTGTTAGCGAGCAAATTAAGGCCCCTAAAGATGGTGGAGCATTGTCAGACAGTGGCTGTGGCTGCGGAAGTGGCGGCGGTTGTGGCTGTGCATCTTAAACAGATGATCCTTTTTTCGAAAATACAAAGATGGTGAGGAATTAGCTATGCGAACGATGCGCCAGGGTATTATTGTCTGGTTCCAACATATGAAAAACCTAAAGCATATTAAACGTTACGGTCATTTTCTATATGCATCCAAGCGTCTTAAATATGCTGTGCTTTATGTGAACCAAGAAGAGCTAGAAAAGGTAGAACATAAGCTTAATAAATTGTCGTATGTTTCAAAAGTGGAAAGATCTTATAAGCCATTTGTGGAAACAAATTATGAGAATGCTAAGCCAGACAAGGCAAAACAGTATGATTATAAGATGGGTATATAATCATCATCTCGAGAAGCCAATACATTTTGCTGAATAACTTGTAACAGGGTTATTCAGCTTTTTATGTTCTATTTTAAAGATCAATAAAAAAAACCTGCAGATATTCATCTGCAGGTCCCTTCGTTGCTTTCTACATAGAAAACAAAAAGGCAAAGGGAGAGGAGAAACCGGAGGAAGAACTTATGGGGAAGTGTAAGTCTTCTCCGTGTTTTGAAACAACCAAACTAACCATTAGCTGTCTCAATATGCTATTATGGTCAAGTAAACAGAATATATACATGCACATAGCTGATTTTATTTTTAATCTTAAACGTTCTATTTTCCTAACGCTTTATATGTGTGGTAGGATTAATTTCGAGAACTGCTGGACAGAGGTGGTAAAATGCGCGTAATAGCAGGAGTACATAAAGGAAGACAATTAAAAGCTGTACCGGGAAAATCAACCAGGCCGACTACAGATAAAGTAAAGGAAGCAATCTTTCAAAGGATGGGGCCATTTTTTGAAGGTGGTTCTGTTTTAGATTTATTTGCAGGAAGTGGGTCATTAGGGATTGAAGCACTTAGCAGAGGAATGGAGTTTGGGATATTTGTTGATAAACATCCAAAGGCGATACATACTATTGGCGAGAATCTACGGTTACTAAAATTAGATGATCGTACGGAGGTATACAGGGCGGAGGCGTCTCGGGCTCTTCAAGCAACTGCGAAAAGAGAGTTGAAATTTGACCTGTTAATACTTGACCCTCCTTATGGTAAGGTCGATTATGAACAAATACTTCGTGATAGTTTAAAGCTAGACATTTTAAACCAGTCTGCTATTATTTATTGCGAGCATGACCCTGCCGAAAGCATTCCTTTCGACCAACAACAGTTCACTTTAATAAAACAGGATAACTACGGTGGAACAATTGGAATAACTATTTTACAAAAGAATTAGAAGGGAGTACTGACCTTGACCAGATTGGCAGTTTGTCCAGGTAGCTTTGATCCTTTAACCCTAGGACATCTAGATATTATCCAACGCGCTGCAAAAGTGTTTGATCACATCATTGTGGCAGTATTTAATAACCAATCAAAAGCTCCATTATTCAGTGTGGAGGAAAGGATTGAGTTAATAGAAAAATCTACAAAACACATTCCGAATGTTACGGTAGACCACTCCCATGGTCTGTTAATGGATTATGCTCGGGAAAAGAATGCCCAAGCAGTTATTCGTGGACTTCGGGCAGTGAGTGATTTTGAGTATGAAATGCAAATAACTTCTATGAATAGGAAGCTTGTGGAGGATATTGAGACCTTTTTCATCATGACAAATAATCAATATTCTTTTCTGAGCTCAAGTATTGTTAAGGAAGTTGCTAAATATAAAGCAAATGTGTCTGATCTTGTACCGAAGCCCGTTGAGGAAGCTCTCAATAAGAAATATCGGTAACCTTAACAGACTTCAAGTTTAAGATGATCCTGCTAGTGAGGGATCATCTTTTTTCATGGAAAAAGATGAATAGAGTGTAATATAGGCGAATCTTTCCTCATTATCTATAAGTGCGAGGAAAATAGCGATATGCTATGCTCTTGATCTACGGTATAGTAGAACGGCTGTCAAGGCTAGGAAGAGTAGTGTAATAACTGGTCCAATGTTTTGCATTATCGTCATTAATACAACCCAGCTGTTTTCTGCATCTTGATTGAAAACAGGCATATCATTTAGTTCAAAGGTCTGTTTATTCAAATAAAGAGGAATGTACAATACCACTGTAAGAATACTGGCTAGCGCACCATGTAAAAATCGAGCCAAAAAATAGGGTTTAAATCGTATATCGGTTCCGGAAAGAATACTAGCTACCTGTGCCTGTACGGAAAGCCCATTAAACCCCATAATAAAGCTAACAAGTACTGCTTGGGAAAGAACAGTGGCTGTTTTCTGGGAAATCATTTGTGCTCCAATCGTGATTTCAAATAGTCCTGAAAAAAGAGGAAGTGCCATATCGATTGGTATAGAAAAGATCGATAAGATAAATTGAAATATGATAGCAATAAGTGGTGATAGCCCAATTAAGAAAAATAACTTGGTCAAAACCGAAAAAAGAATAATAAATCCTCCAACCATAACAAGGGTTTTAATCGAGTTTATTACGGCATCTCCCAATATCTGCCCCAAGGCTCTATCATCACTAATTCTCATTTCGTGCATCTCGCAGAAAGCTCTTTTTATAGAAAACTTCTTCTCTGTCTTTTTATGGCGCGTGGCGTTTCTTTTTTCTTCTGCTCTTCCATAAAAACGCATGCATAACCCCACAAGTGCATTACTACCATAATGGCAGACTGCAAGCAAAACACCCAGTTTAGCATCATGAAAAAATCCAATGGAGACAGCTCCGATGATAAACAACGGGCTAGAAGCATTTGTGAAGGAGACAAGCCGTTCTGCTTCCACTCTTGTTATTTGTTCTTCTTCACGAAGTCGTGCAGCAATTTTTGCCCCTGTTGGATAGCCACTTGCCATTCCCATAACCCATCCAAAACTCCCAACACCTGGTACATTAAACAATGGTCGCATAATAGGTTCGAATAGGACACCGATAAAACGAACGACTCCAAAGCCAATAAGCAATTCAGAGGTAATAAAGAAGGGAAGTAAGGAAGGGAAAACTACTTCCCACCATATATTAAGCCCTCGAATACTTGCTTCAAAGGAGTCATTTGGAAAAGCTATAAGTGAAAATGCCACAAAGGTAGTTATACTGGCTAAAATTATTGTTTTAAATACTTGTTTCAAAATATGAAGCCCCCTAAGTGTGATAAGCCTTGCTCTGTACTTCTTTTTCCGATAGTAGTAGAATAATGCTAGCCTCTTTATTTAAGTTGTTGATGGATTTCTTGTACAAGCTTATATCAATATACGCACATACATAGGCGATTTATGCCATACACTTTTTAAAGTATAAAGACATATAGAGCCAGACAGCGTGCAGTCAGGATCTGAAGGCAACGTAATTTGGCGAAGCGATGATAGAACAACTCATATAAAAGAGATTAAAACCGAACTATTTTATTGCAAATAGTTCGGATTATTTTACAGGCGTGTGCTTTTAGCCCGGTCTGTTCTTCATGTCGTCTCTGCTTAAAATTCAACTTCTGCAAAAAACTAGATGTCATAATTTCAGAGTGTTTTAGGATTTTGATTAATCACTTATAAGCTGTTTTGAAAATAGTTTTTTCGGAAAATAAAGAGGGAACTGGAAGGAGTCTTATAATGAAATTTACAAAGAAGCAAATTATTACCCTGATTATAGTTGTGATTATTGCGTACTTTATAGCTGCATTTAAATTACCATTTTATATTTATAAACCGGGTGGAGCAGATGCTCTTAATCCAATTGTTTCAGTTGAAGAGGGTTATCAGAGCGAAGGAGATATGCACCTAGTTACAGTAAGTGGAGGACAAGCTACTCCGATTCAATATGTGTGGGCAAAGCTTCTTCCACACCATCAAATCCTCCCGATCGAAGAGGTAAGGCCAGAAGGTATTTCGGACGATGAATACATGCATGCACAGCTACAGATGATGGAAAATTCTCAGGAAGCTTCCACCGTGGTGGCATATGAGGCAGCGGACAAGGAGATTACAATCGACTATAATGGTGTCTACGTTGTTTCAGTTGTGGAAGGCATGCCTGCAGAGGGGAAATTGGCAATGGGAGACAGGATAATTGGAATTGACGGGGTAGACGTTAAAGAAGCGGATGACCTCATTAGCTATGTAGAAAGTAAAAATGCGGATGAGACTATAGAAGTAGAATTTGTACGTGATGAGGAGACTCAATTTGAGGAAATACAATTACAAACCTTCGCGGATACTGAAAATAAAATTGGCATTGGTATTCAACTCGTAACAGATAGAAGTGTCTCCGTTGATCCTACAATAGAGTTCTCGAGTGGTAGCATCGGTGGGCCAAGTGCTGGTCTTATGTTCTCCTTGGAAATATATGATCAGTTGACAGAGGAAGATATAACAAAAGGTTACGAAATTGCGGGGACTGGTGAGATCGATTATGATGGAACTGTTTACCGGATTGGTGGTATTGATAAAAAAGTAGTGGCTGCGGATAAAGAAGGAGTGGACATCTTCTTTGCACCGAATGAGGAAGGCAGAGAAGACTCCAATTATCAGGTCGCTTCAGAAACAGCGGAAGAGATTGGTACTGATATGAAAGTTGTTCCAATTGACACGTTTGAAGATGCTTTAGACTATTTAGAGAAGCTTGAGCCAAGATAAAGTGAAACTTCAATCAGTGGGGGTTTTCGTTCTTCTCCCACTTAAACATCACAGCTTCACCGGGATAAATATAGAATAAAAGACCTTCCAATAGGAGAAGGTCTTTTATTTGTTAATTAAAAGTGGGGGCATTAACTCTTGTTTTTTCAATTTATGCCGAATAGCTGGAGTGAGTATGCTGTAGTAGGCATTGCTGGCCCTTTCTTCTAATTGTAATAAGGGATTATCCTGGCGTGATAGTTTAGAAACCAATGGTACATTCATTTGTTTTTTAGCTTTGTTAAGATAAGCTTGTCCGTTTTTTGTTAAACCTAATATACGAACATAAGGAACGCTATGGTTACTAACTAAAGGCGCAATTTCTTCTTTTCTTACGTTTGCTAGAATAAAAACAAAAATACGTTGGAGTCTAGTCCAAGTATAGCGTTTTGTTTTTACAGCTTCTACCCATTCATGGAAGGAGCGAGCATGCATTGCCGTCTTTTTAATTCGATGCTCCAGTCCTTCTTCGACACCATGGATGTTAGCAAGTTCTCCCGGAGTCATCGTCATAACACGATACTGGAGGAGGTCAAAGTAATGCTCCCAAGTGTGCCATTGTCCTGATTCGCTTTTGTATTCAGATAATTGGTCAATTGTACTAGTTGGTATTGCGTGTGCCACTTGATTCGTAAGGGTATTGTGCTCATGAAGGACTTTGCGAATACTTGTTGCGCTAGCTATCGACCCTGTGATATCTTCGTCGTGATAGCCGTTGTTTGTTCGCTTAATGGTAAGGGGTTCTATCTTGAATTCATTTTTAAGAATTGTCTTGACATAACTGTATCCAAGGATATTATTTGGCTTTGTAAGGTCCATACTGTCTTCAGACAGGCCGATTTCCTGGTAGGCATGGCGACTAGCTTCAGGAAAGGAAAATCCTTTGGCTAATCCTGCTTTTAGTTCCGTAGTGTAAAGTTTCTCACTGCCTTTTAAGTATTCATAGCTGTTTGTGAAATCAGATGCGTTTCCTGATTCACTACCGAAGCAAATACTTGATACACCAATTTCATGTAATGTATGAATGGCCCCTTTTGCAAACAGATCACTACTTTGCACTGCAAAAGCGAAGGGGAGTTCTATTACAATATCGACGCCTGATAAAAGTGCTGCTTTTGCCCGGTAAAACTTGTCCATTATTGCAGGTTCTCCTCTTTGGAGGAAGTCGCCACTCATTACAGCAATGATACAGTCAGCATCCGACGCTTTACGAGCCTCCTGAATATGATAGGCATGTCCATTATGAAAAGGATTATATTCTACAACTAAGCCACATGCTTGCATTATAACAACCCCTGTATGTAAGATGGTAATTATTGTATCAAAAAAAGCTACTTTCTGCACGATTATCCCAATTAGGAAAGGGAATAATGGGAATATAGTCTGCTGTATTCCTTGGTACGAAATAGTGAGCCTGTTTTTTATTAACTCAAGATATATTATTAAGTAAATGTGTAAAGAAAATATGTTGACAAAAGTCTATTTTTCTTTTAAAATAACTCTTGTTGCCTAGAGGTGATTACATTGAAATTAACATTGGCGCAAATTAGAAAAAGTGCTTATAGTGAACCTTTCGCTTTTGATGAAATGGTGAACGTTTCAGATTTAGAAGCAATGAACAACGATATTCGGGAAATAAACCCAGTTCGTGTTCAGGGACAGTGCTTCTTGCAGGGTGAACAAATTATTGTTTCATTTAAAATAAGCGGAAAGATGATTTTGCCATGTGCACGTACATTAGTGGATGTCGATTATCCCTTTGAGATCAAAGTGGATGAGGTATTTACCACATCCTCTTACTATGATGAAGAGGAAGAAATTCATCCAATTGACGGGGAGGTACTTGACTTAACTCCCTATATAAAGGAGAATATTCTCTTAGAGGTTCCTTTTCGGGTTTTTGCTGAAGATACAAGTGGTCAGGATGCTGCTCCTTCTAAGGGTGCGGGATGGGAACTTGTTTCTGAGAAACCAGTAGAAGAGACGATCGACCCACGTTTTAAAAAACTAGAGTCATTATTTGAAGATAAAAAGGAAGACAAGTAAGGATTACTGTTCTGTGTTGTTTTCTTTTTATGAAGGAGGTGTAAGTCATGGCAGTACCTAAAAGAAGAACGTCAAAAAAAGTTAAAAACCAACGTCGTACTCATAAGAAATTACACGTACCTGGCATGGTAGAATGTTCAAATTGTGGAGAGTTAACTAAGCCTCACCACGTTTGTAAAGCATGCGGGCAATATGATGGTAAAGAAGTAGTAAGCAGCTAATAAATAGTATGCGTAAAAACAGGACACTATGTGTGTCCTGTTTTTTATTGTCTAGGAAACTATAATGTGTGTGTTCTATCGATATCAAACAACTGAATGTGCCATGTCTAGTTCCTGCACCCAGAAACTATGCGACTTCACGAAAATCGCCCTTGCCGGCCAACGCCGACATACCCCTTTTGCAGGGGCGTGATTCCTTTATCTCTTGCGGGGGAGCTCCATTAAAATCGCCACTTTGCGTGGCAACATGGAACCACCTGGCATGGCCAGGCGCACTCGCTACGTGGACCCAGAGGATCCGGGTCATGCCGACGTTGCCTCAGGACGAGGCGAACTTAGTCGGCGTTCCTTAATACGGGCGCCCTGCGCTTTGGTTCTTGTCAGAAAATCGCTTTACACTTTTTGTTCCTCTTGCTAAAAGGTTCTGATGCTAGAGGCAAGCTAGATTGTAAATGGAATGCCAATAAGAATCCTTTATGAATTGAAATGAGTTAGTGATTCAGCTGTCTATTAAGAATGGAAATTAAGTGGGTTACTTACTTACAGCCTTTAAAAAAAGTAGCTAAAAGGCAATATCATATTCTATCACTCCTATTTTTTGCATACATTGATAGCAAACGTATAAGGAGGGATGGTATGAATGCGACACGGCAGGATGCATGGACGCAAGACGAAGATATCATATTAGCTGAAACAGTTCTTCGACATATAAGGGAAGGGAAGACACAGCTAGAGGCTTTCAAAGAAGTTGCTAAACAGCTCTCTAGGACATCAGCAGCATGTGGATTTAGATGGAATGCAACTATCCGGAAGCATTATCAGGACGCTATACAATTTGCTAAGGAGGAAAGAAAACAGGGCGATAAGAAGCAATCCTGGGCTCACGCTGAGGGGAGTAATCCGGAACGGGATACAATTGAAACAGCGATTTCTTTACTCGAGAAGATGAGAACTGGATTTTTGGATGATTTACCTGGTAACAAGCTTGAGCAGGAGAAACGTATTGAGCGTCTTCAGCAAGAAAATGAACAGCTTCGCCAACAATTACTAAGGTATGATAATGCTTGGAAAGAGATGGGGAAGCTTTGGGATTGGGTGAAGACAGGCGCTTCTAATTAGAATGCTTTCTATAAATAAAGAACAATACAAGATGGTTTACTTCATACAAAGCAATTATAAAAATACCCATAAAAAAGACATGAATGGAATCCTCATTCATGTCTTTTCGAATCATAGAGTGTAATCCTCTTATGTGGTTTCCTTTTCTTTTACACCTTCTGGCATCCAAATAAGCGGGTTTTCACCTAGGTCACGCTCCATGTCATAGTGCGCTTTTTGAAAACCCATTTTTTCCCAAAACGTATGAGAGTTGATTCTCGGGTTTGTTTTAATTGGCAGGTTGTAGCTTTTTGCAAACTCTACCAACGCTTTCCCGTAACCTTTGCCCTGATAATCTGGTAAAACTTCCAGCTTCCAAAGGGTCAAATAGTCCTGCTTGGGTTCGAAGTATGCATCATATTTCTTCTGCACTTTATAAAGGCTCATTCTTGCAACAAGATTATCTCCAATATAGATTCCGTAAAACGGTGAGTCGTTATAATTTTCAACCATCTTGTTTTCTAAATCCTCAAGCATGGAAAGCTCCTGGTTCCCGTATTCCTTAAAATATTTAAACTTTTCAAGTGTTTTATAATTGATTAATAGATTCTCTACCTTTTGTTCCATAAAAAGCATCCCCTTTGTGTGTCGTATCATCTCTTGATATTCTGACCATTCCATGTCAATCCATAATGTAATCGTTTACTATATTCGGGTTTCTTTTTAAGCTTCTGTTAAAAGAAGTTTTAAGAGATGACATGGTTTTAGGTTACAGTATAATTATATTATAGAAAAATTCTGATGGAATTGAAAGGATTAAATAATGTTCCTTTTCAGTTTCTTTATAAAAAGGGCAACTGAGTTCCCCGGATATGTAACAGGAGCTGGCTTTCTTAGTGGAAGAAAGTGGATCATTTAGATATGCACTTTGTTACAATATAAGTTAGAATAACAGGAGATAAGAGCAGAAGGGACTAATGGAATAATGATACACTTTATAACTTATATCAGTAGTATATTTATTGTTGCTCCCTTTTTGGCAACTTGGTTAATTTATCTTGGTGCGGTTAAGCTATATAAACAGAAAAGGCGTGCTTTTTTCGCGGCCGTAAACGTTAGTACGCCATTTTATATGATTGCTATGTTGGTGTTGTTATCACACTTATTTAACATCAATGCAACCGGAATGTTGGTCATAGTATTACTCTTAATGTTGATGATCATTCTTTATTTGCAGTGGAAATATAACACAGAGGTAATACTGGGAAAGGCATTTAAGCTCCTGTGGCGTATTTGCTTTTTGCTGTTTTCCTTTCTTTACCTTTTACTGATCTTGTATGGATTGATGGACCGAATCTTTTTCTATTAAGAAAGCGCCAAACAGAATACATGAATTTTAAGGTGGATTTATGTACAATACATATTGGACATTACGAAATAAAAGGAGCACGGGGTCTATGCAGGTCGAGACACTACAGATACATAATGAAAGTAAATTACTAAAGGATTACCGTAACAACGACCCGAATATTATGCGATTTTTTGATTACCACCCATATAATGACTTCAAAAAACGTTTATCAGAACTTGAAAACCGTTCGTTTGATAGGGAGAAGCTTACTGACTTATTAAGAGTGATGAACAGCAAATGGGGCGCACCACAATCCTCGTTAGATAATATAGCAAGACTAAAGCAGAGAGAAAGTGTCGTGGTTATTGGTGGGCAGCAAGCAGGGATTTTAACTGGCCCGATGTATACGATTAATAAGATTGTCTCTATTATTCAGCTTGCAAGGCAGCAAGAAGAGGAGCTAAATATTCCTGTTATTCCTGTTTTTTGGATAGCTGGGGAAGATCATGACTTTGCTGAAATCAACCATATTTTTGTGCCAGAAATTCCTAAAATGAAAAAGTTTAAGTTATTTCAACAGGCATTAGGCAAGCAATCAGTTTCAGATCTTGAGTTGGATAAAGAAGGAACAGAGACCTGGATTTATCAATTATTTGAACAGCTGGAAGAGACCACGAATACCAAGGAACTATTCAAGACCATTTTGTCCTGTCTTGATGTGGCGAAATCCTTCACAGATTTTTTTGCGCGTCTCGTTTACAGCTTGTTTCCTAATGAGGGACTTGTTCTTATTAATTCAGCTGACAAGGAGCTTAGAAAAGTAGAGTACAAACAATTCACCTCTCTTATCCAGGCGCAGCCCGAAATAAGTAAGGGAGTTTACGGTGCAAGTGAAGACTTAAATCAATTAGGTTATTCTATCTCCTTGGAGTTAGAAAAGGAGGATGCTCATCTTTTCTATCATGAAAACGGAGAAAGAATACTACTTGTAAAAGACGAGGAAGATATGTGGGTCGGTAAACAAAACGAAGTCCGTTTTACTACAGAAGAACTACAAGAGATTGCAGTTAAGCAGCCATACAATTTGAGTAATAATGTAGTGACCCGTCCGATTATGCAAGAGCTGTTATTTCCAACACTAGCATTTATCGGGGGTCCCGGCGAGGTTGGGTATTGGGCGGTATTAAAGCCTGCATTTAAAGCAATGCAAATGAAGATGCCTCCAGTCCTGCCACGACTATCTTTTACCTTTATAGACCGGAATGTGGAGAAGGTTTTGTCTAAATATAGTATTCATGTTGAACATGCTGTCAATTATGGCGTAGAAGACATTAAACAAGACTGGCTGAATAAAAAGCAGGACCCGCCAATTCATGAGCTAAGTGTAGATATAAAGCAAAAGATCAAAGATATACACAAGCCATTGCGTGATGCGGCGAAAGTGGTACGCGCTGATCTTGGAGATTTAGCTGATAAAAATCTCCTTTATTTACAGGATACCATTGACTTTTTAGAAGGCCGAATAAACAAGACAATAGAGGAAAAGTACGCTAGGGAAATAGAAGAATTTGATTTGATTTCATTGTCATTAAGACCTGAGGGAGGATTACAAGAAAGGATTTGGAATCCTATTTTTTGGCTAAACCATCATGGAACACAATTTTTACAAAGCATTATCCATCAAGATCTTTCGATGAAAGAGTCCCATTTTGTAGTATGGTTATAGTCCCCACCATTACCCACCAATAATATTAATACATTAGAAGAGCTGCGCAGCTTTGCTGTGACAGCTTTTTTGTGTTGTTTAAATAGCTCGGTAATTGTACTTTTTATAGAAAGTTAATAATTAGTGGGAAACTAGTGGTGAATAGTGGGGGGATGTGGTAATATATATTTATGAAAGTGGGGCGAACTATATGTTCATGGGCGAATTCCAGCATAACATTGATGCAAAAGGAAGAATTATCGTTCCTTCCAAGTTCCGTGACGAGCTTGGTGAGACATTTATTGTAACGCGTGGACTAGACAAGTGTCTGTTTGCCTACCCCATGAATGAATGGAAATTATTAGAAGATAAATTAAAAAAACTCCCACTTACTAAAAAGGATGCCAGAGCTTTTACTCGGTTCTTCTTTTCAGGAGCTGTTGAATGTGAAGTGGACAAGCAGGGAAGAATAAATCTTCCACAGCCGCTTAGAGGTTATGCAGCATTGGAAAAAGAATGTGTGGTAATTGGTGTCTCAAACCGTATAGAGTTCTGGGCAAGTGAAAATTGGGAAGACTATTTTAATGACTCTGAAGAATCCTTTGCAGAATTAGCAGAGAATCTAATGGATTTTGATATTTAACTTATCCCTTAGTTGCTAATGTGAAAGGAATTGACAAAAGTAGGTGGATCGTATGTTTGAGCATTATAGTGTATTAAAGCAAGAAACAATAGAAGGATTGGCAATAAAAGCTACCGGTACATACGTTGATTGTACAGTCGGTGGCGGAGGGCATTCGGAAAGTATTGCATCACAGCTTCAAGAGGGCGGACGATTAATTGCCTTTGATCAGGACGAGGATGCTTTGCAGGCAGCCAAAGAAAGACTTTCAGCTTATAAAGATCGTATTTTGTTTATCCATTCAAATTTTAGTGGACTAGAACAAGCATTAATGGACCACGGAATAAACGAAGTGGATGGCATCTTATTTGACCTAGGTGTGTCTTCTCCACAGTTAGACCGAGGCGAGAGAGGGTTCAGTTACCAACATGACGCGGTCTTAGACATGAGAATGGATCAGAATAGTGAGCTAAATGCTTATGAAATTATTAATAACTGGTCTTATCAAAACCTCGTCTCCATCTTTTTTAAATATGGTGAGGAGAAATTTTCTAAGCAGATTGCCCGTAAGATCGAACGGCATCGTGAAGAAAAGCCAATTGAAACAACACATGAGCTAGTAGAAATCATTAAAGAAGGAATTCCAGCTGCAACCCGCCGTAAAGGTGGACATCCTGCTAAACGCGTATTTCAAGCGCTTCGGATAGCAGTAAACGATGAATTACAAGTCTTTAATGATGCGCTGCACCAGGCAGCAAGAATGACAAGCTTGCACGGAAGAATTGTGGTTATTACCTTCCATTCACTTGAAGACAGACTATGTAAGCAAGCATTTAAGAAATGGAGCACCGCAAAACCTACACCGCGGAATCTGCCAATTGTTCCAGAGTCTCATGAGGCACCATTTAAGGTTATAACTAGAAAACCTGTGATTGCGGGTGACCAAGAACTTGAAGCGAACCGCAGGTCACGTTCTGCAAAACTACGAATTATTGAAAAAGTAAAGGCTTGGGATGAATCATTTAACTATGAGGAAGGGTGGAAAAAATAATGAGCGCAAATCATGCACGTCAATGGCAACAGCCAAGGACCCAGCAAAGACCGGAAAAACAAGAAAAAGTTGCAGTAAAAGTTCAACGGCAAGGTTGGATTACAAAGGGAGAAAAAGTAATCTATTCGGCAGTAGGAGCAATGTTAATTGCAACTGGCATATTTGTCGTTTCCTTCTCATCCAGTACTGATGCATTAAACCGTGACATGCAAAGGTTAGAAAAAACAGTACAAACACAGCAAACGACCAATGAAGGGTTGCTTTTTGAAATGAAGGAATTAAGCAGGCCTGAACGTATCACCAAAATTGCAGAAGAAAATGGGCTAAAAATACAAAATACACAAGTGAAACAAACAACTGCCTATAATGAAACTGAGTAATCAGGAGAGAAAGTTATGAAAAAAAACCGTACAACACATTTCATGGCTGGTATTCTCATCATTATTTTTGTCGGTGCTTTCTTGCTTTTAACGGGTAGATTTCTCTATATCCAGGCTACTGGTGAAATAAATGATGTTTCATTAGAAGAATGGGCAGAACAGAAACGGACCTCTTCTTATACAATGGCAGCGGAGCGAGGGAAGATTTTCGACAATAATGGCATGATGTTGGCATATGACAGACCGACTTTTCGTATGTACGCAATTCTTGATGAAGCTTATACTGGGGAATCGGAAGAGCCCAAGCATGTGGTAGATCCGGAGAAAACAGCAGAGGAGCTAGCACCATTATTGGATGTTGAGGAAGAAGAACTGCTGGAAAGCTTAAAGAGCGGGATAGAAAAGGACCGTTTTCAGGTCGAGTTCGGAAATGCCGGGAAAGAGTTATCCCAACAAAAAAAGGATGAAATTGCTGCGAAAAACCTTCCAGGAATTAAATTTGAAGAAGAGGCGCTACGTTATTATCCAAATGGCATGTTCGCATCACAGGTGATTGGATTTGCCAGAGATACGGAAGTAGAAGATGAAGACGGCAATATTGTGCACGAAATTAAGGGGATTGCCGGTATGGAAAAAGTGATGGATGATATACTTAAAGGTACTGATGGTCAAATCTCTTACCAGCGGGATAAATACAATAAAAAGCTACTAGACCCAAGTGAAGTGGTCACAAAGCCGCAAGACGGTGATGACATCTATTTAACTATCGACCAAAAAATTCAAACACTACTTGAAGATGCGATGACACAAGTAGATTCTAAGTACAGTCCGGAAAGAATGAGTGCTGTCGTCATGAATCCAAAGACCGGTGAAATCGTGGCAATGAGTAACCGCCCAAGTTATAACCCTAATGATCCTAGCAATGTGGAAAACTGGTATAACGATGTGGTCTCCACACCATTTGAACCGGGTTCCACCGTTAAGATGTTTACATGGGCAGCTGCAATTGAGGAAGGTGTTTATAATGGAGAGGAAGGGTATGAATCTGGTAGCTACCAACCAAATAAACAAATAAAAGCGATTAATGACCATAACGGTGGTGCAGGCTGGGGGACGATTTCATATGACGTGGGATTCCAGCGATCTTCTAACGTAGCTGCAGCCAAATTAGCCTGGGAGAAGGTTGGGCCAGATAAATTCCTGGAATATCTAAAAGCCTTTCAGTTTGATAAAGAGACGGGGATAGATTTACCTGGAGAAGTAAAGGGAGAGATCCTTTACAATTGGCCATTAGAGAAAATTACTTCTTCTTTCGGTCAAGGAAGTACAATGACACCAATCCAACAGATGAAAGCAGCTACGGCAATTGCTAATAATGGGGAAATGCTCCAACCTTATGTGATTAAAAAAATTGTTGACCCCGGTAATGGTGAGACAGTTGAAGAAAAATCGAAAAATGTAGTGGGCAACCCGATATCTGAGGAAACAGCAGACCATGTTTTAAAATTACTTGAAACAGTTGTAAATGGGGAACATGGAACAGGAAAAATGTACAAGCTTGACGATTACACCGTTGGTGGTAAAACGGGAACAGCGCAAATACCGAATGATAAACCAGGTGGCGGAGCTTATATGAGCGGAAATGAAAATCATGTCTTTTCTTTCCTAGGTATGGCACCAATTGATGACCCACAATTAATGATGTATGTCTCAGTTAAGCAACCTGAATTAGAACCAACCGAGTCAGGATCAGACCCAGTTTCTTTCATTTTTAAAAATGTTATGGAAAACGGCTTACATTATTTGAATATAAGCCCAGATAACGAAAAAACAGAAGAAACGCAGCAAATGAAGGTTCCTAAGTTAGTAGGTGAAAACGTAAGCGACGTACAAAAGACCCTCGAGAAAAACGGTATACGTACTACAGCAGTAGGAAAAGGCGAAGTAGTTGCTGCTAGTGTGAAAGAAGGAGAAAGTATTCTGGCACATGACCATGTCATTCTAGTTACGGAAAATCCAGAAATGCCAAAAGTCATAGGCTGGTCTTTACGTGAGGTGCTACAGCTTACTGACTTGCTAGAGTTGAAAACAGAAACGTCAGGCAGTGGATTTGTCGTTACACAATCTATTAAGGCAGGCACTGCGCTTAAAAAAGAAGATTCCTTAAGTGTCGAATTGCTTCCACCAAATGAGCAGCAAGAAGAGGAAGGTGCAGGAGAAACGGAGCAAGAAGAGGAATAAGCAATAACATGAAACAGTGTTCTATTCTAATTTTACAATCATATAGTGGATACAAGCCTACCTATGAAAAGGGGATGGAAAATGAAACGCGTATCCACTGTGACTGTAAAAAAACGAATCGTTACTGTTTTTCTTTTTGGTTTACTTATTTTTAGTATTATTGATATTAGACTAGGTTATGTTCAATTTATCATAGGTGACAAACTAGTTGGACAAGCCAATGATCTATGGACGAGAGACATTGTGTTCGAACCTGAGAGGGGACAAATCCTAGATACGGACGGAGAGGTATTAGCGGATAATGTTACAGCTCCCTCTATCGTAGCAGTACCTAGACAGATTAGTGATCCAGAAGAGACGGCAGAGAAGTTGGCGGGCGTTTTAGATGTTTCAAAAGATAAAGTGCTTGCAGATATAACGAAAAATGCCTCAAGTGTAAATCTTCGTCCAGAGGGAATTAAAATTAGTGAGAAACAGGAGCTTGCTATACGAACTTTAAATATGGATGGGATATATTTAGCAAAGGATTCTAAAAGACATTATCCAAATGGAGAAGACCTTTCCCATGTTCTAGGCTTTGCTGGTATTGACAACCAAGGCCTAATGGGCTTGGAACTCTACTATGATGATAAGCTTAAAGGAGAGGAAGGAAGTCTGTCGTTTTACTCAGATGCTAAGGGGAGGCGGCTGGATAGTTTAGCAGATGTATATACACCGCCAGAAGACGGACTTAACCTAAAAACCACAATTAACTCAAAAGTACAGACAATTATAGAACGGGAACTAGATCTCGCTGTTTCAAAATATAGTCCAGATGGGGCGCTTGCTATAGCGGTAAACCCCAAAACAGGTGGTATTCTTGGAATGAGTTCCCGTCCCAATTTCCATCCGGAAAATTACCAGGATGTAGACTCCAACATTTTTGACCGAAACCTACCCATTTGGAGTACCTATGAGCCTGGATCAACTTTTAAAATCATTACGTTGGCAGCTGCTTTAGAAGAGGCAGTAGTAGACTTGGAAGAGGATGAATTCAACGATGATGGCTCGATTAGTGTTGACGGAAGTGAACTTCATTGCTGGAAAAGCGGCGGCCACGGTAATCAAACATATCTTGAAGTGGTACAAAACTCCTGTAACCCCGGGTTTGTGACTCTAGGCCAGAAGCTCGGAAAAGAAAAGCTTTTTTCTTATATCGATCAATTTGGATTTGGAGAAAAGACTGGAATTGATTTGCAGGGTGAAGGTAATGGGATCTTGTTTGCAGAAGATCGAGTTGGACCTGTGGAGCTTGCCACTACTGCATTTGGGCAAGGTGTATCTGTGACCCCAATTCAGCAGGTTATGGCAGTAGCCGCATCTGTAAATGGGGGCTATTTATATGAACCCTATCTCGCTGAATCATGGATTGACCCAAAAACAAATAAAATTGTAGAAACACATGAACCGAATGTTAAAAGAAAAGTCATTTCCGAGGAAACATCCGAGGAGGTCCGTAACGCGCTTGAAAGTGTTGTTGCGCAAGGTACAGGCCGGCCTGCATATGTGGATGGATATCGTGTCGGTGGGAAAACCGGTACTGCACAGAAAGTAGGACCTGACGGAAGATATATGGAAAATAACTACGTAGTTTCTTTTATAGGGTTTGCCCCAGCAGATGATCCAGAAATGGTTGTTTATGTGGCAGTTGATAATCCTAAAAACACGGTCCAGTTTGGTGGTGTGGTAGCAGCGCCAATTGTTGGGCGAATTATTGGTGATAGTCTTCAGGCTATGGAAGTTGAGCCACGTACAGGTGGAATGGACAAAGAATATCTCTGGCCAGAAGAGCCGAAAGTAGAAGTACCAGATTTAATTGGTTTAACGAAAGAAGAATTAGCAGAATATATGACAAACCTATCCATTGAAACAAGTGGAGAAGGCGAGTATATTATTGATCAGGCACCGGCTCCTGGTACAAAGGTAGAGCAAGGATCTAAAATGAGGATCTATTTATCCGAAAAAGATCGTTAAACGAAAAAAAATTTGCTATAATGGTTACGCATGAAAAAATCTAGCATAATGCTTTATGGGGGATAGCTAGGCGATCCCTTTATTTCATTAAATAAATTGCAATTAAATAAGAGGGTGGTGACACCCTCTTAAATTTGAATGTTACTGAGAATACATATGTAGGACATTACGAATGATAGGATGTTAGTTATGAGATTAGAGGAATTATTAGAAGAAATACCTTTTTACCATGCAAGTGCTTCTTTGGAAGGCATACAGATTGATTCTATAGAAATGGATTCAAGGGTTAACAGTCCAAATAGTTTGTTTGTTTGTATATCAGGCTATACACAGGATGGTCATGACTTTGTTGACCAGGCGATTTCAAATGGAGCCATTGCTATAATTGCTGAGAAACCAGTCAAGACCAATGTGCCAGTAATAATGGTTAGAGACACTGCCAGGGTAATGTCTATGCTTGCTGTTCGTTTTTATCATAATCCAACGAGGACGCTACCACTGATTGGTGTAACCGGCACGAACGGGAAAACGACAGTTACGTACTTGCTTGAAACCATTTTTAACAAGAATAAGCAGAAAACTGGAGTCATTGGCACGATTCAAATGAAAATTGGTGACGAAACATATCCTGTTAATAATACAACACCAGATTCGTTAAGTTTACAGAGATTTTTTAGCAAGATGCTCCATAAGGAAGTAGAGCAGGCAATCATGGAAGTTTCCTCCCATGCTTTGGATATGGGACGTGTACATGGTTGTGAATTTGATGTTGCCATTTTCACCAACCTTTCACAAGATCATTTGGATTATCATAAAGATATAGATGATTATTTACGTGCCAAAAGTCTTTTGTTTGCTCAGTTAGGGAATACTTATGCAAAACACCATCCTAAATTTGCAGTATTAAATGAAGATGATCCAGCCAGTAGCGTATTAAAGCGTAGCACTGCCCAAAATGTCTTAACCTATTCTTGTAAAAAAGAGGCAGATGTAACAGCAAAAGACATTCGCTTAGATGCAGGTGGTACTTCGTTTACTTTAAGAACACCGGTTGGTGACATTGAAATTAATTCCAAGCTAATCGGAATGTTCAATGTTTATAATATGCTTGCTGCTAGCACAGCAGCTATTGCAAAAAATATTCCACTGGCTGTTATTAAAGATGCGCTTGAAAGCATAACAGGGGTAAACGGCAGATTTGAGCCTGTAGATGAAAAGCAAAACTATGCAGTAATTGTTGACTATGCACATACACCTGATTCTTTAGAGAATGTAATGCAAACAATCAAGGAATTTGCTGAGGGAAAAGTTTATGTAGTGGTAGGATGCGGTGGAGATCGTGATCGAACAAAACGCCCTCTAATGGCAGGAATAGCCCTTCATTATGCGGATCGGGCAATTTTTACATCAGACAATCCACGTACGGAAGACCCTGCGCAAATCCTAAAGGATATGACAACAGACTTGTCGAGAAACAAAGAAGATTATGATGTAATATCTGATAGAAAAGAAGCGATTGTGCATGCAATAAAACTTGCGCAAAAAGACGATATCATTCTAATTGCAGGAAAAGGCCACGAGACTTATCAACAAATTGGTCTTGTGAAATATGATTTTGATGACCGCGAAGTGGCAAGACATGCCATTAAGACAAAGGGGATTTAACCATGTTGTTTACAACGGATTGGCTTGAGGAATTTCTCACTCCAATGACAGGAAGAAATAATCAATACGAAATATTTGAAGTAATGACAGATAGCCGAAAGAATGCGAATAATGCATTGTTTATCCCACTTATAGGTGAAAATTTTGATGCTCATACCTACTTGGAACAAGCTGTGGAGAATGGAGCAGTCGCAACGATCTGGGACAAGGGCAAGCCATTACCAGAGAAGCTTGATCCCTCCATTGCCGTCTATATGGTAGAGGATACATTAATGACCTTGCAGCAAATCGCTTCAAAGTATAGAGATCTAGTAAATCCTAAAGTTATTGGGATTACAGGATCAAATGGGAAAACGACAACCAAGGATATGGTGGCTTCTATCATGAAAACCACTTTTATGACCCATCATACCCAAGGGAATTTTAATAATCACATAGGGTTACCACTAACTATTCTTTCTATGAAGCGGGAGACAGAAGTTCTTGTATTAGAGATGGGAATGAGCCAGGCTGGAGAAATCGATACCTTAACACGTATCGCCCGCCCAGATTATGCCCTAATTACCAATATTGGTGAATCTCACATTGAGTATCTTGGTTCTAGAGAAGGAATAGCGAAGGCAAAATTAGAAATAGAAAATGGATTGAAAACTAATGGCATACTATTGTTGGATGGTGACGAGCCATTGCTTTCTTTCAAACACAAGCATGCAAATGTTGTGACATGTGGTTTTGAGCCAGGTAATGAACATGTTATTACCTCGGTCCACATAAGTCATAATAAGACGGACTTCGAGGTGGATGGTCAATCTTATACCATACCTCTACCAGGAAAGCACCATGCAAAAAATGCTGCTTTAGCGTTGTCTGTATGTGGAAAACTGGGTGTTACACAAGAATGCATCCAGAAAGGGTTGCTGGACCTGGAAATGACCTCCATGCGTTTTCAACTTCTGGAAGGTAAACAGGATGTAGCAATTATTAATGATGCTTATAATGCTTCTGCAACTTCCATGAAGGCAGCAATTGAAGTAGTAAAGCAAATGGAAGGTTTTAAGAAGAAGGTTCTTGTTCTTGGTGACATATTAGAACTTGGTGATTATGCAGAGGAACTGCATCGATCTGTAGCGGATGCAATTGAACCGCCTGTTGACACTGTGTATACCTATGGGGAGAGTGCCAATTGGATCTCATCTGAGCTTCAAAATAAAGGAACAGACATTGAGATAGAGCATTTTACAACAAAGTTAGCCCTTATCGAAGCACTTCAACCATACTTAAATAAAGAAACACTTATTTTATTCAAAGCATCAAGAGGATTAATGTTTGAAACAATGGTAGAGGCAATTAGCTAGCCACTACCGATGGACGGTTAATCTACAAGGAGGAAAAGTAGTGAAAATTTCAATATTATTAATTACAATTGCAATAGCATTTTTAATTACCGTCCTTTTATCTCCGATATTTATTCCATTTTTAAGAAGATTAAAGTTTGGACAAAGCATTAGAGAAGAAGGGCCAAAATCTCATCTCAAGAAAACAGGTACACCAACAATGGGTGGTCTTATGATTGTCTTTAGTGTTGTGATCACATCCATCATTATGGCATTAAAAGCAGGTGCTGAAGGGATCGGTTATGAACTTTGGCTCTTAATTTTTGTTCTGCTTGGCTATGGACTACTCGGATTTTTGGATGACTTTATTAAGGTAGCAATGAAGCGTAACCTTGGCTTAACATCAAAACAAAAAATGGCTGGTCAAATAATTATCGCACTTGTTTTTTATTTTATTTTACAGAGTCAGGGCTTTGATACATATATTCAAATCCCAGGCACCTCATTACAGTTTGAACTAGGGTGGGGCTATGCCATTCTTATAATTGTCATGTTAGTGGGCGCTTCAAACGCTGTAAACTTAACAGACGGTTTAGATGGTTTGTTGGCTGGAACTGCTGCCATTGCGTTTGGAGCATTTGGTATTTTAGCATGGTACGGGTTCCCGCAAAATGAGGTTGCAATATTCTCGTTAGCAGTCGTCGGGGCGTTACTCGGTTTTCTAGTGTTTAACGCTCATCCCGCTAAAGTATTTATGGGAGACACTGGATCCTTAGCTCTAGGTGGGGCAATTGCTGCTATCGCAATTTTAACTAAACTGGAAATAATTCTTGTTATTATTGGCGGGGTTTTTGTCATTGAAACACTCTCAGTCATAATTCAAGTAATTTCCTTTAAAACGACTGGTAAAAGAGTGTTCAAAATGAGTCCATTGCATCACCACTATGAATTACTCGGATGGTCTGAGTGGCGAGTAGTTACGACTTTCTGGCTTGTCGGGCTTGTTTTTGCCGCGCTTGGTATATATATAGAGGTGGGATTAAATTGAAGCAGCTAACCGATTTTCCATATTCTAATGTATTGGTGCTTGGTTTAGCCAGGAGTGGAACGGCAGCTGCCAATGTACTACTTGAAAATAGTAAAAACGTCCGGATTAATGATATGCATGCAAGAGAAGACGACGAAACGGTTGAAGAGCTTAAGTCTAAAGGTGCTGAGGTGATATTAGGAACACACCCCCTTCATGTCCTTGATGGGGTAGATATCATTGTAAAAAACCCGGGGATCCCTTATGATAACATCATTTTGGCAGAAGCGATGAAGAGAGACATACCTATCATTACCGAAATTGAGCTTGCTGGACAATTAGCAGATGGGGAAATCATTGCGATAACTGGTTCAAATGGGAAAACCACTACCACAACATTAACAACTGAAATGCTTTCAGAAAGTAATTTAGCTGTTAAAGTAGCAGGTAATATCGGGTTGGTTGCTACGGAAGTCGCTCAGACCGTCGAAAGTGACGAGTCACTTGTCTTAGAGCTCTCTTCTTTTCAATTACTCGGGATTCAACGATTTAAACCGAGTATTGCCGTGGTTCTTAATATTTTTGAGGCACACCTTGATTATCATAAAACGATGGAAAACTACATGGAGGCAAAATTTAATATATTTCGGAATCAAACGGAAACCGATTATCTCGTTTATAATGCCGATGATACTAAAATTGTAACGGCAATTGAAAAAGCTCCTTCTCTAAAGGTACCTTTCTCTGTTACACAGCGCCTTTCTAACGGTGCTTGGATGGACCAAGACTATTTGTATTTCCGTGAAGAGAAAGTTGTGCCAGTGGCCGATATTGTGCTTGTCGGGGAGCATAACCTGGAGAATATTTTAGCGGCTATTGCAGCTGCAAAGTTACGCGGTGCTACAAATGAAGGAATTCACAAGGTGCTTACCACTTTTTCAGGTGTTAAACATCGTCTGCAATTCGTAGATAACATCAAACAAAGGCTGTTTTATAATGACTCTAAAGCAACGAACATGTTGGCAACACAAAAAGCACTCTCATCCTTCAAGCAGCCTGTTATTCTGTTAGCAGGGGGGCTTGATAGAGGGAATGATTTTCAAGCGCTTTTGCCATATTTAAAACATGTAAAAGGGTTGGTCGTCTTCGGACAAACCGCTGAAAAACTGAAAAAGCTGGGCGAACAGGCAGACATTACGAATATTGTATTTGCTGAGGATGTAGAGGATGCAGTTGTAAAAGCATACCAGGTTTCAGCAGAAGAAGATGTCATTTTATTATCACCAGCATGTGCAAGCTGGGATCAATATAGAACCTTTGAAGAAAGAGGTGACATGTTTATACAAGCCGTGCATAGACTGAAATAGGGGGCTTGTCTTAAACAGTCAAATTTAATCAACTAAATTGGTAGATAACACCCCCGTCTCATATAAGTAGAAGGGGTGTTTTTTGTTGAGAAAAATGATAAAGGATTCAAACGCACCTGATTATATACTGATTGCTGTGGTACTTGGTTTATTAACAGCTGGAATTGTTATGGTGTATAGTTCTTCGTACGTATGGGCAGATTATAAGTTTGATGACTCCATGTATTACTTAAAAAGACAGTTATTATTTGCTGGTGCTGGTATCGTTGCAATGATCGTCACGACACTTGTACCTTATGGAACTTGGAAAAAGTATGCCAAAATCATACTTATCACATGTTTTGTTCTTTTGTTACTCGTTCTAATCCCTGGGGTAGGAATGGTAAGAGGAGGAGCGCAAAGTTGGATCGGTGTTGGAGCATTTAGCATCCAGCCATCTGAGTTTATGAAATTAGGATTAATTATATTTCTGGCAGCCTATCTCGCATCAAACCAAAAATACATTACCTCATTTAAAAAAGGCTTTTTTCCTTCTATCATGCTTATTTTTACGGCATTTGGACTTATCATGCTGCAGCCTGATCTTGGGACTGGAATGGTGCTAGTGCTCACGTGTATGGTGATGGTTTTTGTGGCAGGGGCAAGGCTTTGGCATTTTTTCGGACTAGCTGGGCTTGGGGTGTTAGGGTTTGTCGCATTGATTGCATCTGCTCCGTATCGAATTAGTAGAATAACCGCTTTCTTGAATCCCTGGGAAGATCCTTTAGGTGATGGCTTTCAGATTATACAGTCTTTATATGCAATTGGCCCAGGAGGTTTAATGGGGTTAGGTTTGGGGGAAAGTCTTCAGAAGTACTTTTATCTACCAGAACCGCAAACCGACTTTATTTTTGCAATACTAGGAGAGGAATTAGGTTTTATTGGCGGAAGTGCCGTCATTGGTTTGTTTCTCCTATTGCTTTGGCGAGGTATTAAAATAGCACTTGATGCACCAGATGCATTTGCCCGCTTCTTAGCACTTGGTATTATTTCTATGCTTGCCATTCAGGCAATGATTAATATTAGTGTGGTAATTGGTTTAATTCCTGTTACAGGAATCACGCTACCTTTCCTTAGCTATGGTGGTTCTTCCTTAACTTTAACCTTATGCTCGGTTGGAGTACTATTGAATATTAGTAGATATTCAAAAATCTAAGTTAGTATACAGGGGGATTTAAAACTGGTAAAAATTAATAGGTGATTAATCTTAAAAACTTGATAAACTATGATTGTATACTACATTTCCATAAGGAATTTGTGATATAATTCATGTAACAGGAAACATTGGCTATTTCTAGTCGAAACTCTTTGTTAATTTTTTATAAAGGAAGAAATGGAGATGAGCCAAAAGAAGATTGTTTCAATCGAGGATCGTATCCCAAAACTGAAACAGGCAAGAAAAAAGAAAGCGAATCGTCGTTTAGTATTCTACCTTTCTATTTTTTTCTTATTAATTTCAATTATTGCTTATTTACAATCACCTTTGAGTGATGTAAAAACAATAACGATTAAAGGTAATACATTTTTATCCGATAATGAAATAGAGGAATTAAGTGGTCTCACAACAAATACGAATATCTGGAGCCTTAACAAAAAAGAAATTCGCGCAGAAATAGCCGCAAATCCCATTGTTGATTCAGTAGAGGTCTCCAGACAGCTCCCGCGAACTGTGGAAATAGAGATAAAAGAATTAAGTCGGGTAGGGTATGCCACCCAAGATAGTAACTACTATCCTGTGTTAGGAAACGGCACAGTGCTAAAAGATGCTGGTCAAAAACTTTCTAACGGGGACGCACCATTATTGCTCGATTTCAAGGAAGAAGAATATTTACATAGGATGACAGCAGAGCTTGAGAAGTTACCAACTAATATTCTGAAATTAATTTCGGAAATTTATTGGGTGCCAACTGACGAGAATAAGAATAAAATTATGCTCTATATGAATGATGGCTTTATGGTAGATGGTACGATTAGGGACTTCGCGGAAAAAATGAGTGTGTATCCGTCCATTGTTTCCCAGCTTGAAGAGGGAAACAAGGGGATTATTCATATTGGAGTTGGAGCTTACTTTGAGGCGTTTACCGATTCTGAGAGTCAAGAGAACTCCGAAGAGGATAGTGAGGATGCTACAGATTAACTTTACTCGATTTATATTTGCAGTCATATAACGAGTCTGGTAAACGAAATATATATAGTAAGTGTCTGGATTTGTTAAAATACAATAAAAAGTAGCAGAAAAATAAAGGAATCAGCTATTTCTTGTGGAATTACCTATAATATATTTCTTTTTCTAGGATATTACTTTAAAATGATATGTTATCAGATAGAATTATAGAATACTTAAACAAAACACAAAGATGAAGTTTGCTGAATTTAGGGGGTGCCTTACTTTTGAACAACAGTGATATATTAGTTAGCCTTGATATAGGTACTACAAAAATCAAAGTAATAATTGGAGAAGTATTAAATGATTCATTAAACATTATAGGAGTAGGGTCTGCAAAGTCTAATGGTATGAAAAAAGGCGCAATAGTAGACATTGATCAGACAGTTCAATCAATACGCAATGCTGTTGAGCAGGCCGAACGGATGGTTGGGATGCAGATTGACCGTGTAGTCGTGGGGATTAATGGCAATCACATTCAGTTACAGCCATGTCACGGTGTTGTTGCAGTGCAAAGTGAAGACAGAGAAATTGGGGATGAGGATATTAACCGTGTAATTGATGGTGCACAGGTTGTGTCCATTCCACCAGAAAGAGAAATTATTGATGTCATTCCCAAACAGTTTATTGTTGACGGTCTTGATGAAATAACAGACCCAAGGGGAATGATTGGTGTGCGACTGGAAATGGAAGGTACTATTATTACCTGTTCTAAAACCGTACTCCACAATATTTTAAAATGTGTAGAACGGGCTAATCTGCAAGTAGCGGATATTTGCCTCCAGCCATTAGCTGCTGGAACTGTCGCCTTATCAAAAGATGAAAAGAATATGGGTGTTGCGCTTATTAACATTGGCGGCGGATGTTCTACCGTATCTGTATTCGAAAATGATCATCTTGCAGCAACGAGTGTCATTCCCTTGGGAGGAGATAATATTACGAAAGATCTCTCCATTGGGATGCGGACAACTTCCGAGGAAGCGGAGGACGTAAAGCGTAATTATGGACATGCTTTTTATAATAATGCCCAGGAAGACGAAACGTTTGAGGTATCTGTAATTGGAAGTAATTCGAAACAAACGTACAACCAGTTGCAAATCTCTGATATGATCGAAGCAAGGCTGGAAGAAATCTATGCCTTTGCGGAACGTGAGATTAGAAAAATGGGATATGGCGAATTGCCTGGTGGGTTTGTCTTAACAGGTGGGACAATGGCTATGCCTGGCGTATTAGAGTTGGCACAGGATATGTTCCATACAAGTGTACGAATAGCTATACCTGATTACATAGGTGTTCGGGAACCGCAATTCACTGCAGGAGTAGGAATCTTGCAATTTGCATACCGAAATGCGAAAATACAGGGAAAAGAGTTATTTCCTTCTGTTATTGTGCCTGAACAAGATCAAAGGCCAAAAAGAACTAAAAAACAAACTCAATATAATGAACCAAAAGAAAAAAAGAAAAAGGATTCCAGCATAGCAAACTTGTTTAAGAATTTCTTTGATTAATGTGCTAGTTTTGTAGAGCATTAATGTTAAATTCGATGATCGCTTCATGAAGACTAGATGAAACGAACCCTTACATATAGGGAAAGTGAGCTTCTGGGACGCTTGTAATTTGCATATAGGAGGAACGGAATATGTTAGAGTTTGATACAAATATGGAAGAGTTAGCAACAATAAAAGTAATCGGCGTCGGCGGTGGCGGTAACAATGCTGTAAACCGAATGATTGAGCATGGAGTTGAAGGTGTAGAATTTATCGCTGTAAACACTGATGCACAAGCGTTAAATCTATCAAAAGCAGAAGTGAAAATACAGATTGGCGGCAAACTGACACGTGGACTTGGTGCAGGCGCTAACCCGGAAGTAGGGAAAAAAGCAGCTGAAGAAAGCAAAGAACAGTTAGAGGAAGTGCTACAGGGCGCTGACATGATCTTCGTAACTGCCGGAATGGGTGGCGGTACCGGAACAGGAGCTGCACCTGTCATAGCACAAATTGCGAAAGACCTTGGTGCGTTAACTGTCGGTGTTGTAACACGTCCATTTTCTTTTGAAGGGAGAAGACGTTCGACTCAGGCAATATCTGGTATCGAAGCACTAAAATCAAGTGTCGATACGCTTATCGTGATTCCAAATGATCGTTTGCTAGAAATAGTTGATAAAAACACACCAATGCTTGAAGCCTTCCGAGAGGCGGATAATGTATTACGCCAAGGTGTTCAAGGTATTTCTGATCTAATTGCAAAACCTGGATTGATCAACGTAGACTTCGCCGATGTAAAGACTATTATGTTTGATAAAGGTTCTGCTCTTATGGGTATTGGCGTAGCTACAGGAGAAACACGTGCTACTGAAGCCGCTAAAAAGGCAATCTCTTCACCATTGCTTGAAACTTCAATTGATGGTGCACATGGTATTTTAATGAACATTACTGGTGGAACGAACTTGAGTTTGTATGAGGTGCAAGAAGCTGCTGATCTAGTTACTTCTGCAGCAGATAATGAGGTTAATGTGATTTTTGGTTCAGTAATTAATGAAGACCTTAAAGATGAAATTGTTGTAACAGTTATTGCAACCGGTTTTGATGAGGCTGTCCAAAAAGCAGAAAAGCAACCTAAACAACAAACACAACGTCCAGTAATCAATCACAACCAGCATGCAGCTACGCGTGCGAACGAGGAAGCACCAACGAGAGAAACCTCACAACCACGAGCTAATAAACAAGAGGATGAAACATTGGATATTCCTACTTTCTTAAGAAATAGAAACCGTAATCGCTAAATTCGATTAACATAAAAAAAGATGAACCCTGTTCCAATCAGGGTTCATCTTTTTTTATGGTTCTAAACTAGATAGAATAATAGGATTTAGATTATTGGCACGTTCACCTCCGCGAGTAGAGAATAGCGAGAGTTTCCTCACTTACTTTTTCATCTGCCTCCTACTAACGTATGTTTGCCTGACATATTCCTCGATAACTAGTTGAAATTAGCCCCTTTACGCATACAAGAAGTGACAGACTTTGCTCTGCTGCTTCGGTATACTTTCATTACTATCTAAATACTCCTACCAACCATGCTTTTATTTACTCTCCAGATGACAGGATATCCGAAAGGAAGAGCTGCTTTGATCATTTATTTGGACGCTGTCTGGATGCTAAACTTTTTACTCGATGCGATGCTACTTCTATTAACTCAAGCTCTAGGCAGAGAAGTAACAAAGAAATGGAGAATCATATGTGGAGCATTTATTGCCTCTCTTCTGGTGCCGATTACCTTTTATTTTCCTGAATCTTTTTTTGTGGGAGTGGTTGGAAAGGTGCTGTATTCCATTTTTATTATATGGAGTGCCTTCGGGTTTAAGTCCATTTATCGTACGTTGAAATTACTGCTGATTTTCTATTTTTCTACCTTTTCTATAGGGGGTGGGTTACTAGCTGTTCACTTTCTCATTCAAAATCCTGTATCACTATCTGGAAGCAGTGTCCTTACCTTTAATGGAGGATTTGGAGACCCTGTCAGCTGGATGTTCGTCGTTGTTGGGTTCCCGATAATATGGTGGTTTACTAAGAATCGAATGGACAAGCACGCAACGGAAAAGATTCGCTATGATCAACTCTGTATGGTAACTATTCAGTTGAATAACGCTACTTATTCTACACAGGGGTACATTGATAGTGGTAATCAATTGACAGATCCAATCACAAAAAAGCCTGTGGTCATCTGTGATGAAAGCTTTCTCAAGAATTGGTTTACAGAAAAAGACTGGCAGTTATTAAAAGCTTCGTATGAAGGTCTAAATTTTGAACAACTCCCCGGTGATTGGGAACGTTTTATCCAGATTGTGCCATATCAAGGGGTGCAAGGTAAAAGTGAATTTCTTTTTACAGTAAGGCCGGAAAAGTTAATGGTTTATTACGGTGAACAAAAATTAGTTACGTCAAACGTGTTAATCGGTATTCAGTTTGGGGAGTTGGTAAAGGATGGAAGTTACCATTGTCTGTTGCAACCACAAATTATAAAACTAGCAGCTATTAGTTCTGCATAAAAAGGAGAGATTTAGATTGAAATCTGTTAAACTTCGTCTTCGTCTGTGGTGGTATAAGCTACTCATTAAATTAGGGATTAAATCGGATGAAATCTATTATATTGGTGGAAGTGAAGCATTGCCGCCACCCCTTTCCAAACAAGAGGAACAAGAGCTTCTTATTCTACTTCCTAAAGGGGATAAGTCAGCAAGAGCAGTCTTAATAGAGCGTAATCTTCGTCTTGTTGTGTATATCGCTCGCAAATTTGAAAACACTGGAATTAATATAGAGGACTTAATTAGCATTGGAACAATTGGCCTAATAAAAGCTGTTAATACATTTAACCCTGAAAAACAAATCAAATTAGCTACGTATGCTTCCAGGTGTATTGAAAATGAAATACTAATGTATCTTAGAAGAAATAATAAGCTTAAATCGGAAATATCCTTCGATGAGCCGCTCAACATTGATTGGGATGGAAATGAGCTTCTTTTATCAGACGTTTTAGGAACAGATGATGATATTATTACCAAAAATCTAGAATCCAATGTAGATAAGAGCCTTCTAAAAAGTGCTCTTTCACAATTAAATGATCGAGAAAAGCAAATTATGGAATTGCGTTTCGGCCTAATTGGTCAGGAAGAAAAAACGCAAAAGGATGTAGCTGATATGTTAGGAATTTCACAGTCTTATATTTCAAGACTGGAGAAAAAAATAATTCGTCGATTAAAAAAAGAATTTAATAAAATGGTCTAGCCTTATCACTCTAAGATTTAAGAGCATTTTACACCATGCATGTCACTGACCGTACTGCATAAAAAGCTTTCCAGGTGGAGAAACTGTCCTTGAACAGCATCGCCATCTGGGAGGGTTGAACTAAAGTGACTAGACATAAAGTTGAAATATGTGGTGTTGATACATCGAAATTGCCCGTACTAAAAAACGATGAAATGCGTAAATTATTTGTTAGAATGCAGCAAGAAGATGACATTTCTGCGAGAGAACAATTGGTAAATGGGAATTTACGACTTGTTTTAAGTGTTATTCAGCGGTTTAATAATCGCGGTGAATTTGTCGATGATTTGTTTCAAGTCGGCTGCATTGGCTTAATGAAATCCATTGATAACTTTGATTTATCACATAATGTAAGATTTTCGACGTATGCTGTGCCAATGATCATTGGAGAAATTAGGAGGTATCTCAGGGATAATAATCCAATCAGGGTATCCAGATCTTTACGAGATATTGCATACAAAGCACTGCAGGTTAGAGAAAAATTAATTAATAAAACATCTAAAGAACCAACACCTATGGAGATAGCGGAAGAGATGGGTGTTCCTCATTCTGATATCGTATTCGCCATGGATGCTATTCAAGACCCTGTATCTCTATTTGAGCCAATTTATAATGACGGTGGGGATCCAATATTTGTGATGGATCAAATTAGTGACGAAAAGGACAAAGATTCAACGTGGCTTGATAAACTGTCATTAAAAGAAGGTATGCATCAGCTTAATGCACGGGAAAAAATGATATTGAATAAGCGCTTTTTCCAAGGAAAAACACAAATGGAAGTTGCAGATGAAATTGGTATTTCGCAGGCGCAAGTATCTCGGCTCGAGAAAGCAGCCATTAAACAAATGAATAAACAGATGTTTGAATAAAGAAATATGGTTGGATTATGAGCTCAACTGAAGATCCGAACTATGCTAAAGCCTAAAACTTTAGTATATGTTCGGATTTTTTATGGTTATAAAATTTTATCTTAAAAAGTGCATGTAATCCCATACCAATCTTACATTCATTGTCTTCTATTTTTAATTCTCTATTATTGCAATTTACATGAAAATGTTTAGATGTATTGCATATATTTAAAGTAATTGGGGGGATTGAAAATGATGAAGTTATCAGAGTTGCAGGTAAAAGAAGTTATTATTGTTGACGATGGTAAGAGACTTGGACATATAACAGATCTTGAAATTGATACGGATAGAGGTAAGATTGTAGCGATTGTGCTGACGATTAAAGATAAAAAGAGTGGTTTTTTTGGGAAAGCAGATGAGTTGGTTATCCATTGGGAACAAATTGTAAGGATCGGCTCTGACGTGATTTTGGTGAAAAACGTTGGAGAACCTAAACTCTATTCAGGGCATTTTATTACAGGCCATAACGGTTGAAACCGATTTAAATGTGGTAAAATGGTTCAAGAACATGGGGAGGTTAAGACATGAGTGAACCATTTATCACAAAACATAGGTCCTATTTACGTATTGAAAAATGGGAAAAGCTGTCACCGTCATTGACAGTTGGGTTTTCAACAAAAATAGGAGGGGTTAGTAAACCGCCTTTTCAACATTTAAATATGGGTTTACACGTTCAGGATGACTACCAAGATGTTATAGAAAATAGAGAAAAACTAGCAGAGGAGCTTTCTTTTCCCCTTTCAAGCTGGGTAGTGGGAGAACAAGTCCATGATATAAACATTAAAACAGTCACAAAACAGGATGCTGGAAGTGGTGCAAGTAATTATGACACCTCTATCTCCAATATAGATGGGATGGTGACAAGAGAGAAGGGGGTACTGTGTTCTGCCTTTTTTGCAGATTGTGTCCCATTGTTTTTCTTTGATCCCAAACAGAATATTATAGGGGTTGCTCATGCCGGGTGGAGAGGATCTGTACATGGGATTGGTCAACAAATGGTCGAAAGGTTTTGTAGTCTTGGCTCGAATCCTTCCGATTTGCAAGCTGTAATCGGTCCATGTATCTCCAAAAAGCATTATGAAGTGGACGAGCAGGTGATAACCCATATACCGAAGCCATTCCATTCGAATAGTGTAACTGTAAAACAAAATGGTCGCTTTAACCTTGATTTAAAACAACTAAATAAGGATATTCTTTTACAATCTGGGGTATTACGTAATAATATAGGTGTAACAAATTACTGCACCTATGAGGACAGCGAGCTGTTTTTCTCTCATCGGAGGGATAATGGGAAAACGGGGAGAATGCTTGGTTTTATTGGTTTTTCTGATTAGCTCAGGCGAAGGAGGAGAAGGGTTAGCATGCAAGTCGCAACAAATCTTAAAGAAATTAATCGTAGAATAGAAGATGCTTGTAAAAATAGTAATCGCTCAGTAAAGGATATCACCCTAATTGGGGTGACGAAATATGTTACAATAGAACGAACCGAGGAAGCAATTAAAGCTGGTGTATGCGATCTAGGGGAAAACCGTCTTGAGGGATTTAGGGAAAAATACGATTACTTTCAGGGGACAGATGTTAAATGGCATTTTATCGGAACCCTACAGTCAAGAAAAGTTAAAGATGTTATCCATCAAGTTGATGTGATCCACTCATTAGACAGGATTTCTCTTGCTAAAGAGATTAATAAGCGTACCGAAAAAAAGATAGATTGTTTTATTCAAGTGAATGTAAGCAAAGAACAATCCAAGCATGGAATATTGCCAGAAGAGGTGCTTCCGTTTATTGAAAAGTTGCGTGAGTATGAAAATATTCGAGTAATTGGCTTAATGACGATGGCGCCACATACGGAAGACGAGACTGTTCTTCGTCAGGTCTTCAAAAGACTTGCATCCCTAAAAGCAGAAGTACAAGAGAAGCATTATAAATCAGCGCCTTGTGCGTATTTGTCAATGGGAATGAGCAACGACTATGAGGTGGCAATTGAAGAAGGAGCTACCCATATCCGAATCGGAACCAAATTAGTGGGGTGAAAAAGATGAGTATAAAAAACAAGTTAAAAAATTATTTTACCATGGATGAAGAATATGAGTATGAATATGTGGAAGTTCCAAATGATGAGCAAGCAGAACCTGAACAAAAAGAGACTCAGCAGGGAAAGAAGCAAAATGTTGTCAGCCTAACCAGTATGCAGCAAGCTTCCTCAAAGGTAGTACTGTGTGAGCCTAGAACCTATAATGAAGCACAAGAGATTGCTGACAATATTATGAACCGACGCGCCGTCGTTATTAATTTGCAACGAGTGGATCATCAGCAGGCAAAACGAATTGTTGATTTTTTAAGTGGTACTGTATATGCTCTAAATGGAGATATACAAAAGCTTGGGGCAGAGACTTTTCTCTGTACACCGGATAATGTAAATGTTTCTGGAACAATTTCAGAGGCACTTTCAGAAAATGATTTTGAAAAGGGATGGTAGATAGATGTTTCAATTATTTCAGTTATTAGATACAGCGCTTTATGTTTATAGTTTAGCGCTAATTGTTTATATTTTTATGTCTTGGTTTCCTGGTGCAAGAGAATCGAGTATTGGAAGCTTTTTGACTAAAATTTGTGAGCCATATTTAGAACAGTTTCGGAAATTCATCCCACCTATCGGCATGATTGATTTATCTCCAATCGTAGGGATATTTGTCATTCATTTAGCGAGAATGGGATTATGGGAATTTTACAAGATATTATTCTAGGATGGTACATATGGACATATATCAGCATTTTAGAAAAGATGAACAACCCTTTATTGATAAGGTGATTTCTTGGAAGGAGCAGGTTGAGAGGAACTTTCAACCAAGGCTTACCGATTTTCTTGATCCTAGAGAACAGCAGATTGTGAAAATGCTTATTGGTGGTGAGTCTTCGGATATAAAGTTTTCTTTTGAAGGTGGTACTGCTGAGGCTGAAAGGAAGCGTGCTGTTCTTGCTCCCTATTATGATGAAATAAGCATAGAAGATTTTCAGCTGACCTTATACCAAGCAACATATCAAAGTAAATTTATTACTGTAGAACATCGAGACGTAATGGGGGCGTTTTTGTCGCTAGGAATCAAGAGACAGAAATTCGGTGATATCACTGTTAAGAATGGCATTTTGCAAATTGTTTTGGGAGATGAAATAGCCCCATTTGTAAGAGCGAATTTAAATATGATTAAAAAAGCCAAAGTAACACTTGAAGAAAAACCTTTATCTGAAGGATTGGCATCAGAACAGCAGTGGGATTTTTCCGATAAAACTGTTTCTTCTTTACGGTTAGATACGGTACTAAAAGAGATTTACCATCTATCCAGAAAGGATGCGACTGCTTACATAACAAAACAGCAAGTGAAAGTGAATTATAAAGTAGTTGAAGACGGGAAGTACGGTCTTCAAGAAGGTGACTTATTGTCCTTAAGAGGGAAGGGAAGAAGTAAACTTGCTGCTGTTAATGGAACTACGAAAAAAGATAAGTTGAAAATAACCATTGCTGTGCTAAAATAAAATCATACCCTTGCAGGAATACAACGATTTTTGTCGAAATTAAGATGGACAGGCATTAATGAAAAATTGTTATTATTTATTATTTTTACAGATGGAATGCTATTACTTTAAAGGAGGTGGCCAATGTGCCATTAACGCCACTAGATATTCATAATAAGGAATTTACAAGAAAGTTTAAAGGATATGATGAAGACGAGGTCAATGAATTTCTTGATCAGGTGATAAAAGATTATGAGATTGTGATCAGAGATAAAAAGGACCTTGCTGAAAAAGTAGAGCAACTGACAGAAAGACTCGGACATTTTACGAATATTGAAGAAACACTTAATAAGTCTATTCTGATTGCGCAAGAAACTGCAGAAGAACTTAAAGGGAATGCGACGAAAGAATCGAAGCTAATCATTAAAGAAGCAGAAAAAAATGCAGATCGTATTATTAACGAAGCATTAAGTAAATCGAGACGTATCTCAATGGACGTAGAAGAACTTAAAAAACAGGCTAAAGTTTTCCGTACACGCTTGAAAATGCTTGTTGAAGCCCAATTAGATATGATCGGGACAGATGATTGGGAACAGCTTTTTGACGCTGAAATTGGAGAAGAACTTGAATTAGCGGAAAATGAATCTTAAATCTTGACGGCGGCACATTTTTTACATATAATTCATAGACATAAACAAAGTGAATTGTAGGACAATGATATAGGTAGACGTTGACGGAGACAGTATAGAAGGATCCTCTGATTATAGCGAACTGGAATATGGTGTGAGCCCAGTACAGAAACTTCTAGAACATCACTCCCGAGTATTCATTGCGAACAAAGAGTAGTAATGAACGGTTTATCCTCGTTACGGATATCGAGTGAATTTAAAATCGCTATGGTTTTAAGTTTATAAGGGTGGTACCGCGAGTCTTCTCGTCCCTTTTGGGATTTGAGGGCTTTTTTTATTTCATTGAAACAGGAGGAGCATTTATGGATTATAAGGATACGTTATTAATGCCAAAGACAGAATTTCCGATGCGTGGAAATTTACCAAATAAAGAACCAAAACGCCAAGAGGAATGGGAAGAGAAGGATATCTATCAAAAAAGCCTTCAACGCTCTAAAGGAAAACCTTTGTTTGTGTTGCATGATGGACCTCCGTATGCAAATGGAGATATCCATATTGGGCATGCGCTTAATAAAATTTTAAAGGATTTTATCACGCGTTATAAATCCATGACAGGTTACTATGCCCCATATGTACCAGGTTGGGATACACACGGCCTGCCAATTGAAACAGCTCTAACAAAGAAAAAGAAGGTAAAACGTAAAGAACTTAGCATTGCGGAATTTAGACAGCTATGTGCTGACTATGCTTTAGGTCAAGTTGATAGCCAGCGTACACAGTTCAAACAGCTAGGTGTTAGAGGAGATTGGGATAACCCTTATATTACCTTAACAAAGGATTATGAAGCCGCCCAAATTAAAGTTTTTGGTGAAATGGCCAAAAAAGGATATATTTATAAAGGCCTTAAGCCTGTTTATTGGTCTCCTTCCTCCGAGTCTGCACTTGCTGAAGCGGAAATTGAGTATCATGACAAGCGGTCTGCTTCTATTTACGTAGGATTTGAAGTGAAGGATGGTAAAGACCTACTTGATGGTGGAGAGAAAATTATTATTTGGACAACTACACCATGGACCATGCCGGCAAACTTAGGGATTAGTGTACATCCTGAATTAGAATATATCGTCGTAGCGGCAAATAATGAAAAATTTGTTCTTGCTCAAGCCCTAGTGGAGTCGGTAGCAGAGACACTAGAGTGGGAAAACTACGAAGTCATAAAAACATTTAAAGGGCAAGAAGCAGATCGTATTGTTGCCAAACATCCTTTCTATGATAGAGATTCGCTTGTAATGCTAGGCGATCATGTCACAACTGATGCAGGTACAGGTTGTGTTCATACCGCTCCAGGACACGGGGAAGACGACTTTTATGTTTCTCGTAGCTATGGCATTGATGCATTATGTCCAGTAGATGAGAAAGGCGTATTTACCAATGAAGCACCAGGTTTTGAAGGTCTTTTCTATGATGAAGCGAATAAAGTTATCACAGAAAAGTTAGAAGAAGTCGGAGCACTATTGAAACTTAGCTTTATAACACACTCTTATCCACATGATTGGAGAACAAAAAAACCGACCATTTTCCGTGCTACAGCCCAATGGTTTGCGTCTATTAAAGATTTCCGCCAGAACATTTTGGATGAGATTAAAGAAGTGAACTGGTATCCTAACTGGGGAGAAACACGCCTTTACAACATGGTCCGTGATCGTGAAGATTGGTGTATTTCTCGTCAACGTACTTGGGGAGTACCTATCCCAGTATTTTACGCAGAGGATAACACTCCAATTGTTACGGATGAAACAATTCAGCATGTTTCGGACCTTTTTAAAGAACATGGATCGAATATATGGTTTGAATGGGATGCGAAAGATTTATTGCCGGATGGGTTTACGTCTGAAAATAGTCCGAAAGGTGTGTTCACCAAAGAGACAGATATCATGGATGTTTGGTTCGACTCAGGTTCATCCCATGAAGGAGTTTTAGAAGAACGTGATGACCTTCAACGTCCAGCAGATGTCTATCTAGAAGGTAGTGACCAATATCGTGGTTGGTTTAACTCTTCCCTATCTACTGCTGTAGCTGTGACTGGCAAATCGCCATATAAAACGGTCATCAGCCATGGATTTGTATTGGATGGTAATGGAAGGAAAATGAGTAAATCACTTGGTAATGTTATGGTCCCATCTAAGGTCCAGAAACAACTTGGTTCCGATATTTTAAGACTATGGGTGTCTTCAGTTGATTATCAAGCAGATGTTCGTATCTCAAATGATATTTTGAAGCAAATCTCTGAAGCTTACCGTAAGATCCGTAATACATTCCGCTTTATGTTAGCAAATCTTTCTGACTTTAATCCAGAAACAGATCGTGTTGCCCATAGTGATTTGGAAGAAGTGGATCAATATATGCTTCAACGCTTGCAACGTTTGTTGAAAGATGTAAGAGCAAATTATGAGAACTATGAGTTTTCTCCAATCTTCCACCAAATTCATAATTTCTGTGCAGTTGATCTAAGCTCTTTCTATCTGGATTTTGCAAAAGATGTCTTATATATTGAGTCTAGAGAAAATCACCGTCGTAGAAGCATTCAGACAGGATATTATGAGATTTTGACAACGCTGGTTAAGCTACTTACACCAATTATTCCGCATACCGCAGACGAGGTTTGGGAGTATATTCCAGGCACAAATGAGGAAAGTGTTCAGCTGACAGATATTCCAGAGGTAACAGATAATCAATTAGCTGAGCTATCCGAGAAATGGGATCACTTTATGAAAGTTAGAGATGATGTGTTAAAAGCATTAGAGGAAGCGCGGAATGATAAAGTAATTGGAAAATCGCTTGAGGCGAAGATCACCATTGTTCCAAAAGATCAGGAGACAAAAGATGTATTAGAAGCACTGGCTCCACTACATCAGTACTTAATTGTTTCTGAAGCAGCCGTGCAAGAAAATGCAGAGAATACGAAAGCCTATAAATATGTGGATGTTGCTGTTGAAGCCCATCCCGGTGAAAAATGTGAACGTTGCTGGGTAGCGTCCGAAACAGTGGGCGAGGACAAGGAACATCCGACCCTTTGCACACGTTGTGCAGATGTGGTTAAGGAACATTATACTGCATAGGTTTTTCAATACTCCTCTTAGTACTAAGGGGAGTATTTTTTTGAGATAAGAAAGTATAATATGTTATGCCTTAAATTATGGGCCAGGAAAAGCCGGGTCATCGCTGCAGTTAAACCAGTTCGGGCTATTTTAGTTGGCATTCCTTAGATCGAGTGCTTGCGCTTTTGTGCATGAGTACTGAATTGAAAATTTCTTCATTTACGTTTAAGATAATAAGGACACATATTGGAGAATCGGAGGAACAAGAATGTACATATACTATATTATTTCGCTCATCGTGATCGGAATAGACCAATTTACTAAATGGCTGGTTGTTAAAAATATGGATTACGGTGAAGAAATAACGATTATCGATCAGTTTTTTTCGCTAACCTCCCATCGAAATACAGGGGCTGCATGGGGCATATTAGAGGGTCAAATGATTTTCTTTTATATTATAACGCTTGTTGTTGTAATTGGCATTATCGTATACATGCAACGTTACGCAAAGGGAAATCGTGGGTTGGCAATCGCGTTAAGTCTTCTTCTAGGTGGGGCAATTGGGAATTTTATTGATCGATTGTTTCGTAAGGAAGTTGTCGATTTTTTTGATTTTGTTATCTTTGGTTATGATTTCCCGATATTTAATATAGCTGACTCGGCTCTTGTAGTTGGTGTGTTTTGCATTATTATTGCTACAATAATGGATGAGTTAAAGAAAGGAAAAGGTAAACAATGAGTTTATTTCAACATGAGGTAATAGCTTCTGAAGCAAGTACACGATTGGACAAGCTGCTTTCAGAAATTAATCCGGATAGCTCCAGGTCCCAAGTCCAGTCATGGATTAGCAAGGGACTTGTTAAAGTCAATGGCCAAGAGTCAAAGGCGAACTACAAGTGTCAAGAAGGAGATATGCTCGATTGGTCTATACCAGAGCCTGAGGCATTAAAGATCCTTCCAGAAAACATACCATTGGATATTGTGTATGAAGATCAAGATTTATTAGTAGTGAATAAGGAGAAGGGCATGGTTGTTCACCCTTCAGCAGGGCATCAAACAGGAACAATGGTGAACGCACTTCTTTACCATTGTCAGGACCTTTCCGGTATAAATGGTGTAGAGAGACCAGGGATCGTTCATCGAATCGATAAGGATACTAGTGGTCTCCTTGTAATTGCTAAAAATGATCTTGCCCATAGAAATTTATCAGAACAAATGTCTGAAAAGACAATTGAACGTAAATATGAAGCGCTCGTCCATGGGGAAATTCCTCATGAAACAGGTATGGTTGATGCTCCAATTGGAAGAGACCCTAAGGATAGGCAAAAAATGGCTGTGGTGGACAATGGAAAACCCGCCATTACGCATTTTCAAGTATTAAAAAGCTATCCAGATTATACACGGATCGAATGCCAGCTGGAGACAGGAAGAACGCATCAAATTCGCGTACACATGAGATATATTGGCTACCCTCTTGTAGGGGATCCCAAATATGGTCCAAGAAAAACATTGGATGCAAACGGCCAAGTGTTGCATGCTAAATCGCTTGCGTTTACTCATCCTAAAACAGGTGAGTGGCTAAAATTTGAAGCGCCTTTACCGACCTACTTTGCAGATGTAATAGACTATATTGAGAAAATGTATTGACATGAACGGCGAACTTTGTAATAATGAACCAAATGAATAGTTGACCCTTTAAAATAGTCCAGTGAGGCTTAAAAGGATTCGGTTGTAACAATGACATTCTGAACTGTGTCCCTTTTTCCTCATGGAGAAAGGGATTTTTCTATGGTTGGAGTGTTTAACATGAAGAAAAAAACTGAAATCCTAGATCAGGCGGCAATTAACCGAGCCATTACTAGAATTGCACATGAAATTTTAGAGAAAAACAAAGGTGGAGAAGAGCTCGTGCTCATTGGGGTAAAAACCCGTGGCGTTCCTCTTACTCAACGATTGCAGGAGAAAATTCTCCAAATAGAAAACATTACCGTACCTACTGGTGAACTGGATATTACACTTTATCGTGATGATCTTGATAAAGTAAGCGAAGATGAAGAGCCACAGCTTAAGGGGACGAATATTTCTGTAGATCTTTCAGGAAAAAGAGTTATTCTCCTTGACGATGTGCTATACACAGGGAGAACAGTTCGTGCAGCAATGGACGCTGTGATGGACACAGGAAGACCCTCACAAATTCAGTTAGCCGTCCTTATTGATAGAGGGCACCGTGAGCTGCCGATCCGGGCAGACTATGTAGGCAAGAACATCCCTACTTCGGAAAAAGAAGTAATCACAGTAGAGTTACAAGAAACGGATGGTCAAGACCTTGTAACCATTTACGAAAAATAGCAGGAGGATCCTGCTTTTATAAAACCTTTAAACAGATACAGAGAGATCTGCAAGGTTGCCTTAGGAGACGTGTATACCCATAACAATACACGTATACCTCTTTGCAACTTTTGCAAAGAGGTTTTTTTATGTCTCTAAATCCTTTTCACCCTACGGTCATTATTTCGTGAAGGAGTTGTGAAAATGCAACATTTTACATCGGTAAGCCAGTTAACTAAAGAGGAAATTTATTCATTATTAGAAATGGCAGAGGCACTGAAAGAAAACCCTCTTCCTCTCTCAAAACAAATATTTGTGGCTAATCTTTTCTATGAACCAAGTACGCGAACAAAAATGAGTTTTACAGTAGCTGAGCGAAAGCTTGGAATGGAAGTACTCGATTTTCACCAAGAAAGTTCAAGTGCAACAAAGGGAGAGTCGCTCTACGATACTGCAAAAACCTTTGAAGCAATTGGGGCGGATATGCTTGTGATTAGACATTCTTCGGATCAATGGATAGAAGAGCTACAGCATGGTTTATCAATTCCCATCCTTAATGCGGGGGCAGGAAAGGCAGAACATCCAACCCAGTGCATGCTTGATCTATTAACAATTTATCAGGAGTTTGGCAGTTTTCAAGGTTTGCAGATTACCATTGCAGGAGACATCAAACATAGCAGGGTCGCTAAATCAAATGCTGAGGCGCTCACAAGGCTTGGTGCGAATGTCGCATTTAGTGCTGCGCCAGAGTTTATCGATGAATCTCTTCCAATTCCCTATATCAGTATGGATGAAGCAGTACACAAAAGCGATGTGATGATGCTTTTACGTATTCAACATGAAAGACACGGCAATGAAGGGGACTATGCAGAATACCTAGAGCGCTATGGGTTAACGAAAGAACGAGAGCAACAAATGCTTTCACATGCCATTATTATGCATCCAGCACCAGTAAACAGAGGGATTGAAATAGATAGTTCCCTGGTAGAGTGCGAGAGGTCTCGCATATTTAAGCAGATGAACAATGGAGTGTATATCCGCATGGCCATTATGAAAAAAATACTTGGAGAGTGGGGGAAATTAAATGAAATTACTACTGAAAAACGCCAAAAGGCTATCGTCAGCATCTGAGGAAGAAACGTATGAGGTATTAATTATAGATAACAAAATTGCTGAAGTTGGAGAATGTTTAGAAGTTACGGCAGACCAAACGATCGATTGTGAGGGAAACCTACTTCTTCCAGGTTTTATAGATGTGCATATTCACTTACGTGAGCCAGGGGGAGAGCATAAAGAAACGATTAAGACTGGTACAAAAGCGGCTGCTAGAGGAGGATTCACCACGGTCTGTGCCATGCCGAACACGAATCCTGTACCTGATGATGTACAGTCTGTGCATTCACTCTTGGAAAAGATCCAGTTAGAAGCAGAAGTGCGAGTACTTCCTTATGCTGCAATAACAAAAGGTTTGCAAGGAACAGAAATTACCGAAATTTCCAAGCTGTCCCAGGAAGGAGTCTTTGCCTTCACGGACGATGGGGTAGGCATTCAGACAGCTGATTTTATGCTCCAAGCCATGAAGCAGGCTGCTGCTACTGGAAAGGCAATTGTTGCCCATTGCGAAGACAATTCCATAGTTTATGGTGGGGTAATGCATGATGGTGAAGTCAGTAAGGAATTAGGGTTACCAGGGATTCCGTCACTAAGTGAATCAGTACAAATCGCTAGAGATGTATTACTAGCTGAAGTTGCTGGGTGTCACTATCATGTTTGTCATGTGAGTACAAAAGAATCGGTTCGCGTTATCAGAGATGCTAAAAAGGCAGGCATTCATGTAACAGCAGAAGTCACCCCACACCATCTTTTGCTAGATGAAACGGCTGTAAAGGAAGATAACGCGAATTATAAAATGAACCCTCCTTTAAGAGCGGTAGCTGATAAAGAGGCATTGCTTGCGGGACTATTGGATGGAACAATAGATTTTATTGCGACAGACCATGCGCCACATGCAGAGGATGAAAAAGCAAAGGGCTTCCAAGATGCTCCATTTGGTATTGTAGGACTCGAGACAGCATTTTCACTATTATATACCCATCTAGTCCAAACTGAAAAATGTAGGTTGCAACAATTAGTAGATTGGTTGACTGTTCGTCCAGCGGAAGTATTTGACCTACCTTATGGCAAGATAGCAGAGGGAATAGCTGCAGATTTAACATTAGTTGACTTAAAGAAGCAGAATAAAATTAATAAAAACAGTTTCTTTTCAAAAGGGAAAAATACACCATTTCATGAATGGGAAGTACAAGGTGTCCCAGTCTTAACCATCTCGGAAGGAAAGATTGCCTACAAGGAGGATGAACATGAATAAAAAGCAGCTCGTATTAGAAGATGGAACAGTATTAAACGGAGAAGGATTTGGAAGTGACCGTATGATGGTAGGCGAAATAGTCTTTAATACAGGGATGACAGGCTATCAGGAGATTATTACTGATCCATCTTATTGTGGACAGATTGTAACCATGACCTATCCGCTTGCAGGCAATTATGGAATAAATAGAGATGACTTTGAAACCGTCCATCCATTCATTCATGGATTTATCGTAAAAGAAACCTGTGAGATTCCATCCAATTTTCGTAGTGAAGAAAGCCTTGATAGCTACCTTAAGGCCCATGATATTCCTGGCGTATATGGGATTGATACAAGAAAGTTGACTAAAATAATTCGTAAACACGGTACGATGAAAGCAATTATCGCAGATCAAAGCGAAGATGTAGAAACACTGCTTGAAAAATTACATAGACAGAAGCTACCAACAGATCAAGTGCCTAAGACTTCGACTATTAAGCCTTATGTTGTGCCAGGCAGAGGCAGAAGGATTGTTCTAGTCGATTTCGGAATGAAACATGGCATTTTGCGTGAACTCACAAAACGAAATTGCCATATTACAGTAGTGCCATACAACTATAGTGCAGAAAACATCCTTCGATTAAAACCAGATGGCATCATGTTGACAAATGGTCCAGGAGACCCTAAGGATGTCCCAGAAGCAATTAACATGATAGCAGAGCTTATTGGAAAAGTGCCGATCTTTGGGATTTGTCTAGGTCATCAATTACTGGCACTTGCCTGTGGAGCCGACACAGAAAAGATGAAGTTTGGGCACAGAGGATCCAATCACCCAGTCAAGGACTTGGACAAAGAAAGAACTTATATAACATCACAGAATCATAGCTATGCAGTTAAAGAAGCTTCACTTACAAATACAGATTTACAGCTTACTCAAATTGCTTTAAATGATGGCACAGTAGAAGGGGTAAAGCATAAGCATTATGCTGCATTTTCTGTCCAGTACCATCCTGAGAGCTCTCCAGGTCCAGATGATACGAATCATTTATTTGATCAGTTTTTGGAATTGATTGACGAAGCCCAGAGAAAAAACAAGGAGGAAGCATATGCCTAAAAATACAGACATCCAAAAAATACTTGTGATTGGGTCAGGTCCCATCGTAATTGGTCAAGCAGCGGAATTTGACTATTCCGGAACACAAGCTTGCCAGTCATTGAAAGAAGAAGGATATACCGTCATTTTAGCTAATTCCAATCCGGCCACAATTATGACAGACCATACAGTGGCGGATAAAGTATATATGGAGCCATTAACAGTAGAATTCTTAACGAAGATTATTCGGAAAGAACAGCCTGATGCCTTGCTCCCAACTTTAGGCGGTCAAACAGCACTAAATCTGGCAGTAGCGCTCGAGGAAACTGGAATACTAAAAGCCTATGGTGTTACATTATTGGGAACATCGTTAAATGCGATTCAACAGGCAGAAGACAGAGAGAAATTCCGTTCCCTTATGAAAGAACTTGGTGAACCAGTACCAGATAGTATGATTGTAAACACGGTAGAACAAGCCTGTGAATTTGCAATAGAGATTGGCTTTCCGCTAATTGTAAGGCCAGCATATACAATGGGTGGAGCTGGTGGAGGCATGTGTTATGACATGAAAGAGTTAAAGGAAACTGCTAGAAGTGGACTCACATTATCCCCAGTAAACCAATGTCTGATTGAAAAAAATATTGCAGGATACAAAGAAATTGAATACGAAGTAATGCGAGATAAAAACGACCAGGCTATCGTTGTATGTAATATGGAAAATGTCGATCCTGTAGGCATACATACTGGTGACTCCATTGTTGTAGCACCATCTCAAACACTTAGTGATCGAGAGTATCAAATGTTGCGGAATGCCTCTTTAAAAATAATACGCGCTTTGGAAATAGAGGGCGGGTGTAATGTGCAACTGGCTCTTGATCCGAACAGCTTTGATTATTTTATTATTGAAGTAAATCCGCGTGTAAGCAGATCCTCTGCACTTGCATCAAAGGCTACAGGTTATCCGATAGCGAAAGTAGCAGCGAAAATTGCAATTGGATTAACATTAGATGAGATTGTAAACCCGGTTACAGGAAAGACGTATGCATGTTTTGAGCCAGCATTGGATTATGTCGTCACAAAAATTCCTCGTTTTCCATTTGATAAATTTGTAACAGGTGACCGAAAGCTTGGCACCCAGATGAAAGCAACTGGAGAAATCATGTCTATTGGTCGAAACTTTGAAGAATCATTACTTAAAGGGATTCGTTCGCTTGATATAGGAACAGAAGAGCTATGGCTTAGCAGTTTAACAAAAGAGAATAATGAATTTCTTATCTCAAGCCTAAAAAAAGCAAATGATGAGCGGATCTTCGTATTAGCAGAAGTACTGCGTAGAGGCATGACGATTGATGAAGTATTTGAGCATACCAAGATAGATCGTTTCTTCCTTGTGAAACTAGCAGGCTTAATTAAGTTGGAACAAGAGATAGAGAATAATCCAAAGTCTATTGAACTATTAGAAAGAGCGAAGAAGTTAGGTTTTTCTGACTCCCATATTGCTCGGTTATGGAATCTGTCTGTAGATGATATTTATCAACTAAGATCTGATGCTGGCCTTCGCCCGGTTTATAAGATGGTGGACACCTGTGCAGCAGAATTTGAATCTGAAACACCGTATTTCTATAGCACCTATGAAGAAGAAAATGAATCCATCGTCTCGCCACGAAAGAAAATCCTTGTACTGGGATCAGGGCCAATTCGCATTGGGCAGGGAATAGAATTTGATTATGCTACGGTCCATTCTGTACTAGCCATTAAAGAAATGGGTTATGAAGCAATTATTATGAACAATAATCCGGAAACTGTTTCAACAGATTTTAGTATTAGTGACAAGCTATACTTCGAGCCACTCACACTTGAGGATGTTATGCATGTTATTGATTTAGAACAGCCAGAAGGAGTTATCGTACAGTTTGGGGGTCAAACGGCGATTAATTTAGCTGCAGGTCTTGAAAGAAGAGGGGTGAAAATCCTTGGCACAAATTTAGAAGCAATTGACCGCGCAGAGGATAGAGATAAATTTGAAATTTTACTAGATGAACTAGATTTGTTAAGACCAAAAGGGAAAGCTGTTAAGAAAATGGACCAGGCTTTAGATGTAGCAAATGAAATTGGCTATCCTGTATTGGTTAGACCATCCTATGTAATTGGTGGAAGTCGGATGGAGATTGTCTATAACGAAGATGAACTAAAGGCATACCTTGCAAAAACGACAAACATGAACACAGAGCATCCTATTCTTGTAGATAAATACATTACCGGAATCGAAATAGAGGTGGATGCAATCAGCGATGGTGAAACGACCATTGTGCCTGGGATTATGGAGCATATTGAGCGTGCAGGGGTCCATTCTGGAGACTCAATCGCCGTATATCCTCCACAGCGGATCAGTGAAACGGTTAAGGCAAAATGTATGAAAGCTGCAGAGCTTATTTCAGAGGCATTGCATGTGAAGGGTCTGATAAACATTCAGTTTATCGTGAGAAATGACGAGGTCTATGTACTTGAAGTTAACCCACGCGCTAGCAGAACCATTCCTTTCTTAAGTAAAATTACAGGAGTGACAATGGCTAATATTGCCACAAAATGTATTCTCGGTACACGATTAAGGGATATCGGTTATAAAACAGGTATTTTACCAGAAAATGATTATGTAGCTGTGAAAGTTCCTGTCTTCTCATTTGAAAAGTTACGCAGCGTAGATACAATTCTTGGACCAGAGATGAAGTCAACTGGTGAAGCAATTGGCTATGATAAAACATTAGAAAAAGCTCTATACAAAGGGTTAATTGCTTCTGGGCTAAGCATTCCACAAGAAGGTGCTGTGCTCTTGACTGTGGCAGATAAAGACAAGGAAGAAATGCTAGAAATAGCGGAACGTTTTCATCAACTTGGTTTTCAGTTGTATGCAACCAAAGGGACCGCGACTTACGTGAAGAAAGCAGGATTGCCAGTTTCTGAGGTAGCTAAAATTGGTGCTGACGAGCCTAATGTGCTTTCAATTATTGAAAATGGGGATGTACAGTTTGTTATTAATACGTTGACTTCAGGTAAGCAGACAAGGTCTGATGGTTTTATTATTCGCCGGGAATCTGTGGAACATGGCATCGCTTGTCTCACAAACATGGATACAGCAAATGCTATCTTAAATGTCATTGATTCTACAACATTTAGTGCGACGGAAATAAAACAAAAAGAGGTTGTTTTATAATGAAAAAAGAAGAATTGATCGTAAAGAATTCAACAGAGATCGCGTTGGAAACTTATGAAATGGTGCTAGAAAACAGCTTCATCAGCATGACAGCAAAGCCTGGTCAATTTCTTCACCTGCTAATTCATGGACACACGTTAAGACGCCCAATTTCCATTGCGAGTGTAGATAGAGATAAAAACACTGTGACAATCTTGTTTAAGATCAATGGTTCGGGCACAAAGCATTTAGCTGACTATCAAATCGGATCTGTAATAAATGCATTAGGTCCTGCTGGGAATGGATTTACGCTGGAACCTGAATCATCTACGATTCTATTAATTGGGGGAGGAATCGGCGTACCACCACTCTATAATTTAGGAAAAAAACTTGTGGGTAATCAAAAAAAAGTCATATCCATACTCGGTTTTCAGACAAAAGACTATGTATTCTATGAACAAGAATTTAAACAGCTCGGGGAAACACATATTGTAACGAATGACGGTTCATATGGGTCACAAGGATTTGTAACGGACGTAATCGGGAGTATTGCAGACTTTGATACCTATTACTCTTGTGGCCCCTTACCAATGTTGAGAGCAGTCTCAAAAGAACTGGTCCATAAAAATGGTTATATTTCGCTTGAAGAAAGAATGGGCTGTGGTGTTGGGGCTTGCTTTGCTTGTGTCATACCAACAGATCACAATGGAGGCTATCGTAAAATTTGTAAAGACGGACCTGTCTTTCATCATCAGGAGGTAAATCTATGAATTCCTTACAAGTAGAATTACCTGGTCTAAACTTAAAAAATCCAGTCATGCCCGCGTCTGGATGCTTTGGTTTCGGACGTGAGTACAGTGAATTTTATGATCTAAATAAGCTTGGGGCAATCATTATGAAGGCGGCAACCGGTGAGGCAAGGTTCGGAAATCATACGCCAAGAGTTGCAGAAACGGCTTCTGGAATGCTAAACGCCATTGGATTGCAGAACCCAGGAGTAGTGAGCATTATTGAGCACGAGGTGTCCTTTTTGAGAGATTACCAGACTCCAGTTATTGCTAACATCGCTGGTAGTTCGTTAGAGGAATATGAGCACGTTGCTCACTCTTTTAATGAGACAGATCATGTTGCCGCACTTGAATTGAATATATCCTGCCCCAATGTAAAAGAAGGCGGAATTCAATTTGGCACCGATCCTGTTATGGCAGCGCGTGTAACAGATCGGGTGAAACAAGCAAGTAATCTCCCAGTATACGTGAAACTTTCACCTAATGTATCGGATATTACAGCGATGGCGAAAGCAGTCGAGTCTGCAGGCGCTGATGGCTTGTCTATGATTAATACGCTAACTGGCATGCAGATCCACCTTCCTTCTCGGAAGCCTCTCCTTGCTAATAAAACAGGTGGATTATCTGGACCGGCTATTAAGCCAGTTGCAATCCGCATGATTTATGAAGTACGGCAACACGTATCCATCCCTATAATTGGAATGGGAGGCATCACTACTGCAGAAGATGTGCTGGAATTTTTACTGGCTGGTGCCAATGCTGTTGCCATTGGGACAGCTAATTTTCAAAACCCATTTGTGTGTCCAGAAATTATTGATGCATTACCGGAAACATTAAAACGGTACGGATTTTCATCTGTTCAAGAGGTTGTTGGAAAGGGGATACTTACATGAACCAATCTGTTTATCTAGCACTAGACTTTCCTAATTGGGAAGAAACAAAGCATTTTCTTCACACAAATCAATTAGCTGGTGTCCCTGTAAAAGTCGGGATGGAACTTTTTTACAGGGAAGGTCCGAAAATCATTGAATATCTAAAACAAGATAATCATCCGATTTTCCTTGACTTAAAGTTGTATGATATTCCGACAACTGTTATGAAAGCAATGCGTAATATTGCAAAGCTTGATGTAGAAATGGTAAATGTGCATGCACTGGGAGGAGCGGAGATGATCAAGCGGGCAAAAGAAGGCTTGACTGTTGGAAACTCTGGTAAGACGAAGTTAATCGCTGTTACCATGCTAACATCGATGGACAAACAAGCAATGAATACAGAATTACATATCCCAGGAGAAGTGGATGAGAAGGTAAGTCATTTTGCAAGATTTGCTAGCAGCAATGGAGCTGACGGCGTGGTTTGTTCCGTACATGAGACAGAGAAAATAAAAACAGAATGTGGAACGTCCTTCTTAACTGTGACGCCAGGCATTCGACTGGATGGAACGGAAGACAATGACCAGAAACGAATTGCCTCACCAAAATTTGCTAAGAAGCAAGGCACGGACTATATTGTCGTAGGTAGAAGTGTGACAAAAGCAGTAAATCCAAAAATGGCCTATGAGCGTGTAATAAAGGAGTGGGACAATGGTATTATCGTATGAACTGGCAAGAGATTTACTAGATATTAAAGCAGTACAAGTAAACCCATCAGATTATTTCACATGGACCTCAGGTATAAAATCACCAATTTATTGCGATAATCGACTTACGATGTCACATCCGCAAATAAGAAGAAAAATCACCAAGGCTTTTATGGAAATGATTGATAGGATGACAGAGAAACCCGATGTTATTGCTGGTTGTGCAACTGCTGGTATTCCGCATGCTGCATGGCTCGCCGATAAAATGGATTTGCCAATGGTATATGTACGGTCAAAGCCTAAGGGGCATGGCAAAGGCAATCAGATCGAAGGTGCTTGTACAAGCGGGGCAAAAGTTCTCGTAATTGAAGATCTAATTTCGACTGGAGGATCTTCTCTGGAAACAGCCAGGGTATTACAAGAGCAAGGAGCGGAAGTGCTTGGTGTCCATGCCATTTTTTCCTATGGATTGAACAAGTCAGCACAACTATTTGAAAAAGAAAACATATGTCTAGAAACGATAACAGGCTATGACGAGCTGTTAGATGTGATGGAAGCCGATAATCGTCTTACAAAGTCAGAGCATGAGCAGTTAATAGACTGGAGAAATAACCTTTAAGTATAACCAACCTGAGAATCAAAATAAGCTGATTCTCAGGTTGGTTATTTGCGTATTACATACAAAAGTCAGCACCTTTATGAAACCATCATTCTATATCGCTCGCTGATTTAAATCCTTTACGTGTTTTTATAAGGGTGTTGTACTTTTACTTAAGCGGGCATTTTATAATTTAGTGCCTAATACCATCCATTCATCAAGGCCAAAGCTGTGAATACGTTTTTCTTTAATTTCCACCTGGTAATGGTTTAATATATCGGGTCCTGCTGTTAATACAATGCTAGATACCTTTTGTCTCAAATTTTTATCCTGTACAGTGCGATGCAGCCAATCATCAAAGGGAAGTGTCTTTTTACGTGTTTGTTCTTTCGTAATCTTTAGCTGATTCCGATGAAATATTTGCTTCCATTCAGATATCTTTAGTGAACGATGATGACTACGATCACGCATTTTTTCTAACATATTTATAAAAATATCGAAGGAATCTGTCTCTGGTGCAATATTATCAATAAGCAAAAAGGAACCACCCGGTTTAAGCACCCTTTCCACTTCTTTAACAAAGCAATTTGGGGAAGGAAAGTGATGTGCAGCTATTCGGCATACGACATGGTCAAAGGTATTATTTAAGAAAGGTAAGTTTTCGGCATCTGCAATAATATAATGAATGTTATCAAAGCTTTGAAGATGTCTCGCTGTTTCTGCAAGCATTTCCTTTGTAAGATCTGTTGCATACATTTGTTCCACATATGGTGAGAGTGTTCTAGCTACATGACCACCGCCAGTTGCAATGTCCAACACCCTGTCTGTTGCTGATAGGGAGAGCCAATCTGGTATTGCCAGTAAATCAGCCCCCTTTGCATGTGTATTGCTGGTAACATAAGCTTGTTTATTCTCAGAAAACACTTTTTGCACAAGTTTCTTCTCTTCTTTGTCCATTCCCATCACACCTTTCGTTCTTTTAATATACCTCGAAAAATGCAATAATTAAAATATTATTTTATAATTAAAAGGGATAAATAAAACTTATCGTATAGGGGATGAAACGATTGAAAATAGACGATTATGCTCTCTTACTTAAATTAAATGAAATTGGAACCATTCGGGGTACCGCAAAGGCGATATTAATTTCACAACCAGCTGTGACACAACGGCTGAAATATATTGAAGAATACTTTGGTGAAGCCATTTTTATTCGAACCCCGAAACGACTGCTATTAACTCCTGGTGGTGAAATGATATTAGAGCATGCATTTCAGGTTGTCCACGGTGAACAGGAAATAAAAAATAAGCTCGCAAGCTCTAGCAAAGAAGTTCAGGGGACATTGTCCATTGCCTGTTCTTCTCTTATTAGTCAGCGTTTTTTGCCTTCTATTTTAGGTGAATTTACTGCACGCTTTCCAAAAGTGGCGATAGATCTAGTAACAGGGATTAGTGAAGATATAAAAAGTCATCACAAACAATATCATGTTTGTATCATCCGTGGAGAAAAGTTGAAGGAAAGTAATTGTGAGCGCCTTTTCGCGGATCCGTTATATCTATTTGACTCTGAGCCCTTTCCTTCCGATGAAATCAAGGAAAGGACGCTTATTTCTTTTAAAAGTGATGATAGTATGCATGAATTAGTAGATAATTGGCTCTACCAACAAAACTCGATAAAAGCGATGAAGACCATTACAGTTGATCAGATCGAAACATGCAAACAATTAATGAAACAGGGGTTAGGGATGGCTGTTTTGCCAGAAAGTGTATCCGATTCTATGAAGGAACAGTATCCGCATCTACCGTTAGTTTCTGAAGGAGAAGCGGTAACCCGGGATACTTGGATTTGCTACCAAGAAGGGGTACGTCAGCTACCACAAGTAGATCACTTTATTAGAGCAATGTCTGGTCAAAAGTTTTTATAAATGTTTAAGAGGCGTTAATAAGAGGAACAGTAACAGTAGAACAAGAAAAAGGAGTGTTTTTAGTTATGAGCGATGTATTATTTACTTCTCGTGCAACTGCAAAAAACGGACGCGACGGACATGTTAAATCAGATGATGGTTTAATTGATGTTAATCTGGTCAACCCAGCTAAGAATAAATCGGATAAAGGCTCAAATCCAGAGCAACTTTTCGCAGCAGGATATGCGGCCTGTTATGATGGTGCGCTTAACCATGTTGCCAGAGAGAAGAAAAAGAAAATTGATTCTGAAACAACTGCAGAAGTTAGCTTCTTAAAGGATCCTGAAGATGGTGGTTTCAAAATAGCAGTGAAATTAAATATCTCTATTGAGGGAGTTGGACCTGAAGAAGCGGAAGAACTAGCAGAAGCGGCGCATGACTTTTGCCCATATTCTAAAGCAACAAGAGGAAACATTGATGTGGAATTAAACCCAACCGTAAAATAAAAGGTACATGAAAAGGCTGTCGACATAATCGACAGCCTTTTTCTATTCTTATTGCTACAGTTAACCAAATCAGGAACTGCTTTTAGAATTTCTCAACTTTTCAATAATGCTTGCATTTGGTGTGACGTACAGTGTCTTCTGGTTATCGTATGTTACGTAACCAGGCTTTGCACCGTTCGGCTTTTTCACATGCCGTATAAGCGTATAATCAACCGGTACAGAAGAGGATTGTTGCGATTTACTAAAATACGCTGCAATTTGTGCAGCCTCTAATAACGTATCTTCACTTGGCTCACTATCCCGAATAATGACATGGGATCCAGGTATGTCTTTTGTGTGTAGCCAAATATCATCTCGACGGGCTAGTTTCATCGTGACATACTCATTTTGCTTATTGTTTTTCCCGACCAAAATAGCAGTCCCATTACTGGATGTATAAGATTCTGGTACAGGTTTGGTTTGCTTTGTTTTTTGCTTCTTTTTCTTCGCTTGTTTCCGCAAGTAGCCTTCTTCTCTTAGCTCTTCACGAATCTCTTCAATATCTCCTGTTGATGCAACATCGAGCTGCTGTAATAGCTGGTCAAAGTAAGCAATTTCCTCATTTGTCTTGAGAATTTCCTGTTCAATAACTTGCTTTGATTTTTTCAGCTTTTGGTAGGTTTTATAATAGCTTTGGGCATTATCACTTGCTGTTTTATTTGGATTTAAGTCAATAGTTAGGGTACCGCCATTCGGATCATAATAGTCCGTCACTTCAACTGTATCGGCACCTGGCTTCACAATATGGATATGTGCGGTCAATAATTCACCTAGCCTTTGAAACTTCTCCGCGCCTTCCGCTTTCTTAATCGTTTGAGCATGCTTCTTTAATTTCCGGACGTTTTTGTCCTTCTCATTTTTTATAAACCGGTAAAGGTCTTTTGCCTGTTGTTTTACACGGTCTCTTTCAGCTTTACCAGAATAAAAGGTATCCAGCATTTTATTAGTCGTGGTAAATGCTTCAGTGTCACCAGTGAAAGCAGACAATGGGATGACATGGAATTCTTCTTTTTTACCACGATAGATAATTGGTTCGTACCTATTTTCTATAAGTTGCTGTTGTAATTCGGTAAATTTCTCAACATAAGTTTTAGTAGATCCAAGGTTTGCTCTTTTTACTAACTCTTTTGCAATAAAAGGAGAAAAACCTGTTAGTGTATTGACAATCTGCTGATCTACCTTACCTGCATTAAAGTCAATTCTCTTAACAAATTGTTCGCCATCTATTTGCAGTGGGTCCCATTTATCTTGCAGTGGAGGGAGCTGGTATTCATTTCCTGGCAAAATGGTTCTATGCCGATTTTGGGACATGGAAACATGCTTCAAGCTATCAATAATATGCCCTTTCTCTCTATCGATAAGCATGACATTACTATGTTTACCCATTAACTCCATAACAAGTGATTTGTGGGTGATATCACCGATTTCATTTCGCGTTTTAATAGAAAATTCTACAATACGTTCCATTCCTTGTTGTGAGATATCCTCAATGATTGCTCCTGATAGATGCTTTCGCAAAACCATGCAGAACATGGGAGCTTCAGCAGGGTTCTGGTAGCTGTCATCGGTTAGATGAAACCTAGCATATGTGGGATGTATTGAAAAAAGCAAGGTATGGTTACTGCCTTGACTTCTTATTGTAAACACGACTTCCGTCAGGGTAGGTTGGTATATTTTTGTTATTTTACCTGGTAATAATTTATGTTTCAATTCTTCTGTGACTGCTCTTGTAACAATACCATCAAACGGCATAAGATCACCTCCTGAGTAATTATAGCATTTTTAAGGACAAGTCTGCATAGATATTAATTACATAGGGGAGTCATCTGCATGGTTTAGGTGATATAAAACACAACTAATTACTGGTTTATTTGGAGGAATGCCGATGAAATGGTATCAATTAGACGTTGAACGGGTGGAACAAAAGCTTCAAGTAACATCAAGAAAGGGATTAACGACGAAACAGGTAGAAAAAAGACGCAAACAATATGGCTATAATGTATTGGAAACACAGAAAAATACATCCAAATGGCTTATCTTTCTTAAGCAATTTCAGGACTTTATGGTTCTAGTATTATTGGCGGCAACGTTAATTGCCGGGCTCTTGGGAGAATATATTGATGCCATAGCAATCATGATTATCGTCCTTGTAAATGGGTGTTTCGGTTATTTTCAAGAACAAAAAGCTGAGAAATCACTGGAGAAATTAAAAGAACTTTCTGCCCCACTTGCAACGGTGTTGCGTAATGAAAAGTGGGAAAAGATATATTCAAAGGAAGTAGTTGTCGGCGATATTGTGAAAGTTTCAAGTGGTGACCGTATTCCTGCTGACATAAGAATCGTAAAATCAAGTGGGATGGAAACAGAAGAATCTACGCTTACTGGAGAATCACTTCCTGTAATGAAACACGCAACAGCGATTACTCGAGATCAGCTAGAAGCACAGGATCAAGTGAACATGGGCTTCATGGGTACGCTAGTGACAAGAGGGTCAGGAATTGGGATTGTCGTTGGGACAGGCATGAATACGGTAATGGGCCAGATTGCCTCCTTAATGGCAAACACGAAAAAGGTTATGACACCATTGGAAAGAAAACTTGCGGAGCTTGGGAAAATTCTTATCGTAGTTGCCCTATTCCTTACTGCACTCGTTGTGATGCTTGGTGTTATGCAAGGTCATCCTATTTATAATATGTTTCTTGCAGGTGTATCTCTAGCTGTGGCGGCCATACCGGAAGGACTACCGGCAATCGTTACAGTGGCACTTTCCCTTGGTGTTCAACGAATGATACGCAAAAAAGCGATTGTACGAAAACTTTCAGCAGTGGAGACACTAGGTTGTGCTTCGGTCATCTGTAGTGATAAAACAGGGACCATGACAGAAAACAAGATGACTGTTAAAGAGCTATATTTAGGAGGAAACCAACTTTATGTAACAGGAGATGGCTACAATCTTCAAGGAGATTTTTTTCTAAACAAAGAGAAAGTGGATGAAGATTATCCGAATTTAAAAGCAATGCTGCTCTATGGGTCGCTTTGCAATAATGCATCCTTACAAGTGAAAAAAGGAAAACAGTATATTGATGGAGATCCAACAGATGGAGCGCTTCTTATTGCAGCGCGAAAGATTGGCCTAACAGTGAACGCTACGGAGAAGTATCGCATTATAAAAGAATTACCTTTTGATTCAGACCGCAAGCGGATGAGTGTCGTTATTGAAGATGAAAATCAGATGCGCTATTTGGTTACCAAAGGTGCACCAGATGTATTATTACCTAGATCGACATATCAAGGGAATGCGCAGGGGCGTTCTGTTTTAAAAGCAGTCGATATAGAGAATATCGATAGGGCAGTAAATGATATGGCTGAGAAAGCACTACGAACATTGGCTGTTGCCATAAAGCCCTTAAGCAAGAATGAGAACCTTGATAATGCTTTTCTAGAGAAGGATCTTACCTTTATCGGTTTATATGGCATGATGGATCCTCCACGTAAAGAAGTAAAAGCCGCGATTGAAGAGTGTAACCAGGCAGGTATCAAGACAGTCATGATTACAGGGGATCATGTCAAAACAGCTCGTGCCATTGCCCAAAACTTGAACCTTTTACCGGAGAATGGGTTGGTTCTTGAAGGACATCAGCTATCGGAAATGTCGGTTGAGGATTTAGAAGATGTGATTGATGATACGTATGTGTTCGCAAGAGTAACCCCAGAACACAAATTAAAAATTGTACAAGCCTTTCAGAGAAAAGGGCACATTGTTGCCATGACAGGAGACGGAGTAAATGATGCTCCAGCGATTAAAGCTAGTGATATTGGGATTAGCATGGGAATTAGTGGCACCGATGTAACGAAGGAAGCCTCATCGCTCATTTTAATGGATGATAACTTTGCAACAATAAAATCGGCAATCCACGAAGGCCGAAACATCTATGAAAACATTAGAAAATTTATTCGCTATTTACTTGCATCAAATGTTGGAGAAATCTTAGTCATGTTATTTGCAATGCTCCTAGCTATGCCGCTACCTTTAATTCCGGTTCAGATACTCTGGGTCAACCTGGTTACTGACGGATTACCCGCCATGGCTCTTGGTCTAGATAAATCGGAAGGAGATGTTATGAAACATTCTCCACGTAACCCGCGTGAGGGAGTATTTGCAAGAGGGCTTGGTTATAAGATAATAACAAGAGGTATTCTCATTGGGATTGTAACATTAATTGGCTTTATGGTAACATATCAAAACAATCCGGATAACTTGATTTATGGTCAGACCATCGCCTTTACAACGCTTGTTATGGCACAACTAATTCATGTGTTTGATTGTCGTAGTGAAAAGTCTGTCTTTGCAAGAAATCCTTTTGAAAATATCTACTTAGTATTTGCAGTAATTTCATCATTGCTGTTGTTGCTAGTTGTTATATACTGGGAACCTCTTCAGCCAATTTTCCATACAACATTTCTAGGAATCAGGGATTGGATGCTAATTATTGTATTAAGCGCCCTGCCGACTGTACTATTTGGGTTTACAAAAAAATAATACAAGCTACCACGTGTCTCTGTTACTAGAGCACGTGGTTTTTAATTGATGCACGGATCCTCTACTGTAGCCTAAAAAATCTGGAACATACAGAGGTTAATTAGGAAGAGGGTTTTTAATCAGGCACTCGAAGCTTTTGTATCGTCCAGCTCTGAGCGCCAAATACTAGGGGACTTCGTTAATCGCCCTACAATAAGTCATCATCGGTTCGTCCCTCACCGTGATTCCTTTATCTTGGTTGATTCACTTCAGTCACTACGTTTTTAAGCAGGCGCTCTTCGCTTTTATATTATCTGTTTTCATTTTTGGTGAATCAAGGTATAATGGATAATAACGGATGTGATAGCATGTTAATAAGTATGACTGGTTATGGAAGCAATGTATCCGAATATTTGGACGGTACCATCAATGTAGAAATTCGTAGTGTAAACCATCGTTTTCTTGATTTTACTGCAAAGCTACCTCGCTCGATATCGATGATGGAGGATGAAATAAAGAAAGCAATACAATCTTTTTTTCAGAGAGGTAAAATAGAGGTTTCAATTCAAATAGCTGGCGGGCAAACGAACGCTAGGGAAGTACATACAGACTGGGCAGTGCTGGATCAGTATATGTCCCAGATGAAAATGGCCCAAGAACGATATGGCCTGTCTGGGAATGTATCAGTAGAAGCACTGCCCTTGTTGCCTGAAATTTTTACTGTTACAGAACAAGAGCCTTCTGCAAAAAGTCTCCAAATCCCTATTTTAGAAGCAGTACGTATAGCTGCACGGCAGGCAAAGGAAATGAGATTGTCAGAAGGGAAGTTTTTGGAGGAAGATTTAAGAACTAGGCTTGAATTAGTAAAAAATACAATTCAAAACATCGAAGAACAGAGACCAGTTGTCATAAATGCTTACAAAGAGAGAATTTGGAATAGAATTGAGCAGCACTTGTCTGAAATAGATGGGATGGATTATGACAGGCTTCACCAGGAAGTTGTTTTATTGGGAGAAAAAGGGGATGTCACGGAAGAACTGACACGGCTATCCAGCCATGTGATCCATTTTCTTGAGACAATGGAAGAGCGAAGTGCCGTTGGCAGAAAACTTGACTTTATTATCCAGGAGATGCAACGAGAAGGAAATACGATTGGTGCTAAATCGAATGATCCCATTATAAGTGAGCATGTTGTTAATTTAAAAGGGGAACTGGAAAAAATAAAAGAACAAGTGCAGAATATTGAGTAATGCTTGAGTTTGATCTATCTTTTTTCATATAATAATTATATTATAAGGAATTGAACTTATAGCCTACTAATATAATAGAAGTTTTGCAATATTAAGGGGGAAGCAAGTTGAGTCTACGATTGATAAATATAGGGTTTGGGAATGTTGTTTCTGCTAATCGTGTTATATCGATTGTTTCACCAGAATCAGCGCCGATTAAACGTATTATTACGGTTGCCAGAGACAATAATAAATTAGTTGATGCTACCTATGGCAGAAGAACAAGAGCTGTTATTATAACAGACAGTGACCATGTAGTACTTTCAGCTGTCCAACCAGAGACAGTCGGGCAGCGCGTGCTGAGCCATGAAGAAATATCAGATGAGAATTAATGGATTTGTATAGGAGGAACAATTTTGATTGAAGAGAAGGGAATTTTATTTATACTTTCCGGGCCTTCTGGCGTAGGAAAGGGCACCGTTAGAAAAGAATTATTTGATCAGGCAACTGAGCTGAAGTATTCTATTTCGATGACTACAAGAAACAGTCGACCGGGAGAAACAGATGGTGTGGACTACTTTTTTAAGTCCAAAGAAGAATTTGAAGAGCTGATTCACCAAAACGAGCTGTTAGAATATGCTAAATATGTTAATAATTATTATGGTACACCAAGGACGTACGTGGAACAGACCTTAGCGGCTGGTTATGATGTCTTTTTGGAAATAGAAGTTCAGGGTGCCTTGCAAGTGAAAGAGAATTTCCCGGAAGGTGTATTTATCTTTCTTTTCCCGCCAAGTCTGGAAGAATTGAAAAATCGAATTGTTAGCCGTGGAACCGAATCATCTGATTTAGTTTTAAACCGTCTCAAGGAAGCAAGGAAAGAGATCGAAATGATGGATGCTTATGATTATGTCGTGGTTAATGACAAGGTAGAACACGCTGTAAGCAAAGTTCAATCTATTATTCAAAGTGAACATTTAAAGCGTGAACGTGTTGCAAAACAATATAAGAAATTACTGGAGGATGAGTTGTAATGTTAGAACCGTCAATTGATGCACTACAGGAGAAGATAAATTCCAAATATACCCTTGTAACACTTTCTGCAAGACGCGCAAGGCAAATGAGTGAAACGAACAAGGTATTGATTGATAATCCTAAATCACATAAATTTGTTGGAATGGCGCTGGAAGAAGTTCAGGCCGACAAACTTTTCATCACGGAAGAATAAACATTTAAGAAGTCTCCTCACATGGTCTATTGAGGAGACTTTATTCATTGTGCGGCAATTCATATTAAAAGCGAAATAGGATTCGTATATGTTATAACTAATGTAGCGACTGTCGGGAAGGGGCGTATCATAAATGATGAAGGATAAAAAGATTTTACTTGGAGTCAGCGGTGGGATTGCTGCATACAAAGCCTGTGCACTCACTAGTAAGTTGACACAACAGGGAGCAATCGTGAAAGTGGTTATGACAAAAAGCGCGGTTGAATTTGTCTCCCCGCTAACGTTTCAAGCTCTCTCAAGGAATCCTGTCTATACGGATACGTTTGATGAAAAGGATCCGAGCAAAATAGCCCATATAGACTTAGCTGACTGGGCTGACTTTATTCTGTTGGCACCAGCGACTGCAAATGTTATCGGGAAATTGGCAAACGGTATTGCAGATGACATGCTTTCCACTATACTACTCGCAAGTGAGGCGCCGGTCTATATTGCACCTGCGATGAATGTACATATGTATGCACATCCGGCCGTTAGAAAAAACATGCAACAATTAGAATCATGGGGTTACCATTTTATAGAGCCTGGAGCCGGTTACTTGGCATGCGGGTATGTAGGAAAAGGTCGGTTAGAGGAGCCTGAAACGATCATTGAAACCATTACCCACCATCAACATGAAGAATTGATTGGCAATCTATCAGGAAAAAAAGTACTTATTTCAGCTGGACCTACACGAGAAATGGTAGACCCAGTTCGCTTTTTCACGAACAGATCCTCGGGAAAAATGGGATTTGCTCTGGCAGAGGCTGCAGCAGCGCAAGGAGCAGAAGTTACGCTTATTGCGGGACCTTCTGAGCAGGAACTGAAAGAGCAAAACATTCATCGGGTTAACGTTGTGACAGCAGCGGAAATGTATGAAGAAATGCATCGGCATTATGCTACAAGTGATATTGTGATTAAGGCAGCAGCAGTGGCAGATTACAAACCAAAACACGTTTACACGGAAAAGATGAAAAAACAAGGTGGGAATTTACAACTAGAAATGGAACGGACCCAAGATATCCTGATGTCTTTAGGAAATAAAAAAGACAAGCAGTTTCTGGTTGGTTTTGCTGCAGAAACAAATGAACCACTAAAATATGGATTGCAAAAGCTACGTGCCAAAAATTTAGACGCCATTGTCATTAACAATGTTGCAGCACAAGGTGCTGGATTTGAAGGCGACACCAATATGGTGACATATGTAAATAAACAAGAGGATAAGAATGAAATTGGCTTAGCTACGAAGAAAGAGGTTGCGAAGACGATTATTCAACTTATCTTAAGAGATATGAAGGATGAGGCCATGTGAAAATAGCGAACGTAATCGTTGACGTCCCTGCCAGTTCGATAAACCAGACATTTGATTATCTGATCCCGGACAAATACTTGGATATTCTCCAGGTTGGAATGCGGGTCACTGTTCCTTTTGGTCCTCGTAAAATTATGGGGTTTGTTGTTGGAAAAGCAGCGCAATCTGAATTTAAAAAACTTCGTGAGATAGATCAGGTTCTTGATTTAACACCAGTATTGACCACAGAATTACTGAATTTGGGTAAATGGGTGGCCAAGAATACCGTGAGCTTTTACATTACAGCATTACAAGCAATGCTACCACAAGTGCTGAAAGCGCAGTATAAAAAGGAGCTAGTCCGGGATACCGAAGAACAACTTTCAGAAGAGATGGAGCACCTTTTTGCTGGAAGGGATGTAATAGGCTATGAGGAGTTTGAAGGATCTACCATTAGTTATTATCAATTACAAAAGGCAGTACAGGATGGAGATATTGTTATAAAATACTTGGTCCATTCTAAAATAACAAAAAAGTATGTCACAATGGTTCAACCCGCAAAGGAACCTTACCTAATGGAAGAAGCTTTTCAGGATCTTTCAAAGCAGGCTGTTAAACAGCGCGAGCTACTCGCTTATTTTATTGAAAAACCTGAACCGGTGGAAAAGAAACTACTTTTAAAAAAATACCAAACGACTTCCAGTACGATTAAAACACTTGTTGATAAAGCATTACTTGAGACCAATCAGGTTGAGGTTTACCGAGATCCACATCAACAGCAGCAATTTAGTAAAACGACGGCATTAGATTTAACAGAGGAACAAAAAAGGGCCATTGCACCGATGAAGGAAAAAATAGCAAACAATGAACATGAGGTATTTCTGCTGCACGGTGTAACAGGGAGTGGAAAAACGGAGGTATATCTCCAAGCGATTCAGGATGTTATTCACAAAGGGCAAGAGGCTATTGTCCTTGTTCCAGAAATAGCTTTAACACCACAAATGGTTAATCGGTTTAAGGGTCGATTTGGCTCAAAGGTTGCCGTCATGCATAGCGCACTGTCGGCAGGTGAAAAATATGATGAGTGGCGACGCATTCACCAAAAGGAAGTACAAGTTGTGGTTGGTGCAAGGTCTGCCATTTTTGCTCCGTTTGAAAATATTGGAATTATTATTATTGACGAAGAACATGAAGGAACATACAAACAAGAGGATCAACCTAGGTATCATGCGAGAGATGTTGCTATTGAGCGCGGAAAGACCCATCATTGTCCAGTTGTTTTAGGTAGTGCTACCCCAACATTGGAAACCTTTGCCAGAGCGGAAAAAGGCGTATACCAGCTTGCCACCTTATCTAAAAGAACGAACGAAAAGGACATGCCAAAAGTTGATATTATTGATATGCGAGCAGAACTGCATGCTGGCAACCGAACGATGTTTTCCCGTGTATTAATGGAAAAAATGGAGCAATGTCTCGAAAAAGGAGAGCAAATCGTTTTGCTTCTTAACAGGCGGGGCTATTCCACCTTTGTAATGTGCCGGGACTGTGGTCATGTTAAAGAGTGTCCGCACTGTGATATTGCATTAACCTACCACAAAAATACGAATCATTTAAAATGCCATTACTGTTCGTATGAAGAACCAATGCCTACTGTATGCCCGGAATGTGAGAGTGATTTAATTCGTTATTTTGGAACTGGAACACAACGAGTAGAGGAAGCCTTAACGAAGCTACTTCCTGAGGCAGGAATTATCCGAATGGATGTAGATACCACGAGGAGAAAAGGGTCGCATGAAAAACTTCTGCGGAAATTTGCTAATAAAGAGGCTAGCATTTTACTTGGGACCCAAATGATAGCTAAGGGACTGGATTTTGAAAATGTGACACTTGTAGGAGTTCTTACAGCAGATTCTATGTTGCATTTACCAGATTTTAGATCGTCAGAGAAAACCTTTCAGTTATTGACACAAGTAAGTGGCAGGGCAGGTAGGCATGAACTTACTGGTGAAGTAATTGTACAGACATATACACCAGATCACTATAGTATTGAACTTGCCAGTCAGTATGACTTCGAGGGATTCTATAAGAAGGAAATGGCTACAAGAAGGACGTTTCAATATCCACCTTATTTCTTTTTGGCTCTTATAACAGTCTCACATCCAAATAAAGTCTCAGCAGCACAAACGACAAGTCACATTGTAAAAGATTTACTTCACAATGTTAGGAATAATACGGTAGTGCTAGGTCCTTCTCCATCTCCAATCCCACGGATAAAAGATAGATATAGGTACCAATGCATGATAAAATACAAAAATGAACCACATCTGCGGGAAATCATTTCAAGTATTATGGATCATTTTAAAGAGGAAACCCAAAAAGGGGAACTACTTATTACAGTGGACATGCAACCACACCACCTAATGTAAACCATATTTAATGGGTGCAGAAACGTTTAACATATTATAAATAGAAAGAAGGGAACTAAATGAAACGAATCGTATTTATGGGAACACCGGATTTTTCCGTTCCCATCTTACATAACTTAGTGAAATCAGAGTATGAGGTAGTGCTTGCCGTAACTCAACCAGACAGACCGAAGGGGAGGAAGCGAGCTATCACGCCGCCACCGGTTAAAGTCGAAGCAGAAAAACATGGCATTCCCGTCTATCAGCCTGAGAAATTAAGAGATAGCTATGAAGAAATTCTAGCTTATCAGCCTGATTTAATTGTTACAGCAGCATACGGCCAACTATTGCCAAACGCACTGCTAGAGGGTCCAGAGTTTGGTTGCATAAATGTCCACGCATCTTTGCTTCCTGAGTTAAGAGGCGGCGCTCCAATTCATTATGCGATAATGCAAGGTAAAAAAGAAACAGGCATCACAATCATGTATATGGTGGAAAAGCTAGACGCTGGGGATATATTAACCCAACAATCCGTACCTATAGATGATAAGGATCATGTCGGTACTTTGCACGATAAGCTCTCTGAAGTGGGAACTACATTATTGATGGACACCTTACCACGTCTTTTTAATGGTGATATCAATCCTGTGAAGCAAGATGATGCAAAAGCAACCTTTGCTGGGAATATCAAGCGTGAACAGGAAAAAATTGATTGGCATAAGAACAGCTTGGAGATTTATAATCACATTCGGGGGCTTAATCCTTGGCCTGTAGCATTTACAACCTATCAAGGTTCAAATATGAAAGTCTGGTGGGGAGAAATACAGGACCAACATTATGATGGCAGCCCAGGAGAAATTGTAGAAAAAACAGAAGATGGGTTCCTTGTTGTATGTGGAGACGAAAAAGCGATTAAGATAACAGACATGCAACCAGCAGGAAAAAAACGGATGTCGGTTAAAGATTATTTACAAGGATCCGCCGAACGAATAAAAACAGGCACAGTATTGGGTGGTTAAATGAATAATTATTTACTAAGAGATACAGTTCTCGATATATTAATCCGTATTGAAAAGGACAATGGTTTCAGTCATTTATTAATTGACAATGAATTAAGGAAGCAAAAAATACAAGCTAAAGATGAAGGACTCCTAACTGAAATCGTGTATGGGACGATGCAATATAAGATAACGCTTGATTATTATCTACAGAATTTTATTGATAAACAAAAAAAGTTAGATCTATGGGTACGTATGCTTCTGCGAATGTCTGTTTATCAGATGGTTTATTTAGATAAGATCCCTGACCATGCTATCATCCATGAAGCTGTTGAACTGGCTAAACGCCGTGGGCATAAAGGGGTTGCTTCATTGGTTAATGGTGTTTTAAGAACGATACAACGTAAGGGAGTCCCCTCTACTTCTTTAATAAAAGATGATGTGAAACGCCTTTCTATCGAAACAAGTCATCCAGAATGGTTGGTAAGTCGTTGGGTATCTACCTATGGTTATGAAACTGTCGAAGAGATGTGTAAGACAAATATAACTAGAAAGCATACCGCCATCAGGATCCAGCCGTTGAAGATTACAAGAAGTGAAGCAATGGATAGGCTCAGACAGGAAGGCTACGAGGTTAGCTCTTCTACATTATCTTCACAAGGAATAATCGTGGAAAAAGGAAATATTTTAAGGTCCTCTTTATTTAAAGACGGAGAAATTACCATTCAGGATCAAAGTTCCATGCTTGTAGGAGAGTTATTGCAAGCACAACCTGGTATGCAGGTCTTAGATGCTTGCAGTGCACCAGGAGGAAAAGCGACCCATATTGCGGAAAAAATGCTGAACAAGGGACGCATAGATGCATATGATCTTCACAAAAAGAAAGCAAAAAGGATAGAGTACAAAGCATCAGACCTAGGTTTATCGATTATCCATGCATCAGCTCAAGATGCAAGAAGCTTGCAAGAAACACATGAACTTGAAAGTTTTGATCGCATTCTTGTTGACGCTCCATGCTCAGGCCTAGGAGTGATGCGAGGAAAGCCAGAAATAAAATATCATAAGCAAGAAGAAGATATAAAACGATTAGCTGATATTCAGCTTGATATATTAGAAAGCACTGCACCCCTTCTTAAAAAAGATGGTTTGTTAATTTATAGCACATGTACTGTAGATGCAGCAGAAAATGAAGGTGTGGTGAAGTCATTTCTTGCAAATAACGCTTCTTATACAGTAGATAAGACCTTCTTTGATGAGCTTCCAGAAAGTTTAAAAGAAGCAAGAGGGATTACGTCCTATGGACTACAATTATTCCCGCAGGATGAAGATACGGATGGCTTCTTTTTGACACGGATTAAGCGAATTTAATCAATGAGTATTTAGAAATATTGGTTTGTAGAGAACTAAAATAATCGCTCCAACTATTACAGAAACATATAATACGTGACTTGATTAGAAAAAATGTTCTTTTTTACACTTATTTGTGTAATACTTGTTATAAATACTGATCCGTGAATGATGGAGGGGTGAAATAATGAAAGGTCAATTTATGACTGATCAGGGACTGGTCAGAAGCCATAATGAGGATGCAGGCGGTGTGTTTTATAATAAGCATGATCAGTTGCTTGCAGTCATAGCCGATGGGATGGGCGGTCACCAGGCAGGCGATGTTGCCAGTCGAATGGCAACATCTTTAATGGAGAAGGAGTGGCTGGAATCTGAACAATTGGACAACCCTGAAGCAGCAGAAGGGTGGCTTCAGACTGCTGTTGAGAAGATTAATCAGAAAGTATATGAACACTCTCTTACCAAGGAGGAGTGTCAAGGTATGGGTACTACTTTTGTGGTAGCCATATGCACGACGGATTTCATCACCGTTTCGAATATTGGGGATAGTCGTTGTTATATGCTTAGCGAGGATGGGTTCAAGCAAATAACGGTGGACCATTCACTTGTTAATGAACTTGTGCGTTCTGGACAAATTTCTAAGGATGATGCCGAACAGCATCCGAGAAAGAATGTTCTACTAAAAGCTTTAGGTACAGAGAAAACTGTTATTCCAGAGATTATTTCACTAGGATGGGAAATGGGGAATAGCCTCCTTTTGTGTTCAGATGGATTATCTAATAAGGTCACGGACGAAGAACTACATCGATTTATTATCGCTGATAATGATATCGAGCAAATTGAGAATGAAATGATCCGTTTAGCGAACGCTAGAGGTGGGGAAGACAATATCTCCGTCATCGTTGTAATGTACGATTCACCTGAGAAAGATGGTGATCGTTAATGTTAAGAAGAGGACACTTATTAAATGAACGTTATGAAATAATCGACACTATTGGTGGTGGCGGTATGGCAAACGTTTATTTAGCAAGAGATAAAATTCTTGAACGTGACGTGGCCATTAAAGTGCTCCGAATGGAATACGTAAACGACCAGGAATTTATTGCACGGTTTGATCGAGAAGCACAGTCAGCAACAAGTCTATCCCATCCGAATATTGTTAATATTTTTGACGTTGGGGAAGAGGACGATATCCTTTATATGGTGATGGAATACGTAGACGGAATGACTTTAAAGGAGTATGTCCAGCGATATGGACCACTTGCTGTTCAGGAAGCCTTAGATATCTTGAAGCAAATTACTGCTGCAATCGCACATGCTCATGCCAATGATATTGTGCATCGGGATATAAAGCCTCAAAATATTCTTATTGATACATATGGACAAGTAAAAGTAACTGATTTTGGAATTGCGATTGCCTTAAGTGCTACATCACTCACACAAACGAACTCTATTCTCGGTTCTGTACATTATCTTTCACCAGAGCAGGCTAGAGGAGGAATGGCAACAAAGAAATCAGATATTTACTCGATTGGTATTGTTTTATTTGAGCTACTTACAGGAAGGCTTCCTTTCTCAGGCCAATCTCCTGTTTCTATCGCCTTAAAACATTTACAAAGCGATACGCCTTCTGTACGAAGGTTTAATCAAGACGTACCGCAAAGCGTGGAAAATATTGTATTAAAGGCAACCGCAAAGGATCCATTTCATCGTTACGAAACAGTCTATGAAATGGAAGAAGCACTCGAAACAGCGTTACATCCGAGTAAATTAAATGAAGCGATATATAAACCACCTTTAGAAGCCGGGGAAGAGACAAAGGCTATCCCGATTATCACGGATAATCAGCTACATGATTCAAGTCAAGATACAATTGTCCATCAAACAAATAATATGACAAAAAATTATGCTGCAGAGGATAAAGCTGAAACCAATAATAAACCTGATAAAAAGAAAAAAGGAAAGAAAAATAAAAAAGACAAACCGAAGAAAAAGAAAAAATGGCTTATTATTTTACTTGTCTTATTTTTCTTAATGGTAGCTGGCGTGGCAGCGCTCTTTCTTATTCCTGGATGGCTTCAGCCTGCAGATGTAAAAGTTCCGGATGTTGCAGGTTTGGAGTATGAAGAGGCTGTAGATGAACTCGAAAAGGCTAATTTGAATACGAAGCGAGAATACGCAACTTCTGAAGAGGTGGACGAAGGCTTTGTTATTGAAACAGAGCCAAAAGCGAATAGAACTGTGAAGGAAGAGTCTACGGTTACGATTCTAGTCAGTGACGGGAAAGAGAAAGAAGTTTTTGAGGACTATGTAGGTAGAGACTACAGTCAGGTGAAACGAATGCTAGAAGATGATTACAGTGAGGTTATCTCTTATGAGAAACATTCCGACCGTCCTGTTGGAGAGATCATTACGCAAATACAACCAGCTCCAGATAGTGAGGTAGTACCTGGAGAAACAAAGGTTATCTTTGAAGTTAGTGATGGACCAGAATTGGTAGAGATTAGCAATTTATCTGGTATGACAGAAGGAGAAGCAAGTGCTTATTTAGAAGAAAATAATCTTAAAATGAATAAAGTTGAAGAGAACTCTGAAGACATACCTGAAGGGGAAGTTATACGACAAGATCCTCCGGCAAATTCTGAAGTCGAACCGCGTTCTACGGTAAATGTATATATTTCAACTGGACCTGGAGAGAAGCCCCCAGTTACCCATCGTATAACGTTTACAGTTCCATATAGCGTGGAAGCAGAGCAGGAGGAAGGGGAAGAACCAGTAGAGCAAACGGTACAAATTTATATTGATGACATGGAAAATGACTTGTCAGAAGTGTACCGAGAAGAAACCATTACAGCTGATCAGGAATTTACATTTACACTGGTCATTGCACCTGATGATGAAGCAGAATACTTAATAAAACGGGACGATGAAGTGGTTACAAATAAAACAGTTTCGTATGAAGAAGGTGACTAAATGTCAGAAGGAAGAATTATTAAAGCCTTAAGTGGTTTCTATTATGTGAAAGTAGAAAATGGCGAAGAAGTAATACAGTGCCGTGGCAGGGGGGTTTTTAGAAAAAGGAAAATCACCCCTCTTGTTGGGGACTTTGTAGAATTTGAAGCTGATTCACCTGATGAAGGTTATATCATTGAGATCAAACCAAGAGAAAATGAATTGGTCAGACCACCTATAGCGAATATTGATCAGGCTATCATTGTAAATTCTGCCATTCAACCTGATTTTAGCACAACCCTTTTGGATCGATTTCTTGTGTTAATAGAGGCAAAGCACATCGAGCCAATTATCTTTATATCAAAAATGGATCTGATTTCACCTGAAAAACAGAAGAGAATCGAAGCTTATCGGAATGACTATGAAAGAATTGGCTACAAGGTAGAATTAGTTTCCTCCAAGGCAAGCGGCGGAGTGTTACCGCTTAAAGACTATTTTTCTGAAGGTGTCACAGTGTTTGCTGGACAATCAGGTGTAGGGAAGTCTTCTATTCTCAATGCACTAAAACCCTCGTTGCTATTAAAAACCGCTGCCATATCAGAGAGCCTTGGTAGGGGAAAGCATACGACAAGGCATGTAGAACTGGTTCAGGTGAACAAAGGGCTAGTAGCTGACACGCCAGGATTTAGTGCGCTTGATTTTCAGGAAATTGAGGCAGAAGACCTTAGTGACTGTTTTCCCGAGATGCGCTCAAGGAAAGGTGCATGTAAGTTCCGTGGTTGCATGCATCATAAGGAGCCACGCTGTGCGGTAAAAGAAGGTGTGGAAAACGGAGAAATTAGCCCGTATCGTTACAAGCATTATCTTACTTTTTTAGAAGAAATTCAATCGAGAAAGCCGAGGTATTAGTATGGTAAAGATAGCACCATCAATCCTCTCAGCTGATTTTGCCAAACTGGGAGAAGAAATAAAAGTAGTAGAAAATGGAGGGGCGGACTATATTCATGTCGATGTGATGGATGGCCATTATGTGCCAAATATTACTATTGGCCCACTAATTGTAGAGGCTATAAGACCAATCACATCCCTTCCGCTTGATGTCCATCTTATGATAGAGAATCCAGACAGCTATATACCAGCATTCGCTAATGCTGGCGCGGATATCATTACAGTCCACCAAGAGGCAAGCCAACACTTACACCGTTCTATCCAACTCATTAAAGACAATGGTGTAAAAGCAGGTGTAGTGATAAACCCTGCTACACCTGTCGAAATGCTTTATCCGATTTTGCCAGAAGTAGATCTAGTTTTACTTATGTCAGTTAACCCTGGGTTTGGTGGCCAGTCGTTTATTCCGTCTACCGTTGATCGAATTAAACAGGTGGCAGATTTTAGAAAAACACATAACCTATCGTTTGAAATAGAGGTGGATGGAGGCATTAATGCCATGACAGCAAAACAATGTACAGATGTTGGGGCAGATGTATTGGTTGCTGGCAGTGCAGTTTTTAATCCAACTAATCGACATGAAGCCATCTTAGAAATTAAAGATGCCGTGAAGGAATAAGAGAATGACAGCAATTGGTATCATTGGAAATGGACCTCAGAACTACCCGGATTTCTCGCCATTCAAGGAAGTAATCGATTTTTGGATTGCCGCTGATAGAGGCGCTTTGGCTTTACTGGATCATAATATTCCGATAGATCTAGCGATCGGAGATTTTGATTCTATTACAGAAGTCGAAAAAGAACATGTCAGACTACATGCGAAGCAATTTGAGGAATATCCGGCGGAGAAGGATGAAACAGACTTAGAACTTGCTCTCCTCAAGGCATTGGAAAAGCACCCTGAACGTCTCTATCTTTTCGGCGTGACAGGAGGCCGTCTGGATCACGAGATGATTAACATCCAGTTACTGCATACCATTACTGAAAGTGGCGTGCATGGCATAATTGTCGATCAATCCAATTTGGTGGAATTATATAAACCTGGAGAGTATACCGTAGAAGACAGTGCGTTATACGCTAATATTTCGTTTATCCCTTTCTCTCCAACAATTAAAGGGTTGACGTTAAATGGCTTCTATTATCCCTTATCAGATAAAACGGTAGCATGGGGATCCACCCTATGTATTTCAAACAGACTTATTAGAAATATTGGTACTTTTTCTTTTACAGAAGGCATACTATTACTAATAAAGAGTCGTGATACGATTCAAAGGTAAGCTGTGCATGTAGAAGAGGAGGGCGAACTCATGAAATTTTATACTATTAAGCTCCCAAGATTTATCGGTGGTTTTGTCAAAGTGGTTATTGGTGTGTTCAAAAAGGATAAGTAAAACATTTTAGCTTTTGTCAGTAGATTGACAGAAGCTGATTTTTTTGCACGCTAGTAAACCATGAAAATGGTCTGTTTCCTACTGTAAAACAGGATGGGGTGTTTTGACAAATGGCTCAAAGCATTAAGTGTACCCTTTATGCTTTGATTCTTGTTGGACGTATTTGCAAGGACATGCTGTTATCTACAGAAAACTAGTATTATAGCAATAAAAAAACACCCTGTTAATAGGGTGTTTTTTCTATCGTACAATTCCAGTTCTGTATGACACGTAAGTTATACGCGCTCTACTTTACCTGATTTAAGTGCGCGTGCAGATACGTAAACTTTTTTAGGTTTTCCGTCTACCATGATACGTACTTTTTGTACATTAGCTTTCCAATTTCGCTTGTTGGAATTCATAGCGTGAGAACGTTGGTTTCCACTGCGTGTCTGGCGTCCAGTTACAACACATTTTCTAGCCATGCAAATCCCTCCTTACTGTTTACATGTGTCATTTCATACTTATACAATTTACCATAAGTCACGAGAGAATGCAATAATTGTTTTATATTATATAAAGAATAATCACTTGACAGATTAGTGTAATTCGTCCATTGTTATAGAGGACATTTTTACATATTATGAACTCTGCTTTTAAAATGATTTGGCATGTAGTAGAATATGCTTATATAATTGTGCAGGTATTAAAGGAGGATTATGTTATGTCCATAGAGCTTAATACAAATGATGGTCATGTAACCATAACAAATGAAGTTATTTCTACAATCGCCGGTGGCGCTGCAATAGAGTGTTACGGAATTGTTGGGATGGCCTCTAAAAGTCAAATTAGAGATGGTATCGCAGAAATTCTACGAAAAGAGAACTTTTCTAAAGGTGTAGTAGTTCGCCAGGAAAATGAGAGACTGGATATAGATATGTATATTATTGTAAGCTATGGAACAAAGATCTCAGTCGTAGCGCATAATGTACAATCACAGGTGAAGTATACACTTAGTCAATCACTTGGTTTAGCGATTGATTCTGTTAACATCTTCGTACAAGGTGTACGGGTTGCACAAGATTAAGAAAACAAATTAAAAAATTCGAAAAGCTAGCATCGAACAATTGCGTATGATTTGTGTTTCGCCAGCGCTTCAAGCAGATTTTAGCACTTACTGACCTTCCATGTGGCAATTGAAGTGTCAGAACGCTCGTTAGCGCTCACGCTTTTGTTTCAAGAGGAGGAAGTATAGTGACAATAAAAAATTTGGATGGCATTACATTTGCTCAAATGGTATTGGCCGGAGCGCACCATTTATCAAATAATGCACAAAAGATAGATGCATTAAACGTATTTCCAGTACCAGATGGGGATACTGGTACCAACATGAACTTATCAATGAGCTCTGGGGCAGCTGAGGTAAAGAAGCAAAACAGTGAAAATATTTCTGAGGTTGCTAATTCTTTTGCCAAAGGCTTGTTAATGGGGGCAAGAGGTAATTCAGGTGTTATTTTATCCCAAATATTCCGTGGCTTTTCCAAAGGAATGGAAAAAAAGGAAACCGTAACAACAAAGGACCTAGCAAAGGCTTTTGATACTGGTGTTTCTACAGCTTATAAAGCAGTAATGAAGCCAGTAGAGGGTACTATTCTTACTGTCGCAAAAGATGCAGCAAAACAAGCTGTTAAGGTGGCAGAAAAGGAAGAGGACATTATCCAATTAATGGAGAGTGTTATAACAGAAGCGAAAGCCTCTTTGAAACGCACACCAGATCTCTTGCCTGTTTTAAAAGAAGTTGGTGTTGTGGATTCAGGTGGGCAGGGCTTAGTCACGGTATATGAAGGTTTCCTTTCTGTATTAAAGGGTGAGGAGCTGCCTGAGCATATTACTGAAATTGAAATGGACGATATGGTTAATGCAGAGCACCATAAGATCACGCAAGACTTTATGGATACATCTGATATCGAATTTGGTTACTGTACAGAATTTATGGTTAAATTTGAAGATGAAAAGCTTGAAAAACAACCATTTAATGAAGAGGATTTCCGTAATGAGCTAAGCAAACACGGAGATTCACTCCTTGTAGTTTCCGATGATGAAATCGTAAAAGTGCATATCCATGCGGAATATCCAGGCACATGTATGACGCTTGGTCAGCGTTATGGTAGCTTAATTAATATGAAGATCGAAAACATGAGAGAGCAACACACAGCCATTGTTGGAAACAAGACCTCCGAGCCTAAAGAGAAGAAACTAACAGAGTATGGAATTGTAACAGTTGCAATGGGCGAAGGAATAAAGACGCTACTTGAAAGTTTAGGCGCAACCGTTGTAATTGAAGGCGGACAAACTATGAATCCAAGCACGCAGGACATAGCAAACGCTATTAAGGAAACAAACGCTAAAAATGTGCTTGTTCTTCCAAATAATAAAAACATCTTAATGGCAGCAGATCAGGCTGCTGAACTAGCTGACGTGAATGTTCGTGTTATCCCAACCAAAACAATTCCGCAGGGGATCAGTGCTATGCTTGCATTTCATCCTGAGTCGGATATTGATGGGAATAAAGAGGCAATGGATGAAGCAAGAAGCCATGTGAAAACAGGGCAGGTTACCTATGCTGTTCGCGATACGCAAATAGATGGTATCACGATCGAGAATGGTAACTTCATGGGTATTCTTGATGGTAAAATTAAGGCTACACATAAAGAAAAAATGGAAGCAGTGAAATTACTATTACAGGAAATGATCTCAGAAGACGACGAAATTCTCACCATTCTACAAGGTGAAGATGTAGCAGATCAGGACGTAGAAGAACTGACAAGTTACGTGGAAGAAAAATATGAAGATATTGAGATTGAAGTACACAAAGGTAACCAACCAATATACTCTTATATTTTCTCAGTCGAATAAATAAACTAAAAAAAATCGCTCTTCTTCCAAACGGAATTTGAGCGATTTTTTTAGTTTTAATGTTTTATGAAGAAAAACAAAACATATCACAATTTTAATTATAATAAGCCACAGCTATAAAAAACATCTTATTTATATCTTTATATCCCCATAATCTTCATGACGAAGTCAAATAGGAATAGAGCTGCTATAATTATTAAAGGAATCGAAAGTTCTTTTGGTTTGCCAGTCGCTATTTTTACAATAGGATATGCGATAAAACCAAAAGCCATACCATCTGCTATACTGTAGGAGAATGGAATCATCGCTACAATAAGCAGTGCCGGAAGGCTTTCTGACAAATCACTTACACGTATGTGTCGAATGTTTTGTACCATTAGAAAACCGACAATAATTAAAATCGGACTTAAAGCAGAATTTGGTATCATTGTAATAAAAGGAATTAAGAACAATGTTGCCAAAAACAACAGACCTGCTGTTATTGCTGCTATTCCAGCTCTTCCCTTTGAAGCAATGACAGCTGCATTTTCAGCAGCCGAAACTGTTGGTGAAGTCCCTAGAAAAGCAGAAGCTACCGTAGAGAAGGCTGTTGCCTTGTATGCTTTGTCGTATGCTTTTTCCTTATCAAGCATTTGTAGCTGCCCGTTTAGTAATCCCATATTTTCAAATATGAGAATGATTGCTAAAGGAAAAACTGCCAGCCAGAAACTCAAATCCCCGATTGCTGAAAAGGATGGTAAGAAAATAACTTCTTTCGGATCCACATGAAGCGCATTGCTTCCATTTTCCAAGACTCCAAAAAGTGAAGCGAGGATAGTGCCAGCAATCATAGTTACAAGAAAGTTTGCAGGTACATTTCTGACGAAAAGAAAAATAGCCAGAAATAACGTAAGCAAACTAACAAGAACTGTTGGTGAGGTGAAATCGCCAAACGCTAGAATAGTGTTTTGACCATTGACCACAAGTCCACTTTTCTCTAAGCCAATTAGAATTAAGAAAAAACCAAGCCCAACAGTGATGCCATGCTTTAATGAATCTGGTATCGCTTCTTTGAGAAGTATTCCCAGTCGGCTGAAAGCAGTTAGCAAAAATAACAAGCCAGCAACAAGCACAACTGCTAGTCCTTCTTCAAATGTAAGGTTGGTTCCTTCGACAATGGAGTAGGCAAATAAAGCATTAATACCCATGCCTGGTATCAGGATCAAAGGAACACCTGCATACACTCCCATTAACATGGTACCTAAAAAACTAACGAGAATAGTGGCAATCATACCAGCTTCCAGAGAAACTCCAGCCTCGCTTAGAATGGAGCCATTTACTACAACAATATATACGGTGGTTAAATATCCAATTAACCCAGCAACAATTTCTGTACGAAGACTAAGTTTCTCTTTTTTATCTGGTCTTTCATTCGAAAAAGCCATGATATCTCCTCATCGTACTTACATCCCTCTCCCACCCGATTATGGCAAGGAAGATGAGTACTGCTGAAGTTTCCTTCAACTAATTACTCTGTCGTACTTTGCCTGTAATCCACAAATGATTATTCTACACTTTTTTGTTATAATTTACAATAGAACGATAACCTATACGTTAAAATGGCGGTGAGATAATGAAATATAATTCAGTCTTTGATATTATTGGTCCGGTGATGATTGGGCCGTCAAGTTCACATACAGCAGGTGCGGCTCGCATTGGGAAAGCTGCACGAAATCTATTTGGTCAAGAGCCAACATGGGCAAAAATACATCTCTATGAGTCTTTTGCCAAGACCTATAAGGGTCATGGCACAGACTTTGCGCTTGTAGGCGGGTTACTTGGCTATGAAGCCGACGATAAAAGGATTAGTAAATCACTAGAAACAGCGAAGGAACGCAATATAACTGTTGAATTCATCGAAGATAGCGCTGCAGTGAGTCATCCCAATACAGCTAGATTAATTATTGGGAATGCATCTGGATCACTTGAGCTTGTCGGTATATCAATTGGTGGCGGTAAAGTGGAGATTACGGAGCTAAATGGTTTTGATCTGAGGCTATCAGGAAATCATCCAGCTATCTTGATTATGCATAATGATCGCTTTGGTGCCATAGCCTCTGTTACAAGGATATTAGCTAAATACGAAATAAATATTGGACATATGGAAGTTAACCGTAAAGATGTTGGAAAAGAAGCGTTGATGGTAATTGAAGTAGACCAAAATGTGGAGGATGCTGTTCTGAAGGAATTAGAAAGCGCTGACCATATAGTAAGAATAGCAAAAATTGACAGCTAGGTCTGTCGAGAAGGAGGGATCCACGTGTTTCGAACAGTAAAGGAATTAGTGGAGATAGCTGAAACGGAAGAAATACAATTGTCCGAAGTCATGATAAGACAGGAAATGGACGTGAAAAATAAATCCCGTGAAGAAATATATGAGGAAATGGAAAGAAATCTTCAGGTAATGGAAAAGGCGATCGAGGATGCGTTGCAAGGAGTTCAGTCGGTTACTGGCCTTACAGGCGGGGATGCGGTTTTAATTCAAAAGTATATGAAAGAAAAAAATCCGCTTTCAGGAAATTTAATGCTTGATGCAGTAAGTAAAGCGATGGGCACAAATGAAGTAAATGCAGCCATGGGTACAATTTGCGCTACTCCTACTGCGGGTAGTGCGGGCTGTGTGCCAGGCGCGCTTTTTGCTGTGAAAGAGCAGTTAAACCCAACTCGCGAACAAATGATTCGCTTTCTATTTACAGCGGGAGCATTTGGCTTTGTTGTTGCAAATAACGCTTTTATTTCAGGGGCTGCAGGAGGCTGCCAAGCAGAGGTAGGATCAGCCGGTGCGATGGCAGCAGCAGCTATAGTTGAAATGGCTGGCGGTACTCCGCAGCAGTCTTCAGATGCTTTTGCAATGACACTGAAAAATATGCTGGGCTTGGTTTGTGATCCGGTTGCAGGTTTGGTTGAGGTTCCTTGTGTTAAACGTAATGCAGCAGGCTCATCCTTAGCAATTGTCTCAGCGGATATGGCCTTAGCCGGTGTAACAAGTCGTATTCCGTGTGATGAAGTAATAGGCGCCATGTACCGAATTGGAAAGCAAATGCCTTCTAGTTTAAGAGAAACAGGGGAAGGCGGGTTAGCGGATACGCCGACTGGACGGTTATTAAAAGAAAAAATATTTGGTATGTCTGTATAGGAAGTGTTAGTCATATGCTGAATGAATCTATAGAAGCTTTAAAAGGTGTTGGTGAGAAGTATGCCGAGTCACTGGCATCTCTCGATATAAAAACAATTGAGGATTTGATGTATTATTTTCCATACCGTTTTGATGTGTTTGAAGTTAAGCCGCTTGCTGAACTGGTACATGATGACAAGGTAACGATTGAGGGAAGGGTAGTACATGATCCTTCCCTCTCTTTCTTTGGGAAAAAGAAATCGCGTTTATCCTTTACACTAGAGGTAGAAAATATAGCTGTGAAAGCGGTCATGTTTAATCGTGCCTTTGCCAAAAAACAGATTAATGCAGGAGATACGGTTACCTTGGTGGGAAAATGGGATGCCCATCGCCTACAAATAACCGTAAGTCAATATAAAAAAGGACCGGCAGCTTCACAAGCAGAAATTCAACCGGTTTACGCTGTGAAGGGTGATATTACGCCATTTCGCTTGAAAAAAACAGTGAAAACAGCACTAGAAGCCTACGGAGATCAGTTGGACGAAATATTGCCAGAAAACTATTTAAACGCGTATAAGCTTCCGGATAGAAAACAGGCTGTTACCTCCATGCATTTTCCGGCCAATAGGTTGGCTCTTAAACATGCGCGTAGGAGGTTTATATACGAAGAATTTCTACTCTTTCAACTTAAAATGCAACTTTTACGAAAATGGAAAAGGGAAGCAACGGATGGCAATGCACAGCAATATGACAAACAACAGGTTGAAGATTTTATTGACTCGTTTCCATTTCCGTTAACAAATGCACAACAGAAGGCATTGGGGCAAATCTTAAACGATATGCGTTCGCCATATCGAATGAGTCGTATGCTGCAAGGAGATGTAGGTTCAGGTAAAACGGCTGTTGCCGCCATCTGCTTACTGGCATCCATTACTGCAGGAAAGCAAGGCGCTTTAATGGTACCAACAGAAATTTTAGCAGAGCAGCATTATCAGTCTTTATGTCAATTGTTTGGGGAACGTGCAAACATCACCTTATTAACTGGTTCTGTAAAAGGGAAAAAGCGAAAAGAAGTATTGCAGGCTATTGCAGAGAAAAAAGTGGATATTGTGATCGGAACGCACGCTCTTATTCAGGAAGAGGTCACCTATCACAACCTAGGTTTTGTCATAGTTGACGAGCAGCACCGATTTGGAGTAGCTCAACGACGGATGTTAAGAGAAAAGGGCCTTTACCCTGATGTGTTGTTTATGACGGCAACACCGATCCCTCGTACACTTGCTATCACGGCATTTGGTGATATGGATGTATCCGTTATCGATGAAATGCCTGTCGGAAGAAAAGAAATTGAGACTTATTGGACGAAAGAAAATACGTTAGACAGAGTACTTCGTTTTATTGAAAAACAAGTAGCAGCAGGAGAGCAAGCTTATGTCATTTGTCCGCTAATTGAAGAGTCGGACAAGCTAGACATCCAAAACGCTGTAGAATTACATCAACAACTGGAAGCATTTTATCCTCCTGAGGTAAAGGTAGGTTTGATGCACGGACGCCTACATACAGATGAAAAGGATGACGTCATGCAACAGTTTTCAAGAAATGAAATCCAAATTCTTGTCTCCACAACAGTTGTTGAGGTAGGTGTAAATGTTCCAAATGCAACCATTATGGTAATTTATGATGCGGAACGTTTTGGGCTTTCCCAATTACACCAGTTGCGTGGTAGAGTCGGTCGGGGAGATAAGCAAAGTTATTGTATATTAATTGCTGATCCAAAGGGTGAAGTAGGAAAAGAACGTATGCGTATTATGACAGAAACTACGAATGGATTTGAGCTATCGGAAGAGGACTTGAAATTAAGAGGGCCAGGAGATTTCTTTGGTAGGAAACAAAGTGGGATGCCGGAATTTAAAGTTGCTGATATGGTCCATGACTACCGTGCTTTAGAAACTGCCCGAAATGACGCTCAGGAAATCATCGAGCAAGGAATGTTGGATACAAATCCTGCTTTTTCTGCACTGAAAAGTATACTGGAAAAGGACGCTGCACTCACGGATAAATTAGATTAGATCCTTGCATAAATGCACAAGGTATTATATATTACTATTAGGACCAAGTCTTAATATGTAGTTTCTACGTAATTAATTCGATGTGGACGGTGTATCAATGCGAAGAACGAAAACAGAACGCCAGCGGATGCTGAAAGAAACAATTGAACAAACACCTTTTATCACAGATGAAGAGCTTTCAAGGAAATTTTCTGTTAGTATCCAAACAATTAGGCTGGATAGATTGGAGTTATCGATTCCAGAACTGCGCCAGCGTATAAAGTCGGTTGCGACGGATCAGTGGAATGAAACGGTAAAAGCTCTACCGCTAGAGGAAGTCATTGGTGAAGTTATTGACCTTGAACTAGATCAGCGGGCTATCTCTATTTTGGATATTAGCAGTGATCTTGTATTTTCAAGAAATAAAATAGCGCGCGGACATCATTTGTTTGCCCAAGCTAATTCACTTGCTGTTGCCGTTATCAATGATGAACTTGCCCTAACTGTTAAAACTGAGCTTAAATTCATTCGTCAGGTCAAACAGGGAGAACGGGTGATAGCAAAGGCTACGGTAGAAGGTAAAGATGATAGTGGCAAGTCAATTGTTCACGTTAACAGCTTTGTAGAAAACGAACTGGTTTTTACAGGTGTATTCCATATGTACCAAACTAGTGGACACAAAGGAGAACAAGATGATGAGATTAGCAATTGATGCAATGGGTGGAGATCACGCACCAGAAGAAATCGTACGTGGTGCTATCAAAGCAGTTTCTGAAATTGACAATTTGCATATCACGTTATATGGTGATAAAGCAAAAATTAACCAATATTTATCTGCGAACGAAAATATTGATGTTGTACATACAACCGAAGTTATAACAAGCGATGATGAACCAGTAAGGGCAGTACGTAAGAAAAAAGATGCTTCTTTAGTGGTAATGGCGAAAGCAGTAAAACAAAACCAAGCAGATGCGTGTATCTCTGCGGGCAATACTGGTGCCTTAATGAGTGCAGGTTTATTTGTCATTGGTAGAATCCCGGGGATTGAACGACCAGCATTAAGTCCAACGCTTCCAACACTTGATGGAAAAGGATTTTTGCTTTTAGATGTAGGGGCGAATGTTGATGCGAAGCCTTCACATCTTTTACAATACGCCATAATGGGCTCTGTATATGCACAGAAAGTTAGAGGGATTGCTGAACCAAAGATTGGTTTGCTTAATGTTGGCACAGAGGACGGCAAGGGAAACGATCTGACAAAACGAGCTTTTTCTCTCATGAAGGAAGCACCAATTAACTTTGTTGGCAATGTAGAGGCGCGTGATTTATTGTCAGGGATAGCTGATGTTGTTGTTACGGATGGATTTAGTGGGAATGTTGCTTTAAAGACGATCGAAGGAACTGCTGAATCAATGTTTTCTATGCTCAAGCAAGTGTTTATGGGATCGTTCAAAACAAAACTTGCAGCCGGTGTAATGAAAAAGGATTTAACTGAACTGAAAAATCAACTTGATTACTCAGAATATGGTGGAGCTGGATTGTTTGGACTTGGTGCACCTGTTATTAAAGCACATGGTTCATCCAATAGCAGAGCAATATTTAATGCGATAAAGCAAGCGTGCCATATGGTGGAATTTAATGTGACAGACACGATAAAAGAAACAATTGAAGCAATGGAAATAGATAAGGAGGATAACGTATGAAAAAAGTAGCATTTATGTTTCCGGGACAAGGGTCACAGGCTGTTGGAATGGGAAAAGATATCTTTGATGAGTTTTCCGATGTGCAACAGTTGTACCAGGAAGCTGATCAAGTACTGAATAAAAATCTGTCCAAATTAATGTTTGAGGGACCAAAAGATGAACTAACTGAAACAGAGAACGCACAGCCTGCCCTCCTTCTATCAAGTATTGCTTTGCACTCGTTATTGCTTAAAGAAGAAATCCAGCCCGTAATGACTGTTGGACACAGTTTAGGCGAATATAGCGCATTAGTTGCTGCGGGCGCTTTATCTATTGAAGAAGCATTGCCGTTAGTAGCTACTAGAGGTAGGTTAATGGAAGAAGCCTTTCCTAAAGGACAAGGTACCATGGCGGCGGTTTTAGGTCTTGACGAAGAGGCAATTGCTACAACGCTTGCCAAAGTGGAAGATGAAACAGTTAATATCGCTAATCTGAATTGTCCAGGGCAAGTGGTTATCTCAGGCTCACAGGCAGGTGTAGAGCTAGCTACGTCTCTTCTAAAAGAGCATGGTGCTAAACGGGTGCTTCCTCTTAATGTGAGTGGGCCATTCCATTCCACATTAATGCAACCAGCAAGTGAAGCATTTTCTAAGTACTTGGATGAAGTGAAGATCAACGATGCTTCTATCCCTGTATACGCAAATGTCTCTGCCGCTCCTGTAACCGAAAGTGGGAAGATTAGAGAATTATTAATTGAACAATTATATTCACCAGTTCGCTTTGAAGAATCTATTCGCCATATGCTTAATGAAGGCGTAGATGCATTTGTTGAAGTAGGAAATGGTAAGGTGCTAAGTGGTCTTGTGAAAAAAATAGATAAAAGCGTTAAGACATTTGCTGTACAAGATACAGCATCCCTTCATGAATTTATTTCGTGGTATAAGGAGGAAGCATAATGTTACAAGGGAAAAATGCCTTAGTAACCGGGGCTTCGCGTGGTATTGGACGGGAAATAGCTTTGGAACTGGCAAGACAAGGAGCGAATGTTGCCGTTAATTTTTCTGGTAACGAAGCAAAAGCTCAGGAAGTCGTTGAAGAGATTAAAGCAATAGGCCGTAATGCTATTAAGGTACAAGCAGATGTAGCAAATGAAACAAGTGTTAAAGAAATGGTTAAAGAGGTTATCGGTGAGTTTGGCACCTTAGATATCCTTGTCAACAATGCTGGTGTAACCAGAGATAATTTATTGATGCGTATGAAAGAAGAAGAATTTGATCAGGTTATTAACACAAATCTTAAAGGCGTATTTATTTGTACTAAGACGGTAACACGTCAGATGATGAAACAAAAATCTGGCCAAATCATTAATGTTTCATCCATTGTTGGAGTAAGTGGTAATCCTGGACAAGCTAACTATGTAGCTGCAAAAGCAGGCGTGATTGGCTTAACCAAAACAACCGCTAAGGAACTTGCTTCACGTAATATTCGTGTTAACGCGGTAGCTCCAGGGTTCATATCAACTGATATGACAGATGCATTGACCGAAGAACAGCAAGCAGGAATGCTAGACATGATTCCACTAGGAAAATTAGGGAAGCCTGAAGAAGTGGCCAAAGTTGTTCGATTCCTTGCTTCAGAAGATGCTTCTTATATTACTGGGCAGACCATTCATATCGACGGTGGAATGGTTATGTAATAAATCAAGTGACTTTCTTTGAAAGGAGGTGAAGAGAGAATGGCAGACGTGTTTGATCGTGTAAAAGCTATTATCGTAGATCGTTTAGACGTTGACGAGTCAAAAGTAACGATGGAAGCTTCATTTAAAGATGACCTAGAGGCGGATTCTTTAGATGTAGTGGAATTAGTTATGGAACTGGAAGACGAATTCGATATGGAAATCGCTGACGAAGAAGCTGAAAAAATTAATACAGTGGGTGACGCTGTAAACTACATAAACAGTTTATAGTCCCACAAACCTAAAAATTATAAAAAAATTGAAAGTCTCGCGTTTTAGCGGGACTTTCGTATATAACAACAAACTTAGGGGGTGAAAATGAATGGAAATCGCGCAATTAGAAAAAGAATTAGCTATACGGTTTGACAATCATGAGCTGATTAAACAAGCCTTTACACATTCATCTTATGTGAATGAGCATCGTAATGAAACGGTTGTGGATAACGAACGTTTGGAATTTTTGGGAGATGCTGTACTTGAACTTGGTGTATCACAGTATCTTTTTAAGGAAAATGAAGAAATGCCAGAAGGAGAAATGACAAAGCTCCGAGCAGCAATTGTTTGTGAGCCATCCTTAGTAAATTTTGCGAGGGATTTAGATTTTGGTAAGTTCATTCGTCTTGGCAAAGGGGAAGAACAAACTGGTGGAAGAGAACGGCCGGCCTTACTGGCAGACGTTTTTGAAGCATTTCTGGGAGCACTTTATTTGGATAAAGGCTATTCAGAGGCATTAGCCTTTTTGGAACGTCACGTCTTTCCGAAAATCACTACAGGTGCTTTTTCGCATGCGATGGATTATAAGAGCCAATTACAAGAGCTTGTACAACAATATAAACATCAAACGATTACGTATAGGATTATTGATGAAACAGGGCCTTCCCATGACAGGGAGTTTTTAGCCGAAGTACAGATAAGTGAGAAGGTTACAGGAACAGGTAAGGGAAGAACAAAGAAAGAAGCCGAGCAAAGAGCAGCAAAGGCTGCCCTAGACAAATATCAACCATAGTATAAGTAAAGCAAAGGCCGTTCCGGGAAGCGCATCCTTTGCACTTTCATCCAATTTGAAAAGGCTGTGAGATTTATTTGCTCACAGCCTTTATCTGGTTTATTAGTTTTTTCTTACGGAACGTAATTCTTCAATAAATGCCTGTGCCTCTGATGCACTTAGACGCCCTTTTTGGACAACAATTTCATACATCAGTTTCAGGTCATCGTATTTATTCAAATCATAATCTTCCGGATCCAAAATTGCTCGGTTAACTACATCAAGCCGTTCTCCTAATTGTTCTAGAATGAAAGACATATTTTCTTTGTTTGGATTTTCTAAATTCATAACAACACCCCGTATAATTAGTTATCTCATTTTCTTTTTATCATAACATAATTGAACACGTTGAAGTACAAAGATTGCGATTATCCTATGAATGAACATTCGAACATTATCCTTTTTTTCCTTCTAAACATGTCAGTATGCTATGATTGTGGTAAAATAAATGCGGTAAAAAACTACATAATAACATGACAAGCATATAAAAGACGCTTTCGCTATTCTGGTAGCTGGCACTATAAAGGGAATTTATAGTAGCCTAAAAATCGATTGACAACAGAAAGCAATGATGAATTTCTAATACGTAACGTAATGGTGTTTTATATAAATGTACGTGTTCAATAAAGAGGACGAAAAGCCGGTAGGTAAAAAGGCAATGCTATTAGAAGCATAGAGGATATGGAGTTTGACTTTAAAACTGGTAAATGCTAGACAGATTATATTAATATCAGTTTCTAAAAACCTTCCCATTTACCTTTTGCGCGGTTTTTCAAATAGGAGAATGTATATGTATTTAAAAAGGCTGGAGAGTGTTGGCTTTAAGTCATTTGCTGAACGAATCTCAGTGGACTTTGTTCCAGGAGTTACGGCAGTAGTAGGGCCAAACGGCAGCGGGAAAAGTAATATAACAGATGCGATTCGCTGGGTACTGGGCGAACAATCAGCTAAATCACTGCGCGGATCTAAAATGGAAGATATTATTTTTCAAGGTAGTGATTCTAGAAAGGCATTGAACGTTGCAGAGGTAACCCTTGTGCTTGATAATCAGGATCAAGCATTGCCGGTTGATTATGAGGAAGTAAGTGTTACAAGAAGGGTTTACCGATCAGGGGATAGTGAATTTTACATGAACAAACAAGCCTGTAGGTTAAAGGATATTGTTGATCTGTTTATGGATTCAGGGCTTGGTAGGGAAGCCTTTTCTATCATTAGCCAGGGGAAAGTCGAAGAAATATTGAGCTCTAAGGCTGAAGAAAGACGTACTATCTTCGAAGAGGCTGCAGGTGTACTCAAGTACAAGCAAAGAAAGAAAAAAGCAGAATACAAACTGGCTGAAACGCAGGAGAATCTTAATCGTGTAGAAGATATTATTCATGAAATAGAGCAACAAGTAAACCCATTAAAGGCTCAGGCTGATAAGGCAGAAAAATATGTGAGTTTAAAGGAAAAGTTAAAACAAGAAGAAATTGCTTTTCTGATTACCGAAATTGAAAACTTGCATAATGAATGGAAAAATTTGCTTGATGACGTAGAAAAAGATAAACGTATTGAGACGGAAATGAAACGAAACATTCAGCAAAAAGAGGCTGCAATGGAGGAAGAACAACAGGCAATAAACCGGTTGGACAACAAGATTGAAAAAATGCAAGCCCAGCTTCTTTCTGCTACAGAAGAGCTTGAGAAGAATGAAGGGAAAAAGCAGCTGCTTTCTGAAAGATCGAAGCATTTTTCTGAGAATAAAGAAAAACTCGAAGTACAAAAACAAGAGTCCTCTACTCGTGTTGGAACATTGCATGATCAATTGGTTGTAGAACGAAAAAGTTTACATGAGCTTCAGGAATTAAGAAAAGAAACGCTGAAACGTGTTAAACAGTTAGAAAAGGATTTAACAACAAACCAAGAGGACATAGCAGAAAAAATTGAGGATTTAAAATCAGAATACATCGAGTACCTTAACAAGCAAGCAGCAAAACGAAATGAAAAACAGTCCATTGCCCAACAGATGCAACAAATGAACGGCAAAAAGGATAAGCAGGATGGGAAATTTCAAGACCTTGTTAAATCACGGCAAGCACTGCTTGGCAGTCTAGAAGTATTTGAAGTCGATTATCAAAAACAGGAAAAAGACGTCAAAGATCATAAAACGGAAATCGAATCGATTAAGACAGAGCTACGAAATGCTAGAAACACGTTTCAAGAACAGCAGACAAAGCTTTATCAAGGGTATCAGTATATTGAAAAATTGAAATCAAAAAAAGAAATGCTTGAGGAAATGAAGGAAGATTTCCAAGGCTTTTTCCAAGGCGTAAAAGCAGTTTTGAAAGCGCGCGAAGAGAAACAGCTACAAGATATTCACGGTGCGGTAATAGAGCTTGTTGATGTGCCTAAGAAATATATTACAGCAATGGAAACAGTATTGGGAGGGCAATCACAGCATATTGTGGTCCAGCATGACCAAGCTGCCCGCAGAGCAATCTCCTGGCTCAAACAAACAAATAATGGACGTGCTACTTTTCTTCCAATGGAGTCCATTCAAGAGCGCTTTGTTTCAAAGGATCTGTTAACAAAAATTGAGAATCATCCTGGCTTTATTGGAGTAGCTTCACAGCTTGTTTCTACAGAGCCTGCATATCAACGTGCTGTCAACCACTTGATGGGTCACGTTATTATAGCGAACACGTTAAAAGATGCAAATGACATTGCGCAACAGGTTATGCGTAGGTACCGTATTGTGACGTTGGAAGGTGATGTGGTAAACCCAGGGGGTTCCATGTCAGGTGGTGCACAGAAGAAGACGAACCAATCCCTTTTCTCCCGGGAACAAGATTTACAAGAAATGACAGAAAAACTAACTGCTTTCCAGGAGAAAACCATTGCATTTGAAAAGCAGGTTGCAGAACAAAAAGCAAACGTTGCTAAGCTTGAAAAGAAACTTCCTAGTAAAGAAGAGGAGTTATCCAAAAAGCAGAGACAATTGCAGGAGACACATGCTCAGTTACGTGAATTGCAATTAAAAAAAGAAACGCTTGATGAAAACTTAACGATTTATGATCAAGACAAACAACAGTTTAATGAGGATACAGAACATTTCCAGGAACGAGAAGAAAAGCTAACAGAGGAATTGACACAGATAAAGAACGCATTAGAAAACATACAGTCGGAAATCGATCAGCTATCAAGCAAAGAAGCTATTATGAAAGAGAATCATGGGGAGATGCAACAAGAGCTTCATGAAAAACAAGTGCTGTTAGCTGAGCAGGAAGAGCGATTGAAAAATCAGCGGGAGAAGTCAGACAGTGTTGAAAAGCAATTATCTGAAGCAAAGCAGCAGTATGACCGTTATGCTGGCGAACTAAATGAATTATTGGAATACGAACTGTCAGAGGAAAGTGAACAAGAGATTGAAACCACAATTGATCGAAAAAGCAAAGAAAAACAAAATCTCACAGCCGATATACAAACAGAGCGTTCTGCACGTCAAAAACGTACACAATTACTGCAGGAAAAGGATAAAGAGCTGAAAGAAGAGAATTATGCACATCAAGAGCAAGTAAAGCGGATAAATGAACAGGAAGTGAAAGTTAACCGAGTTGATGTTGATTTAGAAAATCGCCTTTCTCATTTACAGACAGAATATACCATTACATTCGAAAAAGCGCAGGCATCCTATGAGCAGGCAGAGGATATGGAAGCAGCCAAAGCAAATGTACAGCAATTAAAACAGGAAATTGACCGATTGGGCACGGTAAACCTTGGAGCGATTGAAGAGTATGAACGAATTTCAGAGCGCTATTCCTTTCTAACAGATCAGCAAGCAGACCTTGTGGAAGCTAAGCAAACACTGTATGCAGTTATTGCTGAAATGGATGAGGAGATGAAAAAGCGCTTTGACGATACGTTTTCCAAAATTAAAGCAGAGTTTACCGAGGTGTTCCGCAAGCTGTTCGGTGGAGGCAATGCTGAATTGAAGCTCACAGATCCAAAAAATCTGTTGGATACAGGGGTGGACATTATCGCGCAACCACCTGGTAAGAAACTCCAACACCTTGGTTTATTATCTGGTGGTGAAAGGGCATTAACTGCTATTGCTTTATTATTTGCTATTCTAAGGGTGCGTCCTGTTCCTTTCTGTGTATTGGATGAAGTAGAGGCAGCCTTGGATGAAGCAAACGTCGCTCGTTTCGCGAAATACGTAAATCATTACAGTAAGAACACGCAATTTATCGTGATTACACATCGACAGGGTACAATGGAGGAAGCTGATGTGTTGTATGGTGTTACCATGCAAGAATCAGGCGTCTCTAGACTGGTTTCTGTCCGGCTTGAAGATACGAAAGCATTAGTTAAATCATAAGGGGGGTACAATCATGGGTTTTATGGATAAATTTAAAAACCGTTTTAAACAAGACGAGAACGCAGAAGAAGTCTCTACGAAATATAAAGAGGGAATGAAAAAATCACGCCAAACCTTTTCCGGGAAAATTAATGATTTAATTGCACGTTATCGAAAAGTAGATGAGGACTTTTTTGAGGAGCTTGAGGAGGTTCTTATTTCTGCTGACGTAGGTGTAACCACTGTTATGGATCTGGTGGAAGAACTTAAAATGGAAGTAAAGCGACAAAACATTAAAGATACAAAGGATATTAAGGAAGTCATCTCTGAAAAGCTTGTCGAAATTTATTACGGTGATGATGACGAAAAGATTGAGGGCTTAAAACTAGATAAAGAAGATCTTTCTGTTATTTTGGTCGTTGGTGTGAACGGGGCTGGAAAGACCACTTCCATCGGCAAACTTGCGAATCAGTTAAAGTCACAAGGCAAAAAGGTTGTTCTAGCTGCAGGGGATACGTTTCGTGCAGGAGCGATTGAACAACTGGAAGTATGGGGAGAACGAGCAGGCGTAGATGTCATTAAGCAAGGGGCAGGAAGTGATCCTGCAGCTGTTATCTTTGATGGCATAAAATCAGCGAAGGCTAGAAATGCAGATGTGCTAATATGTGATACAGCTGGTAGGCTGCAAAACAAGGTTAACCTAATGAATGAGCTTTCTAAAGTGAAGCGTGTGATCGAGCGAGAAGTGCCGAATGCGCCCCATGAAGTACTCCTCGTTCTTGATGCCACAACAGGTCAGAACGCGCTTAACCAAGCGAAGACATTCTCGGAGGCAACGAATGTGTCCGGGATTGTTCTAACAAAATTGGATGGTACTGCAAAGGGTGGAATTGTGTTAGCGATCCGTAAAGAACTCAATATTCCTGTGAAGTATGTAGGTCTTGGTGAAAAAATAGATGATCTTCAAGAATTTAATGCTCACGCGTTTGTTTATGGTTTATTTGCCGATATGCTTGAAGAAACAGAATAGAAGATGGCTTGACAATTCCGGCAATACTTCGATATCATGGAATGTAAAGCAAATTCACTTAACAAGGGAAGTGCCTTATGCTGGAAAAAACAACGCGAATGAATTATTTATTTGATTTTTATCAGGCATTACTGACCCAAAAGCAACGAAATTATATGGAAATGTACTATCTAGAAGACTATTCGCTTGGAGAAATCTCTGAAGAAGCAGAGGTTTCCAGACAAGCAGTTTATGATAATATTAAGAGAACCGAATCCATGTTAGAAACATATGAAGAAAAGCTTCACTTATATGAAAAGTTCCAACAGCGGCTTACTTTAATCAATGAATTAGAGGCGGTTATTGCAAATAAAGAAGAGAAGCTATTTTTTGATAAATTGAATCAACTAAAAGAATTAGATTAGGAGGACACCCTCTATGGCATTTGAAGGACTGGCCGACCGCCTGCAGAGTACGATAAAGAAGATTACAGGTAAAGGGAAAGTTAGTGAGCAAGATGTAAAAGAAATGACACGTGAGGTTCGTCTTGCTTTATTAGAGGCAGATGTTAACTTCAAAGTAGTCAAGGATTTGATAAAGCGCATTAAAGAACGGGCAATTGGACAAGAAGTAATGGAAAGTCTGACGCCTGGACAACAAGTCATTAAGGTCGTTAAAGAAGAACTTACTGAATTAATGGGTGGAGAAAACAGTAAAATTGCGGTAGCTGACCGGGCACCAACAGTCGTTATGATGGTGGGACTTCAAGGGGCAGGTAAAACGACAACAACTGGTAAGCTAGCGAACCTACTACGTAAAAAGCATAACCGCTCCCCATTACTCGTTGCATGTGACGTTTATCGTCCTGCAGCGATTAAGCAATTAGAAACACTTGGAGAGCAATTAACTATGCCTGTATTCTCCATGGGAACAGAAGCTAATCCAGTTGATATTGCAACAAAAGCTATTGAAAAGGCTAGGGAAGAGCATCATGATTATGTGATCATTGATACAGCAGGTCGTTTGCATGTCGACAATGAACTTATGGATGAGCTGCAAGAAATTAAAGCAAATGTAAAACCAGATGAAATTTTTCTAGTGGTCGATTCCATGACTGGTCAAGATGCTGTTAATGTAGCAGAAAGCTTTAATGAGCAGCTTGATTTATCAGGTGTCGTGTTAACGAAGCTAGATGGTGATACTAGAGGTGGTGCAGCCCTCTCTATTAAAGCCGTAACAGATAAGCCTATTAAGTTTGCCGGGATGGGTGAGAAATTAGACCAGCTGGAAGCATTCCACCCTGAACGAATGGCATCGCGAATTCTTGGGATGGGCGATGTATTATCCTTAATCGAGAAAGCGCAAACCAATGTAGACGAAAAGCAGGCGAAGGAATTAGAAGAAAAGATGCGGACAATGTCCTTTACCTTCGATGATTTTCTTGAACAAATGGGACAGGTCAAGAATATGGGACCATTAGATGACTTAATGGCCATGATTCCTGGAGCTAGCAAAATGAAAGGACTGAAAAATGCACAACTTGATGAGAAACAACTTTCTCATGTAGAAGCAATCATTCAGTCTATGACAAAAAAAGAGCGACAGGACCCAAGTCTGATGAACGCAAGTCGCAAAAAAAGGATTGCAAAAGGTTCTGGTACTTCTGTTTCCCAGGTAAACCGATTGCTTAAACAGTTTGACGAAATGAAAAAAATGATGAAACAAATGACAAACATGCAAAAAGGGAAAAAAGGCAAAGGGATGAAGTTCCCGTTTATGTAAAAATGCCTTTATACACAAGGAATCTCACATTGTAATGTAAAAACACTTTACAGACTTCCTTGTTTCTGATAGAATCTAAAATTGTGTAAAACATTAATATTTGGAGGTGCAAAATAAATGGCTGTTAAAATTCGTTTAAAACGTATGGGATCAAAAAGAAATCCTTTCTATCGTATCGTTGTAGCTGATTCACGTTCTCCTCGTGACGGACGTCAAATTGAGCAAATTGGAACATATAATCCTGTTGTAAACCCGGTTGAAGTGAAAATCGATGAAGAGAAAGCACTTAGCTGGATGACTAATGGAGCAAAACCAAGTGATACAGTACGTAACCTATTTTCAAATGAAGGCATCATGAAGAAATTCCACGAACAGAAAAATCAGTAAAGTAGTGTGATATCATGAAAGCCCTAATTGAATCAATCGTTTCGTCATTGGTAGATTATCCTGATGATATTAAGATAACGGAGACAGAAGAAGAGGCCAAGCTGGTTTATCATTTAACTGTTCACCCGGATGATGTCGGAAAGGTTATCGGCAAGAACGGACGTATTGCCAAAGCGATACGCACAGTAGTCTACGCTGCAAAGACAGACGCTAAGAAACGTATTTATTTGGATATTATGTAAAGGGAAAGGGGAACCTTTCCCTTTTTACACATGTAAGGAAGTATGCGTGTGGTGACCTACAGGAAGTATGTTATGCTACGTTATGTGCTTAGTCGGCGTGCATTAATAATGCGATAAAGCTTTTCTTAACACCTCAGGATTTTCTGAACAAAAGATCATTTTTGAGAGTGAGGACAAATTGTGAAAATTATTACGAAAGTTATTGTGAAGCAAGTAGTCACAGAAAAAAGCAAGGAAACATTGCAGACTAACTTCTATAATCATAAAATGCGGCTTGAACAAGAGTGTCAACAACTGTTGTTTGAACAGCGAAAATTTGAGAATAAATCGAGGGCTTCCAAACAGGATGTAAGTCACAGGTTTCAACAAGAAATAAATAATCGCAAAGAAAAAATTAAACTTGCTGATTTTAAACTGGAACAACTTGAGATGTTGGAGTTGGGCAGTGAGATCACAGAAAAAGAAGTTGAAGCTCTTGTTGAAGTTTCCGAAGGCTCGCATTGGGATGAGATCATAGGAGAAAAAACCATTATAATAAAAGATAATGTGGTAATCAGAATTGATGAATAGTAGGTGGTACTAATGAGCCAAAAAATGTACAATATCGGAAAAATCGTGAATACACATGGCATTCGTGGTGAAGTAAAAGTAGTCAGGATTAGCGATTTTGAAGAACGTTTTGCAGTTGGAAACCAGGTTTACGCAGTAACAGAGAAAGCAGCACCGGTTGCTCTAACAATAGCCGCACATCGAATCCACAAAGGTTTTGATCTGCTTCAGTTTGAAGGATATGCAAACATTAATGATGTTGAGCATTTCAAAGGTGGCTATCTCAAAATTACCGAAGAGCAATTGACCGAACTGGAAAGTGGCGAATATTATTACCACGAGATAATTGGTTGTGATGTCATGACAGCTTCTGGCGAAAGCTTAGGTGTTGTAAAAGAGATTCTCTCTCCTGGTGCTAATGATGTATGGGTGATAAAGCGTCCAAAAGAGAAAGATTTATTAATACCATACATTGATGAAGTAGTGAAAGAAGTTTCCATTGAGAATAAAAAGGTTGTTATCGAGCCAATGGAAGGGTTGCTTGATTAATGCATATCGATGTTTTAACGCTTTTCCCAGAAATGTTTGACGGGGTCTTTCACTCTTCTATTCTTCAAAGGGCGCATGATAAGGAGACGTTTTCCTACAAGCTTGTTAACTTTCGGGATTACACAACGAACAAACATAACAAGGTAGATGATTATCCTTATGGCGGAGGAGCTGGGATGGTACTCACCCCACAGCCTTTATTTGATGCGGTGGAAGACGTTACCAGCAAAAGTACGGCAAAGCCACGCGTTGTGTTAATGTGCCCACAGGGTGAACCATACAATCAAAAGAAGGCAGAAGAATTGGCTGAGGAAGATCATTTAGTTTTTATATGTGGCCATTATGAAGGCTTTGACGAAAGAATACGAGAGCACCTGGTAACAGATGAGATTTCCATAGGAGATTATGTGTTAACTGGTGGTGAATTAGGTGCCATGGTAGTGATGGACAGTGTGATTCGCCTGCTCCCAGATGCTTTAGGTAACAAAGAGTCCGCACCGCAGGATTCCTTTTCGACAGGGTTACTGGAGCATCCACATTACACTAGACCAGCTGATTTTAGAGGAATGAAGGTTCCAGATGTTTTATTGTCTGGTGATCATGCAAAAATTGAGGCGTGGAGAAAACAGCAGGCGCTGAAACGAACCTATGAGCGTCGAAAAGAGCTACTTGAAGATAAGGTTCTATCCAAAGAGGAAGCTCTCTACTTAAAGCAACTAGACTCGGAAGAAAACTCTGAATCATAATCTGAAAGATTTGCTACAAAACAACTTGAAGTATACCTAAGGTTATGGTATATTTAATCTTGTGCTAAAAGTGTCGACTTTTTGTACTATAAACGATGTTCCGCTGTCATTTACTGAGAAAGAGCATTGGTTTGGAAGGAGTGTAACAAGATGCAAAAACTAATTGAAGACATTACAAAAGATCAGCTTCGTACGGATCATCCAGATTTTCGTCCAGGAGATACTTTAAAAGTCCACGTGAAAGTTGTGGAAGGTACTCGTGAACGTATTCAGGTATTCGAAGGTGTTGTCATCAAACGTCAAAACGGTGGAATTAGTGAAACATTTACTGTAAGAAAAATTTCTTATGGTGTAGGTGTTGAACGTACTTTCCCAGTACATTCCCCTCGTATTGATAAAATCGAAGTTTCTCGTCGCGGTATCGTACGTCGTGCTAAACTTTACTATCTACGTAATCTACGTGGTAAAGCTGCACGTATTAAAGAACGCCGTTAAAGCTGAATACAGCTGTTGTAACAAAAACCACTGGAAAGGAGCTTGGCAATATGCACAAGCTCCTTTTTGCTTATTTACATGTAATTTTGATTATACATATTTGCTAGTATAGAATGAAATGGGCTTTATATTGTATTATCTGCGTAATGTCGGATTAAACTAATAGTAGATTGCCTGGCATGGAGGGATTGGATGGGAAAGCAGAAAAAGAAAAAAAGTGAGTGGTTGGATTGGCTGAAGGCTCTTTTAATAGCTTTTGGATTAGCTTTTATTGTGCGTACCTTCTTGTTTGCCCCTATTGTAGTGGATGGACCTTCCATGCTCCCAACACTGCATGATCGGGATCAGATGATTGTTAATAAAATTGGATATCGTTTTGGTGATCCAGAACGTTTTGAAATTGTCGTTTTCCATGCTTCAGATCAAAAGGATTTCATAAAACGTGTGATTGGTCTACCAGGGGAACATATTGCCGTAAGAGATAATGTCCTTTATGTTAATGACCAACCTGTAGAGCAACCTTTTTTAACAGAGTATAACAATGATATTTTAACTAATGATTTTGAGCTGGAAGAACTGCCAGGAGAATATAAAACCATTCCAGAAGACCAAGTCTTAGTATTAGGTGATAACCGTGGGAACTCAACAGATAGCCGTATTTTAGGAATGATTTCAATGGATCAAATTGTAGGGAAAACGAGTGTACGATACTGGCCGTTTGACCGTATAGATATTATGAAATTGGGAGAGTAGGATAATTATGACAATACAATGGTTTCCCGGACATATGGCGAAAGCACGCCGGGAAGTAGAAGAAAAATTAAAGCTCGTTGACTTTGTCATGGAACTAGTGGATGCACGTGCGCCTCTATCCTCGCAAAATCCTATGCTTCAGCAAGTTTTACAACAGAAGTCAAAAATGGTCGTTCTTATGAAGAAGGATTTGGCAGACAATCGTCAAACTGAGGAATGGATCTCATATTTTAAGGAAAGGTCCATCCCCGCTATAGCAATTAATGTAAATGATAAATCAGACATAAAAAAAGTGATTCAACTTGCGAAAGATCTTGGACAAGAGAAGCTGGATAAACTTATTAAAAAAGGAATCCAACCGCGTCCATCAAGAGCCATGATTGTGGGGATACCAAACGTTGGTAAATCTACCTTGATTAATAGACTTGCCAACAAGAAAATTGCTAAGACAGGTGACAGACCGGGTGTTACGAAGCAACAATTATGGATTAAAGTAAAAAAAGATTTTGAGTTACTTGATACACCTGGTATTTTATGGCCAAAATTCGAAGATGAGCTTGTTGGATATAGATTAGCCGCAATAGGTACAATCAAAGACCAACTTCTTTCCATGCAGGATATCGTCGCTTTTGTTATTTCTTATCTACAAAAACATTATCCTGAAAGATTAGAGGAACGCTATCCGATAGACCGTGATATGACGGATATGTGGGAGATCTTTGAAGCGATAGGAAAACAACGTGGAGCCTTGGAAAGTGGCGGGAGCGTTAACTTTGAAAAAGTGTCAGATCTAGTGATACGTGACTTACGTACAGGAAGACTTGGTAATATTACACTAGAGAACCCTAAAGAATAGAGACATACATCTACTGGATGCATGTCTTTTTCATTTGTCCTTCAACAACCTATTTTGTTAGAGCTTAACAGGGTATTTTTAAAATTTATAAAATGATTAGCTCAGCTTTTGGGTGGAGAAATACGGCATTTTGTTTCAATTTTACTAGTTATTAACCGATATAAGGAAGAAAGCAGGTAGACGTATGCAAAAAGATTCAATAGCTTTGCTAAAACAGTTATTTGAAGAAGATAAACTAACGGAGCAAAAGATAGCCGAAATGCGGCAGGATGAGCGCAAAGGCGTTCAAACATTGCTTAAACGATATGACGTTAAGCAGGATAGAACGAAAGCATTAGAACAACAATTTTTAGCCATGTCAGAATTCGAACTTAAACTCCGGAATAATGGTTATGTAAATATAGCTGGAGTAGATGAAGTGGGAAGAGGCCCATTGGCAGGACCAGTTGTTGCCGCTGCCGTAGTTTTGCCGCAAGACTTTAAGCTACTAGGTTTGAATGATTCGAAGCAGTTAAGTGAGTCTACAAGAGAAGCTTATTATGAAGTGATTAGAGATAATGCTATTAGCTATGGGGTTGGGATTATCCATAATGACGTAATCGATAGCGTGAATATTTATGAAGCAACCAAGCTTGCTATGCAAGAGGCAATTAATCAATTGGATCCAATTGCCGATTTTGTGTTAGTAGATGCTGTGCCATTGAAAGGGCTAAGTTGCCCATCTGAATCCATCATAAAAGGAGATTCGAAAAGTATATCTATTGCAGCTGCCAGCATTCTAGCGAAGGTAACAAGGGACCGTTTTATGAAAGAGATACATATGAGCTATCCTGCATATGATTTTGCTTCCAACATGGGCTATGGAACGAAACACCATATGGAGACATTAAGCAATCAAGGGGCAACGCCATATCATCGTAAATCTTTTGCACCGGTCGGTAATGTAGAAGTGAAATAGGAGGACAATCCATTGGGCATTCAAAAAACAGGTCAAAGTTTGCGTGTGCTTCAACCAACGCCGAATACAATTAAACCCGGACAAGTTATTAAGGGTAGTATTTTAAAGATCTATCCAGAAAATAAGGCTGAAATACAGCTGGGATCGCAAAAAATGGTTGCTCAATTAGAGGCTTCCCTCTCTGCTGGTGGGAAGTATCATTTTATGGTGCAATCAACAGATCCTGTCATCCAACTAAAAGTGATAGGGGAGCAATTACAACAGCAAGACCATCTTAATAGTCTTAACCTGCTCCAACAGCTTGGATTAAAGGCATCCAAGCGGAATATTGATTTTCTGCAACAGCTTATCGCAAAGAAGATTCCATTTGAAAAACCTCAGCTCACACAATCTTTGCATCTTCTTGAAGGTTCCAAGGATAAACAACTGACAGGAAAGATGCTTGTAGAAATGATTTCTAATCGTTTGCCCATTACAAAAAATGTGCTGGAAGCTCTTCAGTCTGTATCCAATTCTAGCTTTTCAGGTCGTTTAGCAAGCGCTATGCCAGAATTGGATCAGGCTAATGTCCAACCAAACATAAGCCAAAATCTACAAAAGTTAGTCAGCAATCATGCAGCCATTTCAACAGAAAGCAAGTTAATGGGGGAGAGAATAAACAATCAGAGTCTATTTCACCTACTGAAACTTTCAGGTACGATTGAACCTGCCCAAACATTTGATACATGGAGAGCGAATACTACAACTGAACAAAGTGGAAGACAAAAAGATATACCTTTCCAACTCACAGAAGCACAGTTGCGGAATCTGCAAACTGTAATAGATAATAGAGCTACTTTGCAGCAGAATGCAAAGCTTCTTTTAAATAGTTTCCATAATTTACCCCAGTCCATTGCTAATGAAGGAAACTTAGATACCCAACTTTTTTCCCGGTTAAAGGAGCAGTTTACCCAGTCGGTACTACCATATCTGCCAAAGAATACTACCTTCCCAGCATCTTCTATGCTGCAAAACAATCGGCATGCTCTATCACAGGTATATGAATTTTTGCAAAATGCGGCTTCCACTACTAGGGAAAACATAGAAGTCACGATGAAGCAGCTACGAGACGTAAACCTACTGATGGCGGCATCCCCAAAGGATCAATTCTTGCAGCATCTTAAACACACGCTTTCGTTCACGGGATATTCGTATGAGCATGATCTGGCAAATAAGGTAATGCAGGAACAAACCTCTTTAAAAGGTGTGCTCCTACAGCTCATGCAACAGGGAGACCACAATAACAATACAACCGAACAAAGCAAACAACTCCTTCATTTTATTAACGGTCTTCAGTTACAATCTGTCCAAGATACGGGTAATTTTTTGTATGCTAGTTTGCAACTCCCGGGCGAAAAGTTAGGGTTAGCTAAAGATCTTCAGCTAGAGTTTGAAGGAAGAAAAACCGAAGATGGGGAAATAGATTCTAGTCATTGTCGGGTTTTGTTTTATTTGGATTTAGCTAACTTAAATCAAACGATTATTGATATGACGGTACAAAATAGAAATGTATCCGTTACAATATACAATCAAAGTGAAGAAGAGTTGAGGCCTTTAGCCAAAGACTATCAGGCTGTTTTAAAAAATGGGCTGAACGAACTAGATTATCATTTATCAAGTGTGATGTTTAAGCCTGTTCGAGAAGAAGAATTAACTGGGTCAAAACGACAACAATCACATCCTAGCTCGTACCAAGGAGTTGATTTTCGAATATGACAGAAAACAGAAAAAAAGCTGCCGCATTATCCTATGATTTGCAGAAAGGAACTGCCCCAATCGTTTCAGCTGCTGGCAAAGGAATGAGAGCTGAGGCGATCATACAAAAGGCCGAAGTGCACAATGTACCTATTATGGAAGACAGTTCCATGGTAGAGATATTGGCAGAGTTAAATATTAATGAAACCATTCCAGAAGAATTATACCAAGCGGTAGCAGAAGTGTTTGCTTTCGTCTATAGAGTGGACCGCAAATTGGATAAATCGTAATTTCATTTCAAAGATTGTAATTGCAAGTATTCTATTATTCTTGTGAAAGTTCGTTTTTTTTAATACAATGGAAATGCAGTGAATTTTGATGGGAGGATAAAGGATGAACATTCATGAATATCAAGGCAAAGATGTCTTGCGTCAGTATGGTGTAAACGTTCCTAATGGTTATGTTGCCTATACAGTTGATGAAGCTGTACAAGCGGCTGAAAAACTAGGTACTGATGTAACAGTAGTAAAAGCTCAGATCCATGCCGGCGGCCGCGGTAAAGCGGGCGGCGTTAAAGTTGCCAAAGGCTTGGATGAAGTGCGTACATACGCTGATGAGATACTTGGAAAGACATTAGTAACACATCAAACTGGCCCAGAAGGTAAAGAAGTAAAACGCTTGCTTATTGAAGAGGGCTGCGATATTAAAAAAGAATATTATGTTGGTGTGGTTCTTGACCGTGCCACTTCTCGTGTTGTCATGATGGCATCTGAAGAAGGTGGAACAGAGATTGAAGAGGTAGCAGAGGCTACGCCAGAAAAGATTTTTAAAGAAGTAATTGACCCTGTGGTAGGACTATCAGGCTATCAGGCTCGTAGACTTGCATTCAACATTAATATTCCAGATGAATTAATGGGCAAGGCTGTGAAATTTATGATGGCGCTTTATGAAGCATTTGTTGCAAAGGATTGTTCCATCGCGGAAATTAATCCATTGGTAACAACAGGCGACGGAGAAGTCCTTGCCCTTGATGCTAAATTGAACTTTGATGATAACGCTTTATTCCGCCAAAAAGATATTCAGGAATTGCGTGATCTAGATGAAGAAGATGAAAAAGAGATTGAGGCAAGCAAATACGATCTTAGCTATATCTCGCTGAATGGAAATATTGGCTGTATGGTTAACGGTGCAGGACTTGCTATGTCTACAATGGATATTATTAAACATTATGGCGGAGACCCCGCAAACTTCCTTGACGTTGGGGGCGGCGCTACAGCAGAGAAAGTAACAGAAGCATTTAAGATTATTTTATCTGATGCCAATGTAAAGGGAATTTTTGTTAACATCTTCGGTGGAATCATGAAATGTGATGTAATTGCAGAAGGTGTTGTGGAAGCAACTAAGCAAGTTGGTTTGGAAATTCCGCTTGTTGTTCGTCTGGAAGGAACAAACGTTGAATTAGGAAAGAAAATTCTCGAAGAATCAGGCTTAAATATTACATCTGCTGGATCTATGGCAGACGGCGCTGAGAAAATTGTTTCTCTAGTAAAATAAAAACGTAATAGTTTGCATGGAAAGGACGGACAAGTATGAGTGTATTTGTTAATAAAGATACAAAAGTAGTTGTACAAGGAATTACTGGTGGTACAGCGAAATTCCATACCAAGCAAATGCTAGAGTATGGTACGAATATCGTTGCAGGTGTTACACCCAAAAAGGGCGGTTCAGAAGTAGAAGGCGTGCCTGTATTTAATACAGTTAAAGAAGCAGTTGAAGAAACTGGCGCAAACGCTTCCGTTATTTATGTTCCGGCACCATTTGCGGCAGATGCAATATTAGAAGCAGTAGATGCCGAGCTAGATTTAGCTATATGTATTACAGAGCATATTCCTGTAATGGATATGGTAAAAGTTAAACGTTATATGGAAGGGAAAAAGACTCGCCTGGTTGGACCAAACTGCCCTGGAGTCATCACTCCGGAAGAATGTAAAATTGGTATCATGCCTGGCTATATCCATAAAAAAGGTCATATTGGTGTCGTTTCCCGTTCAGGAACATTAACCTATGAAGCCGTGCATCAATTATCTGAAGCTGGCTATGGTCAGTCCACTGCTGTAGGAATTGGTGGAGACCCAGTAAATGGTACGGACTTTATCGATTCACTAAAAGCATTTAATGAAGATAGTGAAACAGAAGCCGTCATAATGATTGGTGAAATTGGTGGTACTGCTGAAGAAGAAGCAGCAGAGTGGGTGAAAGCCAACATGAAAAAACCTGTAGTAGGGTTTATTGGTGGAGCTACAGCCCCTCCAGGAAAAAGAATGGGACACGCTGGTGCCATTATTTCTGGAGGAAAAGGTACTGCTGACGAAAAGATCCGCGTGATGAATGAATGCGGTATCCAAGTTGCAGAAACACCTGCTGTAATGGGCGAGACCATGATTCGTGTATTGGAAGAAAATGGTTTAAAAGAGAAGTGTAAAACACATTAAAAATTTGATAGTGAAGAAGCCCTGGAATAAAGAAATTCCCGGGCTTTTTCTCCATGAAAGGATGTTAAAATTGAGTCGGCGCAGTAACAGGTTAATACATCTATCAAGATGCAAAGGCATTACAAGACGTATAATGCAGTATATTATCCAAAAAGACACGGAACTAAAAGAGATTTACTATCTTTCCCCTAAAGAATTAACCCAAATTTACCATATCCCCGAACAAAAAGCAGTCCCTCTTTATCATGACCTTCATAACCCCGTCCTCATTGAACAAATTAAACAGGATAAAACACAATGCTCTATCATTACCATTCTTGATCAAGCTTACCCCTTCATGTTAAAAACAATAAAAGACCCACCACTAGTCTTGTATACAATCGGCAATAATGAATTGTTATCTTGCTCTCCTTGCATAAGTGTTATTGGAACTAGAAGACCAACAAGTGAAGCAAAACAAAAAACAAACTTTATAGTGAAGCCTTTAGTGGAGGAAGGCTGGGTTATTATAAGTGGGATGGCGAAAGGAATAGACACCTATGCCCATAAGGTAGCATTAGCTCAAAACGGAAAAACAGTTGCTGTACTCGGTAGTGGTTTTGAACATATCTACCCAAAGGAAAATGAAGATTTATTTACAGAAATTTGTAAAAGTGGTATAGTCCTTTCTGAGTACCCTCCCAACGTAGCAGCCAGTCGACACCATTTTCCTGAACGTAACCGACTTATAAGTGGCTTGACATTTGGAACGCTAGTGATAGAAGCTACTGAGAAGAGTGGTACATTAATTACAGTAGATCAAGCATTAGATCAGGGAAGGGAAGTATATGCCCTGCCAGGGTCTCCATTAGTGGCACAAACAAAAGGTTGCCATCGTATGATACAAGAAGGTGCAAAGCTTGTAATAGATGCACAATGTATCCTAGAAGACTGGAACGATCAAGGGACACATTTAGCTTCCGTATGGAAGGGATAATGGTAAGAAAAAGAAGGTAATGTTATACCATTCATTAAATTGTATGTTTGACAAATGAAACGTATATATTTACTATTAGTGAAGATTTCCAATTTAAATTAGTTGTAACCTCATTGTGGGAGGAAATATAATGTCAGATTATCTAGTAATCGTAGAATCGCCGGCAAAAGCGAAGACGATTGAACGTTATTTGGGGAAGAAATATAAAGTGAAAGCATCAATGGGACATATACGTGATCTGCCAAAAAGTCAGATGGGCGTTGATACAGAAGATGAATATAAACCAAAGTATATTACGATACGCGGAAAAGGCGATGTACTAAAAGAATTGCGCTCTGCAGCAAAGAAAGCTAAAAAAATCTATCTTGCGGCCGACCCCGATAGAGAAGGGGAAGCAATTGCCTGGCACCTTGCCCACATTCTAAATGTTGATGAGACATCGAAGTGTCGTGTCGTATTCAATGAGATTACGAAAGAAGCGATTAAAGAATCCTTTAAAAATCCGAGAAGTATTGATACAGATTTAGTAGATGCGCAACAAGCACGGAGAATTCTAGATAGACTGGTCGGTTATAACATCAGTCCATTACTTTGGAAAAAAGTGAAAAAAGGACTTAGTGCAGGCCGTGTTCAATCTGTAGCTGTTAAAATGATAATTGATCGAGAAAAAGAAATTGAAAACTTCCAACCAGAGGAATATTGGTCAATTGAAGGAAGCTTTAAAAAGGACGATGAAGTGTTTAATGGGTCTTTTTATGGCGTTGATGGTAAGAAACAAGAGTTAAAGACAGAAGATGATGTCAAACAAATTCTTGGTAAGCTAGATGAAAAAGCATTTAAGATTGATAAAGTAAATAAAAGAGAACGGAAAAGAAATCCATCTCAACCATTTACTACTTCTTCTTTACAACAGGAAGCTGCCAGAAAGCTGAATTTCCGGGCGAAGAAAACCATGATGGTAGCACAGCAATTGTACGAAGGTATAGATTTAGGAAAAAAATCAGGTGGTATCACTGGACTTATCACGTATATGCGTACTGATTCAACACGTATCTCTGATACAGCGAAGAAGGAAGCAAAAGAATATATAGAAGAAAATTACGGGGAAGCGTACTTGGGGACAAGTAAACCTGCCAAAAAGAAAGAAGGAGCTCAGGATGCACACGAAGCAATCCGACCAACTTCAGCCTTACGTAATCCAAAATCGTTAAAAGCGATCTTATCGAGAGATCAGCTTCGACTTTATAAATTGATTTGGGAACGATTTCTTGCTAGCCAAATGGCTCCCGCAGTCTTGGATACTATGACCGTTCACATGCTAAATAATAAAGTGGAATTTAGGGCTACTGGATCAAAAGTGAAGTTCAAAGGGTTCATGAAGGTGTATGTGGAAGGAACCGATGATGATAAAAAAGAAGAAAACAAATTTTTACCGGACCTTCACGAAGGACAGAATGTTATGGCAGAAGAAATTGAGCCGAATCAGCATTTCACTCAGCCGCCACCACGTTATACGGAGGCAAGGCTTGTTCGTACTATGGAGGAGTTAGGAATAGGGAGACCTTCAACCTATGCACCAACCCTTGATACGATACAGCGAAGAGGTTATGTAACAATTGATAACAAACGTTTTATCCCAACAGAGCTTGGGACCATTGTATTAGAGCTTGTCGAAGAGTTTTTCCCTGAAATTATTGATGTGGAGTTCACAGTTAAAATGGAAGGGGACCTTGATGCAATTGAAGAAGGTAAGACCGAGTGGATTACCATTATTGACGGATTTTATAAAGGTTTCGAAAAGCGACTAGAAACTGCTGAAAAAGAAATGGAAAAAATTGAAATCCGTGATGAGCCAGCTGGCATTGACTGTGAGAACTGTGGGCATGAGATGGTTTATAAAATGGGAAGGTACGGAAAATTCCTAGCATGCTCTAATTTCCCAGAATGTCGAAACACGAAGCCTATCCTTAAAGAAATCGGTGTGAAATGCCCGAAATGTAAAGAAGGCAACGTTGTGGAAAGAAAATCCAAAAAAAGACGCGTCTTTTATGGTTGCGATCGATTTCCGGAATGTGACTTCCTTTCATGGGATAAACCAATCTCAAGACCATGTCCAAAATGTGACGCCTTATTAGTCGAAAAGAAAAGTAAGAAGGAAACACAAATCCAATGTACAAATTGTGAATATAAGGAATCAGCGCAAGCCTAGACAAGAAGGTCTTTAACTGTCCGTATCTAATAACGGGCAGTTTTTTGTTTGGTTCATGAAGTTTAAGCCCAGTTTTTCTTTAGGCGTTTCTAAATTCATTAAATAGGGAACCTTCGTAATAGAAAACAAAAGGAGGTAATCCAATGGACCGTAAACAACATTATTTCGTAAAAATAACAGAAAAGGAAATTAATGAGATGTCCATACCGGATAGATCCACTGAATATGAAATTGTGGCAACTCATGATGAGGTTGAAGAATTACGGGAACTTTTTCTAGAAGAGAACAAAAATGCAAAAAACTCAGTTGAGTATTTATCCAAGCCTTTTGATGAATGGGGAGCAGATGAAGAAAGAAATAGCTATGATGATCATCTTATTACCGTTTATCGTAATGTATATAAATTAGGAACGGATAAAACCAAAGAAAAAATAAATGAGTTAGGAATACTGAAGTAATAATTTGGCAATATTATGAAGAGAAGATTGTGTCTATAGACTATTTTCTAAAAAATCCTTCCAGTTCACTAAAAAGGAATGGCTGAACTATCATTTATAATGGTGAAATGTTAGGTGAAGACTGGTTAAAATAAGTATTCGTATTGTTTCAAGGCAAGATTGTTGACTATTTAGATGGAAACAGATATAATTACGCCTTGGTAAGTGTAATACCTTGACAGTCAAAACCTTACTTGTAAAGCATTCATTTGCTATGACACAGGATAAATCATTGAAAAACACGATTGCATAATCGGTAATTCAGAATTTTGTTGCAATTTTGTTAAATTTATTGCACTACACGATTTTCTATGATATGATTTATTCGCTAATCAATGGGGTGAAGTTTTGCTTAATTTTGATGAAGCAATTAAAGCATTTACATCCTATCTACAGATTGAGAAGAATGCGTCCCCTTATACTGTGAAATATTATCAGAATGATCTGGAAATTTTTTTCGCTTTTCTGCAAGGGGAAGGCATCACTGATCTGGGAGATGTAGACCAGAAAGTTGTACGAATATATCTAACGATGCTATATAACAAACAGCTAAGCCGGAGATCTGTTTCCCGCAAAATTTCAACGTTGAGAAGTTTCTATAAATATTTAGAAAGAGAGAATGTCTTATTCTCCAACCCTTTTGTCCACATATCCCTACCGAGGACCGAGAGCCCAGTTCCTGGATTCTTATATAAACAGGAACTTGAAAAGCTCTTTGAGATTAATGACCTTAATGAACCGACAGGACAACGGAATCAGGCATTAATTGAGTTGCTCTATGCTACAGGCATGAGGGTGAGTGAATGTCAGGGGTTGAGGCTTCAAGATATTGATTTTTCAATTGGCACTGTCTTTGTTCGAGGTAAGGGGAGAAAGGAACGGTACATTCCATTTGGAAGATTTGCAGAAATCGCTTTGGAAACGTACATAACTGAAGGGCGCCCAGCGTTGTTGAAAAAGGCGGAACAGCAGAACGAAGCTGTTTTTTTAAATGCACGTGGAAATCCTATAACGGCGAGAGGGATTAGATTAATCCTTAATAAAATGGTTGAAAAGGCTGCGTTAACAGTCCATGTTCACCCCCATAAGCTACGGCATACGTTTGCGACCCATCTATTAAATGAGGGGGCGGATTTGCGTAGTGTGCAGGAACTTTTGGGTCATGAAAATCTGTCTTCTACACAAATTTATACACACGTTACAAAGGATTATTTGCGAAGTGTCTATATGAACAGCCACCCAAGAGCAAATAATCAATCAAACGATTAGAAGAGGTGATTATTTTGGCAAACGAGATGCATGCAACGACTATATTTGCCATCAGCCATAAAGGACAATGCGCAATGAGTGGTGACGGTCAAGTAACCCTAGGAAACGCAGTTGTTATGAAACATAAGGCTAAAAAAGTACGTACATTATTTCGTGGTCAAGTTCTAGCTGGCTTCGCTGGTTCTGTGGCAGATGCTTTTACGCTATTCGAAAAATTTGAAGGAAAACTAGAAGCTTTTAATGGTAACCTAGCTCGGGCTGCGGTTGAATTGGCACAGGAATGGAGAAGTGATAAAGTTCTTCGTAAACTGGAAGCCATGCTGATTGTAATGAATAAAGAAAATATGTTTTTAGTCTCTGGTACAGGTGAAGTAATTGAACCTGACGATGGCATACTCGCCATAGGATCTGGTGGGAATTACGCATTAAGTGCTGGTAGAGCGCTTGCCAGAAAAGCGGATCATCTAACTGCAGAGGAAATTGCAAGATCAGCTTTAGAAATAGCGGGAGAAATTTGTGTGTTTACGAACGATCAGATAACCTTAGAAGTGCTTGACTAAAAGGAGGCCTTTCGACAATGGGTATTGATTACACTCCGAAACAGATTGTCAGTCAATTGGATAAATATATAATCGGTCAGGGAAGTGCAAAACGATCTGTTGCAATAGCTTTGCGCAACCGCTATAGAAGAATGCAACTTGATGACTCGATAAAGGATGAAATAGTTCCTAAAAATATTCTGATGATTGGACCTACGGGAGTAGGTAAAACGGAAATTGCCAGAAGGTTAGCGAAGTTGGTGGGCGCCCCTTTTATAAAAGTGGAAGCGACCAAGTTCACAGAAGTGGGTTACGTTGGAAGAGATGTAGAATCCATGATCAGGGACCTTGTTGAAATGTCATTGCGCATGGTAAAAGAAGAGAAAATGAAAGAGGTTAAGGGAAAGGCTGAAGAGGAAGCAAATAAACAATTAGTGAAATTACTTGTTCCTCAGGCTAAAAAAGAGTCCTCTATGAAAAATCCTTTTGAAATGCTCTTTTCTGGCAATGATGACAGTGACAAAAGCGAAACGAATGCAGAAAATGATGAGGAAATTAAAAACAAACGAAAACGCATAGAGCACCAGTTAGCGCTAGGTGAACTAGAGGATCATATGGTTTCCGTTGAAATTGAGGAACTTCCGCCTTCCATGTTTGACATGCTCCAAGGTTCGGGAATGGAACAAATGGGGATGAATATGCAAGACGCATTTGGTCAATTCATGCCAAAGAAAAAGAAAAAGCGTAAACTACCTGTATCAGAGGCAAGAAAGGTTCTGACCCAACAAGAGGCGGGGAAGTTGATCGATTTGGAAGAAGCAGCCCAAATTGCTGTGGAAAGGGCAGAACAATCCGGAATTATTTTTATCGATGAAATTGATAAAGTAGCCGGAAAGCAGGATAACACAGCAAATGTGTCGCGTGAAGGTGTTCAGAGAGATATCCTGCCAATTGTGGAAGGATCAACTGTGGTCACAAAGCATGGCCCTGTAAAGACAGATCACATGCTCTTTATAGCAGCTGGTGCATTTCATATGGCAAAGCCAAGTGATCTCATTCCTGAACTTCAGGGAAGGTTTCCTATTAGAGTGGAATTAGATAAACTATCAGTTGAAGATTTCAAACGTATACTTGGTGAGCCGTCTAATGCTTTACTCAAACAATATTCTTCCTTGTTGCAAACAGAGGGTATAAATGTTGTTTTTACGGACGAAGCTATAGAAAGACTAGCTGAGATTGCTTATCAGGTAAATCAAGAGACTGATAATATCGGTGCTAGAAGATTGCATACCATTTTAGAGAAACTTCTAGAAGACTTATCATTTGAAGCGCCTGATATTAATATGGAGCAAATTGAAATAACCCCAACTTACGTGGATGAAAAACTAAGTACTATTGCTAAAAACAAGGACTTAAGTCAATTTATACTATAATACCAAACAATTGAATGGAGGATTATTAATGGAACTATTAGGACGTGCAAGAAAAATTAATGCAATGCTACAGAAAGCAACAGGAAAATCGGTGAATTTTAATGATATGTCTGCTTCTTTACGTGACGTAATTAAAGGGAATGTGTATATTCTAAGTAGAAGAGGTAAATTATTAGGATTTTCAATAAACCAAGAAATAGAAAATGAACGTATGAAAGATATGCTAGAACAAAGACAATTTCCAGAAGAATATACGGAAGGGTTGTTTAACATTCATGAGACCACTCCAAACCTGGATATTGACAGTCCGCAAACTGTATTCCCTGTAGAAAATCGTGAATTGTTCAAAACAGGTTTAACAACGATTGTTCCGATCATCGGAGGCGGAGAGCGCCTTGGTACATTGGTACTTGGGAGGTTAACAGATAGCTTTAATGATGATGATCTATTGCTTGCAGAATATGGTGCAACAGTAGTAGGTATGGAAATTCTACACGAGAAAACCGAAGAAATAGAGATGGAAGCGCGCAGTAAAGCAGTTGTGCAAATGGCAATAAGCTCTCTTTCATATAGTGAATTAGAAGCTATTGATCACATTTTCGAAGAGCTGAATGGTAACGAAGGCTTGCTTGTTGCAAGTAAGATTGCAGATCGAGTAGGTATCACCAGATCAGTTATCGTAAATGCACTTAGAAAGCTTGAAAGTGCTGGTGTTATTGAATCTCGTTCGTTAGGAATGAAAGGAACATATATTAAAGTGTTAAACAGTAAGTTTCTAGTTGAGCTTGAGAAACTTCGTTCAAGATAAAACAAAAAAGCCCTGTAAGACTTTAGTCTTATGGGGCTTTTTTTGTGCGGGTAAATATAATCTGTAAAATGAAAAAATTAATTGCTGTTTTCGATCAAATTCGACGAATTAGCAATAGAAATTCGAGAAAAAAGAAAAGTTATGGAAAATTAACAAACAAAATACGATCTTATTGATAAATTAGACCTAGTTATATTTAACTATATTATGTTCTTAATAAGGAAAATGTCGAAAAGTGATAGACTTTGCAGTATTTATAAATTACAATATTCGTAGGATATTAATATTTATGACCGTTGATAAAAAGGTTAAGGAGGGAAATGGATGGACTTATTTGGAGGCACTATTTCCACTTTGGAAAAATCATTGCAATACGCGTCAGCAAAGAACCAGACTATATCAAACAACATCGCGAATGTTGACACACCAAACTACAAAGCAAAGGATGCAGTGTTCAAAGATATATTAAACGACAGTATGTCAACGAGCGTACAAGCAAAAAAGACTCACGAGAAGCACTTATCTTTTAATGGTACTTCTGATTCATCTTACCAAATAATTACAAATAACAATACATCCTACAATAGTAACGGAAATAACGTTGATGTGGACAAGGAGATGGCAGAACTTGCCAAAAACCAAATCTATTATCAGGCATTAGTAGATCGGATAAATGGTAAGTTTGGAAGCCTGCAAAAAGTTTTACAGGGAGGTAGCTAATAAGTGTCCATTTTTAATTCAATAAACGCAAGTGCGAGTGCTCTTACTGCTCAACGCCTTAGAATGGATGTTGTATCTTCAAACATTGCAAACGCTCAGACTACAAGAGCGACAATTAACGAAAATGGGGAATACGAGCCATACAAAAGGAAAATGGTTACGGTAGAGCCAAACGGCGGAAGTTTTAAATCGTTTTTACATAAAGCATCTGGAACATCGCAAAACAATACCGGCAATGGTGTTAAGGTTACTGGGATTACAGAAGATGAAACCCCTTTTAAATTAGTATATGATCCAACACATCCAGACGCAGATGATAACGGGTATGTTGAAATGCCAAATGTTGATCCATTAAAAGAAATGGTTGACCTAATGAGTGCTACTAGGTCCTATGAAGCAAATATAACTTCATTGAATGCAAGCAAAGGTATGCTCATGAAAGCATTGGAAATCGGTAAATAATTATGCTGGGAGTTTTAAATAATGATAAATAACATAACGCTAGGAACTATGGCGGATCAACAGATTACAAAACCTGCAGTATCACCAGGACAGGCGCAGGAAAGTTTTGCAAATACATTAAAAGCAGCAATTAATAACGTAAATAATAGCCAGATTGCTTCAGATAACAAGACAGAAGCACTTGCCAATGGCCAAATTGATGATTTGCATGACGTAATGATAACTGCACAAAAAGCAAGCATTACATTAGAAACAAGCGTACAAATGCAACGTAAAGCTATAGATGCCTACAATGAAATAATGAGGATGCAGGTTTAAGGTCCATTCGCTTCAAAAGCAAGAGTATACTTGTGTACTTCTTAACAAACATTCTAATTTCAGAAATAATAATGGATTTCGAATCCTTAAAATTTACAAAATCTAGACAATGTAGTAAATGTTTGAATCAATTTTGGCATCATGGTGGGGGAATATATGAAAGAGAAGATAATGAACTGGAAAGAAAAAACAACTGGATTCTGGAAAAAACGCTCCAATACACAAAAGGGCGTCTTTCTTGGATCTGTATTACTAGTCATCCTACTGATTGGTGGGATCTTATTTTTGTCGCCCGGGTCCAGGTTGGTTCCATTATATAGCAACCTTTCCTTGCAGGAAGTAGGGCAAATAAAAACAGAACTTGATACAAGAGGCATACAATATGAATTACAAGACGGCGGAACAACTGTAAATGTTCCAGAAGAGCGAGTGGATTCACTACTTGTTGATCTTGCCGGACAGGGTTTACCAAATAGTGGGAACATCGATTATTCCTTTTTCAGTGAGAATGCATCTTGGGGAGTAACAGACAACGAGTTTAACGTAATGAAACTGGATGCGATGCAAACCGAATTGGCTAACTTAATGAAAGGGATTGATGGAATTGAAAATGCCGAGGTCATGATTAATATGCCTGAGGATCCCGTTTTTGTTAGCGACGCAGCACAAGAAGGCAGTGCATCCATAGTCTTGAATACGCAGCCTGGATATCAGTTTGAAGGAAACCAAATAGAGTCGCTTTACCACTTAGTGTCAAAAGCAGTACCGAATCTGCCGGCGGACAACATCGTTATTATGAACCAGTACTTTGAATACTTTGATAGAAACAATCAGACTGCTGGTGGCTCGCAGGATGCACATACATATCAGCAATCCGTTAAGAAGGACATAGAACGAGATATCCAAAAGAGATTACAACAGATGCTTAGTGCTATGGTAGGTGGCGAAAATGTAATCGTATCTGTAACGTCTGATATTGATTTTACACAAGAAAACAGAACGGAAAATCTTGTAGAACCTGCTGATGAGGAAAATATGGAAGGTCTGCCAGTTAGCGTTGAAACAATCCAAGAAACGTATAGTGGAAACCCTCCTGTTGGTGGGAATGCTGGAACTGGTGATGAAGACATAGCTAATTATGAAGGTGTTGAAGAAGGCGAAGACGGAGATTATGAGCTAGTTAAGGAAACAGTAAACAATGAATACAACCGTATTCAAAGAGAGATTGTAGAAAGTCCTTATAAAGTACGTGATCTTGGGATACAGGTAGCTGTTAACAATGTTAAAAATGACGATGGCGAAACCGTTGAATATTTAACTCAGCAGGAACAAACAACTGTTGAAGAAGGTATTTCTTCTATTTTAAGTTCCATTGTGACCACTACGGTTGATGCAGAATTTGAGCCAGCTAATGCTGCGCCAGGAGAAAATGTATCCATCACGTTCCAAGAATTTAGTGGAAAACAAACGAATAGCGCTGCGGCCACATCTGCTGGTATTCCGTCTTGGATGTATATAGCAGGAGGAGCATTACTACTAATTATTATTGTATTGGTTGTTATGTTGTTGCGTAATCGTGGAGAAGAAGAAATTATAGAAGAGAGCTATATCTCAGAAGAAATACCTGCCGAGATTCCAGAATTACCTGAAAATGAACAGACAGAGGCAGATGTCCGTAAAAAACAATTAGAAAAAATTGCAAAAGATAAGCCGGAAGATTTCGCGAAACTTTTACGAAGCTGGATCGGGGAAGATTAGGAGGGGATTAAATGGTAAGACAAAAAGGCGCCTTAACAGGCAGGCAAAAAGCAGCGATACTTTTGATCTCCTTAGGCCCGGATGTTTCTGCTCAGGTGTACAAACATTTGACAGAAGAGGAAATTGAAAAACTCAGCTTGGAAATTTCCTCAGTTAAAAAAGTAGATAATTCTTTAAAAGACGATGTTTTAGACCAATTTCACCAAATTGCAGTAGCTCAGGACTTTATCTCACAGGGGGGGATAGGGTATGCAAAAACAGTTCTGGAAAAAGCTTTTGGAAGCCAGGAAGCTTCTAATATAATTAATCGACTTACATCTTCCTTGCAGGTGAGACCATTTGACTTTGCGAGAAAGGCAGATCCACAGCAAGTCTTAAATTTCATTCAAAACGAACATCCGCAAACAATTGCACTTGTTCTCTCTTATTTAGATTCAGAGCAATCCGGGCAAATTTTATCAGCACTGCCACAAGAAATGCAGGCAGATATTGCAAGAAGAATTGCTACAATGGATTCTACATCACCCGAGATCATTACACAGGTTGAACAAGTTTTAGAAAAAAACATCTCTTCTTCTGTAACAGAGGACTACACACAAACGGGTGGAATCCAAGCTGTCGTAGAAGTTCTCAATGGAGTAGATCGGAGTACAGAACGTACGATTTTAGATGCTCTTGAAATACAAGATCCAGAGCTTGCTGATGAGATCAAAAAACGTATGTTTGTGTTCGAAGATATTGTAATTCTTGATAACAGAGCAATTCAACGGGTAATACGAGAAGTTGAAAATGACGATTTACGATTGTCACTTAAAGTAGCTAGTGATGAAGTGAAAGATATTGTGTTTAAAAATATGTCACAAAGGATGGCAGAGTCCTTTAAAGAAGAGATGGAATATATGGGGCCAGTACGTTTACGTGATGTAGAGGAAGCACAAACAAGAATTGTTGGCTCTATTAGAAGATTAGAAGATATAGGTGAGATTGTCATTGCAAGAGGTGGAGGAGATGATATCATTGTCTGATTCTAGCGTGACGGGTGGCAAGGTAATCAAAATCAAACCAGTCATAACACGAAATGATGTAGTAGCAGGAGAAGAGACAGAAGAACAAGTGCAGGCAGAACTTCGAGAGGCACAACAAACTTTTGAAGAAGTGAAGGAAAACACTGCCAAAATGCTACAGCAGACACATGATGAGATCGAACAAGCGAAGCTAAACTGGGAAGAAGAGAAGAAAAAATTAGTCGAACAAGCAAAAAACGATGGATACCAAGACGGGTTTAATTCAGGTAGAGATGAAGGTCTGTTGGTATACCAAACAAAGTTAGATGAGTTGAACCAGTTAACAGAACGGGCAATGAAAGAGTTTCAGCAAACAGTAGAAAAAAGTACAGATGAAATTATAAATATCGCGTTAAATACCGCTGAGAAAATAATTGATCAAAAGATCACAGAGGAGCCTACCTCTTTTCTACACATCGTAAATAAAGCAATTAAGGAATTAAAGGACCAATCTATCATATCGATTTACCTTAATCCTGCAAATTACGAGTTTGTAGTCCAGCAAAAGGAAGAACTGTTACAAATTTTGGATGATGACACAAAGCTCGCAATTTATATAAAGGACACTGTTGAAGAAAACGGTTGTCGTATCCAGCACCCGTTTGGTGAATTGGATATTGGAATTGATACACAGTTAAAGCAAATTAGAGAAGTATTACATGAAATTGTATTGGAGCAAAAGCAATGAATATCGCAGACTACCTATCAGCAGTAGAACAAGCAGACACATATAAACGTTATGGAAAAGTGCTTCGAGTGGTTGGATTGATGATTGAGTCACAAGGTCCTGCTGCCAATATAGGGGAAGTATGCTATATTCATTCATCTGAGAACCGTTCTCCGATCCTCTCAGAGGTTGTTGGTTTTAATAATGAAAAAATAATTCTTATGCCTTATTCAGAAGTAAATGAAATCGGACCTGGATGTCTTGTAGAATCGACTGGGAAGCCTCTAAGTATAAAAGTGGGAAGAGGTTTAATTGGTAATGTCGTTGACTCACTAGGAGAGAAACTGGACCATTCTTCACTTCCAAAAGGATTAACCCGGTACTTAACCGACCAGGCTCCGCCTAATCCAATGGAGAGGCCACCCATTTCCGAACCAATACAGGTAGGGGTGAAGGCTATAGACTCCCTTCTTACAGTAGGAAAAGGCCAACGTATTGGAATATTTGCAGGTAGTGGTGTTGGGAAAAGTACACTGTTAGGAATGATTGCTAGAAATAGTGACGCAGATATAAATGTCATCGCACTAATTGGTGAAAGAGGCAGAGAAGTTCGAGAATTCATAGAAAAAGATCTAGGGTCAGAAGGGCTTAAGAGATCGATTGTTGTGGTAGCCACATCAGATCAACCCGCCTTAATGCGCATAAAGGGTGCCTATACAGCAACAGCAATCAGTGAGTATTTCAGGGATCAGGGATATAGCGTGAACCTCATGATGGATTCTGTTACAAGGGTAGCGATGGCCCAACGAGAAATTGGACTAGCTACAGGAGAACCACCAACTACAAAAGGTTATACCCCTTCTGTATTTGCCACCCTTCCTAAATTACTCGAGCGAACAGGTACAAACAAAAACGGAACCATTACAGCCTTTTATACTGTATTGGTAGACGGTGATGACATGAATGAACCGATAGCAGACACGGTTAGAGGGATATTAGATGGTCACTTTGTTATGGATAGAAAACTGGCAGAGCGTGGCCAGTTTCCCGCAATTAATGTTCTCAAGTCGATTAGCCGTGTAATGAATGGAATTACTGCAGCTTCCCACAAACAAATAGCGCAGGAAATTCGCTCGCTAATGGCAAAATATGAAGAGAATAGCGAATTAATTCACATTGGTGCCTATAAACGGGGCACTGACCAAATGATCGACAGAGCAATTTCCTATCAACCTAAGATACAGTCCTTTTTAAAACAGGATGTTCATGAAGTATTATCACGTACCGAATCAATTGAACAAATGACAGCATTATTAAATGGAGGCATGAATTAATGGCGGAAATACTAGCTTTATCAAAGATTCGTAATGTCCGAGAACAAGAAAAAAATGATGCGCAAAAGGCCTACCATCAATCAACAGAATTTTTCGAGGATATCGCCACAAAAATGTTCCAGTTATTAAAGAAGAAGGAAAACGCTGAAAAAGATTATGAAGATGCAATTCAACAAGCTATAACGCTTGATAAAATAAGAGAGCAAAATGCATATATCGAGCGATTAAATAAGCAAATTATGGACATGCAAAATGCCGTTCAGAATGCGAGAAATGATATGGAATTGAAGCAGAGTTTACTTACTGAAGCACATGTAGAAATGAAGAAATTCGATAAGATTATTGAAATGAGACAGGAAGAGAAAAAAGCTATCCAGGAGAAAATGGAGAAATCCTCGATGGATGAAGTCTCAATACAGCAATATTTAAGTCATATAAACAGGTGATGACATGGAAAAAGACCTAAAAACAGAAAAAAAGAAAATGAATCCATTTCTCTGGTTTCTTTTTGCAATCGTAATTCCGCTATTGATTGCAGTCGTGATTGCGGTAATTGCCTTTAGTATGGCAGGAGTAAACGTAATGGACTGGGTAAAGGAAAAAGGAAGTAATATTCCAGTTGTGTCCTCGCTTATAGAATCGCCAGAAGGGGAGTCAGTAGAACAAACATCAGATCAAACTTCAGAGCAGCTGGCTGCCAAAAATGAGCAGATTGAGCAACTTAACCAGCAAGTACAGGATATGGAAACAACGATTGATCGATTAGAAGAAGAAGCGGTAATTCTAGAAAATCGTAATAAACAGAATGAAGCTACTGCTGAGGTGGAGGCTGATAGTGAATCAGAAAATAGTTCAATAACTACAATCGCAAGCTCTTTTAAAGACATGGACAGTGAACAGGCTGCTCTAATCATGCAGGATTTAGATAATCAAACAGCTGTCTCTATATTAGAAGAAGTTTCAAATAAAGTAAGAGGCGCCATTTTGGCAGAAATGGAACCAGCTAAAGCGGCAGATTTAACAAAAATATTCATAGATGCTGGAAACTAGATAATTTGAAAGGGGGTGAAACTTAATGAATGCAATCGGAATGTTTGTTCAGCAAATACAATCTGTAAAAGTACCTGCTGCCTCCGAGAAGACCTCTAGCAGAAGTGATTTATTTCAATCAATGCTAAATGGTGAGCATGGTAACGAAGCAACTGGTTTAAAAGAGATGATTCTATTAGCAGAACAGAATAGTAATAACAAGGCTACTGAACTAGCAACAGCGTCTGATCAGGATACGCTGACCAAATCTATACAACCTGCTTTATCGCTTATATTTCAGTCTGGTGAAGAGAAAAACAACGGAGAGAAAATTCGATTGACCGAGGAAGAACAGGAAAAGCTCATGGATCTGCTAACCATCCTAATGGAATCGGAGAATAACCAAGAAAAACTTGAAGTTGGAATGAAACTCGATGAGATGATGAATTTACCACCATTATTTAACGAATTTGTTCAGCTGTTAAGTGAAGTAGCTCCTGTTTTATCGCAAATAACTTCTAAAGAAGATGCTGAAAAGGCAGCACCAAAATTATTACAACTGTTGCAGCAATGGACTTCGCTTGAAAAGAAAACAGGCGCAGCGAACAGTGGGGACGCGGTGCTTAACCTTATGAAAAAAGACGGTACTAGTTTACAAGGGGTCTGGAAGGATCTAATTCAATCCTTTGAAAAGCGAAATCAGATGGCTACAAAACATCAATACAACACTGATTCAAAGGTCACCACTAGTGATATTGCCAAGTGGCTTTCAAGCGCATTGCAACAGCACGCACAACCTACTTTAAAAACAGAGGGCCTTAGCAATACTGCATCTGTCATAAGCGGACCAATGAGCCAGGTAGAACAGCTTGTTATCCATGTTAATTCTACCCAATCTACGAAGTCACCGGATAAACAATTACTGGAGCAGTTTCAGCAATTAATCCAATCAAGCAAGTTTGCTGCTAAATCCAATGGAACAACACAGCTGTCCATTTCATTACGACCAGAAAATCTTGGAGACATGATGGTGAAATTAACACAGATAAACGGAGAAATGACGGTAAAAATACTTGTTTCTTCTCAGGCAACAAAAGAGATGATGGAAGGGAATATTCATCAACTACGTAATATGTTCTCTCCACACCAAGTGGTGATTGAGAAACAGGATATGGCTGTTCAACAAAGCCAAAACCTCCAAGAGGAACAGGATAACCAGCATTCTGATCAACAACAAGATCGATCTGGAGATACTAGGCAGGATGAAGAAAGTCATGCGGAAGATGATTTTGCAACTCAGTTTCACGAATTATTAATGAATGAGAAAGTGTAGGTGGAAAAAATGCCCGTTAACCTAGACCCGTCATTGTATTTGAAAAATCAAAGCAGTGCAAGAACACCGAGCACAAATTTAGGAAAAGATGAATTTCTAAAGATTCTTATGGCACAGTTACAGAATCAGGACCCGAGCAACCCCATGGATGACAAGCAGTTTATTTCGCAAATGGCCCAATTTTCTTCGCTAGAGCAGACAATGAATATGGCAAACTCAATAGATAGTCTTGTAGAGAGTCAAATGATTTCTCCTGTCATTAAGTACAGTCATATGATTGGAAAGGAAGTAAGCTATCGGGCTGTAGATGAAGAAACAGGGGAAAAAGGGGAAGAGATTTCAAGTCAAGTGGTTTCAGTGAGTCAGCATGAGGGTTGGGCTGTTTTAGAACTGAAAAACGGGGACAAAATTTACGCAGATGCTGCTATTCAAGTAAGTGATCCAACCGAAGAGGTGGAAGAAGAAGCATAATGGCACAAAAAAGGATGTGAGCATATGGATCATCGAATTCATCAATTGCCGCACCAGCATGCCCTGAATGTAGCGACGCCTGTAAGGCAGGCAAGTAGTAAATCGGACGTTAATTTTAAAGATGTTCTTACAGAACAGACAGGTTTAAAAATTAGTAAGCATGCCTCGGAGCGGCTTCAAGAGAGAAACATTGAAATTGATACAAAACAATGGGAAAAAATAAACGATAAAGTAAAAGAAGCAAAAGCTAAAGGAATAACAGATTCGTTGGTCATTACAGAGCAAGCAGCACTACTTGTAAGTGCAAAAAATAATACGGTTGTAACTGCTATGAACAGGCAGGAAGCGACAAGTCGAATTTTCACAAACATTAATGGAACAATACTGATGGATAAATAGGCTGGACCCTTCTGGGAAGCCAAACCGCTGTTGAAGGATAGATACAGCGTAAAACGATATAACCAAAAAGGGGAAATGATAAATGTTACGTTCTATGTATGCTGGGATTTCAGGTATGAAAAACTTTCAAACAAAATTAGATGTAATTGGAAATAATATTGCCAATGTAAACACTTCAGGCTTTAAAAAAGGAAGGGTAACCTTTCAGGATATGATGAGCCAAACGACAGCCGGTGCACAAGCTGCAACTGACACACGAGGTGGAGTTAACCCGTCCCAGGTAGGGCTTGGTTCACAGCTTGGAACAATTGACAACATTCACACACAAGGCTTTAGACAGACTACCAACAGTCCACTGGATTTTGCTTTAGAAGGGGACGGAATGTTTGTTGTTCAGGATGGTAATCAAACGTTTTACACAAGAGCAGGAAACTTTTACCTAGATAGTGAAGGAGCTATTGTTAATCCACAAGGTTATTACCTACAAGGTATGGACGGTAATATAAGTATTCCGGATACTGCACAAAGCTTCAGTGTTCAAAGCAACGGAACAGTTTCCTATATTGATGAAGAGGGCGACCCTCAAGAAGCTGGTCAGATCGCGATTGCATCTTTCTCGAATGCCGCTGGTTTAGAAAAGTCCGGAAGTAACTTATTCCTTAATAGTGAAAATGCTGGGTACAATGGTATAGTTGCTCCTGAAACAGAAGGAACTGCATCCATCGTAAGTGGTTCACTGGAAATGTCGAACGTTGATCTCTCAGAAGAATTTACAGAGATGATTACTGCACAACGTGGATTCCAGGCAAATACACGTATTATTACAACATCGGATGAAATACTTCAGGAACTAGTAAATCTAAAACGATAAGGAGGTAGGGAGTGCCGTATCTTGGCACTCCCGCCCATTTTATGATTGAGTTAAGACGTTTAAATAATGAAACATTTACGCTTAATGCGTTAATGATCGAACAGATTCAATCATTTCCTGACACTACGATAACATTGTTAAACGGTAAAAAGGTTGTTGTAAAAGACAGGGAACAGACGGTAATTGAACTAGCAACAGAATTTTATAAGAAAATCGGCTTGCAACAATCATTAAATAAAGCAGGTGATGGTAAAAATGAGTAAGTTAGTTAAGGTGATGCTTTCCTCCATAGCAATACTGATTGTTGGAGCAGCTGTAGCTTTCCTAGTTATCCTTAATTTCAATGATGAAAAAGAAGGTGAAGCGAAAACGATCGATGATATTGTGGAGTATTCCTATGAGTCACCTGAAGTAACAACAGATCTGGATGACGGCAGCTTTGTACGGATTCAATTCCAGATTATAACGGATAGTAAAGATGCCAAGGAAGAAATTGCTAAACGAGATTTCCAGCTTAAAAATATCCTTATTAAAGAGTTAGCCGTGTTGAGTGAAGAGGATTTTAAAGCAGGTTTATCTGAATTAGAAGAAACCGTCCAAACAAAGTTAAATGAAGTTATGACAGATGGAAAAATTACCGATGTTTATACAATCAATAAGATTTTGCAGTAAACATAGATGTAATACTCCAACATGGAGGTGAGTTAATTGGTAGATGAAGTTCTTTCGCAAAATGAGATAGATGCCCTCTTGTCTGCTATCACGTCAGGTGAAATGGACGCAGAAGAGCTTAAAAAAGAAGATAAAGAAAAAAAAGTCCGTGTTTATGACTTTAAACGAGCACTACGTTTCTCAAAAGATCAGATCCGCAGCATTTCCAGAATCCACGAAAACTATGCTCGGATGCTTACAACTTTTTTCTCTGCTCAATTGCGGACATATGTGAATATCAATGTGGCATCAGTAGATCAAATCCCATACGAAGAATTTATAAGATCAGTTCCAAAAATGACAGTACTTAATACATATAGTGTTGCTCCGCTTGAGGGAAGGATCGTTATGGAAATTAACCCAAATATTGCCTATGCGTTGCTGGACAGAATACTCGGGGGCAAAGGGTATAGTGCCAATAAAGTGGACAACTTGACGGAGATTGAAACGATACTAATGTCACAAATATTTGAAAAAGCAATTGTAAACTTGCAAGAAGCGTGGGCTTCTATTGTAGAAATTGATCCTGTAATGGAAGAATTCGAAGTGAATCCACAGTTTTTACAGATGGTTTCACCAAATGAAACGGTAGTTGTAGTCTCTTTAAACACAGCTATTGGTGATACGAGTGGGTTAATTAACATCTGTATTCCACATATCGTGCTTGAGCCCATTATTTCAAAGTTATCTGTCCACTATTGGATGCAGACGTCGACTAAAGAAAGAGACGATGAAGCATACAATAAATTGTCTACGAACTTGGAAACAGCAAAAGTAGAAGCAAAGACTTTGTTGGGGACTACAGACATAAACATTGAGCAATTTCTTAATCTTAAACCAAATGATGTAATTGGGCTAGATCAAACAATAGATCAACCACTTATACTGGAAGTTAATGATAAGCCAAAATTTTATGTACAGCCTGGCAAGCTAAAAAATAAATTGTCAGTGCAAGTAATGGAAGAAATAAAAGGGGTGAACATAGATGATGAATGATGGAATGCTGTCACAGGATGAAATTGATGCATTATTGAAGATTGGCGAAGATGATGCAGACGATGCTGAAGTCACTTCACCTGTACATCAGTCTTTAACTACAATTGAAGAAGATACATTAGGAGAGATTGGCAACATATCCTTCGGGAGTTCTGCTACGACACTATCAACTTTGTTAAATCAAAAAGTAGATATTACAACACCAACCGTATCTGTAATTCAGAAGGCAGATCTAGAAAAAGAGTTTAACTTTGAACCAGTCAGCGTTGAAGTAAGCTATATTGATGGCTTTACTGGGAAAAATGTATTTGTACTAAAATCACCAGATGCAGCGATTATTTCTGATATTATGTTAGGGGGAGATGGAACTTCTCCTGCTGAGGAATTAAATGAAATTCATTTGAGCGCTGTCCAGGAAGCAATGAACCAAATGATGGGAGCTGCTGCAACAAGCATGTCAACAGTCTTCAACAAGAAAGTTGATATTTCACCACCCAATATACTATTAGCGGACCCCGAGGATGACACCAAAGCTAGATTTACAGAAGATGCCTATGTAAAGGTCTTTTTTGAGCTCAAAGTTGGCGATCTAATAGATTCTAATATTATGCAACTTATGCCGATGAGCTTTGCAAAGGGATTGGTGGATGAATTGCTCAATGGAAAAGCTGAGGAAGAAGCCGCTGTGACGGTAGAAGAGCTAGAAAGAAGCTTTGAAACCGAGACGAAAGAGCCTGTGAAACATCAATATGAGACAAATCATCAAGAGGATCCAAGCATGTTAGGAAATACCGCAAATCAACATAGTGCCGTCCAACCTGCAGCGTTTTCTAACTTTGAGCCTGTAGAATTAAACAAATCAGAACATCGTAACTTGGATATGTTGATGGACATTCCTTTAAAAGTAACGGTTGAGTTAGGAAGAACGAAACGAACGATCCGGGATATTCTGGATTTATCTGCTGGATCTATTATAGAGCTAGATAAATTAGCTGGAGAGCCTGTAGATATTCTAGTAAACGAAAAACTTATTGCTAGAGGAGAAGTAGTGGTAATTGATGAAAACTTTGGTGTACGGGTTACAGATATCCTAAGCCAGTCAGATAGGTTACGCAGACTTAAATAACATTTTGCTGAAGGGGGATTTTTAAATGGGACAACGCATCTTGATTGTAGATGACGCAGCTTTTATGAGAATGATGATTAAAGATATTTTAGTTAAAAATGGTTTTGACGTAGTGGGGGAAGCACAAGATGGTGTACAAGCTGTTGAAAAATATAACGAATTAGAACCTGATTTAGTCACAATGGATATCACGATGCCTGAAAAAGATGGCATAACCGCGTTAAAGGAAATTAAAGCAAAGCATCCAAGTGCAAAAATAATTATGTGCTCTGCAATGGGACAGCAAGCGATGGTAATTGATGCCATCCAAGCAGGAGCGAAAGATTTTATCGTTAAGCCATTTCAATCAGACCGGGTTATTGAAGCAATACAAAAGGCTTTGAATTAGGAACGAGTGAGTATGTTAATTAAAAAAATAAGTCTAGTTATCTGTTTCATCGCGATTTTCTCCTTTTCTTTTCTATCTAACGAAGTCTCTGCTAGTTCTTCTAATGTGACGGACTGGCTAAATGAAGAAGAGAAGGGAGAAAATAGCCCAACTGAACAAGAAGGAAACAATCAAGAAGAGCAGGTAGAACAGGGGCAAGTGGAAGAAAATGGGTCCATGCTGTTTGATCTTATAAAAATGTTCTTTGCTTTAGTATTAGTATTGGCACTTATCTATGTGCTTTTAAAGTTTTTGAATAAGAGAAACAAGTTATTTACAAAGGTAAGAGCTCTTGAAAGCCTTGGTGGTGTATCAGTAGGACAAAATAAATCTGTGCAAATTGTACGTTTAGGGGATCGTTTTTACCTGCTTGGTGTGGGCGATAATGTTGAACTTTTACAGGAAATCACAGATGCAAATGTGAAGGCAGATTTGATAAGGCAGGATGAAGCACAGCAAGGCACAGGTGGAATTCTTGCAGATCTATTTCAATCAAAAGGAAAGTCTACAACATCAACTATGAAATCAGATGGATCAGATTTTAAAGATCTTTTCTCGGGTGAATTGAAAAAGCTAAAGAACAATCGCAACAAATTGATTCAACAGCAAAAGCAAAAGGAAGATAGACATGAATGAATTCGTAGACATGTTTTCTAGTTCGGATCCTTCGAATGTAGCGACATCTGTAAAACTATTACTTCTATTAACAGTCTTGTCTCTTGCGCCAGGTATATTAATATTGATGACGAGTTTCACTAGAATCATTATAGTCTTGTCATTTGTAAGAACATCACTTGCAACGCAACAAATGCCACCAAATCAGGTGCTTATTGGTATTGCCTTATTTCTAACCTTTTTTATTATGGCACCTATTTTTGGTGAGGTGTATGATGAAGCACTTCAACCATTATTTGATGAAGAAATAACCCTTGATGAGGCCTATGATAGAGCGAGTGCTCCGATGAAAGACTTTATGGCAGAGCATACACGCCAGAAAGACCTTGCTTTATTTATGAATTATGCACAGCTAGAAAAGCCAGAAACAGTTCAGGAGATACCGCTGACAACCCTTGTTCCAGCATTTGCGATCAGTGAATTGAAGACTGCCTTTCAAATGGGATTCATGATTTTTGTTCCTTTTTTGATTATTGATATGGCTGTTGCAAGTGTCCTTATGTCAATGGGGATGATGATGCTGCCACCTGTAATGATCTCCCTGCCATTCAAAATTCTACTATTCGTATTAGTTGATGGTTGGTATATGATTACACATTCTCTGTTGGATAGTTTCTAAGTTGGATATTTTAAGAAAAGTAGGTGATTTTGGTGAGCAGTGAATTTGTATTAGGCCTCGCAGAAAAGGGAGTGTATACCATTCTCTTAATCACAGGCCCATTGTTGATACTAGCGCTTGCTGTTGGCTTGCTGGTAAGTATTTTTCAAGCGACAACCCAAATACAGGAACAGACCTTGGCTTTTGTTCCGAAAATTGTAGCTGTATTGGTTGGGCTCATTTTTTTTGGACCATGGATGCTTACAGAAATGGTTAAATTTACTTCCGACATATTTCAAAATTTAAATCAGTTTGTAGGGTAACCCATGCTTGAATTAATTAATGTTAATAGCTTGCCAGTTTTTATTCTTGTCTTTGTTCGAGTGCTAGCCTTTTTTGTCACGTTGCCACTGTTTGCTTACGGAACTATACCAACACCATTTAAAATAGGCCTTAGTTTCTTTTTAGCTTTTATTATGTTTTATACAATTGGCACCACAGATATTACTTTCGATGAATTGTACTTGTTTCTTTTAATAAAAGAAGTATTGGTTGGACTATTGATTGGTCTAATTGCATACATCATTCTTTCAGCAGTTCAAATCGCTGGTGGGTTTATAGATTTTCAGATGGGATTTGCAATAGCTAATGTTATTGATCCGCAAACTGGCGCACAAAGTCCATTAACGGGTCAATATTTTTATATCTTTTCCTTACTCTTTTTATTGGCTGTAGACGGGCATCATTTATTAATAGACGGAATTTACAATAGTTATTCGTTCATTCCTGTAGATACATTTATACCATTTGGCAACCAATCTATTGCTGATTTTGTTATCGATACGTTTAATACGATGTTTCTGATCGCTTTCCAAATTGCCATACCAATTGTTGGCTGCCTGTTCTTAGTTGACGTCGCACTTGGTATTATAGCGAGAACAGTCCCGCAACTAAATGTATTTGTAGTAGGACTTCCACTAAAGATACTTGTAAGTTTCCTAACTTTATTCGTTTTTCTAAGTCTCTATATTGTACTTGTTAAAAAATTATTTACATATCTGTTCCAAACAATGCAGGGACTGATGCAATTATTCGGGGGTGCGTAACTTGCTAAGGCTTGATTTACAATTTTTTGCAGGTGAAAAGACCGAAAAAGCAACTCCGAAAAAGCGTCAAGATGAGCGAAAGAAAGGGAAGGTTGCGAAGAGCCAGGATATTAATACAGCAATATTGCTGCTTTTTACCTTTATTATTCTCATTGTTTTTGGTGGCTCGATAAAGAATAGTATGATGGATTTCTTTACACATTCTTTTACGGAATACATTCAATGGGATGTTACGGAAAACACAGTTCATCAAGTCTTTACCGGTGCAGCGATTGAAGCTGCCAAAATGCTGGCGCCTATTATGGTAATCTCGATAATAGCTGGGTTGGCGGCTAATTTTTTGCAAATTGGATTCTTGTTTACAACAGAGCCTTTAAAATTTGATCTGAAGAAAATAGATCCAATTCAAGGTGCTAAAAGAATATTCTCCATCCGAGCACTTGTTGAATTGCTGAAATCATTATTAAAAATTGTCTTTATCGGCACCATCACATTTCTTGTGATCTGGATAAATAAAGATGAAATGATGATGCTATCGTTTAAAACGGTGGATGGTGCGCTAGCCTTCTTTGGTCAGGTAACGGTTATCATGGCTATATCAGCGACCATTGCTCTTCTTTTTCTTGCTGTTTTCGATTATGCTTACCAGCGTTACGATTTTGAAAAGAATATGAAGATGTCTAAACAAGATGTAAAGGATGAATACAAAAATATTGAAGGGGACCCATTAATAAAGTCCAAAATAAAAGAAAGACAACGTCAAATGGCAACGCGCAGAATGATGAGTGAGGTCCCTAACGCAGATGTTGTCATCACGAACCCGACTCACTTTGCCATAGCGATTAAGTATGATGAGACCAAAGCAGACGCACCGTACATTGTCGCAAAGGGTTCAGACGATATTGCAATGAAGATAAAAGAAGTTGCTAAGAAAAATGGGGTAACCACAGTAGAGAATAAACCACTGGCCCGTGCCCTATATAAAGCAGCAGAGATCGGGGATATCATCCCAGAAGAGTTCTTCAAAGCAGTGGCTGAAGTGTTGGCGTATGTATATAAACTAGAGAAAAAAGCTTAAGCAATGAGGAGAGACAATAATGAAAGCTCGTGATTTATCCGTCCTTTTAGGTGTTATATTAATAATCGTAATGCTTGTCATTCCACTACCGGGATGGCTATTAAGTATTTTTATTTTATGTAATATAACCCTTGCACTAATCGTTATACTTGTATCAATGAACACACAGGAAGCATTGCAGTTTTCCATATTTCCATCTCTCTTGCTGCTTTTAACACTTTTCCGCTTAGGGTTAAATGTTTCTACTACCAGGTCAATTCTTTCTGAAGCTGAGGCAGGCGGGGTCGTAGAAACATTTGGTACATTTGTTATCGGTGATAATCCTCTTGTAGGTTTCGTTGTATTTATTATACTTGTAATCATTCAGTTTCTTGTAATCACTAAAGGCTCAGAACGTGTATCAGAAGTGGCAGCAAGGTTTACGCTTGATGCAATGCCAGGAAAGCAAATGAGTATTGATGCCGACCTGAATGCTGGACTGATTTCTGAGCAGCAAGCAAAAGCAAGGCGGGAAAAGGTAGAAAATGAGGCAGATTTTCACGGTTCTATGGATGGAGCTAGTAAATTTGTAAAAGGTGATGCTATTGCTGGTATAATCATCGTTCTCATTAACATTATTTTTGGCCTCATTATTGGCATGGTACAAATGGACATGCCGTTTCAAGAAGCAATTAATACATATATGAGATTGACTGTAGGGGATGGGCTTGTTAGTCAGATACCCGCCTTATTAATTGCAACAGCAACTGGGATAGTTGTAACACGTGTGGCAGGTACAGGGAACCTTGGAAGTGATGTTACAGGTCAGCTACTACAATATCCAAAGCTATTATTTATTGCAGCAGGGACGATCTTCTTGCTTGGTTTAACACCAATTAACTTCTTCCTTACTACAGTCATAGCCGGAGTGCTTGCATTAAGTGGATACTTGTTATTGAAACAGGCTGAAGAGCCGGAGGTTGATGAAGTGGAAGAAGAGGTGCAGACAGAAAGCAGTGCTATGAAGACTTCAGAGAATGTGGTTAGTTTACTTAATATGGATCCGATTGAATTTGAATTTGGTTATGCTTTAATACCCTTAGCAGATACGAATCAAGGTGGAGACTTGTTGGACAGAATTATTATGATCCGCCGACAATTGGCAATCGAATTAGGAATTGTTATACCAGTTGTTCGCATTCGTGATAACATCCAACTAAACCCTAACGAATATCAGATGAAAATTAAGGGAAACCAAGTGGCAGAAGGGGAGTTGTTGCTCGATCATTATCTTGCCATGTCTCCTGATATAGCAGATGATGACATCGATGGTATCGATACTAAAGAACCAGCGTTTGGTCTTCCTGCTAAATGGATAAACGAAGACGTGAAAGATGAAGCAGAATTGTCCGGTTATACTGTTGTGGATCCACCATCTGTTGTATCCACCCATATTACGGAAGTGATAAAGAAACATGCACATGTTTTACTAGGCCGTCAGGAAACAAAACAATTAATCGATCACCTAAAAGAAAGCTATCCAATATTAGTAGAGGAAGTTACCCCAGAGCCTTTATCTGTTGGAGACATTCAGAAAGTAATGGCAAAACTTTTAAAAGAAAATATTTCCATACGAAATTTGCCAGTAATCTTTGAAACCTTAGCAGACTTCTCAAAATTAACAAATGATACGGAACTACTAGGGGAATATGTAAGACAAGCTTTATCCCCACAGATTACTAAGCAATATGCAGAAGATGATTCTTCGTTGAAGGTATTGACTGTCTCAGGGAAAGTCGAGAAACTTATAGCGGAAAACATTCAGCAGACAGAGCATGGGAATTATTTAGCGTTGGACCCTGATTCCCAACAAGAAATTGTAAAATCCCTGCACAATGAAGCTGAAAAGTTATCGTTACAGGAAGAGACTGCAATTGTACTTTGCTCTCCAGCTGTCAGAATGTATTTGAAACAGCTGGTTGAACGTTTCCTTCCACAGGTTGTAGTGCTATCTTATAATGAATTGGAGCCAACAGTACAAGTACAAAGCGTAGGGGTGGTGAATATTCAATGAAGGTAAAAAAATATACAGCGGCAACCATGCCAGAAGCAATGAAGCAGGTAAGGAAAGAATTAGGTACAGGAGCTGTTATCTTAAATTCCAAAGAGGTAAAACACAAAGGCTTTTTAGGACTTTTTAAAAAAAGCAGAATCGAAGTGGTCGCAGCACATGATCCAGATCCAATTCGACCAAGCAATAACCAGATGATTCAAGACAAAGTAGCCAATACAACAAAAACTGAAAACAAGCAAGATGGTCCTAAAAAAGACTCTGATAACCTTGTCTTGGAGGAAATAAAGCAACTAAAAAAAATGCTTCATTACTCAACAGATGAAACCAGTCATTATCCAATGAACTATCGACTTGTTTATGAAGGCTTAATTGCACAAGAAGTAGAGCCAATTCTTGCCAAACAGCTTGTAGATAAAGTAATGGATAAGGCAAGCGATCTAGAACCAGAAAATGTAAATTATCGTGATATAGTTAACACCTTAGCGACGGTTTTAAAGACAGAGCTTTCTGGATTTCCATATAAAGGCATAGAGGATACAAAGAAAATTGCACAGTTTGTAGGTCCGACAGGGGTTGGGAAGACAACAACCATCGCTAAAATCGCAGCTAAATGTATGTTAGAGGACCAGAAGAAAGTTGCGCTTATAACCTCGGATACGTATCGTATTGCAGCTGTAGAGCAATTGAGAACATATGCCAAGATATTAGATGTGCCAATGGAAGTTGCGTATACAGCAGATGACTTTAGGCAAGCATTTGAAAAATATGCTAATTACGATGTCATTCTTGTTGATACAGCCGGCAGAAATTTCCGAGATGAACAGTATATAAGACAGCTAAAGGAAACCACTCGTCCTGAGTGGGAGATGGATACGTATCTCGTACTAGCTCTAACGGCAAAAGCAGAAGATATTACTACCATTTATGACCAGTTTTCTCAGATTGGTATCAAAGAAGTAGTATTCACAAAGACTGATGAAACCAGACAATATGGTAGCTTTCTCAATATTTCACTTGGCAAACAGACTGGAATTGCGTACGCAACCAATGGACAGGACGTTCCTGAAGATCTATTAAAATTGTCTCCTTCGCTGATTAGTGATTATATTGTGGACGGTTTGCGAGATGTTTGAGGATCAAGCATCAAGTCTTCGCAAAAAGCTGAAACAAGATAAATCTTCGCATGATTTAAAACAAGCAAAAACTGTTTCTATTATTAGTGGTAAGGGCGGTGTAGGCAAGTCTAATGTAGCACTCAATTTATCATTAGAGTTAGTTAGTCAGAAAAATCGTGTCCTTTTATTCGATTTGGATATCGGCATGGGGAATATAGACATTTTAATGGGAGTGCCGGCAAGAAAGTCAATTGTTAACCTCTTGCAAAATTATGAAAGAATTGAAGATATCATTGAAGCGGGACCTAAGGGGTTAGGATACATTGCAGGTGGATCAGGGCTGAATGAATTGTTTTCACTTAATAAAGAAAGCAGAGATTATTTTTTTGAACAGTATCATAAGCTAGTTTCTTCCTATGATTATATTATTTTCGATATGGGCGCGGGCGCCACTAAGGATACCATGTCATTTATTTTGGCCTCTGATGAATGTATTGTTGTAACTACTCCAGAGCCAACATCCATTACAGATGCGTATGGCATGATTAAACATATCGTATCCAACAACCCGGACATGCCAATGAAAGTTATTATGAACAGAGCTTCAAGTACAAAAGAAGGTGAACGGGCTTTACAGCGGTTCCGTGAAGTGGTGAGGCGTTTTCTTGAGGTTAATCTGAATGCACTGGGCATATTACCTGATGATAAGCATGTATCCCAAGCCGTTATTCGGCAGATTCCTTATACTATATATAATGAAAATGCTCCTGTTAGTAAGGCTATGAAACAACTAGCCTATCATTATACGGATAATTTACCGCACGATTTTCAACAATCTGGCCGTAAGACTTTCCTACAAAAACTAAAACAACTGATGACAGAGAGGTAACGAATTATGAAATCTATTCGTGTGCTGGTAATTGATGATTCTGCATTTATGCGTAAGGTTATTAAGGATATGCTGGAATCAGACCAACGTATTCAAGTAATTGCTACAGCCCGTAATGGTGAGGACGGGATTAGGAAAATAAAAAAGTTGTCACCAGATGTTGTAACATTGGATATTCATATGCCTGTAATGGATGGTATTACAGCACTTCAGTACATTATGGGTGAATGCCCTGTTCCTGTTGTAATGTTATCGAGCGCTACTGCAGAGGGGGCAGACAAAACCTTACAGGCAATTTCTAATGGAGCAGTTGATTTTATAACGAAGCCTTCAGGAAATTTATCGATAGAGAATGGTCAGATAACACAAGAAATTATTAGTAAAGTAATAGCAGCGTCTGGTGTATCTATTACGGAAAAACCTGAAGAGTCTACGATACAATCTACTGACATTCCTGTCCAAAACGGGAAACAGACATATAGCCGAACGATTGTAACCATTGGTACGTCAACGGGAGGGCCACGCGCTTTGCAACAAGTAATACCTTGTCTACCGGCTGATTTTTCAGCACCGATTTTGATTGTTCAGCATATGCCTCCTGGCTTTACCAAGTCTCTTGCAGAGCGTCTGAATTCAATGTCAGCAGTTCATGTCAAAGAGGCAGTTCATGGTGAAGTCCTTGAGGATGGGACAGCATATATTGCTCCTGGCAATTACCATATGCATGTTAAAAAACGTGGAATAACGATGGTTGTGGAATTATCTCAAAAAGAACCAGTTAACGGGCATAGGCCTTCTGTTGATGTGTTGTTTGAATCTGTAGGTGACTTAGATCAAACAAACAAAATTGCCGTTATTTTAACGGGAATGGGAAGCGATGGATCTAACGGAATTAAGAGGATGAAAACGAAAGATACTTCTACAATAACCATAGCGGAATCCGAAAAGACAGCCGTTATTTATGGAATGCCAAAATCTGCGGTTAAGACGAACTGTGTTAATCACATTGTGGCATTAAACCAGGTTGCTGATACGCTTGAAAATCTGGTGAACGTATAAGAGTATATAGACTGTTTCATAGTCGAAAAGTATTTTTAGAATTGCCAATTAGGTTTATTATCAAAATATAAAAAGCAAATCGGAGGCGTGAAAAATGGAAACAGGAACTTCACTTAATAGAAAAGTTATTATATTTCAATTGCAAAATGAAGAGTATGCAGTATCAGTACAGCAAGTAGGGGCAATAGAAAGGGTGCTCCCGATTACTAGAGTGCCTCAAACTGCTGACTTTGTTAAAGGTGTGATAAATCTGCGAGGAGTTGTAACACCAGTCATTGACTTGCGCGTCAGATTTAATCTCGAAGCAACAGAATACAATGAATCTACTAGAATTATTATTATTAATTTGGAAGACATGGAAGTCGGTTTGATCGTAGATGCTGCCAATGATGTAATGGATATTTCTGAAGAGGCAATCGAGCCACCACCTGAAGTAATTGGAACTGTAGATGTAGACTATATAGAAGGTGTTGTAAAAATGGAAGATCGATTGTTCATTCTTCTTGATCTTGAGAAGGTTTTAACGGTTGATCAAATGAAGGAATTACATGGAGTGGAAGGGTCTTAACAAATGAACGACTTTACAAACCTAACCAACGTACAAAAAGATGTGCTTCGAGAAATAGGTAATATTGGAGCAGGAAATGCAGCAACCTCCATGGCAAAATTACTTAATAAGAAAATTGATATGCAAGTCCCTTCAGTTAAGGTGGTAAGTTTTGATGAAGTAATGGAATTAATTGGAGGGCCTGATGAACTAATTGCTGCAGTGTTTTTCCGAATAAAGGGAGAAGCACCTGGGACAGTGTATTTTATATTATCTATTGAAGAGGCGGAATTCTTGATTAATGAAATAGTACCTGGTAATGAAGGGAACTTACTCGGGGAGTCAGCCAACGAGTTTGCTATCTCTGCATTGCAGGAAGCGGGTAATATTTTGACTGGTTCTTATTTATCCGCGTTGTCTGATTTTACTAGTATCAATATGCAGCCATCTGTACCTTATTTAAGTGTTGATATGGCCGGTGCTATTTTGACAGTAGGGTTATTAGAGTTATCGCAGGTCTCAGATTATGCCATCATCATTGATACCAAGATTAATGAACAAGAAGAGCAAAAAGGTGTTCAGGGGAATTTCTTGCTAATACCTGATCCAGCTTCACTCACTAAGTTATTTCATGCATTAGGAATTACGGAATATGATTGAGGTTAACTCTATAGTGAAAGTTGGTATAGCAGATTTAAATATGGTAAGAGCACCAGGTGTTATCAGGACATCTGGACTTGGATCATGTGTAGGTGTAGTAATTTATGATGATGTTAAGCGGATAGCAGGACTCTCCCACGTCCTTCTACCAGATTCTAATTTGGCAAAACAGGCTGAGCTAAATGTTTATAAATATGCAGATACTGCCATCCCGATCCTAGTTAATAAATTAATTGACGAGGGTGCTAGAAAGTATGCATTAAAAGCAAAACTGGCTGGTGGGGCACAAATGTTTCACTTCACTTCTAATTCTGACATTATGCGAATTGGCCCACGAAATTCTGAAGCAGTTTTAGCTATTTTACAAGATTTGCACATTCCTGTTATCGCAGCCGATACGGGTGGTAACGTGGGGAGAACAATAGAGTTTAATCCTGAAACAAGTAAATTGAAAATAAAAAAAGCTAGTAAAGAGGAACAACAGATTTAATTGAAGCTAGTTGGTTTAATAATAGAGAGGGAGGAGTTAAAGATGACGGTGAACAAGTCTTCTCATGAACAAAAGTTGTGGCATGATTGGCAGACCCGAAAGGATAACGATGCTGCAAATGAACTCATTCAAACATATATGTATCTTGTAAGCTACCATACTGATCGAATCTCCAGTCATTTGCCGAGTAGTGTAAATAGGGATGATGTTAAGAGTTTTGGATTGCTCGGATTATATGATGCCCTTAAAAAGTTCGAACCAGCTCGAGATCTTAAGTTTGATACATATGCATCCTTCCGTATCAGAGGAGCAATTATGGATGGGTTGAGAAGAGAAGACTGGCTTCCTAGATCATTACGTGAAAAAACGAAAAAACTGGAGCAGCTAACCCATTCACTTGAACAAGCACTCCAACGCATGCCGACAATGGAAGAGATAGCTGAAAAGGCTGGACTGGGAGTGAAAGAAGTGGAAACCATCTTAAATGATTCATTATTTGCGAATGTCCTATCCATCGAAGAAAAACCAAAAGATGGAAGAAGTGAATTAAAAGAGGGAATCGGCTATGCTGTACCTGATGAAACAACGGTTTTACCTGAGCTCAATGTTCTTTCAAATGAATTAAAGAAAGAACTAGCACAAGGTATTAGCAGTTTAAATGAAAATGAACAAATGGTGATCAGTTTGTTTTATCAAGATGAGTTGTCTTTAACGGAAATTGGCCAGGTACTCGGCCTGACTACTTCCCGTATCTCACAGATTCATAAAAAGTCTATCGTCAAATTAAGAAGTACGCTCAAAAAAATCCAGGCTGTCAACTAACAAACCATTCTTCTTACATCTATATGCCTGAGTCGAAGTTTAACACTTATGCTTTAAAAGGTTGTTCAGAAAGTCCGGTATAAATGACACATCGGTACTACTGAACTTCTGTTAAAACCGTCCACGTCCTGTGGACAACACAGAAGTCAACACATCCTGTGTAAGCCCGGTACTCAAAGCTACGCAGCCTTGAACTTCGACGCATAGGACGTGTTAGTGTCGGCGTTGCAATAGGACGTTGTGGTTTTAGCCGACCTCGGTCTTTATATCCTCCTTTTGAACACGTTCTTTAAAAACAGGATAAGGAGAAGAAGTGATGAAACAATTAAGAGAATGCTTTCAAGTCGTTTTAGAGAAGGATGGCTTATCTGCTGAATTGGATTGTCTTGATAGGGAGATGTACAGGGAATTAAAGGTAGATGAGGAAATCTTAATTACCTTTATGAAAGAGAAGCAAATTCACTATGGACTTAACCAAACTTATTTTCAACAACTTATAGCCAAAGAGGATCTTTCTTTTCCTATTACGATTGCAGAAGGTAAGCCAGCAATAAATGGAATAGACGGGGAAATTGTCTATCATTCTAACTTTACTACGGAAATAGATCGCGATTCCAACGCAAATTTCCGCAATATTATGCGGATTCCTGCCGCAACAACTGGACAGAAGCTTGCTACATTAAAACCACCTACAAATGAGGAAGATGGAATTAACATTTTCAACAAGAAAATAAGAGCCAAGCCAGGTAAGACGGCTTTATTAAAACCAGGTAAAAACGTGGTGTTTCATCAGGAAGACCAATCTTTCTATGCGGAAGCGGAAGGGCAACTGAGCATAATGGGTAATACGTTACATGTTTATCCAGTCTATGAAGTGCATGAGACACTTTCTATGAAATACGGCAACCTTGACTTTGTTGGGACCATTATTATTCATGGAGATGTCCCCTCAGGGTTTTCGGTTAAGGCTACAGCAGACATCAAAATTTATGGTCTAGTGGAAGCGGCCACCATCATTGCAGGTGGGACAGTTTATATTGCAGAAGGACTTGCAGGTCAGAAGGAAGGTTCCGTAGTAGCAGGAGAAACAGTCAGAGTTGGGTATATTAATCAGGGCAGCGTGGTGGCAGAAAAGGATATTTTTGTAGAGAACTCCATTCTTCACAGTACTTGTTCAGCAGGTGAAAAGGTCTATTGCCAAAAAGGTAATATTATTGGTGGCAGTGTATCTGCGGGTAAATTTGTGGAAGCGATGGATGTTGGCAACAGACTACTTATAAAAACAGAGATTTCCCTTGGTATAAACAAGCTAGCTTTGGAAAAAGAGCAAGTATTAGTTAGAAAAAAGAAGGAATTAGAAGATGAGATAGCGAAACTCTCTATACTGGGTAAAAGGATGGAAAACACATCTCTTACAACAAGCGAGGCAAAATTACGCATTACAAAACTAAGGCAGCGCAATCTTTATGAAAAAGCTTGTAATGAACTTGCCACCGTCACGGAAAGTCTTAAAATGGTTAAAGTCACACTAGGAAATGAACAAACGGCCTCCATTACTGTTAGGCAAAATCTTTACCGTAACGTCAGGATTGCTTTTGGGAAATATAAAAAAGCGATCAAGTCAGATTCGCATTATGTAAGATTAGAGATGAACAAGAACGAAATCGTAACACATCCATTATTCAGCTAATTCAGGGATTGCTCCCAAAAAGGGAAGTGTGGTTATGAGTTGGCGTTCTATAGAAATGCAGGTAGCCTTGCCAAGAACACAGGATGCAGGTAAAATGCAAGAACAACAAATGAAACAGAACCAGCATTTTCAAGAGTCCTTAGCTGGAGTGCAGTTAAAACAACAACTGGAAAAGCGAAAACAGGTGACTAGGTCTGAAACCACGGAGAAAATTAAAAAGGAAGACAAACGTACTAATAGCTCCGAACAGAATGAGAAAGAGCAGGAACAGCAATCTATAAACAAAAATGACCACCCTTTTTTAGGAAAGAGGATAGATTTCAACGGATAGTAGGGAGAATTATAATTATATGGAATCTTTTTTACTGATTATTAGTTTTTTATTACATATCGTGACACTCACTATTATATTTCAGCTTTTTAAGCAAAGATCCCAGCCAAAGTCTGATACACAAACAGAAGAGTTAGTCACATTATTGGAAACATACCTTCAAGAAGTAAAAGAGGAAAATGATCGATTACAGGAAGCAATAAGTAGCGAAGAAGATATGGCAACTTCTGTACCTAAGGGAGTTGCTTATGAACCCGTTCGTTCTCAAGCAAACTATGATTACAGTGAACAAGAGAATTCATCGTATACTCCACCAGCCCCAATTGAGGAAGATCAAGTGGAAGCATCCTTGCAAAGTAGGATACTCCAATTGCACCATAGGGGAAAAAGCAATACCGAAATTGCAAAGCAATTGGACTGCGGCAAGACAGAAGTTGAGCTTATTATAAAATTGTATGCAAAAAATGGTGAATAATACTTGCTTAGAGGCGAACGGTATGATATATTAACTTTTGGTGTAAATACTATGTTCATATATTAATGAACGAGGTACGAAAACACGCACGTTCCGTGATTTGTATAGTGGGTGCTGTATAACAGTCTCTATATAAAGATGACCTGAACGGAGGAATAAAACCTTAGGAGGAAGATATTATGTCAGCAATTTCTATGAAGCAACTACTTGAAGCTGGTGTACATTTCGGACATCAGACTCGCCGTTGGAATCCAAAGATGAAAAAATACATCTTTACAGAGCGTAACGGCATCTACATCATTGACCTACAAAAAACAGTTAAAAAGGTTGATGAAGCGTACAATTACGTGAAGGAAATCGCGTCAAATGGCGGGACTGTACTTTTCGTTGGTACAAAAAAACAAGCACAGGACTCTGTCCGTGACGAAGCAACTCGTTCTGGTATGTTTTATGTAAACCAGCGCTGGTTGGGTGGAACACTTACTAACTTCCAAACAATCCGTAAACGTATCAACCGTCTTAAAGACATTGAGCGTATGGAAGAAGATGGTACTTTTGAAGTACTACCTAAAAAAGAAGTAGTAAACCTTTTAAAAGAAAAAGAACGTCTAGTAAAATTCCTTGGTGGAATTAAAGAAATGACTAAATTGCCAGATGCATTGTTCGTTATCGACCCACGTAAAGAGCGCATCGCTATCGCAGAAGCTCACAAGTTAAACATTCCGATTATCGGAATCGTTGATACTAACTGTGATCCAGACGAAATCGATTATGTAATCCCTGCAAACGATGATGCTATTCGTGCAGTAAAACTTTTGACATCTAAAATGGCAGATGCTATTTTGGAAGTGAAACAAGGCGAAGAAACAGAAGAAGTGCAGGCTGAAGAAGAAGCAGTGACTGCTGCTGAATCAAATCAAGAGTAAATTCAAGTAAAAGGTGAGGGTGATAAGAGGATAAGAGCCTTTTATCGCCCTTTTTTAAAGCAAAAAACTTAGAAAATGACTTAATACAAGGAGGAATTATAATGGCAATTACTGCAAAAATGGTTAAAGAACTACGCGAAAAAACAGGTGCAGGAATGATGGATTGTAAAAAAGCACTTCAAGAAACTGAAGGCGATATTGATAAAGCGGTAGACTATCTTCGTGAGAAAGGTATCTCTAAAGCTGCTAAAAAAGCAGATCGTATTGCTGCAGAAGGATCTACTTACATTGAAGTTGTAGATAATAGTGCTGTACTACTTGAAGTAAACTGTGAAACAGATTTCGTTACAAAAAATGATCAGTTCAAAAATTTGTTAGCAGATCTTGGTAAACATATTGTTAACCAGAAGCCAGAAACTGTTGAAGAAGCACTTCAACAAGAACTTCACGGAAATGGCGATACAGTAGAAACATATATCAACTCTACTGTTGCTACAATTGGAGAAAAAATCTCTCTACGTCGTTTTACAGTTCTAACCAAAACAGATAATGATGCATTTGGTTCATACCTACACATGGGTGGACGTATTGGTGTACTTGCTTTACTTGAAGGTACAACAGACGAAGATCTTGCAAAAGATGTTGCTATGCACGTAGCTGCAGTTAACCCTCGTTATGTATCTCGTGATGCAGTATCTGAAGAAGAAGTAAATCATGAGCGCGAAGTATTAAAAACACAAGCGTTAAACGAAGGAAAACCTGCTAATATCGTTGAAAAAATGGTAGAAGGTCGTCTTGGTAAATTCTTTGAAGAAATTTGTCTTTTAGAACAAAGCTTCGTTAAAGATCCAGACCAAAAAGTGAAGAAAATTGTAGCTGATAAAGGTGCTACTGTTCAAACTTTCATCCGTTATGAAGTTGGAGAAGGAATGGAAAAACGCGAAGAAAACTTTGCTGATGAAGTAATGAGCCAAATTAAAAAATAATAAACCACATAGGGAGCACTCGTTGTTCCCTATTTCTCCAAATTACTTTACTCTTCTTTTGCTTCTGTTGTTTATATGTGCAACAAAAAAGCAAACAAAGACCTATTAGTGGTAGAAACCCTAAAAAATCTTATTTATTCATGGAGGTTATTATGACAACAGCTCGTTACCGAAGAATTGTACTAAAGTTAAGCGGAGAAGCTTTAAGTGGAGAACAGGGTTATGGCCTTGAACCAAAGATAATAAAATCAGTCGCCGAACAAGTTAAAGAAATTTCAGCACTAGATGTAGAAATAGCGATCGTTGTTGGCGGTGGAAACATTTGGCGAGGAAAAGTCGGCAGTGAAATGGGAATGGATCGGGCAACAGCAGACTACATGGGGATGCTTGCTACCATCATGAACTCACTGGCATTGCAAGACGGATTGGAAAACATTGGTATTCCAACAAGAGTACAGACTTCCATTGAAATGCGTCAAGTTGCAGAGCCGTACATAAGAAGAAAAGCTATTCGCCATTTAGAGAAGAAGCGAGTTGTGATCTTTGCGGCCGGTACTGGTAACCCGTATTTCTCTACAGACACAACAGCCGCGTTACGAGCTGCGGAAATCGAGGCAGAAGTAATTCTAATGGCCAAAAATAATGTTGACGGTGTCTACACGGATGATCCAAAAATAAATAAAAATGCTAAGAAGTATGAGCAACTGTCCTATATGGAAATGCTAAATGAAGGCTTAGGTGTAATGGATTCAACTGCTTCAACTCTTTGTATGGATAATGATATTCCACTAATTGTCTTCTCAATCACAGAAGAAGGCAACATAAAACGCGTTGTCCAAGGTGAAAACATTGGTACAACAATAAGGGGGAAATAAAAATGTCAGAGTCAATTATGAAAGATATGAAGGATAAAATGTCACAGGCAGTACAGGCTTTTTCAAAAAGTTTGGCTACTGTCCGTGCAGGTAGAGCGAATCCAGGGATTCTGGATAACGTTTATGTCGATTACTATGGTGCTTCCACTCCATTAAATCAACTCGCTTCAGTTAATGCACCAGAAGCTAGATTGCTTGTTATTACACCATATGATAAATCAGCGATCCAAGAAGTAGAAAGAGCAATCCAAAAAGCAGATTTAGGATTATCCCCATCTAATGATGGAAATGTGATTCGTATTAATATTCCTGCTTTGACGGAAGAACGCCGTAAAGACTTAATTAAAGTTGTTGGAAAATATGCGGAAGAGTCTCGTGTTCAAATTCGCAATATCCGCAGAGATGCGAATGATCAACTGAAAAAGTCAGATGATCTAACTGAAGATGATGTGCGAGCTGCACAGGATGATGTACAAAAAGAAACAGACCAGCACATTGCTCGTATTGATCAACTTGCAAAGGATAAAGAGAAAGAAATTACGGAAGTTTAACTCATACCCTTTTCTGTTCAATAAGTTGTAATAGCCCTCTTCTTATAAGGGGGCTTTTCTTTTCTTCCAACTGTTATGCTGGATCATATCTAGAAGTAGTCCCCGTATCATATCTGTTTAAATCATGATATAGTGAAGGGGAGGGAGGTTTACTAGTAGGTAAATGAATACCAGTAAACAAATAGAAAAGAATTATAAAAAAAACTAAAAGATGTATGAGATGAATTAGAATGAAGGATTCAATTTAAAAATTACATAACGTATTCCTTTATTCCGATATAATTCTCTTGGCTTTTAATGATATAATGATAATTCATACCACCTATACTGAATAGAATGTATTGATTCACGCATACACATATATTATGTGCGTGAGGGTATGGATAATCAATTGCATTCGGAGGACATAAGATGTCAATGAAACTTCCTTTTTTCAAATCGAAACAAACAGATGATCATAAAGAACATAAGGATATAGAAAATATTCCAAACCATGTTGCAATCATAATGGATGGGAATGGCAGGTGGGCCAAAAAACGGTCACTCCCACGAATTGCGGGGCATAAGGAAGGCGTAAATGCAGTAATGAAAGTTGTACGCGCTGCGAGTAACTATAACGTTAAAGTTCTCACATTATATGCGTTTTCCACAGAAAACTGGAAAAGACCGAAATCAGAAATAGATTTTTTAATGAAACTACCAAAGGAATTCTTACATATTTACCTTCCAGAATTAATGGAGAAAAATGTACGAATAGAAACAATTGGAGATTTCGATGCACTCCCAGCCCATACAAAGAAAGCAGTACAGTATGCAAAGGATAAAACAAAGAATAATAATGGATTATTATTAAATTTTGCATTAAATTATGGTAGTAGGTATGAAATCATGCAGGCTATTAAGCAAATCATGACAGATATCGATTGCTCGAAGATTACGCTTGATTCGTTGGATGAAAAAGCTTTCTCCAATTATTTGTATACAGAAGGATTAAGCGACCCGGATTTATTAATCCGTACAAGTGGAGAGCAAAGGTTGAGTAACTTTCTGCTTTGGCAATTGGCCTATACAGAATTTTGGTTTACTGACGTGCTGTGGCCTGACTTTAGCGAGGATGTTTTCGTTGAAGCACTGCATGAATATCAGCAGCGTAAGCGCCGCTACGGAGGAATTTAGGTGATTATAGCGTTATGAAACAAAGAATACTGACAGCAATTGTCGCACTTATAATCTTTGTCCCATTTGTAATCTTTGGTGGATTACCATTCGAAATACTTGTATATATCATGGCTACAATAGGCTTAATTGAGCTGATGCGAATGAGGGAAATTGGAAAGTATTCTGTATCTTCAGCGTTGGGAATACTATTACTTTGGATGCTCATGCTTCCTTCTGCTGGATTTGATTTTATCTCGATACCAGAAGCATTTTTCCATAAATCAGATGTTATTATGTTAGTCGTATTGCTTTTATTATCCTACACAGTGCTTGTAAAGAATAGATTTTCTTTCGACCATGCAGGTTTTATTTTACTTTCGACTATTTATGTAGGAATGGGTTTCTCGTTCCTTATTGAAACAAGAAATTATATAGATGATGGGCTGGCTACGATTGTGTATGTGTTTCTTGTTATTTGGGCAACAGATACAGGAGCATATTTTTTCGGACGAGCATTTGGAAAGAAAAAACTTTGGCCAAAGATCAGTCCGAATAAGACAGTCGAAGGGGCTATTGGTGGTGTAATACTCGCATGTATTGTGGCAGTTATATTCCATGTATTTAGTCCAATTCAACATCATTCTATGTTAGTAATGGTACTGGTAACAGTACTAGCCTCTATTTTTGGTCAAATTGGGGATCTTGTAGAATCCGCGTTCAAGCGGCATTATGGTGTAAAAGACTCGGGTGACATACTGCCTGGTCATGGCGGTATCTTAGATCGTTTTGACAGTATGTTATTTGTTTTACCAGTCTTGCATTTCATAGGCTTTGTATAATTTTAGAAATATTTATGACTCGGCCATCGTATACTAAAAAAGTCATCCATACAAAATAATGGCAATCTCCTGAATATCATCTATTGATATCGGGTTAAAGGAAGGTGTTTTTATTGAACACAGTTATCGCATTTATCTTCATGTTTGGGCTACTCGTATTTATACATGAATGGGGCCACCTCATATTTGCAAAACGTGCTGGCATGTTGGCACGAGAATTTGCTATTGGTTTCGGTCCAAAGATCTTTGCCTTTACCCGCAATGAGACAGTATATACAATACGTCTATTACCGGTTGGCGGTTATGTGCGTGTAGCAGGAGAAGACCCAGAGATAATTGATTTAAAACCAGGCTACCATGTTGGACTTGAATTTAACGAGCAAGGAAAAGTAAACCGTATTATCGTGGATAATAAGTCTAAGCATCCCCATGCGAGGATTGTCGAGATAGAACACGCAGACTTGGATCACCGTTTGGTTATCGAGGGTTATGAGCCAGATGAGCATGATGAAAAACTACACTTTGAAGTAGACCGTAAAGCATTCTTTGTTATGGAAGAAAAAGAGACACAAATTGCCCCATACGACCGCCAATTTGCTTCTAAGAGTATTGGAAAACGGGCAATGCAATTGTTTGCTGGCCCTATGATGAACTTTATTTTGGCAATGGTAATTTTCTTCATTCTTGGTCTCATCCAAGGGGCACCTGTTGATGAAGCAAAAATGGGTAAAATTCTCGAAGATAGCCCAGCTGAAACAGCAGGACTACAAGAGAATGATGAAGTGGTCCAAATAGGAGATACGTCGGTATCCTCTTGGGACGAGTTTACAACAATTGTTAGAGAAAATCCGGGACAGGAACTGGATATTGTCATAGAACGTAATGGTGAACAGCTACCACTAACTGTAACGCCTAATGCAGTAAAAGTTGAGGGAATAGATGGTCAAGAAACAATTGGCCAATTAGGTGTAAACCTGGCCTATGAAAAATCAGTACTTGGTACACTAAAATATGGTATCACCCAAACGTATGACACAACAAAATTAATCTTAACGAATCTTGCTATGCTCGTTACAGGGCAGGTTTCCATTGACATGCTATCTGGACCTGTTGGAATTTATGATGCTACAGATCAGGTAGTTCAAACTGGTTTCATGAATTTCCTTCTATGGACAGCAATCCTAAGTATTAATCTTGGTATAGTTAACCTCGTTCCACTTCCAGCACTTGATGGGGGTCGACTACTATTTGTAGGAATTGAAGCGATCCGAGGCAAACCAATTGCTCCTGAAAAAGAAGGTATCTTTCACTTCGTCGGTTTCGCACTACTTATGCTACTAATGATCGTCGTAACCTGGAACGATATTCAACGACTATTTTTATAAATGTAAATTTACTAATCATAGGTGACTCCCTGCAGTGTTTCGTGCAATGAAGCTCACCAGCTGCTCACGGAAAACTTTCGAAGGTTATATGATTACTAAATGGAGTTTACCTTGAACGTAGTAAAATACATTCTAATTATTTTATAAAACAAATACTAATATAACAAAAGGAGAGAACCTTTGTCTTTAAATTGACAAAGGTTCTCGCTGATTTTACCACGGTTTTTTGGTAAAATATGTTCAGGAGTAAAAATGAAGCACAGCTGTAACAGGGGGATATACGATGGACTTAACAAAAAAAGAAAAATTGCGTTTACTCTTAAAACAGCTGCAAATAGCTGTAGAAGATGTAGAAGCCTTTTTTAATGAAAGTTATCTAGAAAAACTTGAAATATATAAGAAAACAAAAAAATGGCATTTTCATATTTTTGTTGAACGTGTTCTGCCATTGCAGGTTTATCAACTCTTGGTTGGTAAATTAAACGATACTTTTGAACATGTAGCTACAACAGAATTAACCATTTTAACGGGAGACAACAACTGTGATGAAGAGACAATTACGGGATACTGGAAACAGTTTGTTGGTAGCAAAACAGACATATCTCCTGCGTATAAGGATCTAATTCATGAACAAATACCCCAAGTTAACAATAATAAGATTATGTTAACTGTAAGAAACGAAGCAGAAGGTTCTGCGCTAAAAAAACGCCTTGACCAAGATTTTAAAGAGTTTTGCTTAAAGGCTGGTATACGTTATTATCCCATCGAAACGGAAGTTAAAGCCGAAGAAGCTGCATTGAAAAAATTTAAAGAGCAAAAAGCTTTAGAGGATCAGAAGCTTGTTCTTAAGACTGTCCAGGAAAAAGAGAAAAGAGATACCCAGAAAATACAGCAGGACAACCGTCCACTAACTTTAGGTTATAAGATACAGGATGAACCTCTTCAAATGCAGGAAATCCAGGATGAAGAACGACGTGTAACCATTCAGGGCTATATTTTTGATGTTGATATACGCAAGCTTCGCTCTGGTAGAAGTCTACTCATTATTAAAGCAACAGATTACACAGATTCCTTACAAATTAAAATGTTCTCAAAAGGTGATGAGGATGCTGATAAATTCGATACAGTAAAAAAAGGAATGTGGGTCAAGGCGCGTGGTAGCATTCAAACGGATATGTACACCAACGAGCTTGCCATGATGGCAAATGACATTCAAGAGATAAAAGTAGCGATTCGTATGGATGAGGCCCCCGAAGATAGTAGAAGGGTAGAGCTGCATGCACATAGCACGATGAGTCAAATGGATGCAGTTGTATCACCAGGTAACTTAATTGCCCAGGCTGCGAAGTGGGGACATAAAGCAGTGGCCATTACCGATCATGCAGGTGTTCAAGGCTTCCCTGATGCCCATGCTGCTGGTCAGAAACATGGTATAAAAGTTTTGTATGGTGTTGAAGCAAATCTCGTAGATGACGGGGTTCCAATTGCCTATAACGAACAAGATGTTGACCTTGCAAGTGCCAATTATATTGTATTCGACGTGGAGACGACAGGTTTGTCTGCAGTATATGACTCCATCATCGAGCTCGCGGCAGTAAAGGTTCACAATGGGGAAATTATCGACAGATTTGAATCCTTTGCAAATCCTCACCATCCCCTGTCTCAAACAACCACAGATTTGACTGGGATTACGGATGACATGGTAAAGGATGCACCAGAAATATCTAGTGTTCTTCAAGATTTCCATAAGTGGATGGGAAATGATATTTTGGTTGCTCATAATGCAAGCTTCGATATGGGCTTTTTAAATCAAGGCTTGCAAAAAATAGATTATCCAAAAGCTCAGAATGCCGTAATGGATACGTTAGAACTTGCAAGATTTTTATTCCCAGAACTTAAAAACCATCGTCTGAATACCTTGTGTAAGCATTTAGATATTGAATTGACTCAACACCATAGAGCAATTTACGATGCCGAAGCCACAGGCTATTTGTTATGGAAGTTAGTGCAAAAGCTTTTGGAAAAAGAAATTGCAAATCATCTTCATTTGAATAACCATATGGGAGAAGGCAATGCTTACCAGCGCTCGCGACCTTTTCACTGCACCATAATGGCAAAAAATGAAGTAGGTTTAAAGAATATCTACAAACTCGTCTCCCATGCTCATATTGACTATTTTTACCGGGTTCCTCGTATACCGAGATCGCTTTTGAAAAAATATCGTGAGGGATTACTCCTTGGATCTGCATGTGATAAAGGGGAAGTTTTTGAAACGATGATGCAGAAATCTGCGGAAGAAGCGGAGAGTGTTGCAGAATTTTATGATTACATTGAAGTACAGCCACCTGCAAACTATGCACATTTAATAGAAAAAGATCTTGTCCAAAATGAAGCCCAGATTCTAGATATAATAAAGAAACTTGTTGAGATGGGAGACCGTTTGGGTAAAACTGTCGTAGCTACAGGGAATGTCCATTATTTGGATGATCACGATAAAGTCTATCGACAAATTTTAATAGCTGCTCAAGCAGGAAATCCGCTAAACCGTCAAACATTACCTGATACACCTTTTCGCACTACAACTGAAATGATGAAGGCATTTCACTTTCTTGGTGAGGAAAAGGCAAACGAAATAGTCGTTGAAAACACAAATAAAATAGCGGGTGAGCTGGAAGAAATTTCGCCAGTTAAAGATGGTCTCTTCACACCTACGATCGAAGGTGCTGATCAGGAGATGCGTGACCTTTGTTATAACAGGGCAAAGAAAATATATGGCGAGCCAGTACCCCAAATTGTTACAGATCGACTAGAGAAAGAGTTGGAAAGTATTATCGGGCACGGGTTTGCAGTTATTTACCTCATTTCCCACAAGCTTGTGAAAAAGTCTCTCGATGACGGCTATCTTGTTGGTTCTCGTGGTTCAGTAGGCTCCTCCTTTGTTGCGACAATGACGGAAATTACAGAAGTGAATCCACTCCCACCTCATTATGTTTGTTTAGAGTGCCATCACCATGAGTTTATTACAGATGGATCTGTGGGAAGCGGATTTGATCTTGATGATAAGGATTGTCCGCATTGTAATATCCCCCTTACAAAAGATGGACAGGACATTCCATTTGAGACATTCCTTGGCTTTAAAGGGGATAAAGTTCCTGATATTGACTTGAATTTTTCAGGGGCATATCAACCACAAGCGCACAACTACACAAAAGAATTGTTCGGTGTTGATAATGTTTACCGAGCAGGTACAATTGGAACGATTGCGGAAAAAACCGCTTATGGATATGTCAAAGGTTACGCTTCTGATAAACAACTTGTATATAAGAATGCTGAGGTAGATAGGCTAGTACAGGGAACAACTGGTGTTAAACGTACGACTGGTCAGCATCCTGGTGGCATTATTGTTGTGCCAGATGATAAAGAAATCTTTGACTTTACACCGATACAGTTCCCTGCAGATGATCGTAAAAGTGAGTGGAGAACAACACATTTTGATTTCCATTCTATTCATGATAATTTGCTTAAGCTTGATATTTTAGGGCATGATGATCCGACAGTAATACGGATGCTCCAGGATTTAAGTGGAATTGACCCGAAAACAATTCCGACAGATGATCCTGATGTCATGAAAATATTCTCAGGTACGGAATCGTTAGGTGTTACTCCGGAACAAATCTACTGTAAAACAGGTACGTTAGGAGTGCCGGAATTTGGGACAAAATTTGTTAGACAGATGCTCGAGGATACAAAACCGAGCACATTTGCTGAACTTGTTATTATTTCTGGTCTTTCACACGGCACAGACGTTTGGTTGGGTAATGCGCAAGAACTGATTAATGATGGGATATGTGAACTCCCAGATGTAATTGGTTGTCGTGACGATATCATGGTTTATTTAATGCATAAAGGCTTGGAAGCTTCTTTGGCATTTAAAATCATGGAATTTGTCCGAAAAGGAAAAGGACTTCAAGATGAATGGATTACAGAAATGAAAAAGCATGGTGTGCCAGATTGGTATATTGACTCATGTAAAAAAATTAAATACATGTTCCCTAAGGCTCACGCAGCAGCCTATGTGCTAATGGCTGTCCGAATTGCTTACTTTAAAGTTCATCACCCAATCTTCTTTTATGCAGCTTACTTTACTGTAAGAGCTGACGACTTTGAATTAGATACGATGATCAAAGGACCTGCTGCGATCAAACAGCGTATTGATTCTATTACTGCAAAAGGAAATGATGCCCCGCCAAAAGAAAAAAGTCTCCTAACTGTGTTGGAGATATCATTGGAAATGTGTGAACGAGGTTTTCATTTGAATAAGGTTGATCTTTATAAATCTAGTGCAACAGAGTTTATTGTCGATGGCGATTCCTTATTACCGCCATTTAACGCGGTAGATGGTTTAGGTACAAACGCTGCTCTTAATATAGTAAAAGCTAGGGAAGAAGGGGAATTCCTTTCAAAAGAAGATTTACGTGAAAGAAGTAAAATTTCTAAAACGGTACTAGAATATCTGGATAACCACGGTTGTCTTGAGGGTATGGCAGAAAAAAATCAATTATCATTGTTTTAATAACTAAAAAATGGGGAAATTACAGATAGGTAATCTGTGTGCTTTCCACAAAAAGGAAGTAGGCTACTGCCTATTTCTTTTTTGTGGTTGCCAGAGATTGTGGTATAATCAGTACAGAATATTCAATGAATTTACACATTGCTTATACTATACGAGACTTGAAGGAGATGCAGCTGTATGAGTTATATTTTCAATGATAAAAATGAATTAGAGCGTTTTATTATAGAAAAAAGAAAAGAACTTGAAGCCCTATTACTAAGTGAAGCATCAATTGATATAGAAAAATTAGAGGAGATAAAGGTTGTTGGGGGCATTCACTTGGTGGATAATGCCTATAATCTGATTCTCATGATTGTAAATAATCAGGAGCAAGATGTGATAAACTTCGCTAAAAAAGAGGGGGTTGCCTGGGCAAAAACTTCTCTTACACTTTCATTTAAACTTGAATGGGTTAAAGCTATAAGAAAAGCTTTTTGGAGCTTCTTGTATGAATATGAGCAAGCACATAATATGAAGAGAATTACGGAGAATTCATATGAAATGGTCATTAAAATTAATAAGTTGATTGACGAGTTCTTTCAAGGCTTCTTTATCTCTTATTCTGATTACAAGGATGAATTACTGGAAAAGGAACGGAAACTCGTCGAAAACTTATCCGTACCAATTATCCCAATCTCCAATAACATAAGCATTTTACCTTTAATTGGCACCATTGATACTTATCGAGCAGGAATCATCGAAGAAAAAGTTCTAGTAGAAATTGGCAAGAACCATGTTGAGAAATTGCTTTTAGACCTTTCAGGAATTGCAGAAATGGACAAAGAAGCGATTCATCATTTCTTAAAACTACTTGATGGTGTATCGATGATGGGATGTCAAACAATTATTACTGGCTTGCGACCTGATATAGTAAGAGAAATTGTAGCGTTTGATGTTTCTTTTGGAGATAAAGTAAAAACAACAGGGAATTTACAACAGGCTCTTGAGCTATTTTCCGATAAAGATAATGACGAAAGAATTTTCGTTTAAGAGGAAGCAATTACGGTTATATTACTAACGTACCCACTATCTTGCAATAGGTTTCCCTTTATGATATACTATTTTTTGGTAAGTATTGATACGAACGGTTAAAAGAGTGGGTAAACGCCCACTCTTTCTTCATACTTCTTTTCAACTTCGCGTAAACTCCCCCTTGCCACAGAATTCGGCAGGGGTTTTCTATTGATTTACAGTATGATCAAATGAAAAGTAGTATGATGGTTCATACTATCAGAAATGACAGCAATTAGCTGACAGGCAGCAAAACAACTGAATAAAGGAGGATGAATGTTGAGTTCTCAAGTAATCAAAACAACAGAGGAATTATTGCGGCCGATTTTGGAACCTAAAAACCTGGAACTTGTTGATGTTGAATACGTTAAAGAAGGAAAGAATTGGTTTCTACGTGTGTATATCGACAAACCAGGCGGTGTAGACATCACGGAATGTGGTGAGGTTTCCGAAGAATTAAGTGAGAAATTGGATAATACGGATCCAGTAAAGGAAGCGTATTTTCTAGAAGTATCTTCCCCTGGGGTGGAGCGGCCATTAAAGACACAAGAAGACTTTAAAAATAATGTTGACAACAATATCTTTGTGAAACTTTACGAGCCGATTGAAGGCGAGAAAGAATATGAAGGTATTCTAAAAAGCTTTGATAACGATCTCTTAACAATAGAGTACAAGGTGAAAACAAGAAAAAAACAAGTAGAACTACCATACGATAAGATAGCAAAAGCACGTCTTGCTGTAATGTTTTAGAAGGGGGAAAAGAACGTGAGCAATCAGTTGTTTGACGCGATTGATTATTTGGCAAAAGATAAAGGGATTGATAAGGGTATTCTTCTAGAAGCATTGGAGGCAGCCTTGATCTCTGCATATAAAAAGAATTTTAAATCCGCAACGAATGTCCGTGTGGAACTAAATGAAGCAACGGGTAAAATGGGTGTTTTCTCCAGAAAAGTAGTTGTAGAGGAAGTAGAAGACATTCAAGAAGAGATTTCACTTGAAGAAGCGAAAAAGGTTGACCCTAATTACGAACTTGAAGATGTTGTGGAAGTTGAAGTAACACCAAAAGACTTTGGTAGAATTGCAGCACAGGCAGCAAAGCAAGTCGTAACACAACGTGTTAGAGAAGCAGAACGTGGAGTGATTTTTTCCGAGTATGCTGACCGCGAAGAGGATGTAATGACAGGGATTATTCAACGTAAAGATCCACGCTTTGTGTATGTAAACCTTGGTAAAATCGAGGCGAAGCTTGCTGAGGCAGAGCAAATGCCAACAGAAGAATACTACGTTCATGACCGTTTGAAAGTATTTGTAACCAAAGTAGAAAATACGAGCAAGGGACCGCAAATATATATTTCAAGGTCTCATCCAGGCCTTTTAAAGCGTCTGTTTGAAATGGAAGTACCGGAAATTTATGAAGGTATCGTGGAAATTAAGTCCGTTGCCCGCGAAGCAGGGGATCGTTCTAAAATCTCTGTCCATGCACCAGACCCAGAAATAGACCCAGTAGGATCATGTGTTGGGCAAAAGGGACAGCGTGTTCAAGCAATTGTTAATGAGCTCAAAGGTGAAAAAATCGACGTGGTAGAGTGGTCAGAGGATCCGGTAGTATATGTATCCAATGCGCTGAGCCCTTCGAAAGTAGTAGATGTGCTTGTTAATGAGGAAGAAAAAGCTACCACGGTAATTGTCCCGGACTACCAGTTGTCATTAGCTATTGGAAAACGTGGTCAGAATGCTCGTCTTGCAGCTAAGCTTACTGGCTGGAAGATTGATATCAAGAGTGAATCTGAGGCGAATGAAGAGGGCTTATTAAAAGAGCAGGAAGAGGTTCTACCAGACACTGAGGAAGACTTGTTCGAGTAGGGGGCTGTCCAATAGTGCAAAAAAGAAAAGTACCTGAGCGAAAATGTGTTGTAACGAACGAAATGAAACCGAAGAAACAGCTTGTCCGCGTTGTACGTAATAAGGATGGCGAGGTATTTGTGGATGAAACAGGAAAGAAGAATGGGCGTGGAGCTTATTTAACAAGGGATCCTGAAATCATCCGCCAAGCTGAGAAAACCAGTGTTTTAAATCGCCAGCTGAATACAGAAGTAGATTCGTCAATCTATGAGGACTTAATAAAACTGGTTGAAGGTAAAAAACATGACTAATAATAACAATAATTCTTACTTAAATATGATTGGGCTTGCCTACCGTGCTCGAAAGATTTCACTGGGAGAAGAGGCAATTGTGAAGGATATTCGGCAAAATAGAGCAAAGCTTATTCTGTTGGCTAGCGATATAGGGCCGCAAACGAAGAAAAAGCTCACAGACAAGTGCAAATCATATAATGTACCATATGAAATAGTGGATGATAGAGAGACACTATCACATGCTATTGGAAAATCCCAAAGAGTAGCTGTTGCTATTTTAGATGCAGGATTTGCTACTAAAATTCAGTCGTTACTCGGGTAATTAAATTCGGGGGTGAACGTATGAGTAAAATGCGTGTATATGAATATGCAAAAAAGATAAATAAACCTAGTAAAGATGTCATCAATTATTTAGAAGAAATTAAGGTAGAAGTGTCTAACCACATGTCTACTATTTCAGCTGATACCGTTAGTAAGCTGGATGAAAAGTTCAGCTCAAAACCAAAGACATCTGATAAACCAAATCAGACATCAGCTAATGCTGGTGCGCAAAATAAGAATTCGAATACATCGAATACATCAGGAGCCAAAATGAATCATAATCAAGGGAATAAAGGGAAAAATAAACCGAATTCCAATCAACAGCGAAACACGGGAAATTCAAATCTGCATAACAAAAAGCAAAAAGGGAATAAAAGAGGGAATCAACAAGGGAATCAACAAGTCCCTAGACAACCTGTAGTAAAAGAAACACCAAAGCACATTACTTATAGTGAAACACTCACGGTAAGTGACCTTGCTGCTAAACTAAACAAAGATGCTTCCGAGATTATTAAGAAATTAATGTTCCTAGGTGTTATGGCAACAAAAAATCAGGACCTAGATGATGATGCAATTGAGTTGATTTGTGGCGAGTTTGATGTTCAAGTGGAAAAAGAAATAATTTTAGAAGATACCGACTTTGATAAATACCTCAAAGAAGATAAAGAAGCAGATCTTGTGGAACGTCCTGCTGTTGTTACGATCATGGGACACGTAGACCACGGGAAAACCACTTTACTTGACGCGATCCGTCATACAAAAGTTACAGCTGGTGAAGCAGGTGGAATTACACAGCACATCGGCGCATACCAAGTAGAAAATGATGGCAAGAAAATCACATTCCTTGATACCCCTGGTCACGCAGCCTTTACAAGTATGCGTTCAAGAGGTGCTCAAGTTACGGATATTGCTATTTTAGTGGTGGCTGCCGACGATGGCGTAATGCCACAAACTGTGGAAGCAATCAATCACGCAAAAGCAGCTGAAGTACCAATCATTATTGCAGTTAACAAAATGGATAAAGAAGGCGCCAATCCGGATCGTGTTATGCAAGAATTAACCGAATATGAACTAATCCCGGAAGATTGGGGCGGCAGCACGATCTTTGTAAACCTTTCTGCAATAAAAAATGAAGGTATCGACGACTTGTTAGAAATGATTGTTCTTGTTTCTGAAATAGAAGAATTAAAAGCCAACCCTAAAGCGAATGCATTTGGTACTGTAATTGATGCACAGCTTGATAAAGGTCGTGGCTCTGTTGCTACATTACTCGTACAAAATGGTATGTTACATGTTGGGGATTCCCTCGTAGTTGGTAATACACATGGACGTGTTCGTGCAATGGTAAATGATCTTGGACAACGGGTAAATGAAGCAGGACCATCAACTCCTGTGGAAATTACCGGTTTAAATGAAGTACCACAAGCTGGAGATCAGTTCCTTGTATTTACCGATGAGAAAAAAGCAAGACAAATTGGTGAAGCCCGTCAACAAAAGCAAATCCAGGAAAACAGAAGTGAACAAACCAAAGTTAGTCTGGATGACTTGTTTGAACAAATCAAGCAAGGGGAAATGAAAGAAATTAATATTATTATTAAAGCAGATGTACAAGGTTCTGCCGGTGCATTAGCTTCTTCCTTACAAAAAATTGAGGTGGAAGGCGTAAATATTAAGATCATTCATACTGGTGTTGGTGCAATCACAGAATCTGACATTATTTTAGCTTCAGCTTCAAATGCTATTGTTATTGGGTTTAACGTAAGACCAGATGCAAATGCTAAAAAGGCTGCAGAATCTGAAAAAGTGGATGTACGTCTACATCGTGTGATTTATAAAGCAATTGAAGAAGTAGAAGCTGCTATGAAGGGAATGCTCGACCCAGAATATGAAGAAAAAGTAACGGGTCAAGCAGAAGTTCGTGAAACCTTTAAAGTATCTAAAATTGGTACGATTGCTGGTAGCTACGTAACAGAAGGCAAAATCACAAGAGATGCCGGTATTCGGTTAATTCGCGATGGTGTTGTTCATTTTGAAGGAGAAATTGATGCATTAAAACGTTTTAAAGATGATGTGAAAGAAGTAGCACAAAACTACGAATGTGGTATTACAATAAAGAACTTCAATGATATTAAAGAAGGCGATATTATTGAAGCATATGTAATGGAAGAAATAGAACGCAAATGATCGTTTATGCTGAAGTAGAGTGTATGTTGTACGACGGGCATTCGCTTAAGCAAAAAAGGTCTGTGCTTAAAAGGTTGCTCGCAAAGCTCCAGAACACCTTTAATGTAGCGGTAACAGAACTTGATTACCACGATCTATGGCAACGAACAAAGCTTGGCATTGTAACCATTTCTAATGATTACGTTCATTCGGAAAAGGTTATGCAAGAAGTGATGAAGATTATTGACACCTTCGTTGAACTTGAAAGAACACAAACTACGGTTGAACGGATGTAGGCTTCATTGTTAGATGTTTCGTTCATCGGGACTATAAAAAATGTACGGTAAGACGAGTGATTGTAGTTTTCTAATTGAAGCATGAAGCTTTTCTTAAAGAGGTGAAAAAGTTGGCAGAATTAAGAGCAAACCGCGTTGCAGAACAAATGAAAAAAGAGCTTGGAGAAATCTTGACCAGAAAAATAAAAGATCCTAGAGTTGGATTTGTTACGGTCACAGACGTTGAAGTAACGGGAGATTTACAACAAGCAAAAGTGTTCATCTCTGTATTAGGTGATGAACATCAAAAACAAGACACACTATTGGGACTTGCTAAAGCGAAAGGATTTATTCGTTCCGAAATAGGACAACGAATTCGCCTTCGCAAAACACCTGAGCTCTTGTTTGAATTCGATGAGGCACTTGAATATGGAAATAGAATTGAAACAATACTACGTGATTTAAATAAATAAGCTTGATGGATAATCTGACTCCTTGTTTGCGAGTCAGATTTTTTCCATGTGCGTAGAAAACTTAAAATCAAGCTTTAAAATTTAATGCAATCAAGATTTAGTGCTTAAAATGGAGCAATAAAACCTTTCTGTATGTTGTATGTATATATTGGAGGTGAGAAAATGAATGGAATTTTACCATTGTGGAAACCAAAGGGAATGACTTCCCATGATTGTGTATTTAAGCTTCGGAAATTATTACAAACCAAAAAAGTAGGCCACACTGGTACGTTAGATCCTGAGGTAGAAGGTGTTTTACCAATATGTGTTGGGCAGGCAACGAAAATCGTCCCCTTTTTAACAGATACAAGAAAGACGTATGTGGCAGAGCTCAAACTTGGTGTCTCTACAGAAACAGAAGATGCGCATGGCAGTGTAATAGAAGAGAAACCTGTTACTGTATTTCCAACTGAAGATCAGATTGATGAAGTGCTAAAAGCGTTTACTGGTATCATCACCCAAGTACCACCAATGTACTCTGCAGTAAAAGTTAAAGGAAAAAAACTGTATGAATATGCAAGAGAAAAACAAGTTGTGGAAAGACCAACACGCCAGGTTGAAATTTTCTCCATTTCAAAGATTTCGTCATGTGAGGAGAGGGAGAGTATTACCTTTGAAGTTGTATGCTCCAAAGGAACCTATATACGCACGCTTTGTGTGGATATTGGAAAAAAATTAGGATACCCGGCCCATATGGCCCATCTTGAAAGGACACAGGTTGCTTCTTTCCCTAAGGAAGAAACCGTGACATTTGAACAAATTGAGGAAAAGCTAAAGGTCTCGCATCCAGAATCTGTATTATTGCCTGCTCAAAGAGGGCTAGAGCATCTGGACTATTATCATGTTGATGAACAAACAGCGATAAAAGTACGAAACGGGCAAAAACTCTCAAAACCTGATAAAATAATGAAAGAGCCATTTGTAATGATGTTTAACCAAGAATTATTGGCAATATATCAAACCCATCCGGATAAACCAATGGAAATAAAACCCGTTCGTGTTTTTAACGGATAAAGTGCAGGTGAGGAATATGAGAACATTTGAATTAACATATCCACATTCTATGGTGTTGAATGAACTACCTGAAACGGTTACGGCCATCGGCTTTTTTGATGGAATACATAAAGGGCATCAGAAAGTCATTCAAACAGCTGTAAGAGAAGCAAAGGAAAGAGGGATGGAAAGTGCCGTAATTACCTTTCATCCACACCCCTCTGTTGTTTTAAAAAAAGATGTGCAGCACGTAAAATATCTTACTCCAATTCGAGAAAAACAAGAAATTCTGCAAAAGCTTGAGGTGGATAGACTTTACATTATTCAGTTTAATCAAGAGCTTGCATCCTTGACTCCTCAAGTGTTTGTGGATCATTTCCTAAAAGGGCTTCGTATCAAGCATATGGTAGCAGGCTTTGACTTTTCTTATGGACACAAAGGAAAAGGAAACATGCAAACCATACAAGAGCATGCGGCCGGAGCGTTTACCGTAACGCAAGTGGATAAAGTAGTAATAGATGGAGAAAAGATTAGCTCCACTAAAATTCGTAATCTTCTAAAGGCAGGAGATATGGACGAGGCAGCAAGACTACTTGGAAGACCGTTATCTGTTACAGGTCTAGTAGTTAAAGGGGAGCAACGTGGCAGAACCATTGGCTATCCAACAGCAAATATTGCGGTGAGCGATGAAACGTTGTTGCCCAAGGTCGGCGTCTATGCAGTAAAGGTTCTTTATAAAAATGAAGTTTATGAAGGAATGGCTAGTTTAGGTTTCAAACCAACCTTTACGGACCAATTGGTAGAACCGATTCTGGAAGTAAACATTTTTGATTATAACAATGATTTGTATGAAGAAGAGCTGAGAGTCCAGTGGTATACCTTTATTCGGGAAGAAAAGAAGTTTTCCGGGGTAGAAGAATTAGTGAGCGAAATTGCGGAGGATGAAAAGAAAGTTAGAAAGTACTTTAATTCATAAGCGACCTTGCTTCTAACTATCTTTTACTTGCATTTTTAAATAAAAACATGTAGTATTAACAACGTAAAACCATCGCTTGGCAATTCGTAACTCCGACGACTGCTAGGGGAATGGGGATTAAATACAATTACAGGAGGTGCGCCATATGGCAATCACACAGGAACGTAAGAATGAAATTATTAATGAATACAAGGTTCATGAAAGTGACACTGGTTCTCCAGAAGTACAAATTGCTGTACTTACGGAAGAAATCACAACTCTAAATGAACATCTTCGTGTTCACAAAAAAGATCACCACTCACGTAGAGGTCTTTTGAAAATGGTTGGTAAACGTCGTAATTTACTTAACTACTTACGTAATAAAGATGTTACCCGCTATCGTGAATTAATTAAAAACCTTGGCTTACGCCGATAATTATTCAAAAAGCAGGAGAAATCCTGCTTTTTTTATAAGTAAAAATTTTTCATTTAACCCTAGATACTGGTGATAAATAAGTGGTTTTTGCATAAAGGAATAAAGAAACTACTATATTATGACAAGATTTTTCTACATAAAATTTACATTCCTGCTTATAAACTATAATATAATAATTGGAGTGTTTTTTATAACGGCTAGCATTTTGTTTGCTATAAGCGCCGTGATGAATATTAACTAAGCTACAAAAGCTCATATGGAGCTTGATTTCATTGAAAGGAGTACTACAAATGCCAGAAGAGAAGCAAATATTTTCTACAGAAATTGCAGGTAAAAAATTCACCGTTGAAATCGGAGAATTAGCAAAGCAAGCGAATGGTGCTGCCATGATGCATTATGGCGATACATCTGTTCTGTCTGTTGCGACAGCTTCAAAGGAACCGAAAGATCTGCCATTTTTCCCATTAACCGTAAACTATGAAGAACGTCTTTATGCAGTTGGGAAAATACCGGGAGGTTTTATAAAAAGAGAGGGACGTCCAAGTGAAAAAGCAATCCTTTCCTCACGTCTTATTGACCGTCCGATTCGACCTTTATTTCCTGACGGTTTCCGAAACGAAGTTCAGGTTATTAGCACAGTTATGAGTGTTGACCAGGATTGTCCTTCAGAAATTGCTGCTATGATCGGATCTTCCATTGCGTTAAGCATCTCTGATATTCCGTTTGCAGAGCCAATTGCCGGTGTAAACGTTGGCCGAGTTGACGGCGAATTTATTATCAATCCAACCATTGAACAAGAAGAAAAAAGCGATATTGAACTAACGGTTGCTGGAACAAGAGATGCAATCAACATGGTAGAAGCAGGAGCAGATGAAGTACCTGAAGAAGTTATGCTTGAAGCTATCATGTTTGGGCATAAAGAAATTATTCGTCTAGTTGAATTCCAAGAAGAGATCGTAAAAGCAGTAGGACAAGAAAAGTCTGAAGTGAAGCTTTTTGAATTAGATGAAGAACTTTCTAAGAAGATAGAAAAAGAAGCTTCGGAAAGTCTTATAGCAGCTATTCAGGTAAAAGAAAAGCATGCTAGAGAAGATGCTATTAGTAAGGTGAAAGAGGATGTTCTTGCGTCCTATGAAAATGAAGAAGATGCTGACATTTTGAAGCAGGTTAAATCTGTGCTGGATAAAATGGTTAAAGCGGAAGTCCGCAGATTAATCACGAAGGAAAAAGTACGCCCAGATGGCCGAAAGATAGATGAAATCCGACCATTGTCTTCACGGATTAATGTATTACCAAGAACACATGGTTCAGGATTATTTACACGTGGGCAAACACAAGCACTAAGTGTATGTACATTGGGAGCACTTGGTGATGTGCAAATCTTGGACGGGCTTGATTTAGAAGAGTCTAAACGGTTTATGCATCATTACAATTTCCCTCAATATAGTGTGGGAGAAACAGGTCCTATAAGAGGGCCAGGCCGAAGAGAGATTGGTCATGGTGCATTAGGAGAACGTGCGTTAGAAAAGGTTATCCCATCTGATAAGGACTTTCCTTATACCATCCGCCTTGTTTCAGAAGTGTTGGAATCAAACGGTTCTACTTCACAGGCAAGTATTTGTGCAAGTACACTTGCAATGATGGCAGCTGGTGTACCAATTAAGGCACCTGTAGCTGGAATCGCAATGGGACTAGTTAAATCTGGTGAAGATTATTCTATCCTAACAGATATTCAAGGCATGGAAGATGCACTTGGGGATATGGACTTTAAAGTAGCCGGTACATCTAAAGGCGTAACGGCCTTACAAATGGATATTAAAATTGATGGCTTATCAAGAGAGATTCTTGAAGAAGCACTTAACCAGGCCAAAAAAGGAAGAATGCAAATTCTTGATTCTATGCTTGCTACGATTAAGGAGCCAAAAGAAGAATTATCTGAATATGCACCGAAAATCCTTACGATGTCCATCAATCCAGATAAGATCCGTGATGTTATTGGGCCAAGCGGTAAGCAAATAAATCAAATCATTGATGAAACTGGTGTGAAAATTGATATAGAACAAGACGGAAGTGTGTTTATATCATCAACAGATGCTAAGATGAATGAAAAAGCTAAAAAGATCATCGAAGACCTTGTGAAAGAAGTAGAGGTTGGGCAAATGTACCTTGGAACAGTTAAACGTATTGAAAAGTTCGGTGCGTTTGTTGAATTGTTTAAAGGAAAAGATGGACTAGTTCATATTTCTGAATTAGCTGAAGAACGTACTAATAAAGTGGAAGACGTTGTATCAATTGGGGATGAGATCATGGTTAAGGTTAAGGAAGTTGATAACCAAGGCAGAGTAAATCTTTCCCGAAAAGCAGTATTAAAAGAGGAAAAAGAAAGACAGGAAAAAGCAAATTCTTAATTGAATAGTGCCTGTTTTAGATGGCTGTTCTGACAGCTGTTTCAAATAACAAAGAGGAGCAATTGCCATTGCTTCTCTTTTTTTGTTTGAAAAGAAAAAAGTCACTGCTCACTACTTACATAGTTTAAGCATACCTTGTCCTGTTTCAACATAAGTTTGAAATAGGAGGGGGTAAGTATGTATCACGTACGACAAATCATACATGTAATTGTTTTTTTAATTATAGTTACGATTTCATTCAATACTACTTATAATCCATTCTCAATGGAAAGTAGTACAACCTTTATGCAAACTGCAAAACCAAATAATGCTTTATACAAGGAAATAGAAAAGCAGGCGAAAGCATATGAGGAAGAACCTATTGACCCATATATTGATGACGTATGGAAGAAAACACCGGGGCGTAATGGCCTTGAAGTAGATGTTACTAAATCGTATGAACGAATGAGGGAAAAGGGAGAATTTGATGACGCTTTACTCGTTTATAAGCAGATAGCACCAAAGGTTTCTTTAGAAGATTTGCCATCATCACCAATATACCGTGGTAACCCGGAAAAAGAGATGGTTTCTTTATTAATCAATGTCTCCTGGGGAACAGAATATGTCCCCCAAATATTAGCCATACTGAAAGATAAGAACATCAAAGCTACTTTCTTTATTGAGGGGAAATGGGCAAAGGAAAATGTTGATTTGGTGAAGATGATAAAGAATCAGAACCATTTAATCGGAAATCATGCCTATAATCATCCTAATATGGCAAACTTGACTACACAGCAAATGGTTGAACAGATAAGCCAGACAAATGATATTTTAAAAGCGATAACTGGAATTACACCTGCTTGGTTTGCCCCACCTAGTGGCAGTTATAATCAATATGTTGTGGATGCTGCACACAGCCAAAAAATGGAGACCGTGCTTTGGACGGTAGACACGATTGATTGGAAGAATCCAACAGTATCTGTTATGATTAACCGAGTGAATAGTAAGTTGCATCCGGGAGCAACTATTCTAATGCACCCTACTGCTGCAACGGCTGCGGGGCTTGATGAATTGATAGATTCTGTAAAGGATAAAGGGTATAAACTAGGTACTATGGAACAATTAGTCAGCCCGGAAAGATAACCAATTTGGCGTTCATCTTACATATCTAGCATAGGAGGAAGTACATTGATTGAAAAACACAAAAGTAAGAACGGCTTGCGGGTTGTCCTCGAAAACGTACCTGCTGTAAGGTCTGTTACGATAGGTATATGGGTATTAACTGGATCGAGAAACGAAACAGAGAAAAATAACGGTATTTCACACTTTTTGGAGCACATGTTTTTCAAAGGAACGAAAACCCGCTCAGCACAAGATATAGCTGAGGCATTTGATTCGATAGGTGGGCAGGTCAATGCCTTTACCTCAAAAGAATACACATGCTATTATGCCAAGGTCATTGATACTCATAAAGACTTTGCGTTGGAAATTTTAGCTGATATGTTCTTTAACTCTGCATTTGATGAAGAGGAAATGGAAAGAGAAAAGAAAGTGGTTTATGAAGAAATAAAAATGTATGAAGATACACCTGATGATATCGTGCATGACCTGCTTGCAACAGCTTCATATGGGACCCATCCTCTAGGCTATCCTATTTTAGGTACAGAGGAACACTTGCGTTCTTTTAAGCCCCAATCTTTAAGAGACTATATGCGGGAAGCTTATAATCCAGAGAACGTTGTGGTTTCTATCGCAGGTAATGTAGATAGTGCATTTATTGATAAGGTAGATGGATATTTTGGTTCCTATGAATCAAATCACCAGCCAAGCTCTTTAATTAAACCTAAATTCCTTACCAATAAGCTTGAGCGTCATAAAGATACGGAACAAGCGCATCTTTGCCTTGGCTATGACGGACTTCAAACAGGCCATGAGCAAATTTACAGCCTTATTATTATGAATAATGTTCTGGGCGGTAGTATGAGCTCCCGACTGTTTCAAGATATTAGAGAAAAGCAAGGACTTGCCTATTCGGTATTTTCGTATCATTCTTCTTTCTTGGATAATGGTATGCTTACTATCTATGCTGGAACTGGTAAAGATCAATTACCGCAATTAAGGAAGACAATTGATAGTACAGTGGAAAAGCTAATTCAAGATGGTATTACCGATAAAGAACTAAAAAACAATAAAGAGCAATTAAAAGGAAATCTTTTACTAAGTTTGGAAAGTACAAATAGCCGAATGAGTCGAAACGGTAAAAACGAGTTGCTTCTAGGACGCCACAGAACGATGGACCACATGATACATGAAATTGATGCTGTGGACCATGAATCGATTAGAAATGTAATAAACATCGTATTTGAAAAACCATCTTCAAGTGCTCTAATTGCTCCATCAGGAGAACCTATGTAATCCATAGGTTCTTTTTTTTATGTCGGTAACTATAATAATAAGGATAAGCTTTTTCCTAACGTGTTTTTTCATTAAGTTAATTCTAGCATGCTACATAAACGTATTAAGACGGTAGTGTAGCTTTATGTAAGAACAATAACGATAAGTTGAGAGGATGACAAGAATGCGCTATAAGGATATGAGTGGAAAAGAAATTGTGGATGTGAATGAGGGCTCAAGATTGGGAGTACTTGGACAAACAGACCTCGAGATAAATGAGCATACGGGCCAAATTGAATCCTTTATCATACCAAATTATAAATGGTTTGGTTTGAAAAAAGAGGGAGAGGAAACGAAAATTAAGTGGGATGCAATAAAAAAGATTGGGGAAGACATGATTATTATTGACACAAACAGGCTCGGTTAAGGTATTAAATAAGAATTAAAATTCACTAAAAAGGCTGGCCCGAAGAGGAGGGTATCAGCCTTTTTCCTGTTTTTTAAAAATAACCAATCACTAACATTCTTCCGTTTCATAAGCTATATAGAAATAATTCAAGGAACTCGATGTTTGGAGGGTGTTCATTATAATGAGTCATACAATTGCAGTAATAGGAGGCGACGCCCGTTATCTGGAGTTGATTCGTCAATTACAGGCTATTCCAGGTGCGAACATAAATCTTGTCGGCTTTGATAAATTGGAACAGGGTTTTACTGGATTAAAACAATTGGAGTTTAGTGAGCTAAAACCAGAAGAGCTTGATGTCCTCATTTTACCAATTACAGGGACAGATAATACAGGAAACGTAGAAACAGTATTTTCACATGAGACGATCCACATAGCGCCAGAATGGTTCGGGAAATTAAAGGATACGGCTATCATTTTTACGGGTATTTCAAGTGATTATTTGAAGAAAGTAACGACAGAAGAAGATATTTCATTAATCCCTTTATTAAACAGAGACGATGTTGCGATTTACAACTCCATACCAACAGCAGAAGGATCCATTATGATGGCAATAGAACATACTGACTATACCATCCATGGTTCTCGTGTCATGGTTGCCGGATTTGGTCGAGTGGGTAAAACGATTGCCAACAAGTTTGCTGCGTTGGGTGCGAAGGTTTCTGTAGCAACCAAAAGTAGCGCTGAACTTGCTAGAATTTCAGAAATGGCACTAACTGCTATTCATCTTGATAAAATGGCAGACTATGCTAATGAGTACGATGTGGTGATCAATACGATCCCTGCAGCTGTTATAGATCGAAAAACCATTCAGCATCTTCCGACCCATGCAATAATTATCGACTTAGCATCAAAACCAGGTGGAACAGATTTTGATTATGCAAAGCAGCGAGGCATTAAAGCAATTTTAGCAAGAAGTTTACCAGGTATTGTGGCACCAAAAACATCGGGTAGGATATTGGCGGACGTCATAAAACAATTTCTTCAAAAAAACACGCAAGAATAGGAAATTAGTAGAAAAGGGGTATTATTTATGAGTTTAGAAGGAAAACGTATTGGCTTTGGAGTTACGGGTTCTCATTGCACATATGACCAAGTTTTTCCACAGTTGGAAAAGTTAATGCAACAAAAGGCAGAGGTTGTGCCGATTGTAACGTATACGGTGCGAAACACAAGTACAAAGTTTGGAAAAGCAGAAGATCATATTGAAAAAATTGAAGCCATAACAGGAAAACGAGTTATTTCCACTATGCAGGAGGCAGAACCACTTGGCCCAACTGCTCCACTTGATTGCATGGTAATTGCCCCGCTAACGGGAAATTCATTAAGCAAGATGGCAAATGCCTTAACGGACTCACCTGTGTTAATGGCTGCTAAAGCGACAATGCGTAATAGAAGTCCTGTGGTCCTGGGAATCTCTACTAATGATGCACTTGGTCTAAATGGAGTTAACCTTATGCGGCTTATGGCTAGCAAATACATCTACTTCATCCCATACGGACAGGATGACCCATATCAAAAACCTAACTCACTAGTTGCCAAAATGGATCTTCTAAGCGAAACAGTAGAGGCTGCTTTGGAACATAGACAACTACAGCCTGTTATTGTTCCGCATATCGATTAGATTGTGGTAGAATAAAAAGCTAGAAGAGAAATATTTTTTATGAGTGAAGGGAGAAATGGGGATGTCGCATAAAGCAGCATACAACGTGGCCGTCGTAGGAGCAACAGGTGCAGTAGGTCAAAAAATTATAAAACTATTAGAAGAAAAGAAATTTCCAATAGATCAAGTAAAGCTTTTATCCTCAAGCAGATCCGCAGGTAAAAAAATATCATTTAATGGTGAAGAAGTCACAGTGGAAGAAGCATTACCTGAGAGCTTCGCAGGTGTAGACATAGCGTTATTTTCTGCAGGTGGTTCTATTTCAAAGAAACTAGCTCCAGAAGCGGTTAAACATGGTGCGGTTGTGGTTGACAATACGAGTGCGTATAGAATGGATAAAGATGTGCCACTTGTTGTGCCAGAAGTAAATAAAGAAGACCTATCAAATCATAAAGGAATTATTGCTAATCCTAACTGCTCTACTATTCAAATGGTGGCAGCATTAAAACCGTTACAAAAAGCATTTGGCCTCAGTCGTGTAATTGTATCTACCTACCAGGCCGTATCTGGTGCTGGCATGACTGCCAATAAGGAACTGGAAAATCAGACAGCAAGCCATTTAAACAAGGAAGAAATGCACGCTGAGATCTTACCAGTAAAAGGGGATAAAAAACATTATCCAATCGCGTTTAACGCCTTGCCTCAAATTGATGTTTTTCAAGAAAATGGCTATACTTTTGAAGAAATGAAAATGATTAATGAAACGAAGAAAATCATGCATGCACCCGAATTATCGGTAGCGGCTACGTGTGTTCGTTTACCGATTTTCACTTCGCATGCCGAAAGTGTGTATGTAGAATTAAATAGAGATGACTTAACTGCAGCGGATATTCAAAAAGTATTAAACGAAGCAGAGGGTGTTATTCTAGAAGATAATCCAGAGACACAAACATATCCAACCCCATTAAGTGCAGCGAATAGGGAAGAAGTCTTTGTCGGACGTGTTAGAAAGGATCCAGACTTAGCGAATGGGTTCCACATGTGGATCGTATCCGATAACCTTATGAAGGGTGCTGCCTGGAATACTGTGCAAATTGCGGAAACATTAGTTGAAAATAAATGGCTATAGTACTTGAGGTGTTACAATGCAAATAGTTGTTCAGAAATTCGGTGGAACATCTGTCCAATCCGAAGAAAATAGAAAACATGTAGTAAAACATATAAAAAATGCATTAATGCTGGAATATAAACTTGTGGTTGTTGTTTCAGCTCTAGGTAGAAAGCCAGACCCTTATGCAACGGATACATTGTTGGGTCTGGTCAATTATCCTGCTGGGAAAAGTTCTGCTAGAGAAATTGATATGCTTCTTTCGTGTGGGGAGGTCATTTCCTCGGTCGTATTATCTAATGAACTGAAAAAACAACATATTTCGTCTACAGCGCTAACGGGTGCGCAGGCAGGTTTTATTACAAATAATGATTTTAATCAGGCAAGAATTAAAGCAGTACATCCTGAAAGAATTATTAAGGAACTGGAAAATCATGATGTAGTAGTTGTTGCTGGATTTCAGGGACAGACTGAAGATGGTGAAATAACCACAATTGGTCGTGGTGGCAGTGACACAACAGCCGCCGCCCTGGGAGCCGCACTCGCAGCAGAGCGCATTGAAATCTTCACAGATGTGAATGGTATTATGACCGCAGATCCAAGGGTAGTGGAAACTGCTCGCCCGTTAGATGTAGTAACCTACACGGAAATCTGTAACTTGGCATACCAGGGGGCAAAGGTTGTTCACCCACGGGCAGTTGAAATAGCAATGCAATCCAAAATACCGATGCGTGTTAGATCCACATATTCTCAGGAGGAAGGAACGCTTGTTACATCATCAAGGGTGCAGGAAGCAGGCATGGATGTTACAGAACGGCTTATCACGGGTATTGCACACATATCCTCGATAACTCAGATAAGAGTGCAAGCCAAGGAAGAAGCGTACCGCTTGCAGTCAGAAGTTTTTAAAGCAATGGCGGAATCCGGAATCTCTGTAGATTTTATTAATATTTCTCCAACAGGAGTAGCCTATACAGTTCCCGATAGACATACTGAGAAGGCTGTGCACATTCTTAAAACACTTGGATTTTATCCAGAAATTACGGAAAACTGTGCTAAGGTTTCTGCAGTCGGTGCAGGGATGACAGGGGTTCCTGGTGTTGCTTCCATGATTGTGCAGGCACTTACTGACGCCGGAGTACAGATCCTGCAATCAGCAGACAGTCACACAACGATTTGGGTACTTGTTAACAATAAGGACTTAAAAGCTGCAGTAAATGCACTGCATGAGGTATTTGAGCTTAGCGGTTTACAGAAACAATCCTAGATAAGACAAGAAAGAGAAAGGTGATAGAAATGAGATTTGGTCGTGTTTTAACAGCAATGGTGACCCCTTTTGATCATACTGGAGAGATTGATTATGATCAGACTGACATACTAATTGAATACTTACTTGAGAACGGCACTGACGGTTTAGTTATTGCTGGAACGACGGGAGAATCACCAACTTTATCAGTGGATGAAAAAGTAAATCTTTTTAAGCATGTAGTTAAAGTTGTAAAAAAGCGAGTCCCGGTAATTGCTGGTACAGGTAGTAACAGCACTGCAGCCTCTATTCAATTAACCAAAGAAGCAGAAAAATGTGGTGTAGACGCTGTTATGCTTGTGGCTCCTTACTACAATAAACCGAATCAAAGAGGCATGTATGAGCATTTTAAAACGATAGCAAATGCCACAACACTCCCGGTGATGCTCTATAATATTCCTGGTCGATCTGTTGTAAAACTGACCGCTGATACGATTATTGAACTAAGTAAAATCCCTAATATTGTTTCAGTTAAAGAATCAACAGGTGACCTTGATCAAGCAGCCGAAATTATTGAGAACACAAGTGACGATTTTAGTCTATATAGCGGAGATGACAGCATGACACTCCCAATGCTTTCAATTGGAGCAGATGGAATTATTTCCGTGTCCTCTCATATTGTCGGCAATGAAATGCAGGAAATGGTAAATCTTTATCTAAACGGCGACGTAAAACAGGCTGCAGCCAAACACAGGAAATTAGTTCCTGTTATGAGTGCCTTGTTTGCATCACCATCCCCTACACCTGTAAAAGCTGCACTACAAATGAAAGGAATTGAAACAGGTAGTGTGAGGCTTCCTCTTCTCCCGTTAACAGATGAAGAACGAAACCTTTTAAAAGAAAAAATCGATATGTAGTGCAAAATACCAGCTCCTAGCTGGTATTTTGTTTTTTGCATGGAGTTATTCATTTACGTTCATACTAGGAATAGTTACTAGTGATAAGGAGTGTTCGTAAATGAATAAAGAAGGTAGAAAAGAAGATCAAAATCAGGATGGTCAACAAAACTCTTCTGCTTTGGTGCAAAAGATTCAGCAGCTGGGACAATCAAGTGTTCCGCAAGCTCCTGACTCCAATATACATGTGCTGTCCATCATTGGTCAGGTAGAGGGACATATACAACTACCTCCTCAAAACAAAACAACGAAGTACGAGCATTTATTGCCGCAGCTGATTGCAATTGAACAAAACCCTAAAATAGAAGGATTAATTATATTGCTAAATACGGTAGGCGGGGATGTAGAGGCAGGGCTTGCCCTTTCTGAAATGATTGCATCTATTTCTAAGCCGACTGTCTCCATTGTACTTGGTGGTGGTCACTCCATCGGTGTACCTATAGCCGTTGCCACAGATTACTCCTTCATTGTACCTACAGCGACGATGACCATACATCCTGTAAGGCTTACCGGTTTGGTTATTGGTGTACCACAAACCTTTGAGTACCTAGACAAGATGCAAGAAAGAGTTATTAATTTTGTTGTCAGCCATTCGAATATTAAGGAAGAGAAATTTAAGGACCTCATGTTCGACAAAGGAAATTTAACAAGGGATATTGGTACGAATGTAGTGGGAACAGATGCTGTAGAGTATGGCTTGATTGATCGCGTTGGTGGGGTAAAAGAAGCTATGCAGAAGATTAACGAAATGATAGGTCCGAAACCAGAAGAAAATCAGGTGATTCAATGATCCTATATACACCATTGTCTCAAGAAGAAATTTTTCCTCAGCAGGATGAAGCTATTGCAAATCGGCATTGTGTTGTCTTTCAGGGGAAGAGCATGTATGTAGAGCAAAAAGAAGATGGATCGTATCAGTTGTTACAATTGCTTTCCACTGATCCACATGATTTTATGAATGACTCATATAGCCCCGGAACGATTTTATCTTAGAGAGGTTTTTTATGGTATAATAGAGAAAATAAAGAAATAACCCTTGTCGGTAAGCGGCAGGGGTTTAATCGTCATAATGCGTGATAGAACAGAGGTGAAAAAATGGCAAAAAAAAGAAAAAAAAGAAACAGTAAGTTAAAAAAACAACTAAAATATGAACTATTAGGTCTACTGTTTATCTTTCTAGCAATACTTGGTAGTGGAGCAGGTGCAATTAGCGACGGTGCAATTCCTGGTGGGTTAGAACATGTATTTCGATTCTTTTTCGGAATCTGGTATTTTGTTGCTTCTCTTTTATTACTCATAACTGGTGTGTTGCTGGTTGTCAAAAGAAGATATCCGGATTTAACTAATAAAAGATTGGTAGGCTTCTATATTGTATTTGGTGGCGTCTTATTGCTGACACATATACAAGCATACGAGCAAGTTGTGCAAAATGGTAATGTCTCCATAATGGCTGCTTCTTGGGATAATTTTATTTCCAGTTTAAATGGGCAGACGAGTAGCTCTATGCTTGGGGGAGGCATGGTTGCAGCATTACTCTTTACCTTTTGCTATTATTTATTTTCCTTAGTTGGTGCAAAAATTGTTTCCGTGTTTTCTATTTTAATCGGCGTAATCTTTATGACAGAATACTCGATTGGAGATTTATTTTCCAAGTTTGGAAAAAAATTAGCACAAGTGATAAGCAACTATAAAGATAAAGCAGCAGATAATAAGGAAGCAAAACGCAAACGTAAACAGGATAAAGAAATCGAAGAACTTGATACGAATGAAGTAACAGAAGTTCCGTTACAGGCATATGAAAATGAGCCGGTAATCCAGGACTTCACTGATGTTACATACGCTGCTTCAGAACTATCAAAACAGGATGCTCCTCAGGAAAAGACGGATGTTGCTGAAAAAGAAGATACTAGTGTAGACGATATTATGGGAAATATGCCAATGACTGAGCCGGAGAATCATGAGTATGTACTCCCATCTCCTAAGTTGCTAGCAGAGCCTGCTAATAACTCACAGCAACAGGAAAAGTCTCAGATCCAGGCAACTGTTAGAAAACTAGAAAAGACTTTTCATAGTTTTGGAGTTAAAGCAAGAGTCACAAAGGTTCATGTCGGGCCAGCTGTAACGAAATATGAAGTGTACCCTGAAGCTGGTGTAAAGGTAAGTAAAATTGTTGGGTTACATGACGATTTGGCTCTCGCCCTTGCAGCAAAGGATATAAGAATTGAAGCTCCTATTCCAGGTAAATCAGCAGTCGGTATAGAGGTGCCTAACCAAGAAGTTGCAATGGTAAGCCTACGCGAAGTGGTAGATAAAACGTTACAGAACCCAAGTGCAAAATTGTTGTTTGCACTTGGACGAGATATCTCGGGAGAAGCCGTAGTAGCAGAGCTTAATAAAATGCCGCATATGCTTATAGCAGGTGCAACCGGTAGTGGGAAAAGTGTCTGTGTTAATGGCATTATTACAACTATTCTTATGCGGACTAAACCCCATGAAGTTAAAATGATGATGATTGACCCTAAGAAAGTGGAATTAAATGTTTATAACGGGATCCCTCACTTATTGGCACCAGTCGTGACAGATCCGAAAAAAGCATCAAGAGCTTTACAAAAAGTAGTTTCCGAGATGGAAAGAAGATATGAGTTGTTTTCGGATACGGGCACGCGTAATATTGAAGGATATAACGAATATATAAGAAAGTCTAATCAAAGCACAGAGGATACACAGCCAAATCTTCCGTACATTGTAGTATTGGTCGATGAACTAGCAGATTTAATGATGGTTGCTTCAAATGACGTAGAGGATGCGATCACCCGTTTGGCGCAAATGGCTCGTGCGGCCGGCATTCATTTGATTATTGCCACACAGCGTCCTTCTGTTGATGTTATAACAGGTGTGATAAAAGCTAATATTCCTTCTAGGATTGCATTTAGTGTTTCTTCACAAACCGATTCTAGAACAATTTTAGACTCTGGCGGTGCTGAGAAATTACTTGGACGAGGTGATATGTTATTTCTCCCAGTTGGTGCCTCCAAGCCGACCCGTGTACAAGGTGCTTTTCTTTCAGATGAAGAAGTAGAAAGAGTAGTTGATCATTGTATTGATCAACAAAAAGCTTCGTATCAAGAGGAAATGATTCCAGATGATACGAACGAGGTTCGTGAAGAAGTCAGTGACGAATTATTTGACGATGCTGTCCAATTAATTACTGAAATGCAAAGCGCTAGTGTGTCCATGCTGCAACGAAGGTTCAGAATAGGCTACACAAGGGCTGCAAGGTTAATAGATGCGATGGAAGACAGAGGGATAGTTGGCCCATATGAGGGAAGTAAGCCACGTACAGTACTCGTAACACATTCAGAAGAAAAATCTTCTTAGTAGAATCTATTTATATATTAAAAATAAGCAGCAGGCGCTATCAATAGTGACCTGCTGTGTTTTTAGATGGAGATATACTTTGTTAGTTGCCATACCCCAAAAAGATCTTATTACATAAGGTAGTATAAAGGTAATCATCTTATAACATCGAGGTAATAAAAGTGTTAAGTGAACTAAACAAAGGAAACGCTTTCATCTTGAAAACTGGTTTTTGTGTGATATATAAAGGCTTATTGTAGAAAAACGTCGAATTATTAGCAAATTATTTAAGGAATTTGTCCTATAACTATTTATTTATTCTTCTATTAATGGTATGATTTATCTCGAATAAATGAGAGATATGTCAAACGTCAGAGGTCTGAACTCTCTAGACTTTACATACCGGAGAGAATGGGGGAAGCTCTTCATGTCTATTAAAATCGATGCTAGGCATTTATACCTTCAAGTAATCGATGAAATTAAACGGGATATTGAAAGCGGTAAATATAAAGAAAAGCAAAAGCTTCCTTCTGAATTTCAATTATCCAAGCTTTTAGGAGTATCTAGAGCAACATTAAGGGAAGCATTACGCATTCTAGAAGAAGATAATATTGTTACAAGAAGACATGGTGTGGGAACATTCGTTAATCAAAAGCCGATATTTTCCTCTGGCATTGAACAGTTAAATAGTGTCACAGATATGATTGAACAATCAGGTAAAAAGGCAGCCTCTCAATATTTGACAACAGAGTTTTTAGAACCAACAGATGAAGAAAGAAACAGATTTGCTCCTGAGCAAATTGATATTCTTGCAAAAATTGAGCGAGTAAGAACTGCCGATAATATACCAGTGGTTTTCTGTATTGATAAAATACCTTCACATTTAATTCCATTGGAGAGAGTGCATGAAGAAGATTCACTGTTTCAATTACTTGAGGAGTATACAGATAAGCGTGTCGCTTATGCTGTAACCTATATCGAACCAGTTAGTTATCATGAAAGGATTTACAGTATTCTTAACTGTGAACCAGAGCAATCTCTATTACTGTTAAAGCAAATGCACTATACGGAAACAGACGAACCAGTCCTCTATTCTGCAAACTATTTTCGTTCCGATGTATTTAGTTTCCACGTGTTACGTAAAAGAATGTAACCAATCGTAATAGAAAGCATTTGGGGAGGTGATAGTTAACGAGATAACTGCGCGCTTAATTTTCACAATATTAAAGAAAACAGGGGGTAACAATGTTGAAGAATCGTAAATTTATTTTATTGTTTGCATTATTGCTAAGTCTTGGTCTTGTATTAGCTGCATGTGGTGGAAGTGATGAAAAATCGAGTGGTAATAGCGAAGGTGAAGGGTCGTCTGAGGGATCTTCTGAAGAGGGTTCTTCAGATTATACTGTCGGAATGGTAACAGATGAAGGTGGGGTTGATGATAAATCATTTAACCAATCTGCATGGGAAGGGTTACAAGCATGGGGAGAAGAACATGATCTATCAAAAGCAGATGGATTCGACTATGCACAATCAGAAGATGAGTCTGATTATCTTCCAAACATGACACGTCTTGTTCGTAATGACTATGATCTAGTATTTGGAATCGGTTTTCTACTTGAAGATGCAATTGCTGAAATTGCAGAACAAAACCCAGATAATGACTTTGCGATCGTCGATACAGTAGTAGAAGCACCGAATGTAGCGAGTATTACCTTTGCGGAACATGAAGGTTCATTCCTTACTGGTGTAGCTGCAGCAATGAAAACTAACACAGATAAACTAGGCTTCATTGGTGGCGTAGATTCTGCATTAATTAATAAATTTGAATCAGGATTTGTAGCAGGTGCTAAATCTGTAAACCCTGATATTGAAGTAGATATTCAATATGTAGGTAACTTCAGTTCTGCTGCAGATGGTAAGTTAATTGCAACACGTATGTACAATGATGGAGCAGATGTAATCTATCATTCAGCAGGAGCTGCTGGGAATGGTGTATTTGCACAGGCTAAAGATTTAAAACAAAAAGATCCAGAGAGAGAAATCTATGTAATTGGGGTTGACCGTGACCAATATGAAGAAGGTGCAATTGGTGATCACAACGTAACATTAACTTCTATGGTGAAACGTGTAGATACTTCCGTTATCGAAGTAAGTAACCAAGGTCTTAACGGAGAGTTCCCTGGAGGGGAAGTACTCGTATTTGGACTTGAAGATGAAGGAATCGGGATTGCTGAAACAAATGAAGAAGCATACACAGAAGAAATTGCAACAGCAGTTAATGAGTGGAAAGAAAAAATCATTAATGGAGATGTTACAGTTCCTCAAACTCATGACGAACTAAAAGCATTCGAAGAAGAATTATAAGGTAATAGAAAACGTGAAAAAGGCTGATAGACAGCCTTTTTCACTATTAAATCAAGATTGTGAATTTAACTTATGCGATGATGTCGTGTTCTATTAAGAAGATCTTCAACTGAAGGGTAGTATCCCGCTCCTTCAGTTGGCGATCTTCGTTTTAAGTATAAAGATTTTATTCAGATAATTCTGCTCATAAGGAGGTTGATTTTTGGTGGACTATGTTGTTGAAATGTTAAATATACGTAAAGAATTTCCAGGAATTATAGCCAATGATGATATTACCATACAGCTGAAAAAAGGGGAAATTCATGCATTGCTAGGAGAAAATGGTGCAGGGAAATCAACATTAATGAATGTACTCTTTGGATTATATCACCCGGAAAAAGGAGAAATCCGTGTTAAAGGGAAACCAGTAAACATGACCGATCCAAATGTCGCGAATGACCATGGTATTGGTATGGTGCATCAACATTTTATGCTTGTAGAGCCTTTTACCGTAACGCAAAATATTATCTTAGGTGCTGAACCGACCTCCATGGGGAAAATCGATTTACGAAAAGCAGAAAAAGAAGTACAAGCGTTATCCAATAAATATGGTTTAAAGGTGGACGCAAGAGCGAAGATCCAAGATATTTCGGTTGGAATGCAACAGCGGGTAGAAATCTTGAAGACCTTATACCGTGGAGCAGATGTACTTATCTTTGATGAACCTACTGCTGTATTAACACCACAGGAGATAATTGAACTTATGCAGATTATGAAGTCTCTAATTGCAGAAGGGAAATCTATCATTCTAATAACACATAAATTAAAAGAAATTATGCAAATATGTGACCGATGTACTGTAATAAGAAAAGGAAAAGGTATTGGCACAGTCGATGTAGCGGATACGTCTGTTGATGAATTGGCTTCCTTAATGGTCGGTAGGGATGTTTCGTTTAAGACACAAAAAACACCTGCACAGCCTAAAGAGACAATATTAAAGGTGAATAACTTACATGTGAAGGATTCACGCAAAGTTGATATGGTAAAAGGATTAAACCTAGAAGTCCGTGCTGGTGAAATTGTTGGAATTGCGGGAGTAGATGGTAATGGGCAGAGTGAATTAATCGAAGCCATTACGGGATTGAAAAAAGCTCAAAAAGGCTCCATCGAGTTAAATGGAAAAGCGATTACAAATTTATCACCCCGTAAAGTGACGGAAAGCGGAGTTGGACACATTCCACAAGATAGGCATAAGTTTGGTTTAGTTCTAGATTTTCCAATAGGCGAAAACATTGTGCTCCAAACCTATTATAAAAAACCATATTCTAAATACAAAGTTTTAAACTACAAAGAAATTTATGATAAAGCCGAAAAATTGATTAAAGAATACGACGTTCGAACGCCTAGTGTTTATACAAAAGCTCGTGCACTATCGGGTGGAAACCAGCAAAAAGCGATTATCAGTCGTGAGGTTGACCGTTCACCTGATCTCTTAATTGCCGCACAGCCTACTCGAGGTCTTGATGTAGGAGCAATTGAATTTATTCATCAAAAGCTGATTGAAGAAAGAGATAAAGGACGGGCAATTTTACTAGTCTCCTTTGAACTGGATGAAATCCTTGATGTAAGTGACCGGATTGCAGTTGTTTTTGATGGTGAAATTGTAGCTAATGTGAAACCTGAAGAAACAAACGAACAAAAATTGGGACTACTGATGGCCGGAAGTTCGGAAGAAAAGGTGGGTGTTGTAAATGACCTCGAATAAAATGTTTAACATCTTGGTTCCGGTTATTTCAGTATTAATTGGTCTTCTATCCGGTGCTATTATTATGATCGGGTTTGGATATAACCCTATTGAGGGCTATGCTGCATTATGGGAAGGCGCCTTTGGTGATATGTATTTTGTAGGTGAAACAGTCAGACAAGTAACGCCATATATCCTTACCGGGCTGGCCGTAGCATTTGCTTTTCGAACTGGATTATTTAATATCGGAGCAGAAGGCCAGGTTATTGTGGGATGGCTTGCAGCAATTTGGGTAGGTATTACATTTGATTTACCAATGTATATTCATCTTCCATTTGCGGTTATCGTTGCTGCTTTGGCTGGTGCAATTTGGGGCTTTATTCCAGGTCTTTTAAAAGCGCGACTAGGAGTACATGAAGTTATCGTTACGATCATGCTTAACTATGTAGCTTTATACAGTTCAAATGCCTTAATTCGTTCTGTCCTATCTGATAATCAGGATAAAACAGATAAAATTGCTGCAACCGCTTCTCTTTCATCAGAATGGTTGCAGAACCTAACTTTTTTCTCAAGAATGCATTATGGGATTTTAATTGCATTATTCGCAGCTATCATTATGTGGTTTTTAATTGAACGAACTTCTATTGGCTATGAATTGAAGTCTGTTGGTTATAACCAGCATGCCTCAAAATATGCAGGTATGAATGTTCAACGCAATATTATCCTCGCAATGGTTATATCAGGAGCATTTGCAGGTCTTGCTGGAGCAATGGAGGGGCTTGGGACCTATGGTAACATGTCTGTAAGTTCAGGCTTTACAAACCTTGGATTTGATGGAATAGCTGTTGCTCTATTGGGGGCGAATACAGCGATTGGAGTCATTTTAGCTGCGTTTCTTTTTGGTGCATTAAAGGTAGGAGCGTTGAACATGCCGACAGAAGCTGGCGTGCCAAACGAGTTAGTTGATATTATCATTGCACTCATTATCTTTTTTGTTGCATCAAGCTATATTATTCGCTGGGTATTGCTTCGTTTAAAAAAGGGGGAGAAATAGATGGGGGTTATTGAGTTATTAGCACAGGTTATTCCACCAGCACTCTTCTTCTCTGCGCCACTTATTTTTACAGCGCTAGGCGGAGTGTTCAGTGAAAGATCAGGTGTCGTTAATATTGGCCTTGAAGGGCTAATGGTAATGGGAGCGTTTGTTGGGATTGTGTTTAATTTAACTTTCACAGATGTTTTAGGTCCATGGACACCATGGGTTTCCATCCTAGTTGCCATGGTCGTTTCCGCAATTTTTTCCGTGATACATGCTGTAGCAGCTGTTTCTTTTAGAGCAGATCAGGTTGTAAGTGGTGTAGCTATTAATTTCTTGGCACTAGGACTCGGTATATTTTTAACCAAACAATTTTACGGTAAGGGACAGACCGATATGGTCACTCAACCTTTTTACACAACAGATATTTGGTTTTTATCAGACATACCATTTTTAGGGCCTATCTTCTTTGAAGGTATCTATGTTATCTCCTATATATCCATTATATTAGCGCTAGTTTGCTGGTATATTATGTATAAAACACCATTTGGTTTAAGACTGCGGGCGGTGGGAGAACATCCGATGGCTGCAGATACCAATGGAATTAGCGTTACGAAGATGCGTTACGTGGCTGTCATTATTTCTGGAGCATTTGGTGGATTGGGCGGTTCTGTTTTTGCCTTAACCATTGCACTAAATTTCTCACACGCTACTATCGTTGGACAAGGATTTATGGCCTTAGCAGCAGTTATTTTCGGTAAGTGGCATCCACTTGGCGCGATGGGCGCAGCATTGTTTTTTGGATTCGCTCAAAGTTTAAGTGTGATCGGCGCGGGAATTCCGTTGCTTGCTGATGTTCCACAGGTATTTTTATTAATCGCACCATATGTACTGACAATTCTAGCTCTGGCTGGATTTATCGGTCGCTCTGAAGCTCCTAGAGCTAATGGGGAACCATATATAAAAGGAAGCAGATAAAATCTGCTCAGAAATCTGACTTGCATTTAGTAGCAAGTCAGATTTTTTTATTTTATAATGGATTACAATTGGTAAAATTGAACAGAATAATCAACGTACTCTAGAATGCTACGTATAAAAAGAACGGGAGGAAACAGGATGGAAGCTGTTGAAGAAAACGTCGTCCATACAGATGGACTAAACTTACATTTTATCCATAATAAGAAATACAAAACAATTAATATTGTTGTAAAGCTGAAAGCGTCGCTAGAAAGAGACACGATCACGAAAAGAGCATTACTACCGTATATTTTGCAACAAGGGACGCTTAACTATCCAGGTAAAAAGGAACTACAAAGAAAATTGGATGACTTATATGGTGCTGTACTCTCGGTCGATGGTTCAAAAAAAGGAGAGCAACATATTATAAGCTTCCGCTTGGAAGTGCCAAACGAGAAGTTTATACCGGATGAATCAAAAATTGTAGAGGAAAGCATATCCTTACTAAGTGAACTTCTTTTTAATCCAAATGCAGAGAATGATGCATTTAACCAAAAAGTAGTTAAACGTGAGAAGGATACACTAAAACAGAAGATTCATGCCATTAAAGATGACAAAATGAGTTATGCAAACATGCGCTTAATTGATGAAATGTGTAAAGGAGAAGCATATGCCCTCCATGTACATGGTTACCAAGAAGATCTTGAGGAAATAACACCTGAAAATTTATACACCTATTATAAGAAAGCCATTTCAGAAGACCAGCTGGATGTGTATGTACAGGGAGATTTTGACGAAGAAACATTAAAGCAGCAACTTGTCGCAAAGCTAAAGCGTGAGCAAGTGAATACTCAGGCTACGCAAGTAAGCCCCACTAATAAAAATAATTCTGGGGAATTAACAGAAGTGGTGGAAAAGGAAAATATCCAGCAGGCCAAGCTACACATTGGGTACCGTACAAATTGTACGTATCATGATGACGAATATTTTGCCTTACAGGTGTTTAATGGAATGTTTGGAGGTTTTCCGAGCTCTAAATTATTTATTAACGTTAGAGAAAAAAATAGTTTGGCCTATTATGCTTCCTCGCGTCTGGAGAGTCAGAAAGGTCTCTTAATCGTATTTAGTGGTATCGCACCAAAGGATTACGAACAGGCAAGAGACATCATGAATGAGCAGCTAGAAGCCATGAAAAAAGGGGATTTCACCGACGAGGAATTGGAAGAGACCAAAGACCTTATTGTTAATCAATTACGAGAAACAATGGACCATCCGCAAGGCTTAGTTGAATTGCTTTACCAGCAGGTTCTTGCTGGGAAAGAAAGAACTCCTGAGCAGTTAATCAAAGGAATAAAAGCAGTAAACCGTGAACAAGTCATCTCAGCAGCTGAGAAAGTGGAAGCTGACACTCTTTATCTGTTAACAAGCAAGGACGGTGAAACAAATGAATAAGCAAGTTTATGAGGAGATATCCGAAACGCTATACACGAAAAAGATGGATAATGGACTGACCGTTTTGTTATTGCCAAGGCCAGAGATGGCAAAAACATATGGTCTCTTTACCACTAATTATGGATCCATTGACCAAACCTTTACACCCATAGGTTCAGATGAGGCAGTTACCGTTCCTGAAGGGGTTGCCCACTTTTTAGAACACAAGCTTTTTGAAAAAAAAGATAGAGATGTATTCGCAGACTTTGGTAAGCAGGGTGCTTCACCAAATGCTTATACTTCTTTTACAAAAACCGCTTATTTGTTTTCGGCAACGAATCATATTGAAAAAAACGTAGAAACACTATTAGATTTTGTCCAAGATCCCTATTTTTCGGAGGAGTCAGTCGAGAAGGAAAAGGGCATCATTGCACAGGAAATTAAGATGTATGATGACCAGCCGGATTGGCAATCGTTTATGGGCACGATTAAAAGCATGTTTAAAGAACACCCTGTAAACATTGACATAGCAGGGACAGTAGATTCGATTCATACCATCACCAAAGATGATTTATACACATGCTACAATACATTTTATCATCCGGAGAATATGATTTTCTTTTTAGCTGGTAATTTTGATCCCAGTTCGATGATGGAACTAATTGAAGCCAATCAGAATGCAAAAACATTTCAAAAAATGGATGAAATTAAACGACAATTTCCAGAAGAAAAGATGGAAGTGGCAAAGCCAGAAGCAAGGCAAACCATGTCCGTGTCAGTACCCAAATGTACGATTGGGATTAAAGACTCTGTTTCTACATTGACGAAGAATGAATTTTTAAAAAGGGAACTTTTGCAAAGCATGGTTATGGATCATTATTTCTCTAAAGGTGGGGACTTTTATCAAGAGTTGTATCAATCAGAGTTAATTGATGATAGTTTCTTTTATGAAACCAACCTTGAAAGAAATTTTGGTTATACCCTTATTGGAAGTAATGCACAGAAACCTGAAGCTTTTTCAAGTAAAGTGAAAGAAATGTTGCTTTCTACGAGAAATAATGACCTGGCAGAAGACGATTTTAGCCGTATGAAAAAGAAAAAGATTGGGCAATTATTAAGAGCAATGAACTCCTTGGAATTTATTGCAAGTAAATACACGCATTACCACATGCTAGGAATTGATTTCTTTAACATTATCCCGGAAATACAGGCGCTTACATTAGAAGATGCCAATGGATTCTTAAAAGAATGGATTTCAGAACAACAATTAGCTGTACATGTGATTACAGGAGAATAAGGAGATATAATGGGGAAGAATGTATTAATTATAGGGGCAAGTGGAGATATTGGAGTGGCAATTGCTGAAAAACTTGTACGAAGTGGCTATACGCTTCTTTTGCATGGTTACCAAAACAAAGCAAGATTGCACGAGTTTAGAAGGCGGCATAATTCAGAAGCTGTTTTAGATATAATCGAGGCGAATTTGGCAGAACCAGAAGGTATACAGAATTTTATGAACCAACTCGCTTATTCGGTAGATAGTGTCATTTATGCTGGGGGCCATGCCTATTATGGGGTCTTCCAGCAAACGCCGGATAAGGTAATGGATGAGATGTTATCCATACACGTCAAAGCTCCTTGGTTGCTTACCAAGCATCTACTCCCCTCTATGATTCAAAAAAACGAGGGTAATATCATTTTTATTACTTCCATTTGGGGTAGAGAAGGTGCTAGCAATGAAGTGGTTTACTCTTCCGTAAAAGGTGCACAAAACAGCTTTGTTAAGGCACTTGCAAAAGAGGTAGGACCAACAGGGATATCAGTTAATGGGATAAGCCCGGGTTTTATTGAAACAAAAATGAATGCACAACTAGACCAGGGCGAGAGAGAAGCCATATTGGATGAGATCCCATTACGACGAGCTGGTAAACCTGAAGAAATAGCAAATTTAGTCGCATTTTTACTTGATAAGCACTCTCCTTATATTCATGGTGAAATTATTAATATGACTGGTGGCTGGTGATCTAACAAGTTCCATGTATAAAGCCTGCTTTTCATCAAATACTATAGGTGTATAACATGGAAGGAGGCATCTGTATGTCAGTATTGGATAATTTTGATTCCTGGAAGGGTTTCTTATCGGATAAATTACAGCAGGCCCAGCAACAGGGTATGAGTGAAAAGACAATTCAAAGTGTAGCACAAGAAGTAGGCGATTACCTTTCACAAAGCGTAGAAGCTAAGAATGAAGAAGAAGCTGTGTTGCGTGAACTATGGAACGCTGCTAATGAAGAGGAACAACAAGCACTTGCAAACACAATGATTAAGCTTGTTCAAAAGTAATAAGCAAATAAAAATAATGAAGAAAAAGGAATTGTAGAGAAATAGTACAATTCCTTTTTCCTTTTCCTCTATTGTGAGTATAATTTCCATGTTTACTCCACTTCCAGTGCTACTTTTCTAAGCGGCGCTTTTCACTTTTCTAACTTTATTTACACATATGGATGATAATCTCTTTTCACTTACGTAAAAATCATTTATTATATAGAGAGGGATTGACATGATAGATTTTAGGAAGTTATTTACTAAGGAGTAATCTTATGGAGAGAACAGAATGGTATCTTGAATATGAAATCCAAATAAATCGACCTGGGTTACTTGGTGATATTTCCTCATTGCTAGGAATGTTGTCAATCAACATTATCACAATAAATGGAGTGGAGAATTCCAGGAGAGGGATGCTTCTGCTCTCTAAATATGATGAAAACATTACAAGACTAAAGACAATTTTGCAAACAATGGATACAATTAATGTGACAAAGATCAGGAAGCCAAAACTGCGTGATAAATTAGCCGTGCGACACGGGAAGTACATTCATAGAGATGTTGATGACCGTAAGACAATTCGGTTTGTGAGAGATGAACTTGGTTTATTAGTCGATTTTATGGCGGAATTATATAAACAAGAAGGACATAAACTAATTGGTATTCGAGGAATGCCTCGTGTTGGCAAAACGGAATCAGTAGTGGCAGCAAGTGTCTGTGCAAACAAGCGATGGTTGTTTGTATCAAGCACATTACTAAAGCAGACGGTGCGCAGCAAACTGATTGAAGGTGAATATAACCCCGATAATATATACATTATTGATGGTGTTGTTTCAAAAAACAGAGCGAATGAGAAACATTGGCAGTTAATACGAGAAGTGATGCAGCTTCCATCTATAAAGGTGGTTGAGCATCCAGATATTTTTGTACAGGCGACGGAGTATAAAATAGATGATTTTGATTACATCATTGAACTTCGAAGCCATGAAGATGAAGTAATTACATATGAGCCTATCGAAAGGCAGGATTTTAGCCAGGACAATGGCTTTACAATGTTTGATTTTTAAAATGGATGGTGTTTATATATGGAAATTGGTGTACGGTTAAAGGAAGCGAGAGAAGCGAAGAATATCTCTTTAGAAAGTCTTCAAGAATCTACCAAAATACAGAAACGTTACCTCATGGCGATTGAAGAAGGGAATATGAAAATCCTTCCTGGTAAGTTTTATGCACGTGCGTTTATTAAGGAATATGCCAACGCGGTAGGACTTGATCCAGATGAATTATTAGAGGAGTACAAAGAAGAAGTTCCTAAAACAGAAGAACAAGAAGAAGTACAATTTACTCGTATGCAACGGACAAGGAAATCTGGAAATACGGAGAAAAGCAGTTCCCATTCTTCCATTCTGCCAACAATTATTACAGTTATACTTGTTATAGGTATCCTTTTTGCCGCATGGTATTTTATTAAGCAATCCATGGGGAATGATGAAAGTAATGCGCCAAGCGAGGAAGAAGACATTATTATAACCAACCCAGAAAATTCACAAGAGAATGCATCTGGTAATGAAGATAATGAAAGCAATGAAGATGAGTCTACTACTGACGATGCGGATCAGGAAGAAACAAATGAACAAGAACAGGAAGAAAATCAGCCAGAGCCTTCTTTTTCTGTAGTGGAAGAGGGGACTGGATCTACACCTGTCTCAACTGTAGCATTAGATAACGCAGGGGATGAAATAACAGCAACATTGGAAGCAGCAAGCGATACTTGGCTTCTTGTAGAATCTGAAGATGGGGAGACATTTTTTGAAGAAGGAATGTTTACCGGTGACCAATCCCCATTAGAAATTGACTTAAGTGGAAAAGAACGCATATTCTTTAAGATCGGAAATGCCTCTAATTTAACCATTACGATAAATGGAGTGGAGATGGAATATCCGGTTGATGCGAATGCAAAAGTGCGTCAGGATATTTGGCTGGAAATTAACCAGGAAACAGAATAATTGTAGAGAAGCCCTTCCCTTTTATACTGACGGAAGGGTTTTATCACTTAACTTACACTAATAGTAAACATAATAGGAGGATTTACGAATGAATGTACCTAATAAAATTACGCTATCTCGAATTTTTCTAATCCCTATCTTTATTCTATTGTTAAGTATTCCATTTAATTGGGGCACTTGGGATATTGGGGAAACATCTCTACCTGTATCAGATTTCATAGCGGCTTTGCTTTTCATTTTAGCAGCTGCTACGGATTGGGTTGACGGCCATTATGCACGTAAGCATAACCTCGTAACAAATCTAGGTAAGTTTTTAGACCCGCTTGCTGATAAGCTTCTTGTCTCAGCAGCGTTAATACTATTAGTGGAAATGGGGATGGCACCAGCTTGGCTTGTTATTGTCATTATAAGTAGGGAGTTTGCAGTTACAGGGCTAAGACTTGTCGCAGCCGGGGAAGGTATAGTACTTGCTGCTGGAAGCATGGGGAAGCTTAAAACAGCAACACAAATGGTCGCAATCGCAATTTTGCTTCTACATCAGTTCCCGTTCTCCTACATAGGCTTCCCGTTTGGTACGGTAATGCTTTATGCTGCACTATTCTTTACCATTGTTTCGGGAGTTGACTACTTCATGAAAAATTGGCATGTCATGAGGGATTCGAAGTGATGAAACAATTAAAAACAGAGATTGTTGCAGTAGGCACGGAATTATTGCTCGGACAAATTTCGAATACAAATGCACAATGGTTATCTCAACAACTAGCTTTATTCGGGCTTAATGTTTACCATCACACTGTTGTAGGAGACAACTTGCAGCGTGTCAAAACAGTATTCAACCAAGCCCATGCTCGTTCAGATGTGATTATTGTGACAGGGGGATTGGGTCCGACAGATGATGATTTAACAAGAGAGGCGTTCCAAGCAATGAGTGGTATGGACATTGTAGAACATGAGCCTTCCATGGATAAAATAACAGCTTTTTTCACTAAACGCGGAACCAATATGACACCGAATAATCGGAAGCAGGCGCGAGTTTTTGCAGGAGCTAGCGTATTGGAAAACCATGCTGGGATGGCACCTGGTATGATTGTCACTCATGAAGAGAGAACATGGGTTTTTCTCCCAGGAGTCCCAAGAGAGATGAAGCATTTGGCCAGTACTTCTGTTTTCCCTTATTTGCAGAATTTGACTGGTGAAAAGCAAGTTATCAAATCAATGATCTTAAAGTTTATCGGAATCGGAGAGTCCCAGCTTGAGCATGAATTATATGATTTAATTCAAAATCAAAGCAACCCTACTCTCGCACCGCTAGCGCAAGAAAGTGGTGTTGTAATCAGGCTGACTGCCAGACATAACTCCGAAACAGAAGCCAATTCTTTACTAGAACAAACAAAAGCACAAGTAGAGGATCGACTCGGGGAATATCTTTTTGGTGTCGATGAGCAAACGATCGAGCAACAAATAATAGATTTACTCAAATCTAGTGGTAAGACGATCGCTGCAGCGGAAAGCCTGACGGGCGGAATGTTTACTGATAAACTCGTCTCTATTTCTGGTGCTTCAGCTGCCTGTAAAGGTTCAATTGTATGCTATGACACGGATGTAAAAAGGAAAGTACTTGGAATATCAGAGGAAGTCCTCGTAGAAGACGGGACCGTATCTGAAGCTTGTGCAGAACAGATGGCTGAGAAGGTCAGTGGTTTGCTGGGTAGTTCATTTGGAATTTCATTTACTGGAGTTGCGGGTCCTATTTCAATAGAGGACCACCAACCAGGTACTGTCTTTGTTTCTATATACGACCACATAAATAAACGCTCTGAAACCAAAGGTTATCATTTTCATGGTGATCGCAATTCAGTAAGACATCGGGCGACAATAAAGGGATTAGAATTTCTTTTTAATTATTTAAATTCCACTATTGAGTAGGTTGTATGAGGAGTTAATTTAATTCTAGCTTGGCCTTCATACTGTAAAATGCTATTTTTTCCAAAAGAACCATATTAAAAAAAGGGAACATTTATTCGTTTTTTTCTTGGCAAAAGGTAAAAAACAATGTATGATGTAAATAGAAGAACTGAAGGAGGAGTACGTTGTGAGCGATAGAAAACAAGCGTTAGATATGGCGTTGAGACAAATAGAGAAGCAATTTGGTAAAGGATCAATAATGAAACTTGGGGAGCAAGAACAAAGGAAGATAGCAACCATTCCAAGTGGATCACTTGCTTTAGATGTTGCATTAGGAATAGGTGGATACCCGCGCGGACGTGTTATTGAAATATATGGCCCGGAATCTTCAGGTAAAACGACTGTTGCTTTACATGCCATTGCAGAGGCTCAGCAAAAAGGTGGACAGGCTGCTTTTATTGATGCAGAGCATGCACTTGATCCAATCTATGCAAGAGCACTTGGTGTTAACATTGATGAATTGCTGTTATCACAACCAGATACTGGGGAACAAGCACTGGAAATAGCTGAGGCACTTGTGAGAAGTGGTGCAGTAGATATCGTCGTAGTGGACTCAGTTGCTGCCCTTGTACCGAAAGCGGAAATAGAAGGTGAAATGGGTGACGCCCATGTTGGACTTCAAGCTCGTCTTATGTCACAGGCACTCAGAAAGCTATCTGGAGCAATTAACAAGTCAAAAACAACTGCTATCTTTATTAACCAGATTCGTGAAAAAGTAGGTGTTATGTTCGGTAACCCTGAAACTACACCAGGTGGTCGTGCACTAAAATTCTATTCATCTGTAAGACTAGAAGTTCGCCGTGCAGAGACATTGAAGCAAGGCAACGATATCATGGGGAATAAAGCTAGAATTAAAGTAGTGAAAAATAAAGTAGCTCCACCTTTCAAACAGGCGGAAGTAGATATTATGTATGGTGAAGGTATATCCAGAGAAGGGGAGATCCTTGATATTGGTTCAGATCTGGACATTGTACTGAAAAGCGGTGCTTGGTATTCCTATAATGAAGAAAGGTTAGGCCAAGGTCGCGAAAATGCGAAGCAATTCCTAAAGGAAAACACAGACATAACGACTGAAATCCACGAAGCAATCCGTCAACATTATAAGTTGGATGAAGAGCCTGAAGAAGCTGAAGAGGTTAGCCAGGAAAGTTTTGATGTGTAAGCAGGAAATGAAAAATTTAGTAGTGTTCTATTAAACTAATGCCGGACGATATTTCGAAGCTAATTCGAATATGTCCGGTTTTCTTTATAAGGTTTAAGCTTGAGTATTACAGTTTAGTATTTTCCCTATATGGCTATATTTTAGTTATGAGAGTGGTAAAAAGAGGTTCTATCGAGCTAATTACTTCCTATTAAGTAAGAGAAATAAAAGCGTTTCTTTTATTTCCTATTAGGGCAAGGAAATAGTTTGTGACGTTTCCTTGACATTCCTTATATAGACAATTAAAATTAAATATGTATAAATTTATAATTTATATTATATGAATTATTGTTCTTTTGCATTTGAAAACGGTACATGCCGACAATAATGATTTGTAAAACTTAATAGCAATAGGAGGTGAAATTATGGACAATCCTATCTTTATAATCATCTCCATTTTGCTCCTAATCGTCGGTATTGTTGTTGGTTATCTGATTCGTAAATCTATTGCTGAAGCTAAGATCTCCAGTGCAGAAACCTTAGCTAAACAAATAGTGGATGAGGCACATCGAAATGCAGATGCCGCTAAAAAAGAGGCACTTCTTGAAGCGAAGGATGAAAATCACAAGCTTCGTCAGCAGACAGAAGACGAGTTACGAGAACGTCGTTTAGATGTACAAAAGCAAGAAAATCGTCTGATGCAAAAAGAAGAAAATCTGGACAGAAAAAGTGATACAGTAGACAAGCGTGAGCTCATGTTAGAGAAAAGAGAACAGTCACTAACAGAAAAACAACAACAAATTGAAGAAATGGAAAGCAAAGTGGAAGCTATGAAGCAGGAGCAGCAAACAGAGCTTGAGCGCATTTCAGGATACACGACCGACCAGGCAAAACAGGTTATCTTAGAGCGTATTGAAAAAGATGTTGCGCATGAATCCGCACTAATGATCAAGGAAGCTGAGAATCGTGCGAAGGAAGAAGCAGACAAAAAGGCGAAGAATATTCTTTCCCTTGCCCTGCAACGCTGTGCAGCAGACCACGTTGCGGAAACAACCGTTTCTGTAGTGAATCTTCCAAACGATGAAATGAAGGGGCGTATAATTGGTAGAGAAGGACGTAATATACGTACACTGGAAACATTAACTGGAATTGATCTTATTATAGATGACACCCCAGAGGCGGTAATTCTATCTGGATTTGATCCAATTCGTCGTGAGACTGCCCGTTTGGCACTTGAAAAACTTGTACAGGATGGTAGAATTCACCCTGCAAGAATTGAGGAAATGGTTGATAAATCCAGACGTGAAGTGGACGAATATATTAGAGAGATCGGTGAGGAAACAACATTTGAAGTTGGTGTGCATGGTCTTCACCCGGATCTGGTTAAAATACTTGGTCGACTGAAATACCGGACAAGTTATGGACAAAATGTCCTTAAGCATTCAACAGAAGTTGCTTACTTATCTGGATTGCTTGCAGCTGAATTAGGAGAAGATGAAACATTGGCTAGAAGAGCCGGATTACTTCATGATATCGGAAAGGCAATTGACCATGAAGTAGAAGGTAGCCATGTTGAGATTGGAAAAGAATTAGCGATGAAATACAAAGAGCACGAAGTTGTCATTAACTCAATTGCCTCCCACCATGGTGACGAGGAACCTACCTCCATCATTTCTGTCCTGGTTGCTGCTGCGGATGCACTATCTGCTGCTAGACCTGGTGCAAGAAGTGAAACACTTGAGAATTACATTAAGAGGCTGGAGAAACTGGAAGAGATATCTGAATCCTTTACGGGAGTAGAAAAATCTTTTGCTATCCAGGCAGGAAGAGAAATAAGAATCATGGTTAAACCTGACGAAATTGATGACATCGAATCGGTTCGTATCGCTAGAGACATTCGAAAACGAATTGAAGGTGAACTTGATTATCCTGGACACATAAAAGTTACGGTAATCAGAGAAACCAGGGCAGTTGAATATGCAAAATAATGCATAGCCTATCAAAAAAAGCGGTCAATGACCGCTTTTTTTGTTTGGTAAAAAGTTATCTGGTTGGGTTGTGGCCAATTAAAGTTGCCTTTCATACCAAAGGGATTAGAAAATGGCTACGTTTTGACAATAGAAAGTTTATATGAAAAACTAAATATAACTAATAGAGATGGGATGAACTATTTATGAAGATATTATTTATTGGTGATGTAGTAGGTTCACCGGGAAGAGACATGGTACAGGATTACTTACCGAAATTAAAAGAGAAATATCGCCCGACCGTGACAATTATCAATGGTGAAAATGCTGCCTCCGGAAAGGGCATTACAGAAAAAATTTACAAGCAATTTCTAGAATGGGGCGCACAAGTCGTTACCATGGGTAACCACACATGGGATAAGAAAGAAATCTTTGAGTTTATTGATGACGCAAAATATATGATACGTCCTGCGAATTTTCCTGAAAATAATCCAGGGAAGGGTATTGTTTATTTGAATGTAAATGGTACGGAAATAGCAGTTATTAATATGCAGGGCCGCACTTTTCTACCTGTTATAGATGATCCATTTCAAAAAATGGACCTTTTAATTGAAGAGGCAAAGCAACGTACGAATATTATTTTTGTTGATTTTCACGGTGAAGCTACAAGTGAAAAGCAAGCGATGGGATGGTATGTGGATGGAAGGGTAAGTGCTATAGTTGGTACGCATACACATACACAAACAGCAGATGAACGTATTTTACCAGGGGGAACAGCATATATTTCAGATGTTGGGATGACAGGGCCATATGATGGAATCCTTGGAGTAAATAGAGAAGCTGTTATGAAAAGATTTCTTACATCTATGCCGGTACGTTTTGAAATTACGAAAGAGGGAAGAACACAATTAAATGGATTCGTTGTTTCAATTGATAAGAATAGTGGGAAAGCAACTAAAGTAGAACGGATCATGATTAATGAGGATCACCCATTTTTTGGCTAGTCTTTGAATCTGTGAATTATTTGTCCATACTGTAATAAGCTAACATCTCCAAGAATATAGTAGCAATAGAACTACAATAGCAAATAAAGGAGGTACTAGTAATGGAAGTATTAAAAGTTTCAGCTAAATCAAGTCCAAATTCAGTAGCGGGCGCACTCGCGAATGTCCTAAGAGAACGTGGCACAGCGGAAATCCAGGCAATTGGTGCTGGTGCACTAAACCAATCGGTAAAAGCTGTAGCTATTGCAAGAGGGTTCGTAGCTCCAAGTGGAGTGGATTTAATCTGTATACCAGCATTTACGGATATTATGATTGATAATGAAGAAAGAACAGCCATTAAACTTATTGTAGAACCGAGATAAATAGAATAACCGATATTACCTCCCGCAATTTAGGGAGGTTTTTATTATGGTAGAAATAAGCTTAAAAGAGATAGTTTAAGGGAGAAAGTATGGGGTGGGACAATTTTAATACAAGCACTTTGCCAAAAAGATGAAAAAGTGCTCCATGCTTTTGATCCTCTAGCTTCGATCGCCAAAAACTAGTCTACTTCGCAAATCGCCATAAGATAAAGAAGACTTGCCGACTGGTGTAAACCAGAGGCCTAGTCGCACTTATACCCGGAGGGTGAAAGTCATTATCGATTTTTAAATTAAAGTAGGTCGGACTAAAATCGGCCTTGCCAGCCAACGCCGACATACCCCTTTTGCAGGGGCATAATTCCTTTATCTCAGTTGATTTACTACAGTCGCTCTACGCTTTTGTTCAATAATATTGTATATTTTGCTTGTAGCATTTATACTGTAATATTGTATAGGTATAGTTTGGTGTGGAAACATGAAAGGGGTCTTTTAAATGAACGAACAGCAACGAAAAGAACAGTCGCAAATAGTCAATCAGGCAGATGCCACGGACAGAAAATCCGGACTGGAAAAACCTTTACATGAAAAAACAAGTGCTGATTTTGCAAAATACTTTGAAACTACTTATGAACCACCTAACTTAAATAAAGCTCGAAAGCGTGGCCGGGATAAAGTAAACGTTCACTATGATTTTGCTATTCCTGAGGACATGGAGCGAATTGGTGAAGGAAAGAAATTTTTAATACGTACATATGGATGTCAGATGAATGAACACGATACAGAAGTGATGGCGGGTATCTTAACCGAAATGGGATATGAGTCAACTTCTGATACAAATGAAGCAGACATTATTCTACTAAACACTTGTGCCATCAGAGAAAATGCTGAAAACAAAGTGTTCGGTGAGATTGGCCATTTAAAACCTTTAAAATTAGAAAAGCCTGATCTTATTCTAGGTGTTTGCGGTTGCATGTCACAGGAAGAATCTGTTGTAAACCGTATACTGAAGAAGCATCAGCATGTGGATCTCATCTTTGGAACGCACAACATTCATCGCTTGCCACATTTAGTGAAAGAAGCAATGTTTGGCAAAGAAAAGATTGTAGAAGTGTGGTCAAAAGAAGGCGATGTTATAGAGAATCTTCCTAAAGCAAGGAAAGGAAAAATCAAAGCATGGGTAAATATCATGTATGGTTGCGATAAATTCTGTACCTACTGTATCGTTCCCATGACCCGAGGAAAAGAAAGAAGTCGACGACCTGAGGATATTATACAAGAGGTACGTCACCTTGCTGCCCAAGGCTATCAGGAGGTAACATTGCTGGGGCAAAATGTTAACGCCTACGGTAAAGATTTTGAAGATTTAACCTATGGTCTTGGTGACTTAATGGATGACATGCACAAAATTAATATTCCGCGGGTGCGCTTTACGACTTCCCATCCACGCGATTTTGACGACCGTCTAATTGAAGTATTGGCCAAAGGTGGTAATTTACTAGATCATATTCACTTGCCAGTACAATCAGGAAGCAGTGAGATCTTAAAGAAAATGAATCGAAAGTATACGAGAGAGGAATACCTTGAACTTGTAAGGAAAATACGTGAAGCAATGCCAAATGCGACATTAACAACTGACATAATCGTTGGGTTCCCAAATGAAACAGATGAACAATTTGAGGAAACAATGACGTTAGTTGAAGAGGTTGGATTTGAGGCAGCGTATACGTTTATCTACTCACCTCGTGAAGGTACACCTGCTGCAAGAAAAAAAGACGATGTGCCAGAAGATGTGAAAAAACAGCGCCTATATCGTTTAAATGATCTTGTTAATAAGCAGTCGGCAGAGTCAATGAAAACCTATACAAATAATAAAGTTAAAGTGCTTGTAGAAGGGGAAAGTAAGAAAGACCCTGACGTACTAGCAGGATATACAGAAAAAAATAAATTAGTCAATTTTAAAGGGCCGAAGTCTTCTATTGGCAGTATTGTAGAAGTTGAAATTACAGAAGCAAAAACATGGTCTTTAAACGGTGTGATGGTAGAAAATACAGTAGAGGTGAACTAATATGGCAGAATATACACGTACACAAGTATTAGAAGAAGCAAAAAGACTTGCATCAATGCTTGCAAATACAGAAGAAATTGATCGCTTTAAGCAAGTAGAAGCAAAAATAAATGAAAATCAAAAAGTGCAAAAATTAATCACAAAGATTAAAGCATTGCAGAAACAAGCAGTAAACTTTCAGGCTTATGAGAAAAGAGAAGCGTTAAAACGTATCGAGGAAGAAATTGATCGTCTGCAAAATGAAATTGACGAAATTCCAGTAGTTCAGGAATTTAAAGAAACACAAATTGTGGTAAATGATGTATTACAGCTCGTTTCAGGAACGATAGCCAGAGAAGTTACCAATAATGTCATTGAATCAACAGGCGGTGACCTTTTAGCAGGAGAAACTGGGTCAAAAGCAAAAAAGAATCATAGTTGCAGTAACTAATTACGATGAAAGAGACGAAGCAGTCTCTTTCTTTTTTTATTTCCAAACCGCATCCTGACACTTCTCAATCACCCTAAAATTGGTTTCTTTTCTTTTTTCACAAATAGCTATGCACTTTAGGTATTTGTCTTGCATAAAATGAGAATGAAAAAAGAGGAGGTAAAAGTAATTATGACTTTTCTTGAAAAAGACTATAGAGAAATCATTACAAAAGCCGTTTGTGGAAAAGGAAAAAAATTCACGCAAGCTTCTCATTCCATTACGCCATCTCATAGACCATCAAGCATCCTAGGGTGCTGGGTGATCAATCATTTATACAATGCTAAGAAGAAGTCCGAAGACACTGTTGAAATTAATGGGAGCTATGACATCAATGTATGGTATTCCTATAATGATAATACTAAAACAGAGGTCGTAACAGAGAGGGTTACCTATACGGACATAATCCCGCTTTCTGTTAAAGATGATAAATGTATCAATGATGAGTTTGACGTAATCGCAAAAGTTACACAGCAACCAAACTGCCTGGAATGTAAAATTGCAAGTAAGGGACACAAAATTGTTGTAGAGATTGAAAGAGAATTTGTTGTTCAAATTATCGGTGAAACAAAAATCGCTGTCCGTGTTGATCCTTCTGAGAACAACTATGATGACGATGAAGACAATTGGGATTTTGAATTAACTGATGATGAACTGGAAGAAGTTGAACCAGATTTCCTTCATCATAAAGACTAATAAAAATTACGAGGGATAGTCTCTCTCGTAATTTTTTGTTTTTAAATAAGTTTTCTAATTAGCCAAATATAATATTTTATCCCGGTGCAGTCGTCCGTAAGTCTCCCCCTTCAAAACATGAAGTAAAACCGTTAAGTTTTAAATAGGTGTAACGGACGCTAACACCCCGATTCGTTTCAACTAACAAGTGGGGGAAGGACGAAAACCCCCACTGATTGAAGTTTCACTTTATCTAGTTAGAAGCTTCTTGGAAATTCGTATGAGTAAGGGGATGTATGCTATACTATAGCTAGTATAAGATACGTTTTGGAGGATGAAACATGGCAAAATATACACCCATGATGGAGCAATACTTACAAATAAAAGCAGCTTATAAAGATGCCTTTTTATTTTTTAGATTAGGTGATTTTTATGAGATGTTTTTTAATGATGCAATAGAAGCTGCAAGAGAGTTAGAGATAACCTTGACCAAAAGGGATCCTGGGCAGAAAGAGCCCATCCCCATGTGTGGTATCCCATACCATGCAGCAGCTAATTATATAAAAATTCTTGTGGAAAAAGGTTATAAAGTTGCCATCTGTGAACAGGTGGAAGATCCTAAGACGGCTAAAGGTGTTGTGAAAAGGGAAGTTGTTCAACTTATAACTCCTGGAACAGTCATGGAAAGCACAATGCTTACCGAGGGAGAAAATAATTATATTGCCAGCCTCTCTCACTTTGAAGATGGCTCTTTTGTGATAGCTTACAATGACTTATCTACAGGAGAGAATCGACTTGCCCTTATCGAGGAAGGGTTTGAAGCGGTCATCCATGAATTTTACAACCAGCCGATCAGAGAAGTAGTAATTCCATCTACACTGCCCGAAGGCTTACAAAGTCAATTGCGAACACGCCTGCAGGTCACATTATCCTATCAGGACGAAGTCAAATTTAGTGCGGAGTATCGCGACCTTAGTGAGAATCTCAATGATGAACGGTTAATGACAGCATTCAGCAGACTGCTCAATTATGTGCAAGACACGCAAAAACGGTCCCTTGATCATTTAAAACAAGCAGAAATCATTAATCGAAAAAATTATCTCTCGTTGGATATGTACTCGAAACGAAATTTGGAATTAACCGAAACGATAATGAAAAAGGGAAAACAAGGAAGCTTGCTCTGGGTTTTGGATAAGACCGTAACGGCAATGGGATCCCGCATGTTGAAGAAATGGCTTGAACGCCCATTACTACACAAGGAGAAAATTGAGGAAAGACTTGATGCAGTATCGGCATTTTATGAGCATTTTCTAGAAAGAGATACATTAAGGGAAACATTGAAATCCGTCTATGACCTTGAAAGACTAGCTGGTAGAATCGCTTTTGGTAATGTCAATGCCAGAGATCTCCAACAGTTAAAGCTGTCCCTAGAAAAGATTCCAGGTATAAGAGAAACCCTAAATCAAATAGATCAAAAAGAGGTTGTAAACCTTGCAAATGATCTTCATTATCCGGAACATTTAGTAACGTTATTGAATGAAAGCTTGGTAGACGAGCCGCCCGTTTCCATAAAAGAAGGATCTATCATTAAAGATGGATACAATGAACAGCTTGATACGTATCGTTATGCGTCAAGAAATGGAAAACAGTGGATTGCTGAACTGGAACAGAGAGAGAAGCAAGAGACGAATATTAAATCACTTAAAATCGGCTATAATCGTGTATTTGGTTATTATATTGAAGTGACACGGGCGAATCTTCACCTCCTACCGGAAGATAAATATGAACGGAAACAGACTCTAACCAATGCAGAGAGATTTATCACACCAGAATTAAAAGAAAAAGAACAACTTATATTAGAAGCAGAAGAGAAAAGCGTTGAACTTGAATATCAGCTCTTTTTAGAAATTCGGGAAAAAATCAAGGGACATATTCCAGAGATACAATATTTGGCTGACATAGTCAGCAGGATAGATGTTCTTCAAACCTTTGCTACAGTTAGTGAAGTAAATAATTTCAAACGACCAAGTTTTAGCACAGAAAAGCTTGCTATCAAAAATGGCCGTCATCCTGTCATTGAGCAGGTCATGCGTGACGGGAATTTTGTACCAAATGATGTGGAATTGGATGCTGAGAAAAATGTGCTACTTATTACTGGTCCAAACATGTCAGGTAAAAGTACGTATATGCGGCAACTTGCCTTGACGGTCATCATGGGACAAATTGGTTGCTTTGTTCCTTGTGATGAAGCTGAATTATTATTATTTGACCAGATATTTACTAGGATTGGAGCTGCTGATGACCTAGTCTCAGGACAAAGCACGTTTATGGTAGAGATGCTTGAAGCAAACCATGCCATCTCGCATGCAACAGATAAAAGTTTGATTTTACTAGATGAAATAGGTCGGGGAACAAGTACATACGATGGAATGGCGCTTGCCCAGGCGATTGTCGAGTATATCCATGATAATATTCATGCTAAAACATTATTCTCCACCCATTATCATGAGCTCACTTCATTAGAAAACTCACTGGATCGCTTGAAGAACATTCATGTGCGTGCAGAGGAGTATGAAGGAAATGTTGTCTTTCTCCATCAAATTAAAGAAGGTGCAGCAGACGAAAGTTATGGAATTCATGTAGCAAAGCTTGCTAATCTTCCGGAAACTTTAATTGAACGTGCAAATCTTATATTGCAACAGCTAGAAGGGGAGAAAAAGGAAACGAAAGCGAAAGAAGATTTACCAGCGTCTGATCAACTGTCCTTTTTCGTAGAAGAAAAGCGTGAAACTTCGAACTCCCGTAGTGAAAATAACCAGATAGATGCGAAGCTGTTAAAACAATTACAAGAGCTAGACTTATTTGACATGACACCAATGGATGCCATGAATACTTTGTATCAGTTACAGAAAGAAGCAAAAAGCACGAAGTAGAAAGGAATGTTAGTATGAGCATTGTGCAAATGCCCGATGTGTTAGCGAATAAGATTGCTGCTGGTGAAGTAGTAGAACGTCCTGCTTCTGTCGTAAAAGAGCTGGTAGAAAACAGCATCGATGCAAATAGCACATGGATAAAAATAGATATATTGGAGGCAGGGCTTCAGCAAATTAAAATTACCGATAATGGGGATGGAATGGCAGAGGATGATTGTGAGCGCGCCTTCCTCCGCCATGCAACAAGTAAGATAAAAGATGAGAACGATCTTTTTCATGTAAGGACATTAGGATTTCGTGGCGAGGCGCTAGCTAGTATTGCCTCTGTTAGCAGACTTACCATTCAAACGTCGCAGGGTGAGGAGGCGGGCACACTTCTCCAACTAGAAGGTGGCAAGGTTACACGTAAAGCGAAAAGTGATGCACGCAAAGGCTCGGAGATTCTTGTTGAAGATCTATTCTTTAATACGCCAGCTAGATTAAAGTATATGAAAACAATCCATACAGAACTTGGTCATATAACAGACCTACTAAACCGGTTATCGCTTTCCCATCCTGAAATTCGTTTTGAAGCCACCCATAATGGGAAAGGCCTGTTTAAATCCCCTGGCACAGGTGACCATTTACAGGTCATTTCAAATGTATATGGTATGGGAATTGCCAAGCAAATGCTTTGGATAGAACGGGAGACACTGGATTTTTCAATTAAAGGCTACATTGCCAAGCCTGAAGTGACTAGGGCATCAAGAAGTTATATATCTACCATGATCAATGGTCGCTATATTAGAAGTATTCCACTGTCTCAATCAATTCTAAGAGCCTATCATACTTTATTGCCAATTGGAAAATATCCTATCGTTGTACTAGATATTAAAATGGATCCAATCCTTGTCGATGTGAACGTTCATCCAACGAAGCTTGAAGTACGTTTTAGTAAAGAAAAAGAATTGTTCCAGCTTATAGAAGAGACCATACGGGAAAGATTTAGACAACTAACTTTGATTCCGGAATTACAATCAAAGCCTATTGCAAGAGAAAAAACAGTTCAAAATACGATGGATTTTGAACAGAAAAAAGCAGAATCAGTATCAGACCAAACTTGGAACAACATGGATACAGTTCGAGAAAACATTTTTAATCAAGAGCAAGCAGCGGTTAAAACAGAACCTCTGACAAGCAAGCCTTTCGAAGAAGCCGAAGAGCAAAAGAACCGAAACGTGTATACAGAGGAATTGCCAGATAAAAAACTGTCCGAAACCGAAATGGACAGCACGGAACCTAAACAACAAGCACAACGAGTGCCGATGATGTATCCAATTGGACAACTCCACGGTACCTACATTATGGCACAAAATGAAAACGGGCTTTATATGGTGGACCAGCATGCCGCCCAAGAACGCATTAAATATGAATTTTTTAAAGCAAAACTTGGAAGTACGAACAACGAGGCCCAAGAGCTCTTGTTGCCATTAACCTTTGATTTCTCTAAACAGGAAGCGATATTTATTGAGCAATATAAAGCAGATTTAGAAAAGGTTGGCCTGTTTTTTGAGTCCTTTGGACAGCATACTTATGTGATTCGCTCGCACCCTAATTGGTTTCCGAAAGGTTTTGAAGAAGAGGTTATCAGGGAAATGATAGAGCAAATAATGGCGGATGAACGTATCAATATCGAGTCGATTAGAGAAGAGGCAGCTATTATGATGTCTTGTAAGCGATCGATTAAAGCAAACCATTATTTAAATCAGGAAGATATGTTTCGCCTCCTTGAAGACTTAAGACAAACCACGGATCCATTTACCTGCCCTCATGGACGGCCAATTATTGTGCACTTTTCTTCTTATGAGCTTGAAAAAATGTTCAAAAGAGTTATGTGAAAATGAATAAACCGAATCCGCCTCGCCGATGATAGAAAAAAACGATCACCGAGGTGGATTTAATGGAAAATCAAAGACTTATTAATTTTCTCAATCAATTATTGTCCAATCATTTTGTCCTATATGTCAAATTACACCGATATCATTGGTATGTGCAAGGAAGACATTTCTTTACATTGCACGAGAAATTTGAAGAAATGTACACAGATGTTGCGGAAGATTCGGATGAAATTGCCGAGAGAATTTTAATGATAGAGGGAAAGCCACTTGCTACTATGAGTATGTATCTTAAAGAAGCGACATTGGTGGAAGCCAGTGCAGATGACAAAGAAAGTGAATTAATAAGTCAGTTGTATGATGATCTTACACAACTTAATAAGGAAATCCGCTCAAGTGGCCTTAAACTTGCAAGAGAATTGGAAGATGGCCCCACAGAGGATTTACTTTTAACGATCCAAGCAAAAACGGAGAAAAGATGCTGGATGCTTAGAGCGTACATGGCATATGATTAAACATTTAGGATTTAGGGGATAATAATGGAACAAACAGTAATCGCGATAATAGGTCCAACAGCAGTTGGTAAAACGAAACTCAGCATTGAGGTAGCAAAACAATTTGACGGAGAAATTATTAGCGGGGATTCGATGCAAGTATACAAGGGAATGGATATTGGGACTGCCAAGGTGTCAAAAGAAGAGATGGAAGATATCCCCCATCACATGATAGACATTAAGGAGCCTTGGGAATCTTTTTCGGTTGCTGAATTCCAAGCAAGTGTTAAAAAGCACATAGAGGAAATTAGCTCAAGACATAAATTACCCATTCTCGTAGGAGGAAGCGGTCTGTATGTACAGGCTGCTTTATATGATTACAATTTTGCCAATGTAAAGCGAGACATTACCATCTCATGGAAGCTGGAAAAACAAATGGAAGAAGATGGAGCGAATGTCCTGTACAATAGGTTAAAAGAATTGGATCCAGTTCAGGCTGCAAAGACGCACCCAAACAACGCTAGACGCGTTATTCGAGCGCTTGAAATCTATGAAACAACGGGAATGACTATGTCAGAGTGGCAAGAAACACAGCAGCTAACTTCTCCATATCAGCTGCATTTAATTGGGTTGGAGATGGATAGAGAGCTCTTATACGACCGAATTAATCATCGGGTAGATCTCATGGTGCAACAGGGATTGGTAAAAGAGGTTCAAACTTTGTATCAAAGGGGATATACAGATAAGCCTTCAATGAAGGGGATTGGTTACAAAGAGTTTATTCCTTATTTTGAAAATCACCAGTCTCTTGAGGAAGCAATCGAAACGCTAAAGCAGAATTCTCGCAGGTTTGCAAAACGACAGTATACATGGTTTAGAAACAAGATGGATGTCAATTGGTATTCGATTAAACCCGAAGAGGCTAGGGAAAATTCTAGACTTATTTTACGCGATATTGCAGGATTTCTTCAAGAAAGATAGAAATGAATATATAGATAGAAAAGAGGAGGAAGGAAAATGGCGCAAACAGTAAATATTCAGGACCAATATTTAAACCAATTGAGAAAGAACCATATTGCGGTGACTGTGTTTCTGACAAACGGTTTTCAATTACGTGGAGTAGTGAAAGCATTCGACAATTTCACCGTTCTTTTAGAAACCGACGGAAAACAGCAGCTGATATTTAAGCATGCAATTTCCACATTCGCTCCTGTCAAAAATGTAACGTTGGAAAAAGAATAAGTAAATTTACGGGCGCTAAGGGCGCCCGTTTTTCATTTGCTCTTTTATTAGCTGCGTTCCGAAGATTATTGGGCTAATGTCACAACTTTTATGCCTCCGCGTATAATGAAATGACGGAGGGGTGAAGGCATGGAAACACAGTTAATGCGTAGTAAAAGCAACCAAATCAACATTATTCTTCAAGATAGAAAAGAGGAAATTAAGGCAATACCAAATAAGCAAAATCGAATGGCTGAGAGTAATTCTTTTAAACACATTGACAGTGAGTTTTCCTCATTTGTGGGGTTGCATGAACTAAAGCAGAAGATAAAAGAAGTCTATGCTACGGTAGTAATCAATGAAAAACGAAAGCAAGCAGGTTTATCGTGTTCTAAACAAGTACTTCATATGCTTTTTAAAGGCAATCCGGGAACAGGAAAAACAACCGTTGCTCGCAAGCTCGCCAAAATTTATTTTGATATGGGCCAATTATCAAAAGGTCATTTTATTGAAGCAGAAAGAGCAGATTTGGTTGGGGAATACATCGGGCAGACTGCTCAAAAAACAAGGGCGCTTATTCAAAAAGCAATGGGCGGGATCCTATTTATTGATGAAGCCTATTCGCTGGCGCGCGGTGGTGAAAAAGATTTTGGGAAAGAAGCAATCGATACGTTAGTTAAGCATATGGAGGACTATCAAAACGACTTTGTTCTTATTCTTGCGGGCTATCCTTCTGAGATGGAACGATTTCTTTCTTTAAATCCAGGACTCAAATCACGTTTTCCGTTCATTCTGGATTTTCAAAACTATGAAGTTTCCCAGTTGATGGAGATTGCAACCCAAATGGCAGCTGAACGTGAATATAGATTTACAAAGGAAGCAAGATATGAACTAAGGGAACGGCTTACGAGAAAGATGCAAGAGGAGGAGCGGAACTTCTCCAATGCACGTTATGTTAGAAATGTGATAGAGCATGCTATCCGTATGCATGCTGTAAGGCTTCTTACAGAAGAACATTTTACAACGCACGATTTAATTCATCTAACGCGAGAAGATCTTTCAAGCAATAACTAGCTAGTCTCAATTTTGTACTCGATTGCCAATTTTGGTAAGATAAAACTAGCGAGAACACTGAAAACAATACACTCATCGAAAGAAAGGATGCAGTTATGTCCGAAAAAATTCTTATAATTGCCGTAAATAAAAAGCAACAAAATGAAGCAAAATTCCAGTCCTCTTTAGATGAGCTTATTTCCTTAAGTGAAACAGCGGGTGGGAATGTAGAGTCTATAATGACTCAAAATAGAGATCGAATCGACCCTGCTCACTATATTGGTACAGGGAAAGTACAAGAAATTAAGGAAGCCATCACAGAATTTGGTATAGATTTAGTTATTTCCAATGATGAATTGTCAGCTGGCCAATTGCGGAACCTAGGGGCAGAATTTGGTGTGCGGATAATTGACAGAAGTCAGCTAATTCTTGATATTTTTGCCCAGCGGGCGAGGACCAAGGAAGGTAAGCTTCAAGTTGAATTAGCGCAATATGAATACACTTTGCCAAGACTTCGAGGTCAGGGGATAGAAATGTCCCGTCTGGGAGCGGGTATTGGTACGAGAGGGCCAGGTGAAACCAAACTTGAATCCGATCAACGTCACATAAGAAGAAGAATCTATGATATTAAAAGAAGACTAGAAACGATTGTTCGTCAACGGGAGCAATACAGAAAACGGAGAAAATCAAATGAAGCTTTTCAAATTGCCATTGTCGGGTATACCAACGCAGGGAAATCAACGTTGTTTAATCGTTTGACAAATAGTTCATCGCTTGAGGAGAATCAATTGTTTGCTACATTGGATCCACTAACACGGCAAATTCAATTACCTTCTGGTTTTCAAGCGCTTATTACCGATACAGTGGGCTTTATGCAAGACTTACCAACGGCCTTGATTGCCGCCTTTCGTTCCACGTTAGAAGAAGTGAAAGAAGCGGACTTTTTATTACATGTCGTGGATGTTTCCCATCCTGATCAGGAACAGCAACAAGATACGGTTATCAAGCTTTTAGATGAATTGGATGCTGGTTCCATTCCCATGCTTACTATCTACAATAAAGAAGACCGTCTGAATGGGGAAGAAGTTATCCCCATGCAGCATCCTTACTTCTTCATGAGCGCTTATCAACAAAAAGATATTGATAATATGCTCTCTAAAGTAGAAACGATTTTGCAAGAAATATGGAAACCATACAATGTCCAACTAGGTCCTGAGGAAGGAAAACAATTAAACAGACTAGAGCAAGAAACACTTATCATACGAAAAGAGTTTGAGGAAACAACAAACCGGTATGTATTACAAGGCTATATCAAACAAGATCACCCTTTAAGGGGCTTTTTAGAGGAGTAAAGACATTACATGATTAGAGATATAATACAAAAGACAGAAGAAGATTGTGCTATTCACCATAAGAGTATTGAAGAAGTTCGAGAAACAAATCAGAAACGAGTACTAGATGCCTTTAAAAAACACCGGGTTAGTGACAGCCATTTTCATTCAACAAGTGGTTACGGGTACGACGACATAGGAAGAGAGACACTCGAAGCTGTCTATGCAGATGTATTTGGTGGCGAAGATGCGCTTGTAAGACCGCAAATTGTATCAGGTACCCATGCTATTACAACAGCATTATTTGGACTCTTAAGACCAGAAGATGAATTACTTTACATTACGGGCAAACCTTACGACACGTTGGAAGAGGTTATTGGCATTCGTGGTGAAAATACAGGTTCACTAAAAGAGTTCGGTATCCAATACAATCAAGTTAATTTAAGGGAAAATGGAACGGTGAACTACCAGGGTATAAAAGAAGCTATTTCTAATCAAACAAAGGTTATAGGTATTCAACGGTCAAAAGGATATGATGATCGCCCCTCCTTTACGATTGATAAAATAAAAGAAATGATTTCTTTTGTTAAAGAGATAAATGAAAATCTTATTGTATTTGTTGATAATTGCTACGGGGAATTTGTAGAGAGTAGAGAGCCATTGCATGTGGGGGCAGATATTATTGCTGGTTCTCTTATAAAGAACCCAGGCGGGGGGATTGTAAGGGCTGGTGGCTACCTTGCGGGAAATAAAGAACTAATTGAACAGTGTGCTAACCGTTTAACAGCACCTGGTCTAGGAAAAGAGACGGGGGCGACTCTTCATACGCTTCAAGAAATGTTCCAAGGTTTCTTTCTAGCTCCGCATATTGTGGGAGAAGCGTTGAAAGGTGCAGTTTTCACTTCTCGCTTTTTAGAACTGGCTGGTTTTGAGACAAGCCCGCACTACCAAGAGAAAAGAACAGACCTTATTCAATCCGTCACCTTCAGGGAAGAGCAGCCGATGGTTCGCTTTTGCCAGGAAATACAGCGGAACTCGCCAGTGAATTCTTATGTCACTCCATACCCTAGTGAAATGCCCGGTTATGAAGATGAAGTAATTATGGCAGCAGGTACATTTATTCAAGGGGCAAGTATTGAATTGTCAGCTGACGGCCCATTAAGACAACCATTTACAGCCTTTGTTCAAGGAGGCTTAACGTATTCACATGTTAAGCTAGCGCTAGTAGCAGCTGTGGAAACATTGACAAAAGAAGGTTTGATAAAGAGAAGTTAGGGTATTAAAAAGAAGTAGAAGTTTAATTGTGTGAGAAAACCTAACATCAGGTTGACATATTACCTGACATCTCATATAATATAACTAATTCGTTACAAGGGGGTCATGAATTGAATGATCAAGATAGACGTTCCATGCCCTTATTTGCAATTGGTATTGTAATGAAGCTTACAGAACTAACTGCAAGACAAATAAGGTATTATGAAGAGCATGATCTAATCCATCCAGAAAGAACAGGTGGAAATCAACGGTTATTTTCTTTTAATGATGTAGACAGATTACTTGAGATCAAAGACCTCTTAGATAAAGGCCTGAATATCGCAGGGATCAAGCTCATGCTTCAAGAGGAAATGGTCGAGACAAAAGAAGTGTTGCCAAAGCCAACATCAAACGAATTGTCAGACAAGGAACTTCGGAAAATTTTACGAACAGAACTTACTGATGCGGGCAGACATGGTAAAACAAACCTGCGCCAAGGTGAATTATCCAGATTCTTTACCAATCATTAATAATGTATAGAAAATATGGATACATAGCTTAGCTTATATAACCATATTTTTTATTCAAATATATAAATTATTAGGAGGAGAAGGAATGGGAAAGAAATTATCAAAAGATGAAATCATGAAACAAATTAAAGAAGAGAACGTGAGGTTTATCCGTCTTCAATTTACAGACATGCTAGGGACAATCAAAAACGTTGAAATCCCACTAAGTCAATTAGATAAAGCATTAGATAATAAAATGATGTTTGACGGTTCTTCTATCGAAGGATTTGTACGCATTGAAGAATCTGATATGTATTTATATCCTGACCTGGATACCTTCGTTGTATTCCCATGGACTTCAGAAAAAGGTAAAGTTGCCCGTTTTATCTGCGATATTTACAAGCCAGACGGCACGCCATTTGAAGGGGACCCACGCTATAATCTAAAGCGTAACCTTAAGAAAATGGAAGAGCTAGGGTTTGATGCTTTTAATATTGGTACAGAGCCAGAATTTTTCCTTTTCAAATTAGATGAAAAAGGAGACCCTTCCCTTGAACTAAATGATAGAGGTGGCTATTTTGACTTGGCTCCTACTGATTTAGGGGAAAACTGTCGTCGTGATATCGTACTTGAACTTGAAGAAATGGGCTTTGAAATCGAAGCATCCCATCATGAAGTTGCACCTGGACAGCATGAGATCGATTTTAAATATTCTGATGCTGTGAAACATGCTGATGATATTCAAACTTTTAAACTAGTAGTTAAAACAATTGCTAGAAAGCATAATTTACACGCTACATTTATGCCGAAGCCATTATTCGGCGTTAACGGATCTGGGATGCATGTTAATATGTCTCTATTCAAAGACGGTAAAAATGCCTTCTTCGATGAAAAAGGAGATATGCAACTAAGCGAAACGGCTTATCAGTTTATTGCAGGCACAATCAGTCATGCGAAAAGTTTTACTGCTGTTACGAACCCTACAGTTAACTCATATAAAAGATTAGTTCCTGGCTATGAAGCTCCTAGTTATATTGCATGGTCCGGTTCTAACAGAAGTTGTCTAATGCGTATTCCAAGTTCACGTGGAATTAGCACACGGGTAGAAGCGCGTAGTGTTGACCCATCTGCTAATCCGTACTTGGCATTATCATCCTTACTAGCAGCAGGCCTAGACGGAATTGAGAAGAAAATGAAAACACCAACTGCCGTAGACCGCAATATTTATGTTCTTACAAAAGAAGAGCGTGAAGAAGCTGGAATCGAGGATCTTCCTAGCACATTAGCTGGTGCACTTGAAGAACTTAAAAAAGATGAGGTTATCGTAAACTCACTTGGTGAACACTTATTCGAACATTTTGTTGAAGCAAAAGAAATCGAATGGGATATGTTCAAAACGCAAGTGCATCCATGGGAAAGAGAACAATATTTAAGCACGTACTAAGCTTTTACGGCTTTTAAGTACGCAACTATTTAATGTATATTAAAAATACCGTCCATCCATGGGCGGTATTTTTAAAAATAAATTTTTGTAGAAATTACACTTGAATTCTTGATTGATTTAGAGATTAAAGGGAGATAGAGCAGGTGTCCCATAATGCAGGAACTCTATCCTTTCGTTTAAAATGTCAAAACATTCCTATGCTTCTAACGATTTCATTTGTCTAATATTTTAGACTTATGGTAAAATAAATCTACATTTCTCGACTTAAATTGCGAGATGAAAATTCAGAATGTTATTAATCATGTCGTTAATCAATCTTTAAGGCCGACAAAGGAGGAACTAACATGAATAAATTTGTTGCAAACTATTTATCTACCAATCGGAATACTTTTGAACAGGTGAGTAGCTTTATTTACCACCATCCAGAAACAAGATTTGAAGAATATGAATCAGCTTCCTATTTTGCTAAGGCTTGCGAAGCACAAGGCTTTCTTGTTGAACGTAATGTTGCTGGGATAGAAACTGCATTTATTGCTACATATGGCGAAGGTAAGCCTGTAATAGGATATCTAGGAGAGTTTGATGCACTTTCAGGCTTAAGTCAGAAGCCTAATGAAACGAGTTATCAACCTTTAGAGAAAGATATTGGACATGGCTGTGGTCACAATTTGTTAGGTACAGGGGCGTTTGCTGCTGCATGTGCTGCAAAAAATTACTTAGAAGAAAATAACCTGCCAGGTACTGTGAAATTTTTTGGCTGTCCAGGAGAAGAAGGCGGTTCAGGAAAAACATTTATGGTAAGAGAAGGTGTGTTTGATGGCGTCGATGCTGCGCTTACATGGCACCCCTCTCCTGCAAATGCGATTATGAGTTTATCAAGCTTGGCAAACTATCAAGTTTCATTTAAATTCAAAGGCATTTCATCTCACGCTGCAAACACTCCACATTTGGGGCGAAGTGCGTTGGATGCTGTGGAACTAATGAACGTGGGCGTTAACTATTTGCGAGAGCATATTGTGCCAGAGGCGCGTATTCATTACGCTGTGACAAACACAGGGGGGATATCCCCAAATGTGGTTCAAGCAAATGCCGAGGTACTATACCTAGTAAGAGCTCCAAAGGTGGCACAAGTGGACAGCATTTTTCAAAGAGTAAAGAAAATTGCTGAAGGTGCTGCACTCATGACAGAAACTGAAGTAACAATTAATTTTGATAAGGCATGTTCTAATTATATTCCCAATCGTTCTCTGGAGAAAATCTTGTATAAGAAATTTACCGAGGTTGGGGTACAAAAGCCTTCAGATGAAGAGAATGCATTTGCAGAGAAAATATGGAATACCTTTACAGACGGTGAAAAAGAAAACTTCCTAGATCCAATGAAAGGTTTTGGTTATGTAGGAGATGGTAGTGAGTTTGCTGGTAAGTATTATTCTGACTCTATTTCGCCTTATCATGAATCCAAGGAAATTCTTGCTGGTTCTACAGATGTTTCAGATGTAAGCTGGGTCGTCCCAACAGCTCAATTATCAGCATCAACCTCTGTGCTGGGTACTGCTTTACACACATGGCAAATGACAACACAAGGATTAAGAAACTATGCATTAAACGGTATGTTCCGCGCCGCAGAAACAATGGCCTTAGCTGGTATTCAGCTGTTTAACAGCCCAGAAGACCTACAAAACATAAAAGAAGAATTCAAGGCATTTAAGAAAGCCAATCCATACAGCAATCCTATTCCTGAGGGTGTAAATCCTTCAAAGTTGCATGAGAAATAGGCTTACCAAAGAGTTAGATCGAAATATTAGTATAGAATGCGAGGGATATTATGGAAAAGAGGCGTGGTTTATTTCAAAGATTTTTAGATTTGGTTGAAAAGGTAGGAAATAAGTTACCGGATCCGTTTATTTTATTTATTGGACTATCATTATTAATGATCGTTGTTTCCTATATATTTAGTTTGTTTAATGCTTCTGTTGTGCATCCAGGTACAGGGGAAGAGCTAGAAATTCAAAATTTGCTATCAGGTGAAGGGTTGCAGTTTATCTTAACTTCCATGCTCGATAACTTTACTGGTTTTGCTCCACTGGGACTTGTTCTTGTCATGATGCTAGGAATTGGTCTAGCTGAGAAGGTTGGACTGATGGATTATGCTATCAGAAAAACAATCTTAAGCTCACCTCCAAGTTTAGTTACTTATACGGTGGTATTTGTGGGGATTCTTGGAAACCTAGCCTCTGATGCTGCAGTTGTATTGATACCACCACTTGCTGCGATGGTGTTTTATAAAGTTGGACGGCATCCATTAGCTGGATTAGCTGCAGGCTTTGCCGGGGCAGGAGCTGGATTTACGGCAAATATCTTTATCGCCGGGACAGATGTATTGTTAGCAGGAATCTCCACGGAAGCAGCAGCCATCCTTGACGATTCTCTGGTGATCACACCTGTAGATAACTGGTACTTTAATATTGTATCTGTCTTTATTATGACAATTGTTGGGGGACTCATCACTACTAAATTTGTTGAACCACGTTTGGGGGAATACAAAGGAGGAGCCATTGAAGAAGAGAACAGTGAAGAATTAAAAAATGGCGGGAAAGGGTTCCGTAATGCGCTTATTGCTGGCCTAGCATACATAGCGATTATTTTGACGATCATACTTTTACCAAATAGCCCATTAAGGGGTGAGGATGGTAGTATTGTTCCTTCTCCTTTCTTAGATGGTATTGTTCCAATCGTTTTAATATTCTTTGTGATAATTGGTGTTACGTTTGGTATAACAGTAGGTAAAATTAGATCTGGTAAGGATGTAGGAGACTACATGGCCGACTCTATTAAAGACATGTCGGGTTATATCGTTTTAGTGTTTGCCATTGCCCAGTTTATTGCATATTTTAATTGGTCAAATCTAGGTACATGGGTAGCAGTTAATGGCGCTGATTATCTAAAGGATATTAATTTTACAGGTATTTGGTTGATTATTGGCTATATCATATTTACAGCATTAATGAACTTCCTGATCACTTCAGGGTCTGCCAAGTGGGCAATTGAAGCTCCAGTATTTATTCCGATGTTTATGCAACTCGGTTATCATCCGGCCTTTACGCAAGTTGCGTACAGGGTGGCAGATTCTTCAACAAATATTATTACACCATTGTTCCCGTATATGGTTATTATTTTGGCGTTTATAAAAAAATACGATAAAAAAGCAAGTATAGGTACTTATATTTCATTAATGCTACCGTATAGTATTGCGTTTTTAACTACTTGGATTATATTAATTCTAGTATTTTACTATTCAGGACTACCATTTGGTCCAGGAATATACCCGTTCTTATAGAAGGAGGAGAGCAGTATGCAACAATTAGGAGATAAATTAATTAAGTGGCGCCGAGATTTCCACCAATATCCAGAGACAGGTTTTTTGGAAATGAGAACAGCATCTATTGTAGCCTCTATTTTAGATGAGCTTGGTTTCCAATTGAAAATGGGAAAGGAAGTTATGTCTGAGGCAGACTGTATGGGAAAACCAACTGAGGAGGAGACAAAGAAACATTATCAATGGGCACAGAAAAATGGGGCGATTGGTGATTATCTTCATCTCTTTTCTGAAGGTTATACAGGAATAATTGCCACACTAGATACAGGTAAGAAAGGTCCTGTCATTGCATTTCGATTTGATATGGATGCATTGGATATTTTAGAGTCAAACAGTAACGAGCATTTCCCGTGCAATGAAGGATTCAGCTCAAAAGTTCACGGGAAAATGCATGGCTGCGGTCATGACTCCCACACCGCGATGGGTTTAGGCCTCGCCACCCTGCTTATTGAAAATAAGGACCAACTTAAGGGGAAAATAAAATTAATATTTCAACCAGCTGAGGAAGGCACACGAGGAGCAAAAGCTATGGCGGCAGCAAATGTAGTGGAAGATGTTGATTATTTCGTCGCTACCCATATTGGGGTCGGTGTTCCGCATAAGCAGTTCGTTGCTGCCAATAGTGGTTTTCTTGCGACCTCCAAGTTAGATATCAGCTATACTGGTAAAGCAGCTCACGCCGGAGGAAGTCCTGAACAAGGGAAGAATGCACTCTTAGCAGCAGCCGCTAGTGTGCTAAGCCTTCATGGTATATCACGCCATTCAGGAGGGGCTACCAGGATAAATGTTGGGCAGCTTGAAGCTGGTGCAGGTAGAAATATTATTGCCAACCATGCTAGTATGAAAGTAGAAACACGAGGAGAGACTTCTGAAATAAATGAGTATGTGAAAGAGCAGGTCACATCCATCGTCAGTGGAGCGGCTACCATGTACCAAGTAGAACATAAGATCAAAACAGTAGGAGAGGCACTAAGCTGTAAATGTTCGTTGGACCTAGCAGGTATCCTCCATCAATGTGCCGAAGCATCCCCAGATATTGAAAAAAGTCGACTGGAGGATAACACACCAGGAGGGTCAGAGGATGCGACCTATTTTATGAACGAAGTGCAGAAAAATGGCGGAAAGGCAACCTACTGTGTATTCGGAACAGAACTGGCTGCAGGCCATCATAATGAAAAATTTGATATTAAAGAAGACACGTTATTACCTGCTGTTAAAATTCTTTTCCAATCAGCCAAAGTAATTATGGAACAATAAAAAAACAGCTGCCCCTCGAGGCAGCTGTTTTTTATTGTTAGAAAAAGATAAATTGGAATGGTCGAAAGGCGAGTACATGGACGCGTTGTTCAATTTAATGAATATTACGATATAAGCCAATCACTTTACCTAGTATTGTTACATTATCATATAAAAGCGGATCCATCGTTGCATTCTCAGGCTGGAGGCGAATGTGGTCTTTTTCTTTAAAGAACCTTTTCACTGTCGCTTCGTTTTCATCTGTCATCGCAACAACTATATCACTGTTTTGTGCTGTGTTTTGCTGTTTTACGATAACCATATCCCCATCAAGTATTCCTGCTTCGATCATACTTTCCCCTTCGATAACCAATACGAAAAGATTATCATCAGGCCCGGCACTTGTGGTTGGTAGAGGAATAAATTCCTCAATGTTTTCAACTGCTGTAATAGGTAGGCCTGCTGTTACTTTCCCAATTACAGGAGCATAGCGAGCTTCTTCTCTAGGAATATTGTTTCCTTCCGACAAATCCAGTATTTCAATTGCTCTTGGCTTAGTCGGATCTCGTCGAATGTATCCTTTGCTTTCAATTCTAGATAAATGTCCATGCACTGTAGAACTTGAGGCAAGTCCAACAGCTTCGGCTATTTCCCGGACGGAAGGCGGATATCCTTTTTTTGTTACTTCGTCTTTAATATAATCTAAAATCATTTGCTGACGTTTTGATAGTTTTGACATAAATGTTTCACCTCGCCCATAAGATTAATTATTAATAGTTTACCATTTGATTCCACATAAAGCAAACATTCGTTCGAGAAAAAGCCTTGACAGGATCATATGTTCTGCTATAATTAAAATTACAAATAAGCGAACAAAGGTTCCTATTTAGAAAAGGAGGGAATGAGACTATGTTTAGTAAACTTACAAAAACGGATTTGTTTTATATAGTTGCCTTTGCCTTGACGCTGGGATTCCTGTACTTTACTATGATTACGAGTTAATTGGTTTAAGAAGGAGTAAGCGTGTTGAATGCAATTATCTACTGTCGCGTGAGTACCGACAAACATACCCAAGAGACCTCTCTTGCTAGACAAAAAATAGAGCTAACGGGATTAGCAGAACGCAATAATTTTAATGTGATAGCTTGTATAGAAGAACAGAAGAGTGGCTATGAGATAGAGCGAAATGGCATATTTGAGATGCTCGATATATTTGCAGCTAAAGATGCTGACTGCTTACTGATCCAGGATGAAACTAGACTAGGGCGTGGGAATACCAAAATTGCGTTGTTCCATCAACTTCAAAAGCTCCAAATAGATGTATATACAGCAATGCATGATGGGAAGCTTGAACTATCAGAATCAGACTCTATGGTTTTGCAAATTGTTGGGATAGTGGAAGAATACCAACGCAAAATTCACAATGCAAAGATTAAAAGAGGAATGAGACGCGCAGTAGAACAAGGGTATAATCCTGCTGAAAATCTCAAAAACCAGCATCATGCGCCAGGGCGTGATAGAGTTGACTTTCCTATAGAAGAAGTGGTTAGACTTAGAGAGAAAAAACTTACATTTGAAGAGATTACGAGTACATTAAATGGAATGGGTTACCCTGTTTCAAAAGCGACGGTCCATCGGAGGTATAAGGAACTGCAAGATACTTGAATATAAGCCTTAATAGGCGTAAAATAACTAAGCAGGAGCTAATGGCTCTTGTTTTTTGTTGTATTCAGACGTAAAATAGTTTTTTAAAAGATAAAGCTTAATAAGATCTTAGACAGCCCAAAACATTGGCACAATTACGACGATGAAGTTTGTAAAATCCCAGGGGGTATTTAGACTTGTGTAATAGATAATTGAAAAGGAGGTAGAGCCATGTTATCTCAGGATAAAATTGAGCGAATTAATTCACTGGCGAAAAAGGCAAAAGATACAGGTTTAACTGAGAAAGAGAAGCAGGAACAAAAAGAGCTCCGTGAAGAATATCTAAACAATGTAAGAAGCTCTTTTAAAAACCAGTTTAAATCCATGACAGTTGTGGATCCTAAAGGAAACGATGTTACACCAAAAAAAGTGAAAGACTTGCAAGAGAGAAATAAGAAACATTAATTTTGTACCATACTACGACAAAAATCAGCCCTTTTATAAGGAAGCCTATCCGTTTTAACTTGTTCCTGAATGGGTTTCGTTATAGAATGAGGAGGAAACAACCAGTAGTTATTTTTGAAAGGGGCTAAACAATATGTCAAACAACATAGAACAAAATTCAATTACTACAATCCGTACATTATCTATTGATGCAATCGAAAAAGCGAACTCTGGTCATCCTGGACTTCCAATGGGAGCAGCTCCAATGGCCTACACGCTATGGACTGATTTCATGAACCACAATCCTAAAAACTCAAAATGGTTTAATAGAGACCGTTTTGTTCTTTCAGCAGGCCATGGATCTATGCTTCTATATAGTTTGCTTCATTTATCTGGTTATAACGTGTCGATGAATGACTTGAAAGAATTTCGTCAATGGGATTCTAAGACACCAGGCCATCCAGAAGTACATCACACAGACGGTGTAGAAGCAACAACTGGTCCACTAGGTCAGGGGATTGCCATGTCAGTTGGGATGGCGATGGCTGAAGCACATCTATCTGCGAAATTTAACCAGGAAGATCTACAGATCGTCGATCACAACACTTATGCACTTGTAAGTGATGGAGATTTAATGGAAGGTATTTCACATGAAGCTGCTTCACTTGCTGGGCATTTAGGTCTTGGTAAGCTAATTGCACTATATGATTCCAACGATATATCTTTAGATGGCGATTTAAATCAATCTTTCTCTGAAAACACGGAAGAACGCTTCAAAGCATATGGATGGCAAGTAATTCGCGTTGAAGATGGCAACGATGTAAATGAATTAAGAAAAGCGATTAAACAAGCACAGGAGAATACTGATCAACCAACACTTATTGAAGTGAAAACAATTATTGGCTATGGTTCTCCTAATAAATCAGCATCAGCTTCTTCTCACGGTGCTCCTTTAGGTGCAGACGAAGTTAAACTAACTAAAGATTATTATAAATGGACCTATGAACAAGACTTCCATGTGCCAGAAGAAGTGTATGAAGATTTCCAAGAAAAAATTGGGAAACAAGGTGCTGAAGCAGAAGATAAATGGAACGCTTTATTGGCAACATACAATGAAAAGTATCCAGAATTGGCAAAGCAATTTGAATTAGCTATGAAAGGTGAACTGCCTGTTGATTGGGAAAAATCTCTACCTGTCTTTGAAGCAGGAAAAGACACCCTTGCAACTCGTGCTTCTTCTGGAAAAGTATTGAACGCTATTGCTAAAGCTGTTCCTAATTTCTTTGGTGGAAGTGCGGATTTAGCAGGATCAAATAAAACAACCATGAATGATGAAGAAGACTTCACGCGAAAAAATTATGCAGGTCGTAATGTTTGGTTTGGTGTACGGGAGCATGCTATGGGCGCAGCATTAAATGGAATGGCTCTTCATGGTGGATTGAAGGTTTATGCGGGTACTTTCTTTGTATTTAGTGATTACCTTCGTCCAGCAGTTCGTCTTTCTTCCATTATGAATGCACCTGTGACGTATGTATTCACACATGATTCCATCGCAGTAGGAGAAGATGGTCCGACGCACGAACCAGTTGAGCAATTAGCAGCTTTACGTGCTATGCCTGGCTTGTCATTAATTCGCCCAGCGGATGCTAATGAGACACAAGCGGCTTGGAGATTAGCAATTGAATCAACCAATCAACCTACCGCACTTGTGCTTACACGTCAAAACCTTCCTACTCTTGAAGGGACAAAAGAGTATGCATATGAAGGTGTTAAGAAAGGGGCATACGTTGTAAGTGATGCTACCAAAGAAACCCCAGATGCATTGCTCTTAGCGACAGGTTCTGAGGTACAGTTGGCTGTCTCTGCACAAACAGCCCTTAAAGAAAAAGGCATTGACGTTCGCGTTGTAAGCATGCCATCCTGGGATCGTTTTAATGCCCAAGATGCAGCATATAAAGAAAAAGTTATACCTTCTTCTGTCAAAAACAGAGTAGCAATTGAAATGGCAGCATCATTCGGTTGGGATCGTTATGTAGGTGACCATGGAAAAATTATTGCCATTGACCGATTCGGTGCATCAGCTAATGGTGATAGAGTTATAAAAGAATATGGTTTTACTGTAGAGAATGTCGTAGAACATGTAGAATCACTAACAAAATAGCTTGATTTTTTAGGATGAATAATCCATTTTAAGTCGAGAAAAACTAAATGAAATAGCATACCAATTCGCATTAGGATTGGTATGCTGTTTTTTTGTTTGAGATAGTTCACAGAATAAGACTACCATACGTTCAGTCGATCTAAAATTACTCTAATTTTTAATATATAAATTACGAATCTTAACTCTTTTAAGAGCTTTAAAAAGAGAACTTTCTAGTGGTATTAGGGCTTTTGTATATTTATAAACTTTTCTCGACAAAACAAGTTAAAATATCTCCGATGAACCGACATTATTTTAAAGCTTCTTTCCGTATAATAGAAGGAAAAGGGGGAAGTTTAGTATGTATGAATATACTGTATTCCGGATGAAGGAAGAGTTTTCTTGGCATTACTTCCATAAAAGTGATATTCTTTATCGTTTTATAAAACATTATCAGAAAGAATGTCAGCAAAGACCGGAGCTACAAATGCAATATGACTATAGTACCTATCCTTTTCCTGGAACACAGTTCTGTAAGATCGTAGAAGAGAAGCTGGATAAAACGATGTTTTCATACGAAACAACAGATTTTTTACGATTATATAAAAATTCGACTAATATTCCTTTACATATAAGTGAAAAACATTTAAAATTTCGTTGTGAAACAATACTGGAAGCTGAAGAGATATTGTTTCCAATATTACGGGAGATTGACTCTACCTTCTTTATCATTGGAGAAAATACAGCGCAATATGGCTGGGTATCACCAGTTATTCGTATACGTGAACCAAAAAGTGGACAAGTATTGTATTCTTATCATTAATTTACTATACTGTTAAAGAGACAACACGAAGGAGGAAGGCGTGACATGAGCACGATTTGGGTAGTACTAATTGCTATAGCAGCATTAATTGCTGGTGTTGCTCTTGGATTTTTTATTGCAAGAAAATATATGATGAGCTATTTAAAAAAGAATCCACCAATTAATGAGCAAATGCTTCGTACGTTAATGATGCAAATGGGACAAAAACCATCTCAGAAGAAAATTAATCAGATGATGCGTTCTATGAATAATCAATCTGGTAAGTAAGCAATTATTTTATAATTTTGCAACAAGCATCCGCGCGAATCACCCCCTTACCGTACAACGTAAGGGGCTTTTTTATTACAACGCTTAATATTTTCGGTTTTTCGTCATAAATTTAATGCATGGAACAATACTTTTTTAGCTACACTGTGATAAGTTAGCTATGAGGAGGTAGAATATGTCTGAAGTAAATATTTTTATTGCATTTAGTGCTGGATTTTTATCGTTTATATCTCCCTGTGTATTGCCGTTATTTCCAGTTTTTATATCCTATATTACAGGTATGAGTGTAAGCGAATTAAAAGAGGATAATAAAAAATTCAATGTGAAGAGCACAATGCATACCCTTTTCTTTTTACTAGGTTTTTCCTGTGTATTCATCATGATGGGCTTCACGAGCCTCTACATATCGGAGTTTTTGATGACATACAAAGACTTAATTAGACAAGTGGGTGCTATTCTAATTATCTTTTTTGGATTAGTAATTGCAGGAGTGTTGAACTTTGAGTTCTTGATGAAGAATAAGCAAATTATGTTTAAAAATCGCCCAGCTGGCTTTGTAGGATCTTTTATCATCGGGTTGGCATTTTCCCTTGGGTGGACGCCATGCACTGGTCCCATACTAGGTGTCGTCCTGTCACTTGCGTCTACAGAGCCACAAGCTGGGATGTGGATGATGATCAGTTATGTTCTAGGTTTCTCTGTCCCTTTCTTTATATTATCCTTCTTCGTTGGGAAATTAGGTTGGATAAAAAGACACAGTTCCATCATTGTGAAGATAGGTGGGTACTTAATGGTAGTGATAGGGATAGCGTTGTTTTTTGACTGGATTTATAAATTGACGTCCTATTTGGGCGGGTTATTTGGTTTCACAGGATTTTGATGGATTTTATTAGCAGAGTATATTAAACTTATGATATATAGGCATAAAGGAGCTTTTTATATGTACAAAACAAACGATCTAATATTACGTACTACCACATCATTGATAGCCTTTATCCTGCTAGGTTTTGCAGTCTATCTATTACTTGCCGGACATAATTCACCAGGTGGTGGTTTTGTTGGTGGGCTTATGACCTCAGCGGCTATTTTGCTTATGTATATAGCCTATGGAATCGAGGCTGTAAAGAAAGTACTACCAATAAACTTCTTGATATTAATTCCAATTGGTTTAGCTATCGCACTTGGTACAGGTATAGGTTCATTTATATTTGGTGTACCATTCTTATCCCAGACCTTTGATTACTTTACAATTCCTTTATTTGGTGAAATTGAGTTGGCAACAGCTATGATTTTTGACTTAGGAGTCTATTTCACAGTAATCGGAGTAATGATGACAATCATTTTAACCATAGCAAACGATCAGTAACATTTAGGGGAGGAAGAATATGGCCAGAGTTATGGTAGTTGACGATGCAAACTTTATGAGGGTAACCTTATCCACTATACTTAAAAAAGAAAACCATGATATTGTGGGGGAAGCTGCAGATGGTGCAGAAGCGGTGAGGCTCTATAAGGAACTGGATCCTGACCTTGTTACAATGGATATTACGATGCCTATCATGAATGGTATTGATGCAATTAAGGAGATTAAGTCTTATGACCCGCATGCTACCATCATTGTATGTTCAGCTATGGGCCAACAAAAGGTTGTGGTGGAAGCAATCGAGTCTGGTGCAAAAGACTTTATTGTAAAGCCGTTTGATGATAGTCAGGTCTTGGAAACTGTTAACCGCTTAGTGAAATGAGAAACGGTAACAACTAAGGGTATAACCTGATAGAAAGTATGAGGTAATGTCATTATGTTTTGGTTGGTAGCCAGTACTATTGTTGCAGCCTGTATGGCTGTGACTATGATTTTTATTCGCATAAGGGGAGCCAAGAAGCCGGCTTCGGTTAAAAAAATTATGTTGCCGCCCCTTTTTATGAGTACAGGTGCATTAATGTTTATATTTCCTGTTTTTCAAATTAGCTTAAGCCAGTTCTTAGAAGCTCTTATCGTAGGCGTTATTTGTTCGTTTTTCTTAGTTAGAGCTTCCAGATTTGAGATTCGGCATGAAGCGATCTATTTGATTCCCTCAAAATCATTTGTTTTTATTCTCTTTGGTTTACTGCTTTTTCGAATTGTAATGAAACTGATCATCGGTAGCAGTATTTCAGCAGGAGAAACAAGTGGAATGTTTTTTACCTTGGCATTTGGGATGATATTTACGTGGAGATGCTGTATGTTGTATAAATTTCTTCAGCTTGAAAAGCAATTACACGTTAATGCATAAAAAGAAGTCCGAAATGTTTAGTGTTCGGACTTCTTTTTATTATTGTTTTCCATTCGTTTTTCCCAATCTGGCGTATAATCCTCTTTTGCCATGATAAACAAATGTTCATAAGGAGCAACTTGAATGTTCTTCTCTTTTAATTTTTTTCTGAGAAACTTATGATCCCGTTTAGGTGTAGCTAGAATATATCCTTCGATTACCACTTCTTGGTTGATAGTACTCATTTCTCTCTTGAGCGCAATTTCTCCAATTTTACTTGCGATTTTATGCCTTGCAATATCTCTAAATAGTTCAGGCACAGGAGAAACCAATTCTTCAAGAAGTTCTTTCTCTTCTGTTTTCCACATATGTTGGCTTTTTTCCATGTAATACTCTTCCCAGTCCATAATGGACTTTCCATCTTCTTTAGGAAGTCGTTTCAAAAATTTACGGAACATGAAAAAACCACCTATTGCCATAAAGGTAATCATAAGAAAGCCCCATAAAATGATTATAATAGAATAATCTACAAATCCCGACATCGTTTCACCTTTTTCTTCAAATAATCAAATGAAATTACAAATTGTTACAAGTATTTTACATAAGTAATTTATTTTTTTACGCAGGTATAGTAATATTACTAATAATTGGGTATATATTCATAAAGATAACAAGTAAAACAATTATATCATATTATAATAGGAAAATTACTGCAAACAAGCGACATATTATCGCATGATATATCATAATCTTGAATTATGAGACGCCAAATGGTTGTTACATTATGACAAAGAGGGGGAGTACTATGGCTTTTAAGAACAGAGATCAAAATAAATATCAAGTTGAACATACTGTAAAAAAAGCAGAACCCGCCAATACACAGGATACCTTTGAAGCATTATCGAAACTACCCCTATACATGGTAGATTGGGTAGAAAAAAACAACCATGATATTGTGACAGTCTGGGATGAGAGTGGTAAGGTTATTTACATCTCTAGCTCAATAGAGGATTTATTGGGCTATCAAACTTCTGATTTAAGAGGTACCTACTGGTACGAAAAAATATCGGCAGAAGATGTGAGTTATATTAGAGAACAGTTGGAGAATGCTGCCGATACCTTTCAGAAAATTAATGTAAATATATTAAATAATAATGGCAAATACATTTGGTCAGAATGCAAGGTCGCGAAGTTAACGGATAAATTAACTAATACAAAATACTATATTTCGACTTTAAAAGATATTACAGATAAAAAAGAAGCAGAAGAAATGATGATCCGTTCAGAAAAGATGTCAGTAGCTGGGCAGCTTGCTGCTGGAATCGCACATGAAATACGTAATCCTTTGACCTCTCTAAAAGGGTTTCTTCAACTTTTACAAGCTGGCGTAAAGGGAAAAGAGGAATATTATCAAATCATGGTGGAAGAAATAGAAAAGATAGAAACGATAACATCTGAACTGCTCTTCATTTCAAAGCCATTAACTGACAATCGAAAAATGGAGTCTATTAGAGATATGATTCATGATGTAACAGTTCTTTTAGGTCCACAAGCCAAATTAAAGGGCATAAACATTAGAATTGAAGGCTCAGATAAAGCCCAAATTAACTGCGATCGTTCTCAAATTAAACAGGTCCTAATTAATTTGCTGAAAAACGCGATTGAAGCAATGGAATCACCAGGTTTTATAACGTTTCACGTGAAGGACAGTGAGGAAGCAATTATAATTAGTATCAGTGACGAGGGCCCCGGCATTCCAGAAGAAATCATACATAAGTTAGGCGAGCCTTTTTTTACAACAAAGCAAACAGGCACGGGACTTGGTATCATGATTACAAGGCAAATCCTTGCGTCACACCAAGCAAGATTAGAGATCAGTCAAAACGAGAAGGGTGGAAGTACGTTCCACATGATTTTTCATAAATGATTTGGTTATTCGTTGCCCTTGGTTTTTTTAAACAAACTAATAAGTAAAACTTATCACTCTACATAAGATTTTAATATATGCAAGAAAAAGGGAATGGTTTGTTTTCTCCTGGATTATCCTTTAAGATATAATTGTAAGGAAATCGCTTTTATATGAATGATAGAGTAATAGTATAAAAGCAGTCGAAATTTGTAGAGTTTATTAAATGATTAAGTGAAGTATGTTTGAAAGGGGAAGACAAAATGGGGAATCATAATGTTTATGATGCGAAAAAACAGTTTGATTTAAACGGGAAAAAGTACAATTATTATCGTCTAAAATCACTTGAAGAAGCTGGCCATGGTAAAATTGGCCGTTTGCCATTTTCTGTTCGCGTATTACTAGAGTCATTGCTACGCCAACATGATGGACGACAAATCAAAAATGAACACGTTGAAAGACTAACAAAATGGGGCACAAAAGAAGGCAAAGGTGTAGATGTTCCTTTTAAACCTTCCAGAGTTATACTACAAGATTTCACCGGAGTTCCTGCAGTGGTTGATTTGGCTTCACTACGTAAAGCTATGGTAGATATGGGTGGAGAACCTAATAAAATTAACCCTGAAGTTCCAGTTGACCTTGTAATTGACCACTCCGTACAAGTTGATCAATACGGAACAGCAAATGCATTAAAAGCAAACATGGATCTTGAATTTGAGCGTAATGCCGAGCGCTATGAATTTTTAAATTGGGCGCAAAAAGCATTTGAAAATTACCGAGCTGTACCACCAGCTACAGGGATCGTTCACCAAGTTAACCTTGAGTATATAGCCAATGTGGTACACGGCCTTGAAAATGAGAATGGAGAGTATGATGCATTTCCAGATACACTGGTTGGTACTGACTCCCATACAACGATGATTAACGGACTTGGTGTACTAGGTTGGGGAGTTGGAGGCATCGAAGCAGAAGCAGGAATGCTTGGTCAACCATCCTTTTTCCCTGCTCCAGAGGTAATTGGCGTTAAATTCATAGGTAGTTTCCCTCAAGGAACAACCGCAACAGACTTGGCATTGAAGGTAACACAAGTACTTCGTGAAAAGAAAGTGGTTGGCAAGTTTGTTGAATACTTTGGTCCTGGTCTACAAGACATGCCACTTGCAGACAGAGCAACCATTTCAAACATGGCTCCGGAATATGGCGCAACATGTGGATTCTTCCCTGTTGATGAAGAGTCATTAAACTATTTACGCCTAACTGGGCGGGACGAAGAACAAATAGATCTTGTAGAAACGTATTGTAAGGAAAATGACCTTTGGTATTCTCCTGATCAGGCTGATCCGGAATATACCGAATTAGTCGAAATTAACCTTTCCGAACTGGAACCAAACCTTTCAGGACCGAAACGCCCACAAGATTTAATAGCACTATCAAACATGAAAAAAGAATTTAATAAAGCTATAACGGCGCCTGCAGGCAACCAAGGTTTCGGGATGGATAAAAAAGAATTTAATAAAGAGGTAACAGTTAATCATCCAAATGGTAATAGCTCAGTTATGAAAACGGGCGCATTAGCTATCGCTGCCATTACTTCTTGTACAAATACGTCAAACCCATACGTTATGCTTGGTGCTGGACTGCTTGCGAAGAATGCTGTTGAAAAGGGTATGAAGGTACCTGACTATGTAAAAACTTCTTTAGCACCCGGTTCTAAAGTTGTAACAAGATATTTGGAAGATGCTGGTTTAACGCCTTATCTTGATAAACTTGGCTTCAACCTTGTTGGTTATGGTTGCACAACATGTATTGGGAACTCAGGTCCTTTGCGTGAAGAAATAGAACAAGCCATCATGGACAATGATCTGCTTGTCTCTTCTGTCCTGTCAGGTAACCGGAACTTTGAGGGAAGGATTCATCCGTTAGTTAAAGCGAATTATTTGGCTTCACCGCCACTTGTAGTAGCTTATGCCCTTGCTGGTACAGTGGATGTTGACTTAACTAAAGAGCCGATTGGTGAAGATAAAGATGGCAAGCCAGTTTATATGGATGATATTTGGCCATCTATGGAAGATATTAAAGAACAGGTGGAAAATGTTGTAAAACCTGAGATTTTCCGCAAAGAATATGAAAATGTGTTCCAATCTAACGAACGCTGGAATGAAATTGATACAACGGATGAGCCATTGTTTAAATGGAATGATGATTCCACGTACATTCAGAATCCACCGTTCTTTGAAGGACTTAGCAAAGAAGCTGGCAAAGTTAATCCGTTAGTAAACTTACGTGCCATTGGTAAATTTGGCGACTCTGTAACAACAGACCATATTTCACCTGCTGGGGCAATTGCTAAGGATATGCCTGCAGGCAAGCATTTACAGGACAAAGGTGTTACCCCACGTAACTTTAACTCATATGGTTCCCGTCGTGGTAACCACGAAATAATGATGCGTGGTACATTTGCAAACATCCGTATTCGTAACTTACTTGCTCCTGGGACAGAGGGTGGATATACAACCTACTGGCCTACTGAGGAAGTAATGCCGATATATGATGCAGCAATGAAATACCAACAGGATGGCACTGGCCTTATTATTATGGGTGGAAAAGACTACGGTATGGGCTCATCACGTGACTGGGCAGCCAAAGGTACAAACCTTTTAGGGATTAAAACGGTTATTGCTGAAAGCTTTGAACGTATTCACCGTTCAAACTTAGTTATGATGGGTGTTTTACCATTACAGTTTGAAAAAGGTGAAAGTGCTGAAAAGCTTGGTCTTACTGGTAAAGAAACCTTTAATATTGAAGTAGATGAAAGTGTAAAACCACACGATCTTGTAAATGTTACCGCAACAGATGAAAATGGTAAAATTACAACATTCAAGGCAGTTGCTCGTTTTGACAGTGAAGTGGAAATTGACTACTACCGTCATGGCGGCATACTACAAATGGTACTTCGCGACAAATTAAAGAAATAAAAGCCGTAATACCGTATGGTAAACAAGTCATATAAAAATACTTTTACGAAATGAATAATTGTTAAGGATTAAACCGCGCGACACAGTATTTCTGTGTGTGCGCGGTTTTTTGTGTAACAAGCCTTTCTTGGTGTATACGCTAAATAAAAAGTGGGGGAAGAAGACTAGTAGGATTATAAGAAATGTTACTTTACAAATGGCTCAATTCTAACTAACATAAGAAGAGAACCAATTTGTCAGGGACGTGTATTAAAGGAGCTAAAAGATGATTAAAAATATAATAGCGACAGGTGTTTTGCTTGTATTGGTAGGTATTGTTGTATTTAACTTCTTTGATAATCAAAAAGAAGCAGAGACTGAAAAAGCTAAGAATATAAGCTCTGAGGGCGGAGCAATTGCACCAGTCGAAAGTGCTGGACTAGAACCAGGAGAAGCGGCACCTGATTTTAGCCTACAAACGCTAAATGGTGAACCGATTCAGCTTTCAGACTTTAAGGGGAAAAAGGTCATTCTAAATTTTTGGGCGACATGGTGTCCACCATGCAAGAAAGAAATGCCAGAGATGCAAACTATCCAGGAAGAATACGGGGATGAAGTAGAGATTTTAGCTGTTAATATGACAGATTCAGAAGCGAAGGGCATAAGTGATGTCCAAAAGTTTCAAGAAGAATTCAAGTATACTTACACAATGCCACTTGATGAAGATGGAGAATTAAGTATAGCTTATAAGGTATATAATGTCCCAACGACGTATTTTATTGGATCTGATGGTAAGATAGCATTGCCGCGGAAATCAGGGCCCATGACGTATGATTTCATGGTGGAAAGTATTTCACAAATGGAATAATAGTATGAAAATAAAGAGGAATGGTAATACTTCTATTTAAAAAGGAGTGAATTACCATTTCTTTGAAAAAGAAAGTATCATTTGAACAACTTGTACAGGATAATAAAAAGCAAATCATGCAAGACGCCTCATTATTAGAAAGAATAGAGCGGAATCTAGAAATGAAAATGAATCAAAGCCTTAAAAGGAAAGAATCTTAGAAGGACGAGCTCCTCTGAATTTTCAGAGGAGTATTTTTATGTCTAGAAAACATTAAAAGTTCTTCCTGGACGTATAGCTTTCTAATATTAAGTTAGAATAAAAAAGAAACAAGGAAAGGAGCATGAAGTTGACTGATAAACATTCACACAAACCAAAACCTGATGATCGTAGTGATAACGTAGAGAAATTGCAAGATATGGTGCAAGATACAATTCAAAACATTGAGAAGTCCCATGAAACCATGCGCTTTACTGATGGTGAGGAAAAGCAAGCTATTGAAACTAAAAATAAACGTCGTGAAGAAGCAATTGATGCAATGCGTAATGAAATCAAAGATGAATATAACGCACTAGACTAGGTATAGTATTGCTTCCCATAAACTTTACACAGTATTTAAAGTCGAACGAATTCAAATCCTTGGTAAAGGACTTGAGCTTTCGTTCGACTTTTATTTTAATTTAACGTTTTTCTTGATCTTTTATCGCTGTGCAACCTTCCGTAAGACTCCCACTTCAAAACATAAAGTAAAACGGAGGTGTTTAAGTGGGAGTAAACGGACTAACATGCCGATTCGTTCAACTAACAATCAGTGGGGGAAGAATGAAAACCCCCACTGATTGAAGTTTCACTTTATAAGTGTTTCATTAGGCGGAGGCTTTGGTAGGTATGATAGGATATAAAGTGTAACAAGCTGTATTGGAGGAATCATTGTTGAATAAAGTGCAAACACCAATTGAAGTACGTTATCAGGAAACCGACCAAATGGGTGTCGTCTACCATGCCAATTATTTAGTATGGTTTGAAATAGGGAGAACAAAATTTATAGAATCACTAGGATTACGATACGGAGTGATGGAGGAGCAGGGCGTTGTATCACCTGTCACAGATGCTACGATTAGCTTTAAAAAGCCCATTCGTTACGGTGAAGACACGGTTGTAGAGACATGGTTGGAAAGTTATGATGGATTACGAACAGTCTATGGATATCAGATTCTCAATTCAAAAAGACATGTAGCAGTTAGCGGTAAGACGGAGCATGTGATTGTGAAAAAGGACAGCTTTCGACCACTTTCACTTAGAAAAGCTTTCCCTGAGTGGCATGAAGCATACAGTAACAAATTGAAAGAGGGATAAGAGGCATGGCGTTTGGTTTAAAAAGAGATGAGTTAATTTCCTGGAAGAAGAAAGTACTTGCTGGAGAAATTGCAATCTTAACACACTATTGGCTCGATAATCGGTTTCCTGGGTGTACAACCGTTACAAAGGTTGGTTGTAATGATCTCGAGAAACTAACTAAATGGGGAAGACAATATGGTTTAGAAGCTGAATGGATTCACAGGGACCAAAGATTTCCCCATTTTGATTTGTTTGGAGATAGACAACGGGATATATTACTTTCCGAAAAGCAATGGAAGCAACTAGAACAATTTAATTTATTGACTAAATAAGAAAACAACAGCACGAGGGACTTCTCTGTGCTGTTGTTTTTTGATAGATTGTTTACTTATTAAGGGACGTGTATTTAAAGGCAGGTTCTGCAAGTTTATTATTCATTTGTACTTTTAAATCCTTGTCTTCAAAGTACCATGCGTCCTTTGTTTCTACGTAGAAGGAAACCCCCTCCACAATAACAGAAGCATGCTTGTTGTCTGGTTCTTGAACAGCAACTCCGAGGGAAAAACCAGGAAGATTTCCACCTACCCCGCCGTACCTAACATAAAAGCGTATTGGGCTATTCTCTTCTAAATCTAATTCATCTTTATACCATTTAGCAGCTTCCTTGCTAACCTGCAACTTCAATTATGACAACTCCTTTTGAAACTATTTCCTGATCTTTTGTTTTTTCTCCGGTACTAAATCAACACCGCCTTCATGAAAAGGGTGGCATTTGCTAATTCTTTTTACTGTTAAATATGCTCCTTTAAAGGCACCGAATTTTTTAAACGCTTCAAGGCCGTATTCAGAACAGCTTGGGTAGAAACGACATGTTCTTGGAGTAAATGGACTTATTGCTTTACGGTAAAATGTAATGAGCCCAATGAATAGATGTTTCATCTATATTACCCGAGATTCTCAGTGCGCTTATCATACGTAACAGAAGCAATGGCATCATGCATATGGATAGACTCTTCATTTCGACAAGCAACTCGGAATTTATCAACCATATCCATTTCATATAAGTCAGCTGCAACGAGACGAACCATATCTTCAACAAAGCGTGGGTTTTCATAAGCTTGTTCCGTTACCATTTTTTCATCTGGTCGCTTAAGCACTGGGTGAATCCTTGCACTAGCATTACTTTCTGCCGCTTCTAAGAGCATTGTTTTCCAGTCCATCTCTGCTTGAACTGCTCCTTCGTTTAGTTCCACCTCTATTGATACAACACCTCTTTGGTTATGTGCGCTGTATTCACTAATTTCTTTGGAACATGGACAAAGTGTAGTAATTAAAGCCGATAAAGAAGCGGAGAGGGTATAACCTGTTTGATAGTCATAGATCACTTTCATGGTTATATCCGTGTGATTTAATCCTGCGAGATCACTTTGAGGGCCACGCCGTTCAAAGAACCAAGGGAATTGCAACTCAATTGTCGCATCTTGTTGATCGAGTCGGTCTGCTAATTCTTTTGTAAATGTTTTTAATATTTGCCAATCAGCTTGGAAGACACCTTGTCTGTAATAGGTACTAAGCTGTTCTGTAAAGCGACTCATATTTGTCCCTTTACTAGTGCTTTTCAAGCTAGTTGAAAAGGAAATGTTGGCTATACTGGATTGGACTTTAGGGTCCAGGTCACCAGTAACAGAAACAGGATGTTTTACATTTGAAATCCCTACAGCATCTAGATCAAAAAGAAAATCTTTTTTTGTATTTTGCAAGTCAGCCATCTGACTTTTTTCAATGGGTTTTGTTCTCGGAACTGGTAATACTGAACCGAATAATTTATGTCGTTCTGCCTTGGATGGCAGTTGTTTTAGTGGGAAGAATTTCGTATTCACGACGCAGTCCCCTTTCTATTCATGTATAAACAAGTATACGTGAGCACCTTTTAATATTCAATTTATTGGTTTTGATGAAATTACATCCACGTAATCTTCGGTTCGGTCTTTTCTCTAATCCGCTTAATATTAGCTTTGTGTCGGTAAGTTACAAATAGCATGAGCAGGGCAGTTACGATAATAAGTCCGGTATCTTGAAAAAGAAAGGAAGCAATAACTGCAACAAACCCCGTGATAATAGAGGATAATGAAACATACTTCGACAAATAAAGACTGACTAAAAAAGTACTTATCGTAATGACAAATAATAATGGATTAATCCCTAAAATTATTCCGCCAGAAGTAGCGACTGCTTTTCCGCCTTTAAATTTAGCAAATAGTGGATAGGTATGTCCAATTACTGCAAATAAGCCGATTATCAATCGATAAACATCCGCGTCAAAAAGAAGGGGGATTAATGTAGCGGTAGTTCCTTTAAGAATATCTGTAACGATTACGATACTCCCAGCCTTGAATCCAAGCACACGAAATGTATTGGTTGCACCAAGATTTCCGCTTCCATGTTCGCGTATATCCAGGTTGTAACCCAGCTTTCCAACAATTAGTGCTGTTGGAATAGAACCCAATAAATAAGCAACAATAGCGAATATAATATATTCCATCATGATTCCTACTTTCCGATTAGTATGTAGCAAAAAAATTCTATTTACATTCTAGCACGAAGTAAGTGGGGAAAGAACCATTTTTATTATTTTAAAGAGAAACATTCCAGTTGAAGTTTTTATTCAACAAAGATAGGGTAAGGTTTTAAGAAATTGAAAATGGTTTGTGTATATTGCTAAGGGGGAACAAGAGATGATTGAATTTGATAAAGTAAAAAAGATCTACCCAGATGGAACGGAGGCTATACGTGAGTTCTCTTTGAAGGTACAAGCCGGTGAAATCGTAACGTTAATCGGACCGAGCGGCTGCGGTAAAACTACAGCCATGAAAATGGTAAATCGATTAATCGAACCAACGGCAGGTGACATCTACATAAATGAAAAGAAAGTAAATTCATACAACATACATGAACTTCGCTGGAATATTGGTTATGTTCTACAGGAAATTGCATTATTTCCGCACATGACGATAGGAGAAAATATATCCGTTGTGCCCGAAATGAAAAAGTGGAAAGGAAAAAAAGTAAAAAAGAGAATCGATGAATTATTGGAGATGGTGGGATTAGACCCTACCACTTATCAAAAACGCATGCCTAGAGAACTATCAGGTGGCCAACAACAACGGATCGGCGTTGTTCGTGCTTTGGCGGCTGACCCAGATATTATTCTAATGGATGAACCATTTAGTGCCCTTGACCCGATCAGCAGGGAGCAACTCCAGACAGACATAAAGACATTGCAAAAGGAAATAAAGAAGACCATTCTCTTTGTTACCCATGATATGGATGAAGCGATGGCGCTTGGTGATAGAGTGTGTTTAATGAAGGATGGCGAAATCGTACAATTGGACACACCACAGCAGCTCATTTTAAACCCCAAAACAGAGTTTGTGAAGAACTTTATTGGGGAAAGAAAATCACCTTGGCAAACAGCTGTCGACGTCATTTGCGATCAATTATCAAGTCACGTTCTTACAAAAGAAGCATTTGAACAAGGAAATTTTGATCAAAACGCTACCTATATTGTTACAGATAGAAACAACATGTTTGAAGGGGTGGTCAGTATGGGTGCTATTAAGCCTGAAATTTTGACTTTAGAGAATGATCTCCCACTTTATAAGGCTGCCGCTTTAATACAACAACACGATAACCAACAGTTATTCCCTGTCATTAAACAAGGGAAGCTAATTGGGGTATTAAGTAATAAAAAAATTGTTGAATACCTAAGAAGTAAAACAACCCTTGAAAACGGGGTGATTCAGTAATGCAGGAGTTTATTAACGTTTTCCAGGATAGAAGAGGACAATTGTTAGAGACGATATGGGAACATTTACAGATTTCCCTATTGAGCTTAGTTATTGCAATTATAATAGCCGTTCCACTTGGACTCATTCTCACAAGATCTCCCCGAGTTGCTGAGCCAATAATAGGAATATCTGCAGTAATGCAGACCATACCTAGTCTGGCAGTATTAGCATTCCTAATTCCGTTTTTGGGCATAGGTAAAGTACCTGCTATCATTGCGCTGACTGCATATGGTTTGCTCCCGATATTGCGGAACAGCTACACGGGAATTATCGGGGTCGACCCTGCGCTGAAAGAGGCAGCTGTCGGTATGGGGATGAACTCGTTTAAACGACTTTCTAAAGTAGAGCTACCAATTGCCATGCCGGTAATTATGGCTGGGATACGTACGTCTATGGTACTAATCGTCGGTACCACGACAATTGCAGCACTAATTGGAGCAGGTGGACTTGGCGAACTGATTCTTTTAGGAATTGATCGAGGAGCAGATATCAATCTAATCCTACTTGGGGCGATACCGGCAGCTTTACTGGCTATTATACTTGATTTAATTCTTCGCGGATTTGAACGTATTTCAAAAAGAGCTGGTTTTAAATCATTTGTTGTCATGTTACTGATAGCTGTGCTTGTGGTTACATCCCCGTTTATATTTAACAACTCTCAAAGAGCAGATCTCATAATTGGCGGAAAACTCGGATCTGAACCAGCCATACTAGCAAATATGTACAAGTTGTTGATTGAAGAAGGTACTGATTTAAATGTTGAGTTGGAAACAGGGCTTGGGAAAACATCCTTTGTGTTTAGTGCTTTAGATAAAGGAAGTATTGATATCTACCCAGAATTTACTGGAACAGCAATTGTGACACTTATGGAAGAAGAAGCGGAAAGCAATGATGCGAAAGAAGTCTACGAACAGGCTAAAACTGGTATGGATAAGAGATACGATATGGCTTTACTACAGCCGATGGCTTTTAATAATACGTATGCTGTGGCAACTACAGAGGAACTTGCTGATCAATACAATTTAGAGGCGATTGGAGACTTGCAGGCGGTAGAGGATGAAGTGACGGCAGGTTTTACGTTAGAATTTAATGACCGCTACGATGGATATGTTGGCATGCAGGATGTCTATAACCTGGATATCAGTAATATCCGTACAATGGAACCAGGAATAAGGCAGGACGCCTTGGCAAATGGTGAGGTTGATATCATAGACGCTTATGCCACAGATAGCTATATGGTAGAATTAAATCTTGTCACATTAGATGACCCAGAAAATCTTTTTCCGCCATATCAAGGTGCTCCATTATTGCGTAATGAAACAATGGAGGAGTATCCTGAACTTAAAGATATTCTTAATCAACTTGGTGGAAAGATCACAGATGAACAAATGCGCCAGATGAACTATGAAGTGGATTATGAAGACCGTTCTCCAAAGGAAGTAGCGGAGGAATTTCTACAAGATGAAGGTTTGTTAGATAATTAGGGAGGTATTCATCATGACATGGGAAAATCCGTCGAATGAACAATTAAAACAACTATTAACAGATGCAAAGACAATCGCAGTGGTCGGGCTTTCTGACAAACCCGAAAGAACGTCCTACCAAATTTCGGAGGCTATGCAAAAACAAGGCTATCGAATCATCCCCGTTAATCCAACAGTGGATGAGGTTTTAGGAGAGAAGTCGTATTCTTCTTTGCAGGACGTACCAGATGATGTTGACATTATTAATGTATTTAGGAGACCAGAACATCTGCCAGCTATAGCAGAAGAAGCGGCACAAACAAACTGCAAGGTTTTTTGGGCACAACAAGGAATAGTTAATCAAGAAGCCTACGATTTTCTTAAAGAAAAAGACTTTACAGTAATAATGGACCTTTGTATAAAGGTAGTTCATGCCGTACTGGTAAAAGGATAGATTGCATGGGATGGTATCAGAGAATACCATCCTTTTTGCTGTTTTTTTAGCCGATTTAGCTGGACTAGAGAAGGTTTGACACTATGGTTCACCTATACAAGCTGATTTCTTTTATAGTATACTTAATTACATGTCTACAAATAGAGGGAGCCTTAGGTGGCCGGTAATCAATTTTATATGCGCATTTTTGAATATGTTTATAGTCTTTACAAAAGTAAAACGTTTGTTCTATTATAATACATACATGTGTGGAAAGAGCGGGTTTTAGAAAGGAGTTAAATATTTTGACTAAGCAACCATTACAATATAGTGATGATTCGATACAAGTGCTTGAAGGACTAGAAGCTGTCCGAAAAAGGCCTGGTATGTATATCGGTAGCACGGATACTAGAGGGTTACATCATTTAGTATTTGAAATTGTCGATAATGCAGTAGACGAGGCACTCGCCGGTTATGGTAATAATATTAAAGTGACGATACATAAAGACAACAGTATATCTGTCACAGATAATGGACGAGGCATCCCAACTGGAATGCATAGCACAGGCAGACCAACAATAGAAGTAATATTTACTGTTTTACATGCGGGTGGTAAATTTGGCCAAGGTGGATATAAAACAAGTGGGGGACTTCACGGTGTAGGAGCGTCAGTAGTAAACGCACTGTCAGAATGGATTGATGTAACGACTCACCGGGAAGGCTTTACATACTACCAGCGTTTTGAAAATGGTGGAAAGCCTGTGGGGTCAGTTGAAAAGAAAGGTCCTACCAAGAAAAAAGGCTCTACCATTCATTTCAAACCAGACCCTAGCATATTTTCTGTTACAGTATATGACTATGAAACATTATCTGAGCGCCTTCGTGAGGCAGCCTTTTTACTAAAAGGATTAACAATTCAATTAGATGATCACCGCCACGATACTACTGAAGTGTTCGAATATCCAGACGGCCTTGAGTCGTTTGTTAGTTATTTGAATGAAGAAAAGGATACACTACATCAAGTTGTTTCCTTTGAGGGAGTACAACAGAACATTGAAGTGGACTTTGCATTTCAATTTAATGATGGGTACGCAGAAAGTATGCTTTCGTTTGTTAACCATGTGCGCACAAGAGACGGCGGAACGCACGAATCTGGAGCACGTGCCGCAATTACAAGGACTTTTAATGAATATGCAAGAAGAAATGGACTTTTAAAAGAAAAAGAGAAAAATTTAGAAGGTACGGACATTAGAGAAGGTTTTACAGCAGTTGTATCCGTACGTGTTCCCGAAGAAATGCTTCAATTTGAAGGACAGACAAAGGGGAAATTGGGTACTTCTGAGGCACGCTCAGCAGTTGATGGTGTTATATCAGAAAAACTAGCTTACTTTCTTCAAGAAAACCCTGATGTTTCAGGACAACTTATTAGAAAGTCTATTAAGGCAAAGGAAGCTCGCGAAGCAGCGAGAAAAGCCAGAGATGAAGCACGTTCTGGTAAGAAAAAGCGCAGAAAAGATACACTATTAAGTGGAAAGCTAACACCAGCCCAGTCGAAAAATCCAAAGCGGAACGAGTTATACTTGGTGGAGGGTGATTCAGCTGGTGGCTCTGCAAAGCAGGGAAGAGATCGTAAGTTTCAGGCTGTTCTACCATTGCGGGGTAAAGTCATCAATACAGAGAAGGCAAAGCTGCAGGATGTCTTTAAAAACGAAGAGATTTCCACGATTATCCATACAATTGGCGCAGGCGTGGGCGGCGACTTCGATTTGGAAGATGTGCAATATGATAAAATCGTTATCATGACAGATGCTGATACAGATGGCGCCCATATACAAGTATTACTGCTTACTTTTTTCTATCGTTATATGCGTCAGCTAGTTGAAGCAGGTAAAATTTATATAGCGCTACCACCATTGTTTAAAATCTCAAAGGGTAAAGGAAAAAAAGAAAAGATTGTTTACGCTTGGGATGAAGCGGAAATGAAAAAAGCGGTAGCTGAATTCAAAAATGGTTATATGATCCAGCGATATAAAGGGCTTGGGGAAATGAATGCCGATCAATTATGGGAAACGACAATGAACCCGGATACGCGTACGCTTATTAGGGTAACGCTTGAAGATCTTGCTAGAGCAGAGCGTCGAGTCACTACTCTGATGGGCGATAAAGTGGAACCAAGGAGAAAATGGATAGAAGGCCATGTAGAATTTGGTCTTCAAGAAGATTCCAACATTCTAGAAAATGAACGGATACATGAGGAAAGCTAATGTTTTAAAGAAATAGGGGGGACTTCATTTGTCACAACCAGAAACATTCCTAGACCTTCCATTAGAAGAAGTAATTGGCGACAGATTTGGAAGGTACAGTAAATATATTATTCAAGATAGGGCATTACCTGATGCCCGGGATGGTTTGAAACCAGTACAGCGAAGAATTTTGTATGCCATGCATGTAGAAAAAAATACGTACGAGAAAAACTTTCGTAAATCTGCCAAAACGGTTGGTACAGTAATTGGTAACTATCATCCACATGGTGATTCTTCTGTGTATGAAGCAATGGTGCGACTGAGTCAGGATTGGAAGATTCGTAATGTGCTTGTTGAAATGCATGGAAATAACGGGAGTATCGATGGTGACCCACCAGCTGCAATGAGATATACGGAGGCAAGGCTTTCTAGTATTTCCTCCGAACTGTTACGAGATATTGATAAGGAAACCGTAGATTTCATACCTAACTTTGACGATACGATCCAAGAGCCTGTAGTCTTGCCTGCTAAATTTCCTAACCTTTTAGTTAACGGATCTACAGGGATTTCTGCTGGTTATGCAACCGACATACCACCACATAACCTCTCTGAAGTGATTGATGCTGTCATTATGAAGATTGACAAACCAGAGGTGTCAGTTGAAAAATTAATGCAGGTGATGCAAGGACCAGATTTTCCAACAGGGGGAATTATTCAGGGAGTTGAAGGGATAAAAAAAGCCTACGAAACTGGTAGAGGAAAGATCATTGTTCGTGGTAAGACATCGATTGAAGAAGTCCGCGGAAACAGGCAACAAATTGTGATTGATGAAATACCATATGAAGTGAATAAGGCAAATATGGTGAAGAAAATGGATGAGCTACGCATCGACCGAAAAGTTGAAGGAATAGCCGAAGTACGTGACGAAACGGATCGAACTGGCTTACGCGTAGTAGTAGAGCTCAAAAAGGATGTTAACAGTGAAGGAATTTTAAACTTCCTCTTTAAAAATACAGATTTACAAGTTACCTATCATTTCAATATGGTGGCTATACAGGATAAAACACCGAAGCTTCTTTCGTTACCGCAAATGCTTGATGCCTATATAGAACATCAAAAAGAAGTTGTAACAAGACAGACCAATTACGATTTGCGGAAAGCAAAGGATAGAGCGCACATTGTGGAAGGTCTGATTAAGGCAATCTCAATTTTGGATGAGCTGATAGCAACAATTCGCGCTTCTAAGGACAAGCAAGATGCCAAAAAGCGCATTATTGCTAGCTATGATTTCTCCGAGGCTCAAGCAGAAGCGATTGTAATGCTACAGTTATATCGATTAACAAATACAGATATAACATCACTTGAAAAAGAAGCAGCTGAATTGCGCAAAAATATAACAGATCTGGAAGCTATCCTGCAAAGTGATAGAAAACTTCTTCAGACCATTAAGAAAGATTTAAAACAAATTAAAAAAACCTTTTATACTCCGCGCAGAACTGTGATAGAGGATAAAATTGAAGAACTGAAGATAAATATAGAAGTAATGGTAGCAAGCGAAGATGTACTTGTGTCTGTCTCGAAAGATGGCTATATAAAAAGAACAAGTCTCCGTTCTTATGGTGCTTCAAATGGGGATGATTTAGCAATTAAAGAGGAAGACCACTTAATAGGTCTAGTCGAGCTAAATACGACCGATAAAGTACTTCTATTTACCAATAAAGGAAAGTACCTGCCAATCCCTGTACACGAGCTACCAGATATACGGTGGAAAGATATTGGACAGCATATTTCCAATTTCGCGTCGATTGATAAAGATGAGCGTATTATCCAAGTCCTACCTATTCGGGAATTTTCTGATAAGCATTTCCTCCTCTTCTTTACTAAGAATGGGATGATTAAACGTAGTGAACTTGCATTATATGACTCGCAGCGTTTCTCTAAAGCACTGATTGCATTAAATTTAAAAAAAGGCGACGAAGTTGTGAATGTTTACCAGACAGACGGACATGCTGATATATTCCTGGCATCTAACAAAGGATATGGACTCTGGTATCATGAATCAGAAGTAACGATTGTAGGACAGCGTGCTGCAGGAGTTAAAGCGATTCAGCTAAAAGAAGAAGAATATGTCGTAAATGGCCAGATTTTTAATGATATGAGCGCACCATCATTAGCGATTATTACCCAGCGCGGTGCATGCAAACGCATGAAACTACAGGAATTTGAAAAGACCAGTAGGGCCAAACGCGGATTGCTTATGCTCAGGGAGCTAAAAAGCAAACCGCATCGAATACAAGGCTTCTTTGTAGTGAATGACAACGATACTATTTGTTACAATACTGCAAATGGGGAAACCCATAGTATTTATCCACTTGCACTTTCTACAAGTGATCGTTACAGTAATGGCTCTTTTGTTATTGATGCCGATCATGACGGGGAAGTTGTAGCAGCATGGAAGCAAGCTGAATATATCAAACCATTTGAAGATATGAACGACTAATTATAGAAGAACGACGATTTATACGTTCGAAGTCTTCTTTAAGACGATTAGGTAGTAAGGCTTGAGATGACTTCCTTCACTACCGTAAATGTTTTGAACACTAAATAAGCTATGCGCCGAACAAACTTGGTAAACTGGTATCAGTTTACACATATTTGTTCGGCGTTTGTTTTATTCAAGCTTTCTTGTCAAAGTTAATCTTCACACTAATGAAAACGCTTTCTATTATCAGAAAAGTATGCTAAAGTATATGTATTAAGAGAAAGGAGGGGTCATAACGGGGCTACGTCAAAGAATAATCCAATCATCCCTGCTCTTATTTGAACAAAATGGATTTCATGGTGTAACGGTCAAACAAATTGTGGAAAACGTCGGGACATCAAAGGGTGGTTTTTATCATCATTTTTCATCAAAGGATGAGTTGTTGTTTGTAATTCATGACACTTTTATATCGTATGTTTTGGAAAAAGCATCCGTAGCAAACGCCATACATACCTCACCAACCCTTAAGCTTCGTGCTATCATCAAAGATTTTGTAAAGGTGTTTGATCTTTACAAACCACATATTTCTGTGTTCTATCAAGAGAACATCTATTTAAAGCCACATTATGCTAAGCTTATCAATGAAAAACGTGACACATATAAAAAAATGATTATGCAAGCCATAAAAGATGGAAAGAAAGCGGGAGAATTTCGTCAAGATCTCTCCGTGGAAATTACAAGTATGGCCATATTAGGAATGGTTAATTGGACATACAAATGGTATAAACAGTCAGGGGAAAAGTCGATTAATGAAATCGGAGATATTTTCGTTGATCTAATCTTACGAGCAGTATTAGAAAAAGAAAGTGAAAAAGTTTCTTTAGAAAAAGTGTTTTAAATATGTGGTTATTCGCATACTTTTTTAATAGCGTGAACAGACCAACCAGTCGGTCTGACTTAAGGGAGGTATACTATGAACTTTGAACTTACCAAGGAACAATTAATGATTAAGAAAATGGTTAAAGATTTCGCTGATGAGGTTATCCAGCCAAGAGCCATCGAAATTGACGAAGAGGCTGCCTTTCCCGTCGATATCTTTGAGCAAATGGGAAAACTCGGATTGCTCGGTATCCCTTTTCCTGAGGAGATAGGCGGTTCTGGTGGCGACACTCTTTCTTACGCTCTTGCAGTTGAAGAAATCGGGCGAGTTTGTGGTAGTACTGGGCTAAGCTATGCAGCAGCGGTATCTTTGGGTGCAAGTCCTATCTATTATTTTGGAACAGAGAAACAAAAAGACACTTTTCTGAAACCGCTTGCAAGAGGGGAAGCACTTGGCTCCTTTGGTCTAACAGAGCCTAATGCAGGGTCAGATGCTGGTGGTACAAAAACAACTGCAGTTATGGATGGCGACGATTTTATTATAAATGGAGAGAAATGTTTTATCACAAATGCAAGCTTTGCTAAGACTCTTATCGTTACTGCTGTTACAGGCAAAAATGATAAAGGAAGAAATATTATCTCCGCAATTATTGTGCCTACTGATACGAAAGGCGTCTCCATTACAAGTGAATACAAAAAAATGGGAGTTAGAGGTTCAGATACTGCGGAAATTGTGCTAACGGATGTACGAGTTCCAAGAGCTAACTTGCTTGGTGATCCGAATAAAGGATTTAATCAATTCTTGTACACCCTTGATGGGGGCAGAATATCGATTGCTGCTCTTGGAGTAGGGATTGCACAGGGGGCTTTGGATAAAGCCTTAAGCTACGCAAAAGAGAGGAAACAATTTGGAAAGTCGATATCCAAGTTCCAGGCTATTCAATTTAAGTTGGCTGATATGGCGATGGAAATTGAATTAGCACGCAACATGGTTCATAAGGCTGCATGGTTAAAGGATAATAAGAAGGCGTTTAGTAAAGAAGCAGCTTATGCCAAGCTTTATGCAACCGAGACAGCCTTTAGGGCGGCAAATCAGGCTATTCAAATACATGGCGGTTATGGATATATGAGAGAGTATGAAGTGGAAAGATATTTGCGTGATGCAAAGTTATTGGAAATTGGGGAAGGCACCTCTGAGGTTCAACGCCTTGTCATTGCTAGACAACTAGGTTGCTAGATTAAAAAGTTGAGAGGAGAAAATTCATGGGGCTGATGTCATTAACAATTGGTGAACTATTGGAGAAACAAGTGAATGAAAATCCCCATCATGAGGCAGTTGTCTATCCAGAATTAAATTTTCGAAAAACGTATAAAGCGTTCAATGAAATGGTAAATGAAACAGCAAAAGGACTTATGTCTCTAGGAATAGAAAAAGGAGAGCATGTAGCAATATGGGCTGATAATAAACCAGAGTGGCTTATTTCCCAATTTGCCACAGCAAAAATAGGCGCGGTGCTTGTAACAGTGAATACAAACTACCAAGCAATGGAGCTTGATTATTTGCTGAAACAATCTGACACAAAGACGTTGATACTAGTACCATCCTTTAAAGGTACTTCCTATTTGGACATTTTGGAGAAGGTATGCCCAGAACTTCAGACAAGTGACAAAGGAAATGTTTATTCTGACAACCTTCCAAACTTGAAAAATATAATTGTTTTAGATAATAAGTCTCCAAATTATGCATATAACTGGCAGGAGGTTGTCAATGCAGGGCACGCTGTAAGCGAACAAAAGTTAAAGGATCGGAGTGGTTCACTAGACCCATTTGACGTCATAAATATGCAATATACGTCAGGCACTACCGGTTTTCCAAAAGGAGTTATGCTCACACACCATAATATAGTAAATAACGGTAATCAGATAGCGGATTGTATGAAATTAACTCCAGCTGATAGGTTATGTATTCCGGTGCCGTTTTTTCACTGTTTTGGTTGTGTACTCGGTATTTTGGCTGCAGTGTCTAAAGGAACGACAATGGTGTTACTTGAGCAGTTTGATCCTGTGGCAGTTTTAAAAGCTGTAGAATCCGAGAGATGTACTGCTTTGCATGGTGTACCAACCATGTTCATTGCAGAATTAAATCATCCTGAATTTGCTGATTATAATGTAACCTCTCTACGAACTGGTATTATGGCAGGCTCTACTTGCCCTATGGAAGTGATGACAAAGGTAATGGATAAAATGGGAGCAAAAGAAATAACCATTGCATATGGGCAAACAGAATCTTCTCCTGTAATTACCCAAACAAAAACAAGTGATCCGATTGAAAGAAAGGTCGGTACGGTAGGAAAGCCCCATCCTAATGTTGAAGTAAAAATTGTGATACCTGGGACTAGTGAAGAGCAAGAAAAAGGACTGACTGGTGAACTACTTACAAGAGGCTATCATGTTATGAAAGGTTATTATAAAAATCCAGAAGCTACCGCTGAAGCGATAGATCAAGATGGATGGCTTCATACAGGAGACTTAGCTATTCAGCAAGAGAATGGCTATTTGGAAATTACCGGTAGGATGAAAGATATGATCATCCGAGGCGGGGAAAATATTTACCCTCGTGAAATAGAGGAGTTTTTATACCAGCACCCAGCTGTTCTTGATGTGCAGGTTGTTGGGGTACCAGATGAGAAATATGGAGAAGAGGTGTTAGCCTCTATTATTCTAAAAGAAACAGAAATAATAACAGCAGAAGATATTCGTACTTATTGCAGGGGAAACATAGCTAGACATAAAATTCCGCAATTTGTTCAATTCGTTACCTCCTATCCAATGACAGCAAGTGGTAAAATACAAAAATATAAATTGAGAGAGGATGCAATGAAAAAACTTGAAGCAATAGGGGAGATACCATGATTAAAAAAATACTAATAGCAAACAGAGGGGAAATTGCTGCTAGAATAATTCGAACATGCAATAAGATGAACATTATGACAGTGGCAATATATTCAGAGGCTGACCAAAAAGCAGACTTTGTAGACATGGCAGATGAGAGTTATCTAATTGGCCCACCACGGGTAAACGAAAGCTACTTAAATGCAGATAAAATTATTTCTGTAGCAAAACAAGCGAATGTAGATGCCATTCACCCAGGCTATGGTTTTCTAAGTGAAAGTGATGTGTTTGCCGAGCAATGTGAGGAACAAGGTATTATTTTCATTGGTCCCCGTGCCTCTGTAATAAGAGAAATGGGGAGTAAAATTCTGGCGAGACAGCTAATGGAAAAAGCTGGCGTACCTACCATTCCAGGGACAAAGGATGCTCTCGGTACAACAGAAGAAGCATTAATAGCTGCACACGATATTGGATATCCCGTCATGCTAAAGGCGTCCGCTGGGGGTGGCGGGATTGGAATGCAAGTAGTTAATTCCGATGAGGAACTAATTGTTGCCTTTGAAAGCAATACAAAGCGTGCCAAAACCTTTTTTGGTAATGGTGACATGTTCATGGAAAAGAAAGTTGAAGATGCTCGACATATAGAAGTCCAGCTTCTCGCTGATAATACAGGAAACGTTCTTCATTTGTTTGAACGGGATTGTTCTATTCAACGCCGCAATCAAAAGGTAGTTGAAGAAGCGCCGTCTACCTTTATCACAGAGAAAACAAGGAACCAGATGACTGAAGCCGCAATAAATGCAGCTAGAGCGCTTGGGTATACCAATGCAGGAACAATCGAGTTTTTAGTAGATAGCAAGGAGAATTTTTATTTTCTGGAGATGAACACCCGTGTCCAAGTTGAGCACCCTGTCTCGGAGGAAATAACAGGAATTGATATTGTAGAAAAACAAATTTTAATTGCTGCTGGTGAACCCCTTGGCCTGTCACAAGAGGATATTGGGATCAATGGGCATGCCATCGAGGTACGTATTTATGCAGAAGATCCAGAGACATTTCTACCTTCGCCTGGTCATGTGAGTCAAGTGATATTCCCACAGGGTGAGCATATACGAAACGAACCAGCTATCACGGGAACATGTGATGTTACGCCATTTTATGATCCGATGATAGCAAAGTTGGTTGTCCACGGAACGGACAGACAGGATGCAATTTCCATACTAACAGAGGCTTTGCAAGCATATAAAGTGGAAGGTATAAAAACGAATCTACCAATGCTTAAACGCATTGCAGAAGATGAGACTTTTAAAAAAGGAAATGTAACCACCGCGTATATTCAGGAACACTATTTACCTATTATCAAAGCAAAATAAGGAGGACACAAAGATGGAATTAAAAGCAAGCATGGCAGGAAGTGTATGGAAAATAATTGTTGCACAAGGAGAGACGGTGAACGAAGGACAGGACGTAATTATTTTGGAATCAATGAAGATGGAAATCCCCATACCTGCAGAAAAATCAGGTACCTTAGCGAAATTAAACGTAGCTGAAGGGGACTTTGTGAATGAGGGAGATGTATTGGCGGTAATTGAATAAGCTGAATGTGAGGAGGGTTGTATATGAACTTTCCACCAAAAGTGACGGTTAAAGAAGTCGGTCCTAGGGATGGATTGCAAAATGAGAGTGCTTTCGTTTCGCTAGATGCAAAAGTGGAATGGATCAATATGCTTAGTGAGACCGGGGTTTCCTATATCGAAGTATCTTCCTTTGTTAGACCCGAATGGATACCACAGTTAAAGGATGCAACAGAGGTTGCAAAAAGGATTAAACGGCACCCTGGTGTTACGTATGCAGCTCTTGTCCCTAATCAAAGAGGACTGGAGCGGGCGTTAGAGGTAGACGTAGATGAAGTATGCGTTTTTATTTCAGCTAGTGAGACGCATAATCTAAAAAACGTAAATAAAACCATTGCAGATACAATCCCTATTGTGGAGAAAGTTGCTGAAGAAGCAAGGAAGAGTAATAAGCGAATTAGGGGCTATATTTCCACTGTTTTCGGCTGTCCCTATGAAGGAGAGACTTCTATTGATCAAGTTCTTTTTATTTGTGACAAGTTATTGGAAATGGGAGTCGAAGAGTTATCGATTGGAGACACAATTGGGATTGCGGATCCCCTACAGGTAGAAAATGTGACTAAATCCTTACTTAGCCACTTTTCAAGTGATCGTCTAGCCATGCATTTCCATGATACGAGAGGGACGGCACTAGCTAATGTCCTAACAGCAATGAATTTAGGTATTGCGAAATTTGACAGTGCAGTTGGAGGACTAGGCGGTTGTCCGTATGCAAAGGGGGCATCAGGTAATTTAGCAACGGAAGATCTTTTATATATGTTGCACCGAATGGGCATTCATACAGGCATTGATACGGAAAAAGTTAGAGAGGCAGCCACATATATTGCAAAGCATGTACCAGAACTATCAAGCCATCAAATGAAACTACTAAATAGCTGAATGGGAGGGTGTTTATGCGTGGTACAACATATCGACTACTAAACGATAGTATTGCGATTATTACACTAAATCGGCCAAATGCAGCGAATGCATTATCGAAAGTACTTCTTGATGAATTGAATGAATATATATACGAAATTAATCAATCCACTACTATTCGCTGCCTCATTATAACAGGGGCTGGAAACAAGGCTTTCTGTGCAGGTGCGGACCTAAAGGAACGCAAAGAGATGACAGAAGACCAAGTAGTGCAAGCAGTTCATTATATCGGCCAAACCATTACTGCATTGGAAAACGTTCGTATCCCCGTCATTGCGGCGATAAATGGTGCGGCATTTGGGGGCGGTCTAGAGCTAGCATTGGCCTGTGATATCAGAATAGCTAGTAATCAAACTAAAATAGGGCTGACAGAAACCACGCTGGCCATTATCCCGGGAGCTGGTGGAACACAACGCTTACCACGTTTAATTGGACCTGGTCAGGCAAAACGTTTAATTTATACAGGCAAACCGATTAGCACAGAGGAGGCATACACGCTTGGCTTAGTAGAGGAATTAACTAGCCCGGATGATGTAGTTGAAAGAGCAACAGAAATGGCAATCAAAATTGCATCTAACGGGCCTGTTGCCATGCGCCAGGCAAAGCTTGCGATTAATTCAGGACTTCAGACAGATCTTACTACTGGATTAAAATTAGAACACCTGGCATATAAGGAAACAATCCCTACAAAAGACCGGGTAGAAGGCCTTGCAGCATTTAAAGAGAAAAGAAAACCTATCTATAAAGGGAACTAGTTTACGCAGGAGGGCAGATATGAATTATAGAGATACGTTAAAACAAAAAGTTGAATCAATAAAAAGCGGTGGCAAGGAAAAATATCATAAACAAAACGAAGAAAAGGGAAAATTATTTGTCCGAGAGCGCCTCACATTACTCTTTGATGAAGATGTTAATATAGAAGACGCCTTTTTCGCCAATTGTATGGATGATACGCTCCCTTCAGATGGTGTGGTCACAGGAATTGGAAAAATTAACGGAGAAGCAGTTTGTGTAATGGCAAATGACTCTACAGTAAAAGCTGGTTCCTGGGGAAAACGGACTGTTGAAAAGATTCTCCGAATTCAAGAGACCGCTATGAAGCTTGAAATACCGATGTTTTATTTGGTAGATTCAGCTGGTGCTAGAATCACGGACCAAGTAGAGATGTTTCCAGGAAGAAGAGGAGCAGGTCGCATTTTCCATAATCAAATTAAGCTTTCTGGACGCGTGCCACAGGTTTGCTTATTATTTGGCCCATCAGCAGCAGGTGGAGCATACATCCCAGCATTTTGCGATATTGTTGTCATGGTGGATGGCAATGCTTCAATGTATTTGGGTTCACCTAGAATGGCAGAAAAGGTAATTGGAGAAAAGGTGAGTCTTGAAGAAATGGGTGGGGCCAACATGCATTGCAGTGTTTCGGGTGTAGGGGATGTATTAGTCCAGACTGAGCAAGAGGCCATTTCATTTTCTCAAAAATACTTAAGCTATTTTCCTACTAATTTTAGACAGAACCCAAAAGTAATGGAAGCAAGGGAAGCAAAATTCATAGAAAAGAGCGTTACGGATATCATTCCGGAAAACCAAAATGCTCCTTTTAATATGTATGACTTAATTGATAAGCTGATTGATGAAGAGAGCTTTTGTGAAATAAAGAAAAAATTTGCTCCTGAATTAATTACTGGTTTAGCTAGGATAAATGGGAAACCAATCGGGATTATTGCCAACCAACCTAAGGTAAAGGGCGGTGTTCTTTTTCCTGACTCAGCAGATAAATCAGCAAAATTTGTGCAGCTTTGTGATGCCTTCCATATCCCATTGTTATTTCTAGTAGATGTTCCTGGTTTTATGATTGGAACCAGAGTGGAGCGGGCAGGAATAATCCGACACGGGGCTAAAATGGTGGCAACAATGAGTGAAGCAACCGTCCCGAAAATTTCCGTTATTGTAAGAAAAGCTTATGGTGCAGGGTTATATGCGATGGCAGGCCCTGCATTTGAGCCGGATAGCTGTATCGCTTTACCAACAGCCCATATTGCTGTCATGGGTCCGGAGGCAGCAGTGAATGCGGTGTACGCAAACAAAATCGCAGAACTCCCTGAATCTGAAAGACCTGCTTTTATTAAGGAAAAGCAAGATGAGTATAAAGATAATATTGACATTTACCGGATGGCTTCAGAAATGGTTATCGATGCGGTAATTGATCCAGAACATCTAAGGGAAGAGCTGTCTAGTCGTTTCTCTCTTTATGAGACAAAAAATGTGACCTTTACGGAGAGGAAACATGGTGTTTATCCTGTATAGTTTAACGTTTTAACCAGAGGTGGAAAGCATAGCCTCTGGTTTTTTGTATAGTTAAATAGGATTAAATTTGTACTTTGAAATGAATTCTAAATAAAAGGTTTACGATAATATTATTATGTTAACTGATAAATGATGGTTCCTATTTGACATTTACCAGGAAAATAGAATAATAAACCGTAACAGTACGTTGAAATGGAGGGTGCAATATGAAAATAGAAGAGTTCATGATTAGAGATGTAATAAGTGTTAGCAAGGAAACAACCATTAAGCAGCTTCTAGAAAAGCTAGTACAAAATAAAATTACGGGTGTCCCTGTGGTCGATGGGGAAGGTAAACTGCTCGGGATGGTTACCGATGGAGACGTAATTCGACACATACAGCCAAAAGGAAGAACGGTCTACGATATCTTTTCTTTAATCTTAGTTAGTGAACAAACAGATCTGACCGAACGATTAAGCTATTCATTAAATCGACAAGTAAAAGAAATTATGCAAAAGAATGTGTTTACAGTTAACCCAAAAAGCCCGATTGATGAAGCAATGAATGTCTTCTCTAAACACCATATTAAAAAAATACCTGTCGTAAACCCGGCAAATAGAGTCATTGGAGTAATAAGCCGAGGTGATTTAATCCGCTATATTACTACACAATTGATCGATCAGGCTGTTGAAAAGTAAGTGTTAGCAAATGTAGAAAATAGTACCTAAAGGGCGTATAATGAGAAGGAGAAAGTTTACGGAGAGGGTCTTAGAATTGATCATGCTAAAAGAAGAGAAACAATTGATATTACAAAAGATGGCTTCCATATATGACCATTTACTCGACAAACAGGATCACGTTAATGTTGCGAAATTAGTTGACCTTTATGAAAAGCAACAGAATGCCCAGTTTATCATCAGCTTTGCTGGTCATTTTTCTGCTGGCAAGTCTTCTATGATAAACGCGCTTTTGGGTGAAAATTTGTTGCCAAAAAGCCCTGTACCCACAAGTGCTAATATTGTGACCATTTCTCGAGGGGAAGGTCTTATTCGAGTATATTATCGTGACGGTGAGACAATAGAGATAAAAGAACCCTATGATCTTGAACTGATTAAAAAATATTCAAAAGACAGGGAACTAATAAAGCAACTTGACGTTCGTTCTCATGATACAGTTCTCCCAAAAGGAACCGTAATTATGGATACACCAGGTATTGATGCAGCGGATGATGCGGATCGGCTAATGACAGAGTCTGCTATGCATTTGGTGGACGTTGTGTTCTATGTTATGGATTATAATCATGTTCAGTCAGAAGTGAATTTGCAATTCCTCGAATCTCTTCAGGAAAAACGTATTCCTTACTTTGTCATCATTAATCAGGTTGATAAACATGATGATTCTGAACTTCCGTTTGCATTGTTTGAGGCGAGTATCAAACAAACGTTTGAACAGTGGGGGATCTCTCCCTTGGGCATATTTTACACCTCTTTAACTAACAGGTCGGCCCGTTATAATGAATTTGAAGCATTGCAACAAACAATTAATAATATGATTGAAGAAGAGCCAAAAGCCCACGATACAACGTATAACGCGCTTGAGACCATTGTAAAAGCACATGAAACGTATTTAGATAGTCTTTATAGTGAAAAAATGCCTGTTGTAGATAACAAGTATACGTATGAAGAAATGCTCCAAAAGAAGAGGGACCTCATTATACAAAAGGACGAGTTAGTGGAGAAGCCTAAAGCTGTAAAGAATCAATTGATGTTGGAAACACAGCAAACAATTAAGAATGCATACGTAATGCCAGCAACACTGAGAGAGAATGCTGAACAGTTTCTTGCTTCACAACAGCCTAATTTTAAAGTCGGGCTTTTTGGTTCTAAAAAGAAAACAAAAGAGGAGCAGGAAGCTAGACTCCTCACTTTTTTACAAAAATTAAATGAGTCGGTAAATTCCTCGTTAGAATGGCGTTTGAAAGAAAAGTTATCGGCTATTTTATCAGAATATCAAATTCATGATACAGAGCTAATCCACAGTGTACAGGGGATGAACGTTGACTATACCAAAGAAGACCTTCTTCGTTTAATTAAATCAGGTGCCACCATGAACAGTGACTACGTTTTAAATTATACAAACGATGTCTCAGCAGATATTAAATCAAAATATAAAGTACAAGCGAAACATGTAGCAGATATGGTAGAAGCTAAACTTTTTGAACAAAGTAGCAAGCAACTAACGGAGTGGGAAACGACTATAGCTGAGCTTGAAATAGAAACTTCTAACATCTTACGTCTGCAAGAATTGGAGCAAGATCTTGCGGAGGAAAAAGCTGTCGTACAGAAACAATTGGAAGCAGATCAGCCTTCCGTCAAATCAAGTGAATTGCTGGAGGAAGCCCTTCATCAGCGAATCGAAAAAAGGAAGCAGGGTTCTGTAGAAGGATTGAGTCAAGAGGCGAAAGGAGAATACCAAGAAGATACCAATAAACTACCTGATGAGAACCGCTTCGCATCTCAAAAGGATATCCTTCCACATTTAGACGATTCGATAAAAATTTTAGAGGGTGTGCCAGGAACGAAGACTCTTGTCGATGACCTGCTTCAGAAAAAACAACGTCTAGAAAAACGATCGTACACCGTTGCATTATTTGGTGCTTTTAGTGCAGGTAAGTCCTCCTTTGCCAATGCTTTACTTGGTGATAATGTGCTTCCTGTTTCTCCGAATCCAACAACAGCTGCCGTCAACCGAATCAACCCAGTAACTGGTGCTATAGCACATGGTGAGGTTCATATAAGTGTGAAAAAAAGAAAAGATTTGGAAAAAGACATACGTGAAATATTAAAGGTATTTCAACCTACTGTTACAGATTTTGAAGAGTTGCTTAATTGGGTAAAAGACCATAACTACCAACAAAGTAACCAATTAAATCCTTTATATCAATCTTATCTCCAGGCAATGATAGATGGATATGAGGCAATGAAGGAGTACATTGGAGGACAACTTGACCTCCAGTTAAAGGATTTAGGTCCTTATATAACAGATGAAAAAAAGGCTTGTTACATTGATGCGATAGACCTTTACTATGATTGTGAGATTACAAGACAGGGTGTTACGCTTGTGGATACTCCAGGTGCCGACTCTGTCAATGCTCGACATACAAATACGGCTTTCACCTATATAAAACATGCGGATGCTATTTTATATGTAACATACTATAATCATGCCTTATCCCGAGCAGATAAAGACTTTCTGATGCAGCTTGGTCGTGTTAAAGACACTTTTGAGCTTGATAAAATGTTCTTTATAGTAAATGCTGCTGATCTTGCGCAGAATGAACAAGAGTTAAAACTGGTTACTGATTATGTCCAAGAGCAGTTAATACAATTAGGAATTCGCTTCCCAAGGCTTTATCCTGTGTCAAGTAAAGTATCACTGTTAGAAAAGAAGCAGGCAAGGCCTTTAAATAAAGGGATGGCTCGATTTGAAGAAACCTTTTATAGGTTTATTAAACATGACCTAAGCTCACTTACTGTAGCCTCTGCAGTTAGAGACATGGAACGGGCTCTGTCGACATTGACGCATTTCTTGAACTCTAGCAAGCTGGATCAAAAGGAACGAGAACAGTACGAGCTAGCATTATCTAATAAGAAGCATGAGATGATACAGGATATTCAAGGGTATGAAACAGATGTTCTGTCCAAGCAAATGAAGCAAAAAATTACCAAACAACTTTTTCATGTTTTAGAACGCTATACGATTCGATTTCATGATATGTTTAAAGAAACATTTAACCCAACTACGATTACACAGTCTGGAAAAGCTGCACAGCCAGAATTAAAACTAGCCTTGCAACAGCTGCTTGAATATACAGCATTTGAGTTACTTCAAGAGGTACAGGCTGTCGCATTGAGGATTGAAGCATTGGTAAATAAACTGCTTCAGGAAGTATACCACGATCTATACACCACATTGAATGCGCGGGATGCTCAATTTCAGGTGGCAGATTTGGAAATGGTAACGCTAGAGACGCCAGTATTTGAAAAAGGGCTCCAATCTGTGAGTGCGAAGGAATTTTCTACTGTGTTAGCATCCTATCGAGGCACGAAAGCTTTCTTTGCACATAATGAAAAAGAAAAAATGAAAGAAGCACTTTTCCAACAGATTCGCCCAATGGCATCAACTTATTTAGACGAAATTAGACTGGTGTTGGAGCAGCAATATGATATACAATGGCAGGAAAACGTCTCAGAAATTCAGCAGCAGATTCAATTAAGAGTCGAACAATATGTAGAAGATTCCCTTGCTGCGTTGACAATCCCGCTGAACACAGACATTCTTACAGCGAAACGTCAAAAGTTGGAAGATATACTAACTAATCAAAATACAAAGGATTGAGAAATGATGGATAGAAAACAAGTATTACTCGTCGATGGAATGGCACTCTTATTTAGAGGATTCTTTGCTACTTCCTTCAGGGGTAACTTTATGATTACAAAGCAAGGCATCCCAACAAATGGGGTATACCAGTTTATGCGTTATTTTCTAGATGCAGTACAAACATTTACACCAACCCATGTAGTATGTTGCTGGGATATGGGGAGTAAGACTTTCCGTACTGACATGTATGAAGGGTATAAAGCTAACCGTGATGCTCCACCAGTAGAATTGATCCCACAATTTGACCTAGTAAAAGAAGTTGTCGAGGCATTTGATATGCCAAACATCGGATTAGAAAACTTTGAAGCGGATGATTGCATTGGGACATTAGCCAGAACATATGCACAAGAGAATGACGTGACGATCCTTACAGGCGATCAAGATATCTTACAGCTTGTAGAGGAGCATATCCAAGTTGCAATCATGCGAAAAGGACAAGGAAATTATGAGGTCTTCACAAATGAAAACTTTTATGAGAAGAAAGGAATTACCCCAAGACAGGTCATAGATTTAAAAGGATTAATGGGAGACACCTCTGATAACTATCCTGGTGTAAAAGGGATTGGGGAGAAAACGGCACTCAAGCTTATAAAAGAGCACGGAACAATAGACGAACTGCTTATTAATATAGACTCATTACCAAAAGGTGTACAAACTAAAATTAAAGCGAACTTAGATATGCTACACCTTTCAAGAACTCTTGCTGAAATTAAATGTGATGTGCCTGTTACTTGCGAACTAGACGGGGCCTTATGGAGTTATGATAAAGAGAAGATACAGAAAAAATTTGACGAGCTGGAGTTTAAAAATCTCGCCAAATTAATTTAAGAATTATGGTTTTAAGATGACTTTTATACAGTCATCTTCTTTATTTTGGAATAACTTATACCCTTCTGCAGCGTCATCTAGGGGAAGCTTATGGGTAATAATATCAGTTGGATCAATTTCATTAGCTGTAATCTGTCGGTAAAGCTCCTGCATATAACTTCGTGCGGGGGCTTGCCCCATTTTAATGGTGATATTTCTTGAGAAAAAGGGTCCCAATGGAAACATATTATAGAGCCCACCATAAACACCGGTTAACTGCACTGTGCCACATTTTTTAACAGCTTTTGTAGCAATTTGAATTGGACCTAATGTGCCACCTTGAAGCTTTAATTTTTGCTCAGCAAATTCCAAAGCTGACTTCTTTCCATCCATCCCTACACAATCGATTACGACGTCAGCTCCGCCTTTCGTTAACTCTTTTAATGTTTCACCCATATCATCATACTTTGTAAAATCAAAGACCTCCGTCTTGTTTGTCTGCTTTGAATGTTGGAGGCGGTAATCAAAATAGTCAATCGCAATCACACGCTCTGCTCCTTTTTGCCAGGCGAATTTCTGTGCCATTAGCCCAACAGGTCCACAACCAAGGACAATAACTGTATCTCCCTGTTTAACACCGGCATGCTCGACACTCCAATATGCAGTAGGAAGAACATCGGATAAGAAAAGCAATTGCTCATCTTCTAACTCACAATCCTCTGGTATTAAAAAGGGTGTATAATTTCCATAAGGGACGCGTAAATATTCCGCTTGTCCACCAGGAAAGTCACCGAATTTTTCGGAGTAACCAAAATATCCTCCTGAATCATAGTGTGGGTTGGAGTTGTCACACTGACTCTCCTGATGATTCGTACAGTAGGGACATGAGCCACAGGCTACCGTAAAGGGGATAACGACCCGGTCACCCTTTTTTACTTTCGTTACATCAGGTCCAACTTCCTCTACAATCCCCATCGGTTCATGCCCAATAGTATAGCCAATAGGCAATGGAAAATTACCTTGGTATAAATGAAGATCAGATCCACAGATGGCAGTAGAAGTAACTCGAATAATTACATCTTCTGAATCCTGTATCGTAGGAAAAGGGACTTTCTTAACTGCAACGGCATACTTTCCTTGATATGTTACGGCTTTCATATTTATCATACTCCTAATTTGTATTGAGGTTTATCTTATTTTTATCTAAGGTAAAGAATCTATACCCTCACGTCTTCATCGTTTTACAGGACCCTTCATAAGGTATAGAAAATAGAAAGGGGAGATAACATGCATTTATTATTTATTTATGGCGATCTAAGGATAGGTGAAAAAGCGGAAGTATTGAAAAAGGAATCAACTAGCATAGATGAACAAGTGTGGATAAGAGGTAAACTTTTTGATTGGAGTGGAACTCCTTATTTAGCGGAGGATCCCGAAGCGTTAACATATGGGGAGCTAGTAGAGATTAACGATGAAAAGCTAACAGATCTAGGTAATCAACTAAAGTGTTTTCGGTCTACCGTTTCTGTATTGTCATCAACAAATGAACAGTATGAAGCATTTATTTATAAAGAAAAAGCAGACACTGAAGATAAATTGGAAGAAGTACCATTTGGAGACTGGAAAGTATACCGTTACTTAAAAAATGAAACGCTTTACTACTTTGCATATGGCTCATGTATGGATGATAATCGATTTAAAATGGCAAATGTCGATCAATACTTTACATCTATTGCTGGAAAAGGGGTCGTTGAAAATTATGGATTTCGCTTTACGAGATCCAGTGAAGATGGCGGGAAAGCAGATATTATTGTATCCCAAATGGAAAAGGTGGAAGGTGTCGTCTATAAAGTACCTTTAGAAGCGATTGATTATTTATATAGGCGAGAAGGAGTGTATTCTAAAAGATACCGCCCGACAGTTATTACGCTAGCTTTAAATTACGGGGTGGAAGTAGAAGGCCTAACCTTCGTTAGCGTGGAAAAGGATAAGGAAACGAAGCCTACTGAAAGATATGCAAATGAAATATTACGGGGAGCAGCGGACATTTTATCACCATCGTATGTTGCGCGAATTCGGTCTCATATAAACCATTTATTAAATTAGAAGTTTGACAAAGTGTTTACACCTTGCTAATTCAGGTTATAAGAAAAGCATAATCAAAGTTTAACCTGGAGGTATAACATTGAGACAAAATGAGACGACATCTATTTTACCTAAAGCAAACGAATCCTATTGGAGAGACACAGGAAAAGTTCCTTCATATGGTGAGCTGAAAAATGATCTTCATGTGGATACGGTAGTAGTCGGAGCAGGAATAGCTGGTGTGATGACTGCTTATCAGCTTGCCAAGGCAGGGAAAGAAGTAGCACTGCTTGAAGCGCGTGAATTATTTAGTGGTACAAGCGGTTTTACTACAGCAAAACTAACCGCACAGCATAATCTCATTTATGACGAACTAATAAATCGTTATGGACAAGAGTCAGCTAAGCTGTTCTATCAAGCGAATATGGAAGGGATTGCTTCTATTAAGGAACTTGCCGACCAATTTGGTATTGATTGTGAACTCGAAGAACGAGAAGCTTTTGTTTTTACTCAAAAAGCAGAAAACCGCAGCAAAATTTCAAAAGAGGCAGAAGCCTACGAAAAACTGGGAATTGAAGGCGAGTTTGTTGAAGACCTTCCATTAAATATGGATGTAGAAGCGGCAATTATGATGCGTAATCAGGCACAATTTCATCCGGTTAAGTTTTTAGCTGGGCTGTTAGAAGAGTTTGTAAACCTTGGTGGTAAAGTATATGATCAGACAAGGGTAATAGACATTACCGAAAAAGCCAATAAGACAGAATGTACGACAGAAAGTGGGTTAAAAGTAACAGCTAGCCAAGTGGTACAGGCAACACATTTACCCATTATAGAACCTGAAAGTAAATTCTTTTCAAAACAAAATAATCCAGAGAGCTCTTATGCACTTGCTGTTAAAACAGAGGATGAATTCCCAGACGGATTATACATTAATGCAGACTTACCAAAACGGACGTTACGTGGTTTAGATAGTAAAACAGGAAGGGTTGTATTAGTTGGTGGAGAAAGTCATTCGACTGGTGATGGAAAGTCTTCCTCAGAGCGATACAAAGAGCTAGAATCTTTTGCTAAGGAGCTGTTTGAAGTAAAAGAGATTATAAATCGCTGGTCCGCCCATGACTATATTTCAGAAGACAGACTCCCATTTATCGGCGCACTTTCAGAAGATCAACCTAATGTTTATGTAGTAACAGGGTTAAGCAAGTGGGGGCTGGCCATTTCTGCTACTGGTGCAAAAATTCTTACTGACACCATTCTTGAAAAAGACAATCCTTATCAAGCTATATTTTCTCCTGAAAGAAACATTCAGGAAAGGACCTCGGTAGAACCGAAGGAAGAAAACCCTAATCACTATGATGATGCCAGTGAAAAGAATAATCCGGAAGAACTGTCAAATAATCAAGGGATGATCACCAAGCGAGACGGCGAAGAGGTAGGAGCCTATAAAGATGAAAATGGCAACTTACATTATGTTGATCTTACTTGTACGCATCTCGGTTGTGGTGTCCAATGGAACGACGGTGATAATACATGGGATTGTCCATGCCACGGATCACGTTTTAGTGGAACAGGTGAGGTAATTGAAGGTCCTGCTGTGGAGTCGCTAAAGACTTTAAATGAGTAGAAGAATGTTAATTTACGATGTTTCGTTGACTCTATAGCTATTTATACTGAGTTGGTGACAAAAAAGCTGCTTCATAATGGAAGCAGCTTTTTTGAGGTTAATTTATTTGTTGCGGTTGTTGTTACGATTGTTTTCATTACGATTGTTGTTGCGGTTATTATCATTGTTACGGTTGTTGTTATTGTCTAGGAATTCATTCGCAAATTCAACGTTGTTAATATCCTGGTTGTTGTTATTGTTATTGTTATTGTTGTTCTCATTACGGTTGTTATTGCGGTTGTTCTGACGATTGTTGTTGTTATTATTGCTCATCGCTAACACTCCTTTTATTTTTTTATATGTGGTTTACTTTTTGCAGGCCACATAACAATTACAAAAATTATTTTAACCCTTTATGCAATTCCTATACATTTCATCACACTACCAATTAATACCAATTTATCTTGTGCAGTTTACTTGTTTGTCATAACTTTAAGGTGATATGATCGAAATACAAAAGAGAGTGCGAAAAGGTAGGTTATCTATATGAAGGTTGTTCAAAATATAACAGAATTAATTGGCGAAACACCAATGGTAAAGTTAAATCGACTCGTTCCAGAGAATGCAGCAGATGTATATATAAAGATGGAAATGTTTAATCCGAGTAAAAGTGTTAAAGACAGAGCAGCTTATAATATGATTAGAGTAGCAGAAGAAAAAGGGTTCATTAAACCAGGGGACACGATTATTGAACCAACAAGTGGGAACACCGGAATTGGCCTAGCAATGAATGCTGCTGCCAAGGGCTATAAAGCGATTCTTGTTATGCCTGACAATAGCACACAGGAAAGAAGAAACCTTCTACAAGCTTTTGGAGCACAAGTAGTGTTAACACCGAGCAAAGAGAAAATGCCAGGTGCAATTCAAAAAGCGTTGGAGATACAAAAGGATATACCGAACAGTTTTATACCTCAGCAATTTGAAAATGTAGCCAATCCTGACGTGCATCGTGTGACAACAGCCCCTGAAATTCTCAAACAGATGGATGGAAAGCTTGACGCATTTGTATGCACCGCAGGGACAGGTGGAACGGTAACGGGCACTGGAGAAATGTTAAAAGAGAAATTACCAGAATTAAAAATAACCGTAGTTGAACCAAAAGGCTCTCCTGTTCTTTCTGGTGGCGAGCCAGGGAGTCATAAACTGGTGGGAACAAGCCCAGGATTTGTACCCGATATTTTAAATACATCTATATATGATGAAATTGTTCAAATTGAAGACGAAACTGCAGTTTCCATGTATAAAAGGTTACCTCAACAAGAAGGTATCTTCATTGGACTATCAGGAGCGGCTGCAGTCGCAGCTGCCATAGAGGAAGCAGTTCGATTAGGAAAAGGGAAACGTGTCGTATGTATAGCTCCTGATACAGGAGAAAGGTACTTAAGTATGAATCTGTTTGAGGGTAATGATGCTTAGTTTTCCAAATCTCCTAAAAAAAGTCTCAATAACGTAAAACCTTAGTCTATTTCTATATTGGTAAAAAGCCTGTATCCCTTGGGAAGCAGGCTTTTTTATTGGTAAACTCATTTGAATATTTCTTATGTTAAAATAAAAGTAGTCTTTTAAAGTTACTATTTATAGCATTCTGAAAGTAAGGGGGGGAGAACATGATTAGAAAAACAACCTATATTTTGTTAAGTAGTTTCTTTACCTGTGCTGTATTGGCATTTATAGAGCATGGAATAGAGATTAATTATGTTATAAAGACTGTCTGTAAAATAAGCTTCTTTTTCATTGTTGTATGGGTCTATATGAAGTTATGCAAGGATTTTCATTTCAAACAAGTGCTTGCATTATCCAAGATGGGGAGGAGAGAATGGCTGAAAGTTACGATTCTTGGCCTATCATCAGCAGGAATTGTGCTTGCTGCTTATCTGTTATTTTTACCACAAATTGATCTTAACCTGATCCAGCAAGACTTAACAGATAGACTCGGCATTACAGCAACTGGTTTTATTTTTGTCGGGATTTATGTTTCTTTTGGTAACTCTTTACTTGAAGAGTATTTCTTTAGAGGGTTTATATTCTTTAATTTACCGCGTAAATGGGGCTATATATATAGCCCGTTATTGTTTGCAAGCTACCATATACCGATGATTATGTTGTGGTTTACAGCTGAAATTATTTTAATTTGCTTTATTGGGTTATGGATAATTGGTTTGGTTTTCCAGTTGGTTAATGAGAAGAACAGAACCATTTGGGCATCGTGGATAATACATATTTGCGCAGATTTAATGATTATTATAATCGGGTTAAATTTGTTTTATTAAGCCTGATGGTAATGAAAATAGTTAAAAACAAAGATTCATTACAAGGTGATTTCTAAATCTAATCCGGACTTTTTCGGGGAAAAAAGTAACTTTTCGAATCCAGTAGCTTATTGGGGAAGAGAATTAACTAAAATGGTGACTACTTATTTTTTATTATCTTCGGGTTTACATAATATATATTATAGGAAGTTGTAGCAAAAACCTGAAATCTAATCTTAATATCAAAGTATACTTGAGATAGTGAGATGTTTTGTAAAAAAACTACACTAGAAACAATTTTCTTAGTGTAGTTTTTTATGTTTTTATTTCTAATCAACCATGTTCACTTTTAATGTCTACTTTAGCTAAAGGTTTTTTTGCTGGACCTTCCATTACATTACCCTCATAAGAAAATCTCGACCCGTGACATGGACAATCCCAGCTTCGGTCACCAGAATTCCATTCGACTTCACAACCTAAATGTGTGCAGGTCGTGTCTACAGCATGCAATGTTTGCTCTTTATCCTTATAAATCCCAGTTCTTTTACCATTAATTCGAGTAACAATTGCTTCATCTGTTTTTATTTGTGCTAGCTCATTATTAGAAAAATCCAATTTACCCTTTACCATATGCTTTGCTACATCTGCATTCATCTCAATAAATTTACGTACAGATGGATCTGGCTGAAACCGCGATGGTTCATATATATCCGCATATTCATTCGGTGTCTCCGTTATTTTATCAGCAAGGATCATGGCTGCTGCAGTACCATTCGTCATACCCCATTTTCTGTATCCTGTAGCTACATAAACATTACTCTCTCCTTTGGATACAGCACCAATATATGGTACTTTATCTATGGTGATTAAATCCTGGGCAGACCAACGATAGGCAATATCCTTCATTTCAAAATGCTTCGATGAAAAATCCTCAAGCTTTTCATAATGATGGATAACAGACTCACCTTGACCTGTTTTGTGATTCTCTCCTCCAATTAACCATAAGGCTCCCTTCTCCCCTGGTGTACTTCTAACAGATCGTGAAGGACTCTCTGCGTTAATATACATACCTCCAGGGTATTTTAGCTTTGAGTTGATAGCTAGAACGTATGATCGTTCAGGGTACATTCTGGCAAAGTAGAAGCTTTGCTTATCATAAAATGGGAAATGTGATGCAGCAATTACATGATTACATGTGATACGGTGGCCATCTTTTGTAACAATATTTGGGTGTTTGTTATACTCAATATCAACAGCTGTCGTATTCTCATAAAACTCGACTCCATTATCTTTGCTTGCTTGAACGAGTGCCTTTAAGTATTTTAAAGGGTGGAATTGAGCTTGGTCTTTCATCATAACTGCTGCTTTTATTGGCAGGTTTAAAGGTATTTCCGATAAATATTCACTACTAATTTCTAACTTTTCATAAGCCTTTATTTCATTTTCTAGCTGCATAATATATTTATTATCATTTGTGTATACATAGGCATCTTGCATTTCATAATCACAATCAATTTTATTTTCTGATATGGTATTCTTTATGAATTCCTTCGCCTTTATAGCAGCATGATAATACTTGGCTGTTTTTTCTTCTCCCATATGTTTCATAAATTCATCGTAGATTAAACCATGTTGTGCCGTTATTTTGGCTGTTGTATGACCTGTAGTACCATTAAGTATTTCATCAGAATCGATTAAAACAACTTTTAAATTTTGTTTGGATAATAAATAGGCTGCAGTGATACCAGTAATACCGCCCCCTACAATCCCAACATCAGCTTTTATGGAAGTGGTCAATTTTTCAAATGTGGGTAGTTTCATTTCACGCCAATAAGGCTCTGGAAATTGTGGAAGTTGAATTTCACTCACTAATTTGTCTCCTCTTCTACACTATAGATTAGCATTATTATGAACTATTTTAGATGAATATATGTGTTTTAATAACAGTTAAACAGGTAATTAGAATAAATAGAGAGGTGAAATAATGAGAAAGCATCTAAATATTAGTGGACGAGTGCAAGGTGTAGGTTTTAGGAATTCAGCACAGATGAGGGCAAAAGAAATGAACCTATATGGTTGGGTTCAAAATAATGATGATGGTACGGTAGAACTTGAAGTTGAAGGGAAAGAAGAACAGCTAAATACCTTTATACAACAACTTGATGAGGGTTTAAATAAGTTCGTTAACGTAGAAAACATTGAGATTGAAACCATGGAAGACTATGGGTATGATAGTTTTCAAACAAGATAATCTACTCTACATCTATTTATACACAAAAAGCTCAACCGGTATTTTCTCCGGTTGAGCTTTTTGTTACGAATTATTTTTCCTCAAAAAACTTTTGGTTTATTGCGATATATGGAGTCTCTTCCTCAGGTACCTCATCTTCCATATAAATTGCTTCTACAGGACAAACTGCTTCGCAAGCACCACAATCGATGCAAATTTCTGGATCTATATAAAACATATCTTTTCCTTCTTCTATACAGTCAACAGGACAAACCTCTACACATTCGCCCGCCTTTTCTTCCTTACACGGTGAAGTTATTACAAAAGCCATAAAACCATTTCCTCCTCTAATCATTACATATCCGTTTCTAATAAGTATGCTACAAGCTATTATAACTATTTTCACCAAAAATTAAAAGAGCAAACCTTCTAACTCGACCTGTGTAGAGATACTTTATTACTTAAGCTGTTGTATGAAATGGACTAATGTATCATTACAAGGTTGAGATGGTACATCCCATAATCCCAGTCAGTCTCGTTCAACATTTTTGGTGTCTGATCTATACTCACAATGCCACGTAGAAGATTGTCTCCAAATAGTGAGACGTAAGCCCATATTGTAGATGCTCCCATAGACTGACCAATGAGAAGTACATTACTAAGATTTAACGCTTTCATAAAATCATCTAAGTCTTTACCATGCCTAGACATCCGGTGTCCATGATTTGGTCGATCAGAAGATCCTTGTGATCGACGATCCAGTGTTAGTACACGGTAACCAAGTTCCACAAAAAGTTTCGTTTGCATAAACCAAGTATGTCTACTTGCACGATACCCTGCTATAAATATAACAGGGTTACCCTCCCCTTCATCAGAATAGGCCAGGTCAATCCCATCACTTGTTTTAAACACCTTCATGAAAACTCTCCCCCTATTTTACTAGTTCGATTGGTCGCATTTGTTGTATATTATAGCATATTAGTTAAATATTCATACTATTTATAAAGTAACACAATCTACATACCTTGTATGATTCACTTTTTAAACGTATAACCATATTATTTAGTAATACATGATAAGGGAGAGAATTGCATGGAAATAACAATCCGTCAAGGGGATTCATTATGGTATTATAGCCAGTTATTTGGTATTCCCCTCGTTTTAATAGAACAATCAAATCCTGGAATATCCCCCAATCAATTATCCATAGGGCAGAATATACAAATTCCTGGTTATGTAAATGATCCCTACAACATACAGGCAAATGATACATTGTATTCTATTTCAATCCGTAATAACGTCCCTTTAGATATGTTGTTTCTAGCAAACGAATCTCTGGATCCGAGCAATTTGCAACAAGGACAATTACTACAGATCCCCCAAAAGGTTAACGCTATGCTCTTCACTGATCCGGATAGGTATACGTATGATAAGATGCTAGAAGACCTCCAAACATTACAAGAGGTATATCCTTTTATTCGGCAAAACATTATTGGGAATTCCGTGATGGGTAAAGATCTAATTGAATTGCAAATTGGTAATGGAGCGAAGCAAGTCCATTTAAATGGCTCTTTTCATGCAAATGAATGGATTACAACACCAGTTATTATGCGATTTTTAAACGATTATGCCCTCGCATTGACAAATCATCTTCCCATAAGAGGAGTATTTGCATTACCATTATTTACAGATACGACTTTCTCTATTGTTCCAATGGTTAATCCAGATGGTGTAAACCTAGTTCTTAATGGTGCTGGTGCTGCTGAGGACAGAGAAGAAGAAGTTTTGGATATAAATAGTCAACAGGCTGATTTTTCAAACTGGAAGGCGAATATTCGGGGAGTCGACCTAAATAACCAATACCCAGCACTTTGGGAGGTTGAAGCTGAACGAAAACCAACTTCCCCCGAGCCTCGGGACTTCCCGGGCTATGCCCCTTTAACTGAACCTGAGGCGATAGCAATGGCAGAATTAGCAAGGCAACGTGATTTTGTGCGTGTGAATGCTTTACACACACAGGGAGAAGAAATTTATTGGGGGTTTGAAGGGTTTGAACCACCAGAATCAGAACAAATTGTCATGGAATACGCACGAGTTAGCGGTTACGAGCCTATCCAGTATATAGATAGTTATGCAGGCTATAAAGATTGGTTTATTCAAGAGTTTCAACTCCCAGGATTTACAATAGAATTAGGCAGTGGAGTGAACCCACTACCCATTGAACAATTTGAAGATATCTACCAAGAAACCCTCGGAATCATGCTTGCAAATCTTTATTTATAAACCAGTTCGAAGAGACTCGGTTAAAAAAATAAGAGGTAAAAATAACAAGGGGGCTCCCCTGTTATTTTACCTCTTCAAAGTAATCTTTACGAAAACCGCCAATGCGATTACTGTTATCCATGATGAAATAAAACTCATCTGTTTCATTTTTTACGTCATAAACTTCCCCTGGAGTTAACTTATGATGTACGATAAACTTTTTAGCATCCGCATGGACACATTTTATTTGTTTTTTTGTTTGTCTTTTATCCCAATCTAAATGAATCATGCTTGTTTCCTCTCTTTGTTTACATAATATTATTATGGTTTACTTGAATAAATAAAGAAACTTTTTGTAACCTTCTTCATCCATTTTACTTACAGGTACAAATCTCATAGCAGCTGAGTTCATACAATATCGCAGCCCTCCCGCTTCCATTGGACCGTCTTCGAAGACATGTCCAAGGTGAGAATCGGAATCTTTACTTCTTATTTCTGTACGCCTCATGCCATGTGTAGTGTCTGTTTTCTCCTCCACTTGATTTTTATCAATTGGCTTGGTAAAGCTTGGCCATCCACACCCTGCATCATATTTATCTTTAGAAGAGAATAATGGCTCACCTGTAATAACATCGACATAAATTCCCTCTTCTTCATTATTCCAATAGTCATTTTGAAAAGGTCTTTCCGTCCCGTTTTCTTGGGTAACATGATATTGAATAGGAGTGAGTTTTTGTTTAAGCTCCTCTTTGTCAATAGCTTTCTTCCATGTGTTTTTTATAAAGTCTTCTCTTCCCGATCCTTTTTTGTACAGTTTATAATGAAACGACTGTTTCTTATAGTAATCTTGATGGTTCTCTTCCGCTAAATAGAATGGTTTTGCTGGAAGAATTGGTGTAACAATGGGCTTAGAGAATTTTCCACTCTGCTCTAATTCTTTTTTAGACTGCTCTGCTTGTTGTTTTTGTTGCTCGTTATGGTAAAAGATAGCGGTTTGATAAGATTCCCCGCGATCGTTAAATTGCCCTCCGGCATCAGTTGGATCGATTTGTTGCCAGAATGTACGAAGTAATTGCTCATATGGCATGACTTCTGGATCAAAAGTAATTTCTATAGCTTCCACATGGCCTGTCGTATCAGAACAAACTTGTTCGTATGTTGGGTTTTCTACATGTCCCCCTGTATATCCTGATACTACGCGATGAATCCCTGGCCTCTGATCAAATGGTTCTACCATACACCAAAAGCAACCCCCGGCAAATGTTGCAGTTTCTTTATTTGAACTCATGCTATTACCTCCATTGCTGATTTCAGCTTACCTCTATTTTTCCGTTTCTTATTAAAAAAATCAAGTCGGGGGCCTTATTTTTTTTAAAAAAATAGAATTGGCTTTGAATCACCGCTCGTTTCTTTCTTTTTTCGTATGCTGGGTTGACTATTTGTGGTTTGTTCTTTCCTTTGCTTTTGATCTTCTAAATTGTTTGGAGCATCCTTGGATTCTTTATCATCTGCTTCCATATCTTTAAAAGCTTTCATCATACGATACATAGATGGCAGGTTCTTTACCATTGGACCGTATTCCTGCACAATAGGTGCGGTAGACTGTACGACTTTTAAAACTTGCTGCACATTATTTAAAGTCGAAGATAGTCCTCCCACCCCTTTATTTATTAATCCCACAGATCCTTGTTGGTTTGTAAATTTACCTAAAAGTGATGGTAATCCTTGTCTAGTAGGACCTGCATTTTGATTGGGAAACATAAATGGATTAGAACTTGGACCTGATGGACGTTGGAATGGCTGGTTCCGAGGTGATGGAAATACCATGCTGCACTTCCCCTTTGTTATATGAATTTTGACTTTGCATCACTAATAGAATACGTTGCATTAACAAAATGGTGTAGGCTAAGAAATAGGGGGAATAATTTAATGGAATATTTCCCGGGCAACCGCATGATTCAACAGTTTCTCGCCGGTGAAGTAGCTTAATTTGTCGAAAGGGGAACAATTATGGTCGGATATTAATTCCTTCCTTAATTATAAAGACTACTACCGCTTTTCTAAACTCGTGTATTTTTTGATCAAACGTTTGTTTGAAGTGTTATTAAATAAAAAAAGCTGCCTTTTAGACAGCTCCTCCACTCATTGTAAATTTTATTTTTTATAATCGTCCCACAACGCATCAAAGGTCACCAACGCCGCAGCAAAAGGACTGTTCCATTCGAGGTAGCTACTTAACTCATCGTAGTCTGTAGAATGTCGGGGAAAGTTATGGTCGTAAAATGCCCAGTCCGCCAACTGTGAATTATTGTCAGGCTTTTTCTTCCCACGATAGGTCATTAAATAATGATAAAAAGAGCGCATGTTTATCCCTCCTCTGTTACAGCTCCTCCTGATCCATAAATTCTTGATGCCTTTTTAGCTTCTTCCGATAAACGAATGCTGAAAGACGTATACTGATTTCATAGAGAAGAATTAATGGTACTGCTACAACAAGTTGTAGTAAGAAATCAGGTGGCGTGACAATTGTACCAATAATAATCAAAATTAAATAGGCGTATTTTCGGCTCTTGCGCATAAATTCAGGTGTTAGAACGCCAATTGTTGTTAGAAACATTGCAATGATTGGAATCTCAAACAGGATCGCAAATGGCAACGTAACACGCAACATAAATTTAAAGTATTTCTCGGTTGTAAACATCTCATTAAACATACCTTCACTTAAACCAAGTAAAAAAGGCAGAATTAATTCAACGAATAAGTAATAGCCAAATACTAAACCGGCAATAAACAATAAGAATACAGCAGGTATGTATGCCATGGATGCCTTTCTCTCAAGGTCTGTTAATCCAGGTTTAATAAATGCCCAAATCTGGTATGTCAAGACTGGTATTGTACCAGCGATTGCCACAAGGCTTGCCATGGTAAAATAAAGCCAAATTGTTTCACCAGGGCTAATAATGTTTAGCTGAAAACTGAGATCTGCTGTGAAAAAATGATAGATGTCCTTCACATAAATAAATCCCAAAGCGAAAAAGGCTACAAAGAAAACTGCTGTAACAATTATTCTATTTCTCAACTCTGTTAGATGTCCTGTTACGTTCATTTCCTTCTCATGTAAATCTGTACTGTTGTCTGACATATTCCACACTCCTGAATTATATCTTAGCAGACACAAAAGAAGATGCAAGGGTATGTACCTTACACCTTCATTCATTAATTTTTAGTTGATGTATGATTATTACTTTTGTTTGTGGTTTCTTCATCTGAAACAATATCTCTTGTAGCATTTTTAAATTCTTTCAGAGAACTTCCAAAAGCTTTGCCGATTTCTGGTAGTTTAGAAGGTCCAAAAACAATTAAAGCAACAATTAAAATTAATATTAAGCCCGGGATGCCGATACTACTGAACATTTCATTTCACTCCCAAGTTTTATTTTGTTTCACTTTTAGTGACTTCTTTTTCATCGTATGAGTCATCGTTAGTTAGGTCACGGGTTGACTTGCGAAACTCACTTAATGACTGTCCCGCTGCTTTCCCTATTTCTGGAAGTTTTTTCGGACCAAAGATAACAAGTGCTATGATAAGGATAAGAATCAATCCAGGAAATCCAATACTTGAAAACATCTAAACACCTTCTCTACTCTTTAAAGTTATGTCTTGATGATACAGACTTGTTTCCCTTAGTTTACCATGGAAGCCCATAGACGAACAAGCTTTTATGTGTCTCTTCTTAGTTTAATCACTTTAAATTATTTCATTCACTTTTACAGTCAATCATTTAACCCGATCATATTGTATGAAGTAGTAGTCATAAGGATTACTCTCGTCCTTTTCTCCTTTTACCTTGGATTTCTCTTCCCAATCCTCATAAGAGATTTCAGGAAAGTAAGTATCACCCTGGAAGGCTTCATCAATTAACGTAATATACATTCGGTCAGCAAATGGCAGTACTTGCTCAAATAAACGGCCACCACCGATAACAAAGTATTCTTTTTCAGGGTTCATTTTGTTCCATTCCTTGATGGTGTCAACGCTCGAAATACAAGTAACTTCCTTTTCTAACTCTGAAGAGCTGGTGATCACAATATTTTCTCTTTTGGGTAGCGGAAATCCTATTGATTCAAAGGTTTTTCTACCCATGATAATTGTATTGCCTAACGTTTTTTCCTTAAAGAATCGTAAATCTTTAGGTAAATGCCATGGAAGATCATTGTTTCGTCCAATCAGGTTGTTGCGATCCATCGCCAATAACAAAGATATCATTCTATTCCCTCCTTTTCTCCCTAAACTGCGATTGGTGCTTTAATAGACGGATGAGGATTATAATTTACTACAGCAAAATCACTCATCTCAAAGTCGAAGATAGACTGCTTGTCCCCCGTAATGTTTAACTCAGGCATACTCCGAACATCTCTGTCTAATTGTGTCTTTACCTGCTCAACATGGTTTAGATAGATATGCGCATCCCCTAAGGTATGAACGAATTCGCCAACTTCAAGGCCACATTCATATGCAATAAGATGTGTTAGCAGTGCATAACTTGCGATGTTAAATGGTACACCTAAAAAGACGTCGGCACTTCGCTGATATAGTTGGCAAGATAGTTTTCCATCTGCTACATAAAATTGAAATAAGGTGTGACATGGCGGTAAAGCCATTGTTGGTACATCCTCAGGATTCCAAGCAGACACGATATGCCGTCGGGAATCAGGGCTATGTTTAATAGATGTAATGACATCTTTTAACTGGTCAATGGTTGTATCGTTTGAGGTTTTCCATTCTCTCCATTGTTTCCCATATACGGACCCTAAACTTCCATACTTGGCAGCAAAAACATCATCGTGCAATACATTTTGCTTAAAAAGATTCATTTGCTCCATATATTGCGCTTTGAATGCATCGTCCACCTGACTGCGGTTTCCGAAGTCCTTCATATCAGGTCCTTTATATTCTGTGCTATTAACCCACTTTTCGAAGGCCCACTCATTCCAAATATTATTATTATGCTCTAAAAGATAACGTATATTGGTGTCACCTTTTATGAACCATAACAGTTCAGAAGCAACAAGGCGAAAAGGGACCTTTTTAGTAGTTAATAGTGGAAATCCTTTACTAAGATCAAATCGCATTTGATGACCAAAAACAGAGTATGTTCCAGTGTTCGTCCGGTCCTCCTTTTTTGTTCCGTGCTCCAAAATATGTTTACACAAATCTAAGTAAGCTTGTTCACCAGTTATCATTATGATCTCCCCACTTCAATAATCTCAAATTAATGTTTATTGTAACATAAACGTAACGCATGAAAATATAATTTTCTACATAAATCTGTTAAGAGCTTTCATATCGGGAAAGGGGATTGTTGCATGCTGAATGGAACAATGGAACATGTGGTAAAGCATTCCATATTATGTAGTTATGTACTTAGTCAGCCGCTTGTTACGTACGTCGATGCATACCCTGAACTGCAAAATAAAATATTAATGGAAACAGAACAGCTAGAGTTTGGAGAACACGGAGAGTCTATTAAACTTCTGCAGAAAAAGCTTAATAAGCTAGAATATTTTGATACTGAATTAGATGGAGAATATGGTGTTTTAACCGCCCATGCTTTAAAAAACTTTCAAGCAGATTATAATATAACAATTAACGGCCAAGCAGATGAACAAACCATCCAGGCCTTGATTGATACTGAAAAAGATCTCTATTTAAAACAAATCCAAAGTCTTTCCACAGAAGTATATCCAGGTTTAACAGGAGAAAATGTAGAAACAGTTCAAAACGCCCTTCAGTATTTTGGTTATTATAAAGGAAATATCGATGGTATATATGGACCGCTTACGAAAGAAGCACTTGTTACCGCAAGCAATGAATATGATGGTATTGAGTTGGCCGAAGCTCCAGCCGTAAAGGTGACAATCCAAAACAAGGTTGAATCAGAAGTAGTAAAGCCTCAAGTAAGTAACGCGGGTGAAAAGGAAATTGTTAAAGAAGAAAAAGAGGAAGAAAAAAAGCAGGTAGTTGTCGAAGGAATCAACGGTGGAAGCATCGTTGCCCAGGCGCACTCCTTTGTTGGTGTTCCCTACGTATGGGGCGGCACTACACCAGCAGGTTTTGACTGTAGTGGTTTTATCCAATATGTGTTCAACCTACAGGGGATCGAAACTCCAAGAACGGTAAGTGATATGTGGAATTTTGCTACACCTGTCGATTCAAAGTCTGTTGGAGATTTGGTTTTCTTTGAAACCTATAAACCAGGTCCCTCCCATATGGGAATATATATTGGGGATGGGAAATTCATTCACGCTGGTGAATCGCGCGGAGTTGAGGTCACGAACTTAAATAATGAGTATTGGAAAGAAAAGTATATTGGGTCCAAACGGGTTATGCAATAGATAGGATATGTTCGGATAAAAAATAGCAGATTACATATACTAAGCTATCAAAAGAATAAAAGGTGGGTTCTATGACAGGCCTCTTATTGAAATTAATCATCACACCGTTGGGAATTGTTGTTTCATCCTGGATCTTGCCAAATGTGCAATTTGCTGCCTGGTATCAGCCGATTTTGTTGGGAGCAGTGTTAGCTGTTATTGGTTTTATGGGAGAGCTTATGTTTCTTGGTAGAAAAACGAAAGGCTTTGTTCTAGCAATGGATTTTGTTATATCTGCTGCCGGGATATATATTGGGGCATGGGTGTTTGCAAACACTGGTGTAACCTTACTTGGAGCCATTCTAACAGCAGTCATTCTCGTTATTACTGAGATCTTTCAACATAATTGGCTAATTAATAGTGGAAGAATAAAGAAAGAAGGCATCTTGCGATAAAGGTCTATAAAGATAAAAAGAGCATATGTTAGAAAGAGCAGGCACCGTTGTAAGGATGCCTGCTCTTTCTAATTTTACTACTACCATTCTTGATGAAATTTCTCCAAAAATTGCTGCATAAATTGATGTCGATCCTCTGCTAGTGATTTTGCAGTACTCGTATGCAAGGTTGATTTCAGTTTTAATAATTTATCATAGAAATGTTGAATCGTATTATCATTATCCTGTTCATGGTACATAAATTTCCCTCTTGCCCCACCAAAGGTAAAAGCTCTAGCAATACCAATAGCACCTATGGCGTCAAGACGGTCGGCATCCTGAACAATTTTACCTTCCAGCGAGGTTGGTACTTTACTTTTGCTAAACGAAATGGTGTTGATTCCTTTTATAATAGCTTCAATATCAGGTCTAGTTAATGGAAGAGACTCTAAAAATTCTTCTAATGCTTGGATTGCTGCCTCTTCATCTTCAACAAGCTTATGATCTGCCACATCATGTAACCATGCAATAGCCTCACAACGGAATAGATTAGCATCTTCTTCCCTAGCGATTTCCATCGCCATACGGCTGACGCGTTGTAAATGATAAAGGTCATGGCCTGTTCGTTCATTATTAAAGGAGTTCGTTACATACTGGCGAATTGCATTTAATTGTTCACGTTTCTCCATTAGAATAACCCTACTATCTTGCCATCTTCTGTCACATCCATGTTTAATGCAGCAGGATGATGTGGTAAGCCCGGCATTGTCATTACATCCCCTGTTAATACCACAATGAATTCGGCTCCAACAGAAGCTCGTAGTTCCCGTATGTGAATTGTAAATCCTGTTGGGCGTCCGACCTGTGAAGGGTCATTAGACAAAGCATATTGGGTTTTTGCCATGCAAACAGGCAATTTTCCCCACTCTAATTTTTCAAAAAATACTAATTGGGAGCGAGCTTTTGCGCTTAATACGATGTCATCTGCTCCGTAGATAGTTTGGGCTACACTTCTTATTTTTTCTTCTAGAGGATCGTGTAGATCGTACGTATATTCTAAGTTTGTAGCCGGTTCTTCCGCTTTTTTGATGACTTTTTCTGCTAAGTCGATGCCACCTGCTCCACCATTCTTCCATACATCGGTTAGGGCTACTTCTACTTTATTCGTGGAGCACCATTCTTTCAAAAAGTCTATTTCCTTTTGAGTGTCCGTCGGGAATTTATTAATTGCTACAACATACGGAAGGCCGAATGATTCAATTGTCTCTATATGTTTCTTTAAGTTTTCGACCCCACTTGCAATTGCTTCAACATTTTCGGTTGTTAGTTCACTTTTCCCAACGCCGCCATGCATTTTCAAAGCGCGGATGGTAGCGACAATGACTACAGCACTAGGTTGGATGCCTCCAGCACGTGACTTAATGTTTAAAAATTTCTCTGCACCGAGATCCGCTCCAAAGCCGGCCTCAGTAACAACATAGTCCCCTAGCTTTGCTGCTGTTTTGGTTGCAATGATACTGTTACAGCCATGAGCAATATTAGCAAATGGACCACCATGAATGATAGCAGGCGTGTTTTCGGTTGTTTGGACGAGATTAGGCTTTAATGCATCTTTTAGTAGTACAGTTAATGCCCCCTCTGCATCTAAATCCTCAACAGTAACTGGCTTTTCATCGTAGGTATAGCCAATTACAATCTTCTTAAGCCGGCGTTTTAAATCCTGAAGGTCCTTTGCCAAGCATAAAACAGCCATGATTTCCGAGGCAACCGTAATACTAAAAGCATCTTCTCTCGGAACGCCTTTGGTAGGTCCACCTAGTCCTACCACAACTTGGCGTAACGCTCTATCATTCATATCAAGTACCCTGTTCCATTCCACTCTTCTTGGATCGATTTGTAGATTGTTCCCTCTATGTATATGATTATCAATAAGCGCAGACAACGCGTTATTCGCTGTTGTGATAGCATGTAAGTCTCCCGTAAAGTGAAGGTTGATATCCTCCATTGGAAGAACTTGAGCATATCCTCCACCAGCAGCGCCACCTTTTAAGCCCATTACAGGTCCAAGACTCGGTTCACGTAACGCAATAATTGCCTTTTTTTCAAGTTTATTTAATGCTTGTCCCAAACCTACTGTTACGGTCGACTTTCCTTCACCTGCGGGAGTGGGATTAATAGAGGTGACTAAAACGATTTTCCCATCGGGCTGTTCCTCTAACTTTTCTAAGAGACCTGTGGAGAGCTTTGCCTTTGTTCTTCCATACGGTTCCCAGTCTTCTTCTGATAAGCCAAGATCTGTTGCAATGTCGTGAATCGGTTTTAAAGTTGTTTCCTGTGCAATTTCAATGTCTGATTTCACTCTCTTACTCCTCTTTTCTATTAGCTGGTTTGTCGAAATGTAGAAGATTATTTTGAAATGGTTACATTATACCTGTATTTTAAAAAAATTCCTAGAAAATCATTTAAATATACAGTCTATTTCTTGACTGACATGTCCATATAAGCTATATTAGACACAAGCAAAGAAGATGTATGGATCCTTTATGACACAGGCAGCTTCTATAGAAGTGGATGTAACGTGATCCTACACTTCTATAGAAGCTGCCTTCATTTATGTTCTATAAATCTGCTTTGTATTAACACGTTTCTAATTTCGAACGTGAAAGTTTCTAGGAGGATTATATTCATGGAAAACGGAGTAGTAAAATGGTTTAACGCAGAGAAAGGCTACGGTTTCATCCAATTAGAAGAAGGAAATGATGTATTCGTACATTATTCTGCAATCCAAGAGGAAGGCTTCAAATCATTAGAAGAAGGACAAGAAGTATCCTTTGAAATAGTTGAAGGCGAACGTGGACCACAAGCTGCAAATGTAACAAAAAAATAAGTGAACGTATATAGAAGCGGTAATCTGTAAAAGGATTACCGCTTTTTCTGGTTTATCTCTTTCGTGCATTTAGCTAAAATATGCTATAATAATATTTTCGCGGTTCGCAAACTCCCGCGTTATCAAAACTAAGGAGGCATTTACATGTCAAATGAACTTATATGGATTTTGTTTGCACTAATCAATTTTTCTTGTTTACTCTTGTTTTATCGTTTATTTGGTAAAACGGGACTATTTGTATGGATTGGGATGTCAACTGTTGTCGCCAACATGCAAGTACTAAAAACGGTTGAACTGCTCGGTCTGACAGCAACACTAGGGAATATCATGTATGGAACAGCATACCTTGCAACCGACATTATCAACGAAAAATATGGTAAGAAAGAAGCTAAAAAAGCCGTCTGGCTTGGGTTTGCTACTTTAATTACCATGACCGTTGTAATGCAGTTCGCACTAGCGTTTCAACCAGCAGCTGATGATATTGCGCAAGGATCACTTGCCACCATCTTCGGCTTAGTAGTTCGTGTCGCTGCCGGAAGCCTCGCAGCATATATTATTAGTCAATATTTTGATGTATGGATATATGACAAACTAAGAAAACTCTTTCCTTCTGACCGGCAGCTATGGATTCGAAACAATGGTAGTACTGTGATCAGTCAATTGTTGGATTCCGTCGTATTTTGTACAATAGCCTTCTACGGACAATTTCCGTTTTCTGTATGGCTGGAAATACTTTTAACGACATATGTTATAAAATTTATCGTCGCGCTCTTAGACACACCTTTTATGTATATTGCAAAAAGAATGAACAACGAAAAGGCCAGCTAATGCTGGCCTTTTGCTTTAAGCATTGGTATAGACCTTTTGTGCTCCACTTTGAATAGATTTAAAATAGATCATATATAAAAAGGGGAAGACACACGCCGTGATATAAGCACCAAATAAGAAGGAAATAAAAGCAATTTCCAATAATGTAATAACATATTCAGGTTGTTTTACATATTTGTACGGCCCTTGTTTAAACAATCTTACCCTTGGTAATGTAATCTTCTTTGCGTTCCAGAACATTCCTGCAGATCGAATGCACCACCATTTCCCACTAAGAATGATGACACAGCAAACAAAGAAGAACATATTAAAGGTGACGGTTGATTGTCGTAAATATATCAATTCAAACAGAATGGCACCATAGCTTAAATACTGCACAATTAATAAGCCTCGATAATGCTTTTCGATGGAGCTTCTCCCCCCTTTTTCTAAAAGCCATCGTTCATTTCTGCTAGAAATCTGTTTGGTAGCAATTCTTTCTACTACTAATCCGACGATTGCAATCCACATCCAGGATACTATCACCAAAACCCTCTCCTCTACTTTTTCTGTTTAGTATTTGCATTAGGTTGTTAATTTATGAAGTCGGATTACAAGCAATTTTAAATGTGTTTGGTTCCTTTTGTATTCGTAAATTATCCATATAAAAAGAGACAGTCAACGTAGTGCTGACTGTCTCTCCTTTGGATCATTTAGAAATCGATGTCTCCCTTAATGCCCGCTCCTCTGCTGGGATACGGATTAGGAGGAGGATAATATGCAGGATCGGGAATATAATACTGGTCAAATAGGCTTGAAACATAATGGGTATAATAAAGAGCTCTATCCCAACCACAACGTAATTAGGATGTGAGATGTATTTATATGGACCCGTTTTAATCAATGGGTAGTTTGGTGAAACAATAATCTTTGTGTTCCAGAACTTCCCTAGTGATGTAATACACCACACTCGTAAAACTTGCGTTAAGATAAAGAGTGTTAGTAAAACCAGACCAGGATTTTGTACAGGTGCTTTTCTTGTATAAACTTCTAAAAGAATAGACAAGAAGAAAAGAGTATGGATAATAATAAACCATTTATAGTGTCCTTCCCCTTTTTCCACACCTCCATGTGCTTTGAGCCAAAGCTCATTTCGTTTGGCGATGTTTACCTCTACTAGCCTTTGAACAACAAGATAAATAAATATGACCCATAAAAATACTGGTAACATTTATGTCCACTCCAGTAACAACAATTCTGAGCTAAAGCCAGGTCCGAGAGCAGAAAGTATACTTTTTGCTTTCGCAGGGTTCTGCTCCTTCATTACTTCATTTAAGACATAGAAAACGGTAGCAGAAGACATATTTCCATGGTTTTTTAAAACATGATAAGAATGCTTCAGTTTTGTTTTCGATGTTTCCAGGACCTCCTCCATCGCTTCCAGCACTTTTTTACCACCAGGATGGGCGATATAGGAATGGATCATGCCTTCTTCAAGCTCCCTTTCTTTAAAAAAAGCTGAACTATGTTCCCTCCAAAAAGAATGTACCAAGGATGGAATGCTTCTAGAAAAGATAACTTCTAATCCTTGATCTGTTACATCCCAACCCATCACATCCGTGCTATGTTTTTTCGTCCGGGAACTCGTATGCAAGATTTTAGCAGGGCTTGTTTTAAGATGGCTTCGATAAGGAGACGTCTCTCCCATTAATAAGACAGCGGCTGTTCCGTCACCGAATAAAGCACTTCCTATTATATTGCTTTTTTTCAGGTCGCTTCTTTGAAAGGTTAAACTACATAATTCGCAACATACAATAAGTGCAGTTTTATCTGGGTTTGCTGTAATCCAATCATGAGCTCGGGACAGGGCAATTGCTCCCCCTGCGCAACCTAGCCCCCATAAAGGCATGCGTTTTATATCACTGCGAAAATCTCGCTGATTATACAAGTAGGTATCAATAGAAGGGGTCGCTATTCCAGTACTAGAAACAAATAAAATCATATCAATAGCATCATAGGGAACTTCCTTTTTTAAGAATGTTTTATTAGCTAAGCAATTGTCAATCGCTTCTAGGGAAGTTGTCACAGCATGTTGTTGATAAAGATCGTTTCGTTCTTTAAAGCTATGGTCTGCCTGAAACCAGTCTCTATTTACAACAAATTGTCTCGTGGCAACCTCAGCATTTTTAAAAACAGGAAGTAGCCTTGTGATATGTCTACTGGAACTACGGAAAATACCTTGAACTAGTTCCGTAATCTCTTCTTGTTGTATCGCATTGGGGGGAACTCCTAATCCAGTTGAACAAATGTATGTCATAACGCACCTTCCAACAGTTTATTCGTTTAAAATTGATAGATACCGCTATATTTCTTCGTTAAATAGTCGACGAGATACCTTGCATCCAATGCTTCACCCGTCACATCGTTGACTATCTCCAATGGCTTTTTCATTTTTCCATATTGGTGAACATGTTTGGTAAACCACTCTCTAATTTGATCGAATTCCCCTGAGGCAATAAGGTTGTTCACATTCATTTCCTTGTTCAATGTATGGTTAAATTGAGCAGCATACATATAACCAAGAGCATAGGATGGGAAATATCCAAAATCTCCTCCGGACCAATGAATGTCCTGTAGTACACCTTCTTTATCTGAAGGCGGTACTATCCCTAAATAATCTTTCATTTTTTCATTCCACAAACCAGGCAAATCTTTCACGTCTATCTCGCCGTTAATGAGTGCTTTCTCAAGTTCATATCGAATCATGATATGAAGTGGATAAGTTAATTCATCTGCCTCTATGCGAATAAAGGAAGGTTTAACTTCATTTACAGCTCGGTAAAATTGATTTAATGGGACAGACTGAAACGCCTCTGGGGCATAATTTTTAAATAACTCATAATGACTAGACCAGAATGATTCACTTCTACCTACAAAGTTTTCCCAAAATAAGGATTGTGATTCATGAATTCCCATAGAAGTCCCAGTAGCCAGTGGAGTACTTGCCAAATTGGGGTTTATATTTTGTTCGTAAAGCGCATGCCCACCTTCGTGGATTGTACCAAAAACAGCCATACGAAAATCTTCTTCATCATATCTAGTCGTTACGCGAACATCATTAATGTTTAGTGAAATAGCAAAAGGATGTATGGTTTCGTCAAGCCTTCCAGAACTGAAATCATACCCCATTCTTTCTAATATATCTAACGTAAAAGCTTCTTGCTTTGTTTTGGGGAAATGTCCTTTGAGCACTTGTGGGTCTGGTTTCACAGTGCTTTGATTGATTTTATCCAGCAAACTTGTTAGCGAATTACGTAACGCAGGGAACACTTGATCTAAAGTTTCTGTTGTGACACCTGGTTCATAATTATGTAATAATGCATCGTAAATATTTTTCTCATATCCCCAGTAATTAGCAAATTTCTTATTATAGTCAACAAGCTTTTCTAAGTATGGCTGAAAAAGCGTAAAGTCTGACTTTTCACGTGCTTCTTGCCAGATTGCCTCGGATTTAGATTGGAGCATTACATATTCTTTAAATTCATCATGCGGGATTTTGCGATTTCTCTCGTAATTCTGCTCACATTCTTCAACCGTTTTACGTACAATCTCGTCTTTTGTATTATCCTTCAGTACGTCTATGAAGTATTTCATCTTCTCGGATGTTTCAAGTTGGTGAAGCTTCTCAGCTAGGAAACCAACTACTTCTGAGCGCTGCTCCACTCCCTTCTTTGGGATCTTTGTTCTCATGTCCCAATGAGCAAGGGCTATTGCTTCCTTATAAGCGCTCTGTTCTTTTAGCAGTTCTTTAAAGTCCTTCTCGATTAAATATGTGTTCTCCAATTACTTCTCCCCCTTGGTTTTCCTTCCAAAGTATTGGTAATAGTCTGTTTTTATAAACCCATTAAATAGTTTACGCTTTTTGGTAGCGGTTTTTCCATATTGTTTCTCAAATTTTTCAAAAGCAGTTAGGATATAAACACTCCAGCTAGGATGCTCTTCCATAACAGATCCAAAGTCATGATAAATCTTCGCTACCGCTTCCTTGTCGCTAAGTCGTTGCCCATATGGAGGATTGCCAATGATATACCCATTTTCTTTTTTAATAGATAAATCCTTAACTTGCATTTGCTTCCAAGAGATTAAGTCACCAAACCCTGCTTCCGTGGCATTTCCTTCCGAAATTTTAATTAGCTTATGGTCAATATCGGACCCCGTAATGTCAAGTTTCTGGTCATAATTTGCCTTGTCCTCTGCTTCTTCAAAAGCCTTTTCCCAATGTTTTGCTTTAATAAGCGACCAACCTTCTGAAGCGAATTCTCTATTGAAGCCAGGAGCGATATTCTGCCCAATCATAGCAGCTTCAATCGGAATCGTACCCGAACCACAAAATGGATCAATTAATGGATACTCAGCTTTCCAGTTCGTCAGCAATACGAGCGCTGCAGCCATTGTTTCTTTAAGTGGAGCCTCTCCTTGGCCAATTCTATAGCCTCTTTTGTGGAGACCTACACCAGATGTGTCAATGGTTAGTATTGCCTCATCCTTTAATAAGGAAACCTCAACCTTGTAAAGAGCCCCTGTCTCTGGCATTTTAGAGGCAACACCATGCTTTAGCTTAAGTCGTTCTGCAATTGCTTTTTTGGTAATAGCTTGACAATCTGGAACGCTAAATAATTTGGATTGGACCGATTTCCCTGATACCGGAAACTGTCCTTCTTCAGAAATATAGTACTCCCATGGTAAGGCCTTCGTTGCTTCAAATAACTCATCAAACGTATAAGCCTTAAATCTTCCTACAAGTAATCGGACCCTATCTGCTGTTCTGAGCCATAGGTTACACCGTGGAATAGCAGAAACCGGTGCTTCAAATACAACGCGGCCATTCTCTACTTGTACTTCATACCCCAAGCTTTTTACTTCGTTCGCAACAATTGATTCAAGTCCCATTGCTGCAGTTGCAATCAATGTAACATTCTGCATGTAATGTATCCTTTCATATCTCGAAATTAATTCTTTTTTAGTTTATCATAATCCTCTGTAAAAGATGAATCCATATCCATTGAGTTGACAGCTTACTATCCGGCATAATGGGCTTGAGGAGCACCTCATCAACAACTTGTTAACTAAAAGCTTATTCGCTATTTATTATGGACATATAGGATGCTGATTTAATCCTATATAATAAAGACTCATATAATATTAAAAAAACCTTGCTCACAGTATTGCTGTAAGCAAGGTTTTCATTTCTGTTATAGTAGACCAATAAATACTCGATAAGCCATGTTCTGTCGCCAACGTACTACAAGTGGTGGTCAGCCTCGTACATTGGTTGTAATCATCTATCTACAAGTGTAAAACTTGTCCCTACTTCGGTTCATTTCCCTACTGAAGGATGCCCCTACCAAAATTTGGGTTGCTCACTCGTGGGGTTTACCTCGTTCCACCTGAATCGTTTCCCATTCAGCTACGTCACTGTGGCACTTTCAAGGTACGTATCCCATATCCGAAGACTTAGGAATACCTCCTGCCGTTAACCATGATGGTTACCTTGACTTATGAATTCGTCAAGCACGAACACTACAAACATCTCAGTTTGTGTGAGCATGGACTTTCCTCTGCATGTAGCATGCAGCGATTACCTGAGTATTTATATCCAGTTTCACTATTGTACCATTTTTTCGCTGAATCGACAAGTTCTGCTTACATAAACCTAGTTATCCGTTTCTGCAAACTTTTTACCAAAAACAGCTTTCTCCAAGTTAGATAATCTTTTTAAAACATCATAATTCATTTGTGGCGCTGGTTGTGTAGATCGGCTTCTAGTTTGATCTGATGTTGTTTTCTTAAGTCGCTCATTCTCCTGTTGAAGACGGTCAATTTCTTGCTTGAATAGATCGTAATCTTGAATGATTTTGTCTAGGAACTCGTCCACTTCTTCCTGATTGTATCCTCGCATACCTGTTTTAAATTCTTTCTCAAGTATGTCTTTCCCACTAAATTGAACTTGACTTAAACTCAATCTTATCACCTCATCCTATTTACATGCCTATTTTTCCAAAATACAAACTTATTGTCAATGTAAAGTCTATTTATCCGAAACTTATTTTATACATCGATATCCAAATTGAATGTTTCGCATACCTACATGGTACCAGTTTACCAATAAAAAAGGAACCTGAAAGATCAGCTCCCTTACTTTTCGTTCTATAACGTGCATTGCATTATTCATTAAAGGAATATCATCAATCCTGATAGCAGATTTATGTAAAGAAAAGATTACTTCTCCATATCGGATTGGTGAAAAGAGAATGGAAGCAGTTCCTCCATAGTCACAGTTTTAACCATTTTTTCATTGTTCGTCAAGTGGATCACCATTTCACTATCAAAAAACTCACTCATCACTTGTCGACAAGAACCGCAAGGCGGCACTGGACGTTTCATGTCAGCTGCTACAGCCATTTCTGTGAATTCTCTTTCGCCATCTGAGATTGCTTTGAAAATGGCCACTCTTTCAGCACAACACGTTACTGGATATGCTGCATTTTCAATATTACAGCCAGTATAAAGCTTACCAGACTTCGTTAACAAAGCAGCCCCGACGGGAAATGAGGAATATGGGATGTAAGCTTTTTCTCTCATCTTCAATGCTTCTTCAATCAATTTATCTTTCGTCATTTTGTATCCCCCAGTATCATTCTTAATTTATGTAAAACGGTATTATGCTTGGGACAACTCCCGATGGATTTGATCCAGTACATAATGGATAGAATTGTTTAATTCCATATACCGTTTCCTTCTCGCATCAATATAGTAGCTATGCATAAGCATTAACTCCATGTTCTCTCTTGTGGAAGTTACTTGGTGTGGGTGTACCTGTACCTCCCTGTTCTTTACCGCCTCTAATGCGGACTTCTCCCATTGGTTAAGGAGCTCATAAACAGGTTCTGTTTCCTGCTTAACCTGTAAAAAAAATTCTCTATCTTTTTTATTTTCAGGTGGCTCACTGTATTCAAATTTGTCTTTCAGCGTGATTAGATATTGCTGAAGTTTCTCTGTTTGTTCGAGTAAAATCATATTAAAACAACCGCCTTTTGCCTTCAAACTCTACAACAATACTTTATCATCAATTTACAAAAAATGCACCTTCTACTTTAGCGAAAATGCGCCTCTGATAGTTGAGCGTGTATGACTTATCTTTAATTGCTGTGTTTCAAAGTCTTCAGAAATAGTACGATCCAAACGTGTTGTTAATTTCTGATCCATTCTTCTAACTTGATCAGCTAATCCTTGTAAGTGCAGTTCCACCGTATTCTTTTCTACTCCATTTACACTACTCTCTACATATTTAATTGCCAGCCCCATATACACCCACTCCTCTTCATTGTGTAATTGTTTTATTCGCTTCAGAATGAAAGTGTCCTGCCTGTTCGACAAAAGAAGTAAGAAGATAACAAAAGAAGTGGAATTACTTATCATTTAGCGATAATGAGACAAACTAATAAGCGAAGGAGGGATATTAATGAATAAGAAAAAGCAAAAGCAAAAAGCAGAAAGCGAAAAGTCCCGCTCACTAAAAACTGGGGATAAGAAGCTACAAGGTCCGAATCGCCCTTCCACATAAAGTGAAACTTCAAACAGTGGGGGTTTTCGTTCTTCCTCCCATTGATTGTTAGTTGAACGAATCGGGGTGTTAGCGTCCGTTTCCGCTCACTAAAAACTTAACGGTTCCCCTTCATGTGTTGAAGTGGGAGTCTTACGGACGTTGCTCCTGAATAAATAGTAAGCATTAGGCCCGGCTGGATAACCATTTACCAGTCGGGCTTAATTGCGTACTTCATATAATAGTATCCAAATAGTAAGTCACGTTTCCTATAATACGTTTTTTTCATGTCCTCCAAAGATGTTTCTTTTGGTGTTTGCCACCATTTACTAGGAATACCCCCTGTCTTCCACCAATCTTGACGAATATTATCCTGATGTTTAATTACTGGGTAGAGCACGCGTAACATTGGAGCGTACGGATAATGTGCTGGTAAATACGACTCATAATCCCTGCGTGAGCCAGTATGTTCTTGTGTTTTAGCAAAATATAGGGATTTGTCATAAACTTTCGGGGAATAGAGTATATTAGCTAGTCGGACACCTAAGCCTATTCGTTTCGAGATATTTGTAAATCCATGAACGTACGACCCGTACACTTCTGAGGAACTAGTTGGGAATAATACAGCATTCAAACGTAAAAAATTCTGCATTATGTATGGAAGTTGATTAAAAACATGATACTGAAAGTACGTTTGTTTCACAACTGGGCCTTGGATTACATTTTGTTCATTAATGATTAGGGCGATCATAAGCTTGTCGCGTTCCTGCCTTTCCCAAAATAACATCCATTGCTCGATCATAAATGATGAAACGTGAAACTTTTTCAACAAATAAAACAGCGGTTTTTCTGCTTGCTTGGAAAGGTTATATACTAGTAACTGGGGGAAAGCATCTGAAAAAATCAGCCAATTTGCTCGCTCATACGTCATAAATAACTGGTCTCTTTCTTTTTTCCCTAAGATTTTTTTAAAAGGTTGTAATTGAAGGTCAGTCATGTTCCAGCCAGCATTTCTAGAAACCATGCTTGCAAGAAAGGCCCATTTAATTTCCGGGTTTTCTATATAGAAGTTCTGGTAGGCCTTTGTCCGAGAAATATTGTCTTTATTATGCTTCCTTGTGGTGTTTATTATATAATGGATATATGGATCGAATGAGTCGTCTCCGTACATGGATGAACCTGCTTTCGTTTGGCTATATTTTGTTTCATTCTCATCCAATTGATGCTTTTACAGTTATCATTTCCTACTATATCTGATATGATACTGTAATATGCAAGGAGGATTTTTTTAATGAACTACCCAAATGGAAAAAAAGGATCGTTAACCCAACCTTCTCAAAGTAGACCCTCCGGTGCAGGAAACCATGCTTTTAGTAACAGAGGAATGACGTTAGAAGAAGATATTAATGAAACAAACCGCTTTTACCTTGATACGGACAAGGCAATTATTCATAAAAAACCAACACCTGTACAAATTGTTAAGGTAAATTACCCAAAAAGGAGTGCTGCTGTAATAACAGAAGCATATTTCAAACAAGCATCAACCACTGACTATAATGGTGTATACCGAAGCAAGCATATAGACTTTGAAGCCAAGGAAACGAAAAACAAAACGTTATTTCCATTAGCAAATATCCATAATCACCAAGTTGCTCATATGCGTTCTGTGGTGGAACATGGTGGTATTTGTTTCTTATTAATTCGATTTACTTTATATCAAGAGACGTATTTTTTACCTGCTGAGAAACTTTTTCAGCACTGGGACGACAAATTAAAAGGTGGAAGAAAGTCGATAAGCTACGACCAGATATGTCAGGAAGGGCACCAGATCCCCTTTCAATATCAGGCAAGAATTGATTATTTAGCTATCATTGATAAGCTTTATTTTTAGAGACGGAGGAATGAGTTATGGCCAATAATAGCCAATCTCGTACAGCAAGAAGAAAACAAAAGAAATCATCGAAAAAGCCTTTATGGAAAAAAATCCTACTTATTATGCTACTTATCTTTATTATTATGGGAATAGGTGCTGGGGCAACCGCAGCTTATTGGATTGCAACAGCACCGGATCTTGATGAATCAAAATTATCCGATCCCCTTGCTTCTCAAATACTAGATAAGGATGGAGAAGTATTTGCAACACTGGGTGAAGAGAAAAGAACAAAAATCAGCTATGATGACCTGCCGCAGGTACTCATAGATGCGGTCACGGCTACTGAGGATGCCCGGTTCTTCGAGCATTCAGGAATTGACTTACGACGCATCGGTGGTGCCGTTATTGCAAACTTTAAGAATGGCTTTGGATCAGAAGGAGCTAGTACAATTACCCAACAGGTAGTGGAAAAATCCTTTTTGTCTGCTGAAAAAAAGATCAGCTTAAAGGTTCAGGAGCAGTGGCTTGCTCTAAAACTGGAACGTGAATATTCAAAAGAAGAAATATTGGAAATGTACTTAAACAAAATTTTCTACGGAAGCGGTGCGTATGGCGTTGCAAAGGCTGCTGAAACTTATTTTGGAAAGAAAGACTTAAGCGAGCTTACCCTTGCAGAGGCTGCAATTTTGGCAGGTTTACCTCAGCGTCCAACAGCATACAATCCATATGAAAATCCAGAATTAACCAAAGAACGTATGGATACTGTCCTCACGCTTATGGTACGTCATGGCAAGATATCACAAGAAGATGCGGATGAAGCAAGAGAAGTAGATATCCCTTCCATGCTGGCAGGAGTAAGCGAAAATTCTATACCTTACAAGGATTTTCTGAAGCAAGTACAACGTGAAGTGGAAGAAAAAGTAGATGGTGCAGATATTTATACAGATGGCCTTAAAATACAGACTACTATTGATACAAGCATCCAGGAACACGTAGAGTTTCTTCTAACAGATAGTGAGGAAAACCCTATTCCCTACCCTGATGATGAAATGCAAGCAGGGATGACAGTGCTTGATACAAAAAATGGTGCCATTCGAGCAATTGGCGGTAGCAGGAATGGGAATGGTACGGGATACAACTATGCCATCCAAGGTGGACAACAGCCTGGTTCAACTATGAAACCACTTGTAGCTTACGGTCCAGCAATTGAGTTTAATAAAATGTCCACTTATCATCAAATAAATGATGATAAACCATATGATTATGGTGGGGACAGCCCAATTAGAAACTGGAACCGAAGCTATGCAGGTTGGATGAGTGCAAGACATGCATTAAATCAATCGCTTAACGTTCCAGCTGTAAAAACATTAGAAGAAGTTGGCTATGATAAAGCACAAGGTTTTGCTGAGAGTCTAGGTATAAAATTTGCCGATGATTCTGTTACAATAGGTGATGCAATTGGTGGGACCGGAACGAATGTTACCCCATTACAAATGGCTGGAGCATATCGAGCATTCGGTAATGAAGGTTTATACAATGATCCGTATGCCGTTACCAGTGTTGAATTCCCTGATGGCAGGACCGTCGAATTAAAGCCAGAAGCAGAAGCCGTGATGGCTGATTACACGGCATACATGATTACGGATATGCTAAAAACTGTAATTACGGACGGAACTGGTGCCCAAGCAAATGTTCCAGGTGTGACAGTAGCAGGTAAGACGGGTACTACTAGTTTATCTGATGAATCAGGCAGCCCGGACTCCTGGTTTACTGGTTATTCAACGAATTATACAATCTCGGTTTGGACTGGTGGTTACACGAATGAGGATGGTAATCGAATGGCCATTCCGAATGGGCAGACTAAAATACCACATGCACTATTTAGTAATACAATGGCAGAGATCTCCAAAGGTGTGGAGAACACGGATTTTGTTAAACCAGATTCAGTTGTGGAAGCGGCAGTAGAAAAAGGATCTCGTCCTGCGGCGAGGCCAAGTGACTACACCCCTTCTTCCCAAATCGTAACGGAGCTCTTCGTAAAGGGAACAGAACCAGATGACACTTCTGAAAAGTTTGATGAACTTGATCCTGTAAGCGGGCTATCTGCAAGCTATAACGAAGATAGTAACGCGATCGAAGTTACATGGGATTACGACGGTGATGCAGATGTTTCGTTTGAACTAAGTGCTCAGGTAGATGATGGTCAAATGCAAGGTCTCTCAACAACCGAAGATACATCTATGGAGATATCTGAAGTAGAGCCTGGTGCTGACTATACAATACAGGTAGTTGCAACAAGCAATGACGGGGATATGCAAAGTGAACCGGCAACGACCTCGGTTTCCGTTCCTGGCGGTGATGAGGAAGAAGAAGAAGGAAATATCCCGCCTGTTAGTGGGCTATCAGCTAAATATAATAAAGATGCCTCCATTATCGATGTGTCATGGAATTACAATGGGCCACCAGCCTCTTTTGAGGTAGCGGTTAACGGTCAAACCCAGACAGTTGAATCCAATGGCATTGAAATTAGTGGTGCTTCACCTGGTGAAACGTATGATATTGTCGTGACACCAATTGGTCAAAATGGCGCAAATGAAGGCGTCGAGGGTGAATCTCAGTCAACAAGCGTCACGGTGCCAGCGGCGGAAGAAGATACTGGCGAAGGTAATGGTGACGATGAGGACAGCGGAGACCAAAGTGATGAGGGCTCTGATGAGGGAAATAATGATGAAGCTAATAATGAAGACAATAGTGAGGGTAATGGAAATAACGGAAATGGCAATGGAAATGGAAACAATGATGAAGGTACAGACGAAGAAAGTGGAAGTGATGACGAGGAAGGTAGTGGGAATTAATCTTCCCCCTTCTAATCTAAAAAGAGGTAAACGCAGTTACTATGCGTTTACCTCTTTTTCTTTCTTCATTCGTTTTTGCCCTTCTCTACAAAGCTCTAGCAACGGACATGTTGGGCATTCAGGATTTCTTGCTTTGCAATGATACCTGCCAAAGAATATTAATCGGTGATGCGTATCGCTCCACTCTTTTATAGGCACTTTCCGCATCAACGTCTCTTCAACTTGAACAACTGAATCCTTCCACCTACAAATACCTAAGCGTTTAGATACCCGCTCTACATGCGTATCTACAGCGATTGCTGGTTCGTTAAACGCAACAGATGCTACAACATTCGCAGTTTTACGACCGACACCTGCCAGCTTCTCCAGCTCTGCTTTTGTTCTCGGTACTTCCCCACCATAATTCTCAATTAATACTTCACATAGTTTACGAATATTTTTCGCTTTATTACGGTATAAGCCGATGGAACGTATGTCTTGTTGTAATTCCTCAAGGGAAACTGCAAGATAGTCCTCCGGTGTCTTATATTTTTTAAAGAGTTCAGCTGTTACTTTATTTACAAGTACATCTGTACATTGGGCGGATAACAAAACAGCTATCACAAGCTCAAAAGGATTAGCGTGCTTTAATTCGCATTCCGCATCGGGAAACATTTTTGTTATTTCATCCAAGCAAAATCGTATTTGTTTTTTATTCAGCATTGCCTAATCCTCCCCTTCTAGCCAGTTATAGTAAAAGGATGTATCCCGTTTAGTACGAGGGCCTTCTTGTTTTGTAGTCTGATTGCCATGAAACTTTTTACTCGCATCTCTTGCTTGTTCTACCGTGTGGATTCCTTTCTTATGCCATTCTCGTAAAATACGATCAATGTACTTGAAATTCAACTTGCCCATTAAAACCGATTCTCTTAAGGCTGCCTTAATTAAAGAGGCGGCTTGTTTATCTTCATCAAGCCAACCATTGATTGTCTCAATTTCAAAAGGTGAGAGTGGTCTGCCGAATTCTTGTTCAAACAGAACAAAAATCGTCCCATCCGCATGTTCTTCCGTTTTATCTTCCTTTTCTGCATAGAGCTTTTCCCATAACTCGTTTAAGGAATATACTTCACTAATCTTTTCCGTCTCTTTATTGTTATTTTGTTCAATAACCAGTACTCCTTTTTGAATTAGCTTGCGTAATAAATTGGAGCATTGTTCCTCATTTATTGTCATATTATCTGATAGTTCTGCTGGAGTGGGAAACCCAATTCCCTTTTGTTGAAATTGTTGTACTTGTAAAATAAGCATGACGTCTGTTTCGTCAAGCCCCAACGTTTGAAAAGAAGTGAAAAGCTTTATTGGTATATTAATTTGATCCAATAATATTTGTTGAACTTGTAATTGCTTCTTCATATTAGCACCTCAATTGTTAGTATAGCATGATAAAGTTAGAAAAATCTCGATCATAAACGGAATAAAAATCCCTTGCACTGTAAAAGGCAAGGGATTACGTTTCAAAACTTAATCGATACTTATGGATACAAACGATTTAATAAACGTGGGAACGGTATCGTTTCTCTTACATGGTCTACACCTGATAACCATGCTACCGTTCTTTCTAAGCCAAGACCGAAACCAGAGTGTGGAACACTTCCATATTGACGGAGTTCGAGGTACCACTTATAAGCTTGTCCTGTTAGACCATGCTCTTCATAGCGTTCCTGCATTAATTGTAGATCATCAATTCGTTGTGATCCTCCAATAATTTCTCCATATCCTTCAGGAGCGATTAAGTCGGCACATAACACAACATCTGAGCGATCCGGATGTGGTTTCATATAAAAGGCTTTAATATCTTTTGGATAGTTTGTAATGAATACAGGCTTGTCAAAGCTTTCTGCTATAGCCGTTTCATGTGGCGCACCAAAGTCTTCGCCCCATTTAATATCTGTAAATCCTTTTTCTTGAAGTAATGTAATCGCATCGTCATAAGAAATTCTTGGGAAAGGCGCTTTAATAGCTTCTAATTTCGATGTATCCCTCTCGAGAACATCCAACTCCAATTTACAGTTCTCTAAAACATTTTGTGCGATAAAGCTGACATATTGCTCTTGTATCTCTAAGCTTTCCTCATGATTTACAAACGCCATTTCGGGTTCTATCATCCAGAACTCGATAAGATGTCTTCTCGTTTTAGATTTTTCGGCACGGAAGGTTGGTCCAAAAGAAAATACTTTACCAAAAGCCATTGCAGCTGCTTCCATGTACAATTGTCCACTTTGAGAGAGATATGCTTCCTCGTCAAAATACTTTGTATGGAAAAGCTCTGTTGTCCCTTCAGCAGAAGAGCCAGTTAGGATTGGTGGATCTATCTTTACATAGTCATTTTCGTTGAAAAATTGGTAAGTCGAACGAATGATCTCATTACGAATCTTCATCACTGCATGCTGGCGTTTTGAACGAAGCCATAAATGTCTATGGTCCATTAAGAACTCTGTCCCATGCTCTTTTGGTGTAATTGGATAATCTGTTGCTTCATGAATCAATTCGATATCACTGACCTGCATTTCATAGCCAAAAGGAGATCTTGTATCTTCCACGATCTTACCCGTTATGTACATGGAAGATTCCTGTGTGATATTTTTTGCGAGCTGAAAAGCTTCCTCGCTGACATCACTTTTTACAACAACACCTTGGATAAAACCTGTCCCATCACGTAATTGTAAAAATGCAATTTTACCACTTGAGCGTTTATTTGATAACCAAGCTCCCATAGTAACGGTTTGTTCATTATATTTTGGTGCTTGCGATATAGTAATTTTCACTTTCCTACCTCCTACACATCTATGATTGATGTTTTATAACAAATTGTTTTATTCTTTCAGCTGCTTCCTTAAGTGCTTCTGTTGAAGTAGCATAAGACAACCTAATATTATCCTCTGAGCCAAATCCAGAACCAGGTACAACGGCAACTTTTTCCTCTTCTAATAAAGCTGCTACCCAATCATCTACATTAGCATAGCCACAATTGCTTGCTGCTTCCTTAACATTAGGAAATAAGTAAAAAGCGCCTTTTGGTTTAATACAGCTAACACCAGGTATATCATTTAACAACGCGTGTAGCATTTCCAATCGTTCAGCAAATACTTTCTTCATTTCCTCTAATGTTGTATCTCCAGCTTGCTCATACGCCGCCAAAGCTGCATATTGAGCAATAGATGTCGGGTTTGAAGTAGAATGCGACGCAAGGTTTGTCATGGCTTTAATAATTTCTTGAGGGCCAGCTGCATATCCAATTCTCCAACCAGTCATAGAGTGGGATTTACTTACACCATTGATTACGATCGTGTGTTCATTTAATTCCTGTGATAACTGGGCAACTGATACATGCTCATCATCTGTATATATTAGCTTTTCGTAAATCTCATCTGAAACGATAAGGATATTATGTTTTAAGCATACCTCACCTAATGCCTTCAACTCTGCTTTTGTATACATCATACCCGTTGGGTTACTTGGAGAGTTGATAATAACAGCTTTTGTTTTCTCTGTAATCGCCGCCTCAAGCTCCTGTGGTGTCATTTTAAAATGATTGTCTTCTTTAGCTGTTACAAAAACAGGGTTCCCGCCAGCTAGTTTTACTTGCTCCGGATAGCTTACCCAATATGGTGTTGGCACAATAACTTCATCTGTTTCATCTAATAACACTTGAAATAGCGTGTACAATGCATGTTTAGCGCCAGTTGTTACAATAATTTGGTCAGGACTATAACTAAGTTGATTATCAGTTTGAAACTTATTCACAATCGCATCTTTCAATTCTGCAATGCCGCCAGATGGTGTATATTTTGTTCTCCCATCATTCATTGCCTCCATTGCAGCATCGAGGATATATTGTGGGGTATTAAAGTCCGGCTCCCCTGCTCCTAGTCCAATTACATCATGTCCTTGCTGTTTTAACTCCTTCGCTTTTGCTGTAATAGCAAGTGTGGAAGAGGGTGATAATGTTTTTACTCTTTTCGCTAAGTTCATTCACTTTTCACCTTTCTATTTAAACATTTGTTTTAAGCGATATTGTTCGAATTGACTACCATCTTCGATCGCATAGTAGTCGAGAACATAACGGTCAGAAGCATCCCGATACGTGATTTCCCAGAGTACTTCTTCATCGACAATCCCTGGTACTATCTTAATAAATTCACAATCGGTACAATTGCTTTTCCACTTACGTAGCATATCTTCTTCACTAACCATCTCTTGTTCGTTAATAGTCGTCAAGGTCTTTTCTTTTCCCTCCAAAGGGTAAAAAACGAGTCTACCATCATTCTCATCTGTTTGCCCAAATACTACATGATAGCTATCTGCCCCATTGAAGGTGACAACTTTTTCAATCTCTGTTACAGATGTAGCAGATAAGACCTGCTTTTTTGTTGTTTCAAATCCTGCAGTTCTATTTTTGTTTATGTCATGATATAAAAATGCAGCATATATCCCTACTGCTACTACTACAATGCCAACTAGCAGCAAGCTCCATCTCAGCCAGCTAGGTTTTGTATATGGTGAAGATTGCCTGATTCTCATCATTTTCATCCAATGTTAGACCAAACATTAAATCATTCTCTTTAAGAGTTCGATTTAATGAATCGACAATTTTATAAAGATCTGATGAATATTGGAGCTTGACTGTTGACAGGGTTTGTATTTTATTATCCATCTTTTCCCCTCCAGTTAAAGAACTGCTTGTTTTATCAAATATTGTTAGACATAGTGTAGGGCTCATTGCTTATACTATAAGTATGTTGATGTAAGGTGAAACGCAATTACAGTATACCAAGTAAGCGAAGGATTGTGTTTTATTTAATTCAATAAATTTATTCCAACCTATACCATACCATCTTTCCTACTGATGCACAATTGACGCATCAGTAGTTTTTTTTACCTTTTACGATCTACAGATAAATATATTAAAACCATTCTTCTGCTTTTCGCATTAGCTGCTGGGTTTTATCCTTCGTTAAAGGGATCTCAGGTATTGAATCAAGAAAATACTTGCCATATCTCGCTTGAATGATCCTTGAATCACAAACGAACACGATCCCTCTATCTGTGTTTGAACGGATAAGCCTGCCAAAGCCTTGTTTAAATCGAATAACAGCATTTGGTAACGATAATTCCATGAACGCATTCTTCCCATTTTCCTTTAAGTTTGCAGATTTCGCTTCAAAAATAGGATGATCTGGTGGTTGAAAGGGTAAACGTACGATGACCAGACTGGATAAGTCTTCTCCAGGTATATCTACACCTTCCCAGAATGAATTGGTGCCAAGCAGTATGGATTGGTCAAATGTTTGGAAATTCTTTTTTAGCCTGCTCCTGCTTCCACTTGATATACCTTGTGCAATCAAAGAGTAAGTGGATGTGTCCATGATTTCTTTAAGCAGATAGTAGGATTTCTTTAACATATCATAAGAAGTAAATAGAACAAGCATTCTTCCACTGGTGATTTCAGCTAATGAAAAGATAGCCTCACACGTGGCATAAATAAAGTCGTCCTGGTTACCATGTTTTATATCAGGAAAATCAGTCGGAATCATCAGTTGGACCTGATCTTTATAAGAGAATGGAGAAGGAATCTTCTTGGTTTCAATTTCTTCGTCTGTTAATCCTAATCGCTCTTTAATAAAAGTAAACGAGTTCTTCATCGTCAGGGTAGCGCTGGTCAAAATAACACTTTCTTTTTTTGCAAAGAAATCAGTGGACAGAAAGCCTGATATATCTGTTGGTTCACTGTATAGATATACTGCGTTTTTCGCTCCATATGTTTCGACTTCAACCCATTTAACGAACTTAGGTGAATCGGCTGCAAGAAATAGGGATTCTAGATGATCCATATATTGTTGTAGCTGCTCAATATGCTGCCCGACTTCATTTTTATCATATTTATCTTCATACTGTTTCTCAAGAGTCTGATCAAGCCTCGCTAATATATAGATTAAATCACGTAGGAAAAACATTAAACGGTTTGTCATCTCCAAAATAGTGTCCCACTTGGCCGCATCTTCCTTGCTATTCTCAAACCTGTATTGTGTCCTACCAATATCGCTTAAAGATTTTTGATGCTTATTTTGTTCGGCCACATACTGGAAAATACCTCGAAACAAATCATCGGTCTCATATTTTGCATCAATTATGAGATCATCCCATCTATCAATAATTTCCTCTTCTATATAGTCTCTGTATTTTGTAATTAATTGACCAATAAATTTCGGATCATTTGTCTCGCCTATTTGATTTAGCGTGTACTGCATGTTCATATAATCTAGCTTAAGACCATAGTGCTTTGATGCAGTTTCCTCAAAATGATGTGCTTCATCAATGATCACTTTATCGTAGCTTGGCAATAATTGATAATCATTAAAGATATCTGTAGCTAGAAGTGCATGATTTGTAATCACAATGTCAGCCTGTTGAGCTGCTTTTCTCGCTTTTTGGTAATAGGATCTTAAAAACCAGGGAGACTGGGGATCCACATGTGCTTCTGTATCTGTAGAAACGCGTCTAAAAAATAAATAACCACTTGAAGGTAATTGAACCTCGTCAATATCTCCCGTTTGTGTTTCTGTTAGCCAAACTAAAATCATGGCCTTCGTGAGGGTGATATCATAATTATCCTTCTCTGTGCTAAGTAATTCCCTTTCGAATTTTTCCAAACTGATATAATGGCTTTTCCCTTTTAGTAAGGCTGCCTTAAATGAAAATGGAAGAAGATTACGTACTAGCGGGATTTCCTCTTCTAATAGCTGTGTCTGTAACTGGGTAGTAAAGGTACTGATAACCAGTCGTTGTCCAGATATAACGGCATCATAAATAGCAGGAAGTATGTATGCAAGTGATTTTCCTGTACCAGTTTCTGCTTCTATTAAAGCATGGCGTCGAGATTGAAATGCGTCATAAATGGTTTCTGACATCTCACGCTGGCCTGTTCTTTTTTCATACCGAGCCATTTGCTGAGATAGCGTCCCGCCTTCTTCATAGATTGCATCTAAAAAATCTCCATAGGAGCCTATCCTAGATGGTGGCGTAATCTTTGTCTCCTTGATTTTTCTAAATGCAAGACCCTGAAATGTTTCTAACTCGGGATCTTCCTGGGTAGAAAATGCAAGCTCATTTTCTCGATCAGCCAGTAATGCGAAAAGATCTGATTTTAACATTTTCTCAAGGCGTATTAAATGTGTAATTGTTTCATAAGGAAGGTTATCAAGTCGTTCCCTAAGTTTTAAAAATAGTTTCGCTGTTACGTATGCATCAGATAATGCGCGATGCGGGTCTTCATGGTGAATTCCCAAGTACTCTGCAAGCTGACCTAATTTATAACTGGGAGCCTTAGGGTAAAGAACACGAGCCAGTTCGACCGTATCTAGAACTGGATTTTTCAGTAGTTCTCTCCCCACTGCTGCAAATTCAGCGTTTATAAAGCCCATGTCGAATGGGACGTTATGTGCAATTAAATAACTGTCTTCAAATAAAGCAGAAATTTCCTCTGCCCTTTCTTCAAATGTAGGCGCATCTTTAACATCCTCATCCCTTATACCTGTTAAACTTGATATAAATTCAGGAATAGATTTACCCGGGTTGAGGAAAGTGCCATAGCTATCAACTATTTCATTCTCTTCGATAACTACAATACCTACTTCAATAATTTTATCTCTTTTTACAGCTGAATGGCCGGTAGTTTCTAGGTCGATCACGACAAATCGCTCCACTCGACCACCTCACTTTCCCTCTATCTGTGCTTTCATTATATGACTTCTTATTATTATTCCACAAACCAATCAATTTCAGCTGAATAAATTTTTTCCGTTTCTCCGGTTGATGATTCAATTAGGAGTGCACCGTCCTCTGCGATACCTAAAAAAACGGCTTCCTTCTTTTTACTACCACTATGTAAAGAAATCTTTTCGCCTATCCTAAATCCATAGTTTTCCCATTTTGATTTTACATCACGAAACCCTTTTTTGAGAAAAGATTCGTATTCTTTTTCAAGCGCTTCAAGAATTTGTTGCACTAAATCTATTATTGGCCATTCCTTCTCCGTCTCCATTTTTAAAGAGGTTGCCCTGTAATGGATGGCATCAGGTATTTCTTTATTATCTTGGTTTACATTTAAGCCTATGCCCACTACCACATACTGGATGCGATCTTGTTCAGCCTGCATCTCTGTAAGAATACCAGCTACCTTTTTATTCTGAATAAGAATATCATTTGGCCACTTTATTTTAGGTTGTAAGCCATCATATTGATCCAGCACCTCAGCAATGGCTGTAGCTGTCATGAGAGTTAGCTGGGGAGCCATATATGGTGGTATCTTGGGGCGTAAAATAATACTCATCCATACACCTTTCCCTTTTTTGGAGTGCCATACGCGGTCCATTCTTCCCCTGCCACTGGATTGTTCATCTGCTATGACCACTGTGCCATGTGGTGTGTTGTCCCGTGCAGCTTGATGTGCAACAAACTGCGTGGACGTGACAGTAGGTTTATGAATAATCTCCTTACCTATCCACGACGTGTTAAGTCCCCATGTGATAGTATTGGAACTAACGTTTCCTGAGTATTCCTTAATTCTGTATCCTGTTTTAGGTTTCGCCTCAATCACGTACCCATCTTTTTCTAACTCTTTCATGTGTTTCCAAATTGCAGTTCTGGAAATATGTAATTGTTCCGAGAGCTGCTGCCCTGAAATATAAGACTCTTTAGCATCTGCAAGCAGTCGAATCAATTTACTTCTGGTGGATTCCATTTTAACCATTCCCTTATTTTTTCTTTCTCATTGGTTAATTTTCGCATCACAACAAGATATTCTACTTGGTACAGGAGCTTTTGCATCCAAGGTCCTTTTGTTACATCTGGAAATAATTTAATTAAATCATTCCCATCTATTTCAAGCTCTTGACGATTTTCAATAGGCAGACTAGATGCAATAGTTCGGATTTCTTGCAGAGTTGGTATAGCGTATTCAGAAAGAGCAGTTAATACGCGGGTAAAACCTGCATAGAGGTCACTCGGTAATTGATAAACAATCCAGTTTTCTAATCCCTTGTTTCTAAATTCTGTCACTGCTTCAACCAGTTTGATTGTATGCCGTTTTGATTGATTAGAGGCCTTCCATTCTTTTATCCATGTGTTTACCGAAATTTGTGGGTAAAGGAAGTGAAAAAAGGCAAACATTTCTGCAAGTGAATGTAATGGTGTCTGTTCCGCTGGAAGCAGATTTATTAGACTAGGTTTGTGTTCAAAAACAGGGAGATTATTAAAAAGTTCGGTTGTTTTTAACTCCTTCATCGCCTCGGAAATATAATCACCTGCAAAAAATTTTTCCATCTCAACAGCAATACGTTCTACAGCAACAGTATTTATTTTTTTATTTAATGACCTGATCTGGTTTTTTGTTTCTATATCTAGCGTAAATCCAAGCTGACTAGCAAATCGCACCGCTCGAACCATCCGTAGGGGATCTTCTTTAAATCGCTCATATCCATCTCCAACCGTGCGAATAATTCGTCTTTTTAAATCTTCTCTACCATGGTAGAGGTCAATAATTCGTCCTTGCTTATTCATTGCCATAGCATTAATTGTAAAATCGCGTCTTTCTAAGTCTTTATCAATTTTATTAATAAATGCGACATGGTCAGGATGACGGCTGTCAGAATAGCTCCCATCAATCCGAAACGTTGTAACTTCATAGGAAGTGTTCAGATGTCGAACAATAACTGTCCCATGTTCTATCCCTACTGGAATTACTTTATCAAATATATTTTGGACGAACTGCGGTGTTGCAGAGGTTGCAATGTCTACATCTCGTATCTCTCTATCAAGCAGATGATCACGAACACAGCCTCCAACGAAATAGGCTTCATGACCGTTTTGTTCAATACGCTCTAACACGGCAGTCGCTTCTTTAAATGGACTATCAAGCATTTTAATCACCACTAGTGTTTAGTTTAACACCCTATAATAGAGTTCGATATACTGCTGTACAATGCTCTCTGAATTGAAATAGCTGTTGGCTCTATTAAGTGCATTTTGTGAAAACTGTTCTAACTTCTCTGGATCCTGTAATAGTTCAATCCCTAGTGCGGCAGCCCGCTTCGTATCTCCTAGTTCCACGATATAGCCCGTCTCACCGTCATTCACAACTTCCGGTATGCCTCCAATATTTGTTGCAATACAAGGAACTTCACAGGCCATAGCTTCAAGTAATACCAATCCGAAGCTCTCTTTCTCAGATAAGAGTAATTTAAGATCTGAAATAGATAATAGATCACGGATATTTTTCTGTTTACCTAGAAACAGTACCTCATCCTCTATACTCAGTTTTTTTACTAGTTGAACTGCATTTGTATATTCTGGTCCATCGCCTATCAAAAGTAATTTACTCTGTACCTCCGATTGGATTTTAAAGAAGGTTTGAATAACATCCTCAAGCCGTTTAACTTTACGAAAATTGGAGATGTGAATGACTACTTTCTCTTCGTCCTGGATCCCATATTGCTTTTTCAGCTCTGGGATATGCTGCTTATAGTATTCATTTTCATTTACAAAGTTATAAATCACTTCAATTTCTTTATTAACCTGTAGCATTTCTTCTGTTTGTCTAACTAGATCTGCTGACACTGCCGTAACAGCATCTGACTGCTCAATGCCATGCTTAATCATTTTTTGGAAAGTGTTATCTATACCTAAAACCGTAATATCTGTGCCATGAAGTGTTGTCACGATTTTCACCTCATGCTTGGCAATGTCTCTGGCTAGAATAGCACACACAGCATGTGGCATCGCATAATGCACATGTAGTATATCAAGTTTCTCTCTGTCAATAACCTCTGCCATTTTAGTCGCAAGGGCGAGGTCATATGGTGGATATTGAAAAACAGGATAGTGATTTAGTTCTACTTCATGATAAAAAATATTTGGGTATACTTTATTTAATCGGAAGGGCAAACTTGACGTAATAAAATGAATTTCATGCCCTTCCTCTGCCAACCGTATCCCCAGCTCTGTTGCGATAACCCCAGAGCCACCAACAGTGGGATAACAGGTAATTCCTATCTTCTTCATCCCTGTTTATCCTCTTCCTCTCTGTCTTTAATGATTTTTCTCCAGTCTAAGTCCCCTTGATCCAATCCTCGAATAAATATCTCTGCAGCTGCAATATTTGTCGCAAGTGGAATTTGATGAACGTCACAAAGTCGCATAAGTGCACTCACATCTGGTTCGTGTGGCTGTGCAGTTAATGGATCTCTGAAGAAAATAACCATATCCATTTCATTATTGGCAATCATGGCACCAATTTGCTGGTCTCCTCCAAGCGGACCAGATTGAAATAAATGTACTGGTAAGGAGGTCGCTTCCGAAATCTTCCTTCCTGTTGTACCTGTCGCAAACAATTGATGTTCTTTAAGAATGGAGGTATAGGCCACAGTAAAGCCAATTATCTCTTGTTTCTTTTTATCATGTGCAATTAAAGCAATATTCATTGTGTTCTCCCCCTATAAAACATTTTCTAAACCATATATAACTTCTTGTATTTCCATTACTTTGTCAGTGGCTAGTTTAATCCCTTCCATAAAAGAAGCACGATTAATTGAGTCATGCTTTATTGTTAAAGTTTGCCCAGGGCTTCCAAAGATTACTTCCTGATGTGCAACTAAGCCTGGTAAGCGAACACTATGGATTCGCATTCCATCATAATCTGCTCCCCTTGCACCTGGATAGGTCTCTTTTTCATCTGCATGGCCCTGTTTTTTATATTCCCTAGATTCCTTTATCATTTCAGCTGTTTTTACTGCAGTACCTGAAGGGGCATCTAGTTTGTTATCATGGTGCTTCTCAATAATATCAACGTCTGGGAAATATTGTGCTGCCATTTGAGAAAATTTCATCATTAACACGGCCCCAATAGCAAAATTAGGCGCAATAATACATCCGATTTTTCTTTCGCTAGCGAGCCAACTTAGCTCATCAATTTGTTCCTCAGTAAAGCCAGTCGTGCCAACAACTGGTCGAATACCATGCTCCATTGCCGCTTTCGTATGTTTGTACCCTTGTTCAGGGATAGTTAATTCAATTAGAATATCTGCATCAATTTCACTAAAGCACTCCAATGCATCTTCATAGATCGGCACATCTAGGTTAGGTAACTCCGCTATGTCTGCTAGCTTTTTCCCATTGTTCTTTCGGTCAATACAAGCGACCAAACGCATGTCTTCTTGAGATTGCACAAGCTTTATAGCTTCAGAGCCCATTTTGCCACGTGGTCCAGCAATAATTATCTTCTTCATTTTCTGCTTCCTCCCTGACTGGTAATCTACGTTGTTTCCTTTTTTGTCCAGCGATTTTTATCTCTTGTCTCTATTTTTGTAAGTGACGTATTAAACGCATCAGATAAATCAATGTCTAGCGAATTAGCAAAGCAGGAAAGCACAAATAAAATATCCCCTAACTCGTCTTCCACTGTGTTTGTCTGCTCGCTTTTCTTTTTGGGCTTTTCCCCATAATAGTGGTTAACTTCACGTGCTAATTCTCCCACTTCTTCAGAAAGTCTTGCCATCAAACTTAATGGAGAGAAATATCCTTCCTTGAATTGGGAAATATAATCATCGACACGTTTTTGCATTTCTTTTGTGGTATAGTCATGTGTATGAATAATAAAAAACCCCTTTATATTAATACGATTCATTCAACTAACATTTGATTAGTAAAGTTCCTACCCAATGAAGTTTCACTTAATCCTATCTAACATGTTAGCTAATAGGCTGTGATTTGACAAACTTTTTATTCTGACATACCTTAATTGGGGCGTGGATATACATTATTTACATATAAATGAAGGGAGGACTTGTCCATGATGTTTGGCTTAAAATTAAAAAACATTATCTTTATATTATTAGGTTCTGCTATTTTTTCTTTTGGAATCGTCCATTTTAATATGCAAAATAACCTCGGAGAAGGCGGATTTACAGGAATTACCCTACTTCTATATTTTATTTGGGGATGGGATCCTGCCATTACAAATATATTGTTAAATATTCCTCTATTTTTTATTGGTTGGAAATTTCTTGGCCGTAATACGTTTCTTTACACAATTATCGGGACGTCTGCAGTGTCTGTATTTCTAAGCATTTTCCAAGCGTATCAATTTCAAATAGGCTTACAGAATGATATGACACTAGTAGCTTTATTTGCAGGGGTATTTATCGGTGTGGGACTCGGTATCATTTTTCGTTTTGGTGGAACCACTGGTGGTGTTGACATTATTGCGAGGCTTGTAAATAAATATGCAGGCTGGAGTATGGGGCGTACGATGTTTTTATTTGACTTTGTCGTCATCGCAACATCGGTATTTGCTATTCTTGATCTTGTTGAAGGCATGTACACACTCGTTGCAGTATATGTTGGAGCAAGGGTCATTGACTTTATTCAAGAAGGTGCCTATTCAGCAAAAGGGACAACCATTATTTCCAGTCAAAGCGAAGAAATTGCAGGAAAAATCCTTAAGGAAATGGATCGTGGTGTCACGGTCTTGGATGGCCGAGGCAGTTTTTCAGGAGAGAAGAGAGATGTGCTTTACTGTGTCGTAGCAAGGAACGAAATAGTCAGGTTAAAAGGTATCATTAACTCCATCGATCCTCATGCTTTCGTTGCAGTAAGTACTGTCCATGATGTTTTAGGTGAAGGATTTACGTTAGATGAAAATAAGAACCCCCTACATGATGATTAAAAAAGAAAGCCAAGCGGTCATATAATGGCCGCTTGGCTTATTTAATGGAAAAACATATTTATTGTTGTGTTAAGCTATCGTTAGTCTCTTGATGCTGCATACATTAGAATGAAGCGAAGAAGCTCGGCTACAGCAACAAGTGCAGCGGCTACATATGTCATTGCCGCAGCATTTAATACTTTTTTGGTTTCGCGCTCTTCGTTATTCCGAATAATTCCTGCCGACACAAGTTGACCCATAGCCCGATTGGACGCATCAAACTCAACCGGCAATGTTACAAGTTGGAATAATACTGCTGCTGCCATAAAAATAATCCCTAAAAGAAATAGTTGAGATATCTGAGTGAAGATCCCTATTAGGATTAGAAAGAACGACATATTTGATCCAAGGCTGGCTACAGGTACAAGTGCACTTCTAAATTTCAGAAATGCATACCCTTGTTCATCCTGGATAGCATGTCCTACCTCGTGAGCAGCCACTGCTGAGGCCGCCATTGAAGGATTATGGTAGTTGCCTGAAGATAAGCGAACGACTTTCTTCCGAGGATCGTAGTGGTCCGATAACATTCCTTTGGTCTCTTGAATCGAAACATTGTATAATCCATTATCATCTAATATTTTTCGAGCAACTTGAGCACCTGTCATTCCAGAGGAAGTTGCTTTATTTGAATACTTTTTGTACGTACTTTTAACTTTTGATTGTGCCCACAACGGGATAATCATAATGAGCGCAATGTAAATGAGATACCCACCTAACCCGCCAAACATTCTACATTCCTCCATGTTTTAAAATAGATTCCTTAAGGTCAATTTTAGTCAAAAATGAGGATTTAGTCAATTATATTGTCTTGTTGCTTTTTCTTCTTTTCTTCCCCTTTATATTTTCTCCAGCTTACATAAGTTAATGTAATGGCAATACAACCACCTACAATTCCGATGGTCCAAAACAATAAAGTAAAATCAGTTTTCATTCCATTTTGCTGTGCTGCTGCGCTAGATGTATAGGCCAAAACGCGGGTTGAAGTTGTCAGCAATGTTATCTTAATCCCTATGAGGATGAACAGTAACCAGCAAATTCTTTTCTTAGCCATAGAGATCACCTCGTATATATCTTCTACATCTACTATATGGCGAGGGACCTCAATATATAACAACAACTCAGGCGCTTATACGGTTATTTCTACTTACTGTATATTTGTAAGCAATAAATATCGAAAGAATACTTAACCAAAACGTAAAGTAACCAATTTCATTCATATAATCAGTTAAGGATGAGTAAATTGGCATCATTCCAAAAACATAATCAATGACATCATTATGCAATGTCCAGATCGCTGCAACGGCAATATGGCGAAGCTTTATTTTGTAATATGGAGCGTATAACAATCCCTGTAGGGCCATAGCGCCATGCGAAACCATTAGCATATATCCGGCTGCTGAAAGCGAACCATCTATAATTAACGTTAAAAGATTCATTACCACAGCCCATACGCCATATTTAAATAGCGTTATGATGCCGAGTGCTTCTATATATGGAATATTTCTTCCAAAGATGAAAAACAAGAGGAAAATAGTAAAGAACAGACTCGCTGTAGGGCTATCAGGGACGAAAATAAGAAAGATGTCAGGGGTTATTGCAAGCTGGCTTTCGTACCATATATAGCCATAAATAGTACCTAATAAATTAATAATAAACAATATAATTAAAAAGCGCTTATCACGTAATATGTAGTTAACCATAGCTTCTCCTTTATTCTACCGGATTAGATAGATTAGAATCACCCACGTTCGCTTGTCTTTTAGCGAATGTGCACGTTTTTATTTATTAGGGACTTCAAAATTTCAATCTGCGTCGTCATCGTTTCCTCGATTTAATTTTTATGTATCCCTAACGTCTAAAAAAACACCTTCACCAGTTTACGTGGCAAAGGTGTTTTCTTTTAGTCATTTTTATTCAGCCTGTTCATTAACCGAAACAATAAAATCTACAAGCTGTTGTAATTCTTCATCACTACCTTGGAATTGTTCGGGGGGCATAGAACCAATCCCTTCAACCGCAATGGTAGCTATTTCTTCAGCTGAGTGCTCTGTCCCTATCAGAGCAGGTGCAGCTCCCCCACCTTGTAAATCGTCTCCATGGCATTGTAGACAACTATTTTCATAAATAGCATAGCCAGGATCCTCTGTATCAATTTCTACATCAGAGGCGGGAATAGGTTTATTTGCTTCTGCACGGCTTTCCCAGTCAACATGTGCAGCTGACTCATAGGTTAACCACATAACAGATGCAAGTCCTAAAATCATCATGCCAACTGCAATTGGCCGCTGATGTGGCCTTCTACCAGGCCCATTATCAAGGAATGGCGCAAGTAGTAGTCCTCCAAAGGCGATACCAGGTAAAACAAGAATGCCCAAGATTGTCCAATCACCACTAGCAAATTCATATTTCAGTAATTCATATAAGAATAAGAAATACCAATCCGGTAATGGTATATAGGCGGCATTCGTCGGATCGGCTACACCTTCAAGTGGTGAAGGATGAGCCAATGTCAATGTTAAAAATCCAGCAAGGAAGACAGCACCAACCAACCATTCTTTTAATAAAAAGTTGGGCCAGAAAGCTTCTGTTCTTCCGGGATATTCAGAATAATCTTTTGGTACGTTAGGTTTTCTCTCAGCAGAAATACGAGAATCCCCTACAAATTTCATGCCTTTTCCCTTATGCACAGCTTTCCCTCCTTTTTATAATGGTCCTGAAATACCTTGTCTTCGTATTAGTATAAAGTGAGCAGCCATCAATCCAAATAAAGCTGCTGGCAGGAAAAATACATGGATTGCAAAGAAACGAGTTAATGTTTGCGCACCAACAATGGATGGATCACCAGATAGTAATGTTTTAAGCTGGGTTCCAATAAATGGAACCTGTTCTGCTATCTCCAGTCCAACCTGTGTTGCAAAAAATGCTTTATTATCCCAAGGTAATAAATACCCTGTGAAACCAAGGCCAAGCATAATAAAGAAAATTAATACTCCGACAATCCAGTTAAGCTCACGTGGTTTTTTATAAGCCCCTTGGAAAAACACTCGCAATGTATGTAGTAGTAACATGACAATGACAACACTAGCTCCCCAATGGTGCATTCCACGGACAATTTGCCCATGCGCCACTTCTGTCTGCAAGTAATATACCGACTTCCATGCATTCTCAATATCGGGAACATAGTACATGGTCAAAAACATCCCAGAAAGGATTTGAATGACTACGACAAAGAATGTCAGACCGCCAAAGCAATATACAAATGCAGAGAAGTGATGGGCTGGATTAACATGTTCTGGAACCTCGTGATCAGCAATATCCCGCCATATTGGCGTAATATCTATACGATCGTCGATCCAATCATAAATTTTTTGTAGCATAAATCATTACGCCTCCTCTCTAGGAACTGCATCGCCAAGAAACAACATTCCGTCTCTAACTTCTTGTTCATAAACATCTAGTGGAGCTAATGGTGGTGTACCTGGAACGTTTTCACCGCTCTTGTAATAGCGTCCATTATGGCAAGGACAAAAGAATTCATTCGGATAGGACTCATTACCTTCCCAGGATACGACACATCCTAGATGCTTACATATCGGGGAAAAAGCCTGAATTTCATCATTTTCATCCTTAAATACCCACGCAGACCTACTTACCTCAGACTCATACCATCCATCCACCTGATCAATTTTCCAATCAATTCGTTGTGGCTCTGTTGTGATATCCTCCACAGCCAGACTGACATTGGTCAACCCACCATGTCCAGACTCTTTAAGGACAGGATCTACAGCCATACGAACCATTGGCATTAGCATACCAGCAGCCATAAATCCGCCAACGCCTGTAAGCGTATAATTTAAAAACTGTCTACGGGATACTTGTTGCTTTTTCTCACTCATCTGTTTCCCCCCTCTTTACATTAATCACGGGACAATTATTAGTTAATTATCATATTACTAGGACATTACCATGATAGCGCAAACTGCTTGTCCGGTCAATAAATATTCAGCCAATAACAAAATTAACTGTTATAAATGAAAATGCATACATTTTTAATTATACCCAATAGGAACGGATCAATTCTCCTAACTGGTCTACCTGGTCTTTTATAACCGCACGCATTTCTGCTGATTGCAAGTTTCCAGATTTACTACCAGGCAACCAAAGAAGCGTACCATCCAACTCTTTCTCTACCTTCTTCCAACCAGAATCAAAGGTAAGAAAGAAAACATGTTCAAAAGGCTGCTGCTTTACATCTTGAACCCACTGATTAAGACGAGATACTTCTGTGTCCTTGTTGGTGCTTTTTAGGTAATGTAAAGGTGGTGTAAGCAATACTCTCCCCGTTAGCTCTTTTTCAATCTCATTTGCTAGAATTTGGATGACCTCACTTTGAAAGGTGCTTGATGGTAATGTATTATCATCTGATACCTGAAAAGGCACCAATGGAATAAGTACACTATCGATAAAGTCTTTTGCCTCCATATACTGAATAATATCATTCTTTTTCCACTTCATTATTATCCACTATCCTCTCTTTGTTTTTACAATGTGTAGCTAAATACATTTAAAGTCTATAAGTTTCAACCTCATTATACGATAAAAAAGGAGGATCAAAGTTACGGTAACCCATCCACTTTTCTCGGGTCACAAGTGACTCGTTGTGATGATTCATTAATATAGCTATAAATGCGAAATGCCTACATAAATTTTATCTTAACCAATCAAAAAAAATCAACCTATTGCTCCTGCAAAGGTTGATTTTTGGAAAACGAGTCTTCTAGCTTCTTTAATTCATTGGAAAGGTCAAGAAACCTTTGCTGATCCATTTTATCTAGAGCCAGATCGATTTCCTGAGTTAAATAGCTTCGTTTAAATGTGTAAATTGATCTTTCTAGTAGATCTTCAGCTATCTGTTGATCCTTTTCTGTTATAAAATATTCATCTGGAATGTAGGGGTTTTCTTCTAATACCGCCACATAAGCAGCGTTTTGATAGGATTTCTTAAAATTTAATTGTAAATATAAAGGTTCATTATGGTTAAGTCGAATGTCATGGAACGATTTTTCAGCATCTGTTGTCACCAATTGGTTTTTATAGAATCTAAATGGTGTCTCTTCGGAACAGTGGCTCGTCATAATAATACCTCGCGGACAAAATTTAGCTTCCCTAACAAAGTGGACGTTTGCCAGGATTTCATCATGATTGACCAAATAATTTAAGATCCATACACTTTCTCTTTTTTTCAGTTGATAATGGTTAAGAAACCACTGAAGAAACCCTTTTTTATCTTGTATGGAAATAGGAGTTTGCATATATTTTCAGTCCCCCTTCAATTATCTGTTCTTGCATTACGCTTCAGTATTCGCTTGTTTTAAGCGACTTAAAAATCCTTCCACATCATCATCCAAGGGTTGTTGTGCCATATAGGATTCCAATACTGGTATTGCCTCCTGGACCCTCCCTTCCTCTGTAAGAAAATAACCATATTCCTTTATAAAGTCACTATCCTGATTAAGGCTATTATATGCTTCCTTATAATGGTTTAATGCATCTTTATATAATTCTGCCTCATTATAAGCTCGGGCAAGTTCCCATTCATAAAGAGGATCACTCGCACCTATACTTTTAATTTCGCCAACAAGCTCAATAATCCCTTTAAAATTCTCATTATTTTTTAATAGTTCTATTAAAAATAGGACCCCTTCCTTATAATCTGGGTCTATTGCCACAGCTTCCCGCATCAACTTTTCACTTTCATCATTTTTATCAAGTTTATGTGCTAACTGACCAGCCATAAAATATAGTTCTTTGTTGAATTCATCGTTCTTTAACCCTTTAATGGCTGTTTCATAAGCTTCTTTTTCCAAGCCTTCTTCTTCATATGCGCCTGCAAGCTTTTGATAAACTGTATGGTAATATGGATCTGTTTCTAACACACGTTCCCAAGCCTTAATAGCAATGTCTTTCCGATCTGCTTGATTTGCGGTCACGCCATATTTGAAAAGAGAATCTGAGTTTTCCATCTCTTGGCCTTGGTAAATCTCCAATGCTTTTTCGTATTCACCTGACGCTGCAAGGGATTCCGCGCGCCTATCATCAATGGACACATTTGCAAGCTCTTTAATATCCATGCTTGCAACCTTATCATAATAGGTGGTGGCACCTCGGTATTCTCCGATCGAGAATAGCAATTCTGCAAGCGCAAAATCAATAATAGGTTCATTAGGAGCAACCTGCTTGGCGTTCAGCAGCTTTTGCTCAGCTACTTCGAATAACCCTTGGGCCTGATATAAATCCGCAAGCTGGATCAGCACTTGAACATAGGCTTCATCATCTTCTTTAACCTCGTTCAATAATTCAATTGCATACTCATCTTTTTCCAATTCAATGTAGATGTCAGCTAAGGTGATTTTTAACTCACTTTCTTCAGGGTATAATTGAAGCAATTCATCTAAAATTTCGCTTGCTTCCTGTAAAAACCCCCACTGCATATAAAGTTCTGCTATTGTATACTTCTCTTCAGGGTCCGCAGTTGGTAAGTACCCCTCCAAGAGCTGTATTGCTTTTTCTGTTTGTTTTGCCTCCATTAAATGGACAGCTTCCATAATTGTTTCCATAGATTACGCTTCCTTTCCTACCGTACCTTTACATTATAACCAACTTGCCGCACATAGAAGATCATTTGGGTGAATAAAAATCTATACCAATCCTATAGATTGAGAAGAAATAAACTATGTGAACTTCCTTTATATCAAAAATGTTCTTGGAACTAAAAGAATCCGCTTTAAGCAGATTCTTTTAGTTGATTACTATTAATCAACGAACTGTAATATAATGTTAACTTTTATTTTATCCGTTGTAAATCATCAAAGAAGTTTGGATAGGATATGGCTATAGAAGATATATCATCTATGATAACATCTTCTTCTGTAATCAATGAAGCAATTGCACTCATCATGGCGATACGATGATCGTTATAGGAGGCAGCTTTCCCGCCTTTTAGTTGGGTTTTCCCATGAATAAGCATCCCGTCTTCTGTAGCTTCAATAGAAGCTCCTAACCCATTTAATACATTCGTAACAGCTGTAATTCGATTCGTTTCCTTTACTCGTAGTTCCTCTGCATCTTTAATTACAGTCGTTCCTTCAGCTTGGGTGGCAAGTAAAGCAAGCACTGGAATTTCATCAATTAGTCGAGGGATCAAATCTCCCTCTATCGTTACACTTCTTAGTTCTCCAGCTTCCACAATAATATCTCCGAAGCTTTCTCCGCCTAACATTTGCTCATTCAAGATATTTATTCGTACACCCATCTTTTGGATCACATCAAGTATTCCTGTTCGTGTATGGTTTAATCCAACACGCTTCAATGTCAATTTGCTACCAGGTACGATAGCTGATGCAACGATAAAAAAAGCGGCCGATGAAATATCACCAGGTACATATACGTCTGTACCCTTCAGTGTTTTTTCGTTTGTAACAGTAGTTTTTAGTCCTTCTGTTATGATGGAGGCACCGAAAGCCTGTAACATCGTTTCTGTATGATTTCTGGTTAGATTAGACTCTCTAACTATCGTTTCTCCTTTTGCCTGGAGACCTGCCAGCAATACCGCTGACTTCACTTGTGCACTTTTAACGGGCAAACTGTAATCAATTCCAATCAATGACTGACCCGTAATAGTTAATGGTAAATAACTGCCAGAATCCGCCCCATCAATTTTTGCGCCCATTTTTTTTAGAGGGTTCACAACCCGATCCATAGGTCTTTTGGTTAAAGAAGCATCGCCATATACCGTTGAGTTGAACTTCATTCCAGCAAGTACCCCAAGCATTAATCTAGCGGTTGTGCCCGAATTTCCGAAATCAAGTTGTTCTGTAGGTTCCTTTAGGTTTGTTATTCCCCTGCCATCTATTCTGAGTTCGTCTCCTCTTTTACTTATAGCAACACCCATCGCTTGGAAGGCTTTTACAGTCCGCATGCAATCTTCCCCATCAAGGAAGTGGCGCACATGTGTAACGCCGTGTGCCATAGAACCGAACATTACAGCGCGGTGAGAGATCGATTTATCTCCAGGAACTTCTATTTCTCCATCTAGAGAATGATTAACAGATTTCAATCGCTTTTCCATTAAAGCCCTTCCTCCTTTATATGATACTAATTATTTTTCTACCATTGTTTCATAACCATGATCTCGTAATAATTGGCTTGCATGGCCCAAAAAAGTTTGGGAAGAAAAAGATAAACGTAATGCTCCCGTGATCCCTTCTCTAATTTCAAGGATTTGAATATTATTAATACTAATTGAATGCTCTGCTAGCAACTGCGTAACACTAGCAATAGCACCTGTTTGGTCACGGATGTCGACATAGAGATCATAGTAAGAAGGAATGGCACCTTTTTCTTTTTTACCAAGTCCGTCTCGGTATACTTGAGCTTCCTCTAAATAGGAGATCATTGTCTTTCTATCTTTTTGCTCCACAAGTTGCTTAAGAAAGGACATTTCTTTAATCCACTCATCTAATAATTGGACCATTTTTTCTCGATTATGATGAAAAATATCTTGCCAAAGGACTGGGTTACTTGAGGCAATACGTGTAATATCACGGAACCCCCCTGCTGCAAGATTTGGTAAATACTGATGTGTCTCTTCCCACTTTCTAGCCTGGTGAACAAGGGAAGAGGCAATGAGGTGAGGGAAATGTGACACAACCCCCGTCATTTCGTCATGTTCCGTTGCATTTAATTCAATAAATTTACAATTTGTTGCTGAAAGGATTTCTTTTAGTTGTTTAACTTGATTCGTATGTACAGTACTTCCCGAAACGAGAACATATATAGCATTTTCAAATAAATGGGCCTTTGCTGCCTGTACCCCTTTTTTGTGCGACCCTGCCATGGGATGTCCGCCAATAAAGTATAGGTGGGGATTTACTAAATTCTCAGCAGCCTCCATTACTGGCCTTTTTACAGAGGACACATCTGTGATGATAATGTCTTTCTCAAAACTTACATTATCAAGCTGCTCCATTAATCTAATTGTCTCAGAAATTGGAGCTGCTAGAATGATATAGTCAGCTCTTTTAGCGACTGTCATCAAGTCAGTAGCAGCTTCATGAATCATACCCATTTCTAAAGCAAACTGGATTGTTTCGTTGTTTGTATCATAACCGATTACATAATGACCATTATCACGAACCACACTCTTCGCAATGGATCCACCGATTAGGCCAAGGCCGGCCACTACGATTACTTGTTTCACAATGAAAGCTCCTTCTTTAATTGTTCGTTATAATTTCTAAGAACATTTTTTAATGTTTCCATGTCCTTCTCTGTACCCAGTGTCATTCTAATTGTTTGTGGACAACCTAGAAGTTCTCCAGGACGGACAATATAGCCTCTCTCAATTAGATGTTGGAAGACTTCCATCCCACTAACTGGGGTAGAAACGAGAAGGAAATTAGTTTGTGATGGAATATATCCCCAACCGAGATCATCAAGAAAAGCTTCAAAGGACTTCCTGACTGAAAGATTCTTCGAATAAGTTTCTTTCATAAATATCTCATCTTCTATTGCCATTTGGGCCGCTTTTTGAGCAATAGATGTGGTGTTAAATGGGCCACGAATCACATCCAACTTTCGAATTAGCTCTGGATTAGCAAGTCCATATCCAATACGCAAGCCCGCGAGGCCGTAAGCTTTGGAAAATGTCCGTAAGATGATCAAATTGGGATAGCGTGATAGTAATTTTATTGCTTGAGGGTCTTCCTCTTCTTCCATGTACTCATAATACGCTTCATCTAATGCTACTACGACATGCTGTGGGCATATATCAAGAAAGTCATATAGTAACTCTTTTTCAATAACGCTACCAGTAGGGTTGTTAGGAGAACAAAGCCACATAACATTCGTTTGATCATCAATCGCTTTAAGCATAGAATCAAGATCATGATGCCCATCAACTGTAGGGACTTCCTTAATGTCTGCTCCTTCAATTAAGGCATTATGTTTATATTGAGGAAAGGATGGTGTAGGCATGATCACATTAGCACCTGAATATAAAAAAGCCCTGCTCAACATTTGAACAATCTCTTCAGATCCGCTCCCGAATATAATTTGATCTTCTTCTACTTCACATTTTTCTGCTATCGCTTTTCGGAGCTCAGTAGAATAACCATCTGGATAAATGTTAAAATCGATCGGGTTTTCTTTAAAATATGCTTTTATTGTCGAAGAATAACCATATGGGTTCTCATTAGAGGAAAGCTTAACGATTCTCTCTAAACCATAAGCTTCCTTAATTTCTTTCATTTGTTTTCCTTGTTGGTATGGCGTCAATGTATCTAGCACTTTTTTTCCCCGCATGAATCACAAACCGCCTTTCTCTGTTAAATCAGGACGTAGCTTTATTGCTTCATTGTGAAAGATGTGGTTAATTCTAGACTGGTCAGTTTTTATATTGGCGACCATCATAACTCGGATACAGTTTGTCAGACTACCTGGCACGTCTATTTCTGACATACACATTACAGGAACATACGTGTAACCTGGCAATTCACGCAAACCTTTGGCTGGAAAGGTTGCATTTAAATCTTGTGTAACAGAGATAAACACATGGGAAATATCTTCTGGTGCAATGTTATTAGCTGTAACCATTTCTTCTATAAGTCTACGTGTTTCTTCTATTATGGTAGTTGCTTCATTTTGAACTACAGTCGTTGCCCCTCTTATACCACGAGTCATACTTCCACCAACCTTTTTGAAAATGAATGTAAATAGTTTTGTAATGCTTCGTCAGAAACAATTCTATTCACAGGTTTTCCTGTAGTCTCTAGGAGTACCATTTGTATATTGTTATCTACTGTCTTTTTGTCTGCTTTCATTTTTTTAATTAATGCTTCTGTATCGGAAAGTAACTTTGCATGAAGTGGATAGTCATTTACCTTCATCCAATCGTATATTTCCTTATATGGAAGATTCGTATTAAAAAGGTCCTCACTAATATGTAGTGAGAATAATGTACCGATTGCAACCGCCTCACCATGAGTTAACTTACCGTATCCATGATAAGACTCCAGGGCGTGCCCAAGTGTATGACCGAGATTTAGATATTTACGAACTCCAGCTTCTTTCTCGTCCTGTTGCACAATAGCTGCTTTCTTCAAAATTCCTGCTTTTAAATCGATGCTGAGTTTGCTAGGAATGAGATTATTTAGATCTGCATTTAAAACATTGGCTAAAGTAACCTGATCCGTAATCAAGGCTTCTTTGACTAACTCTGCGTATCCTGAACGAACTTCTTTTGTAGGAAGTGTAGATAATGTTTCCACGTCATATATGACTGCTGTAGGAGGATAAAAGCTGCCGATGAGATTTTTTCCGTATTCATGGTTAATGGCAACCTTACCTCCAACACTACTATCATGTGCTAGAATTGTTGTTGGCATCTGTATATAATCGACACCACGCATAAAGGTGGCCGCAACAAACCCTGCTAAATCGCCTACTACTCCACCTCCAAGCGCTACTATTAAAGAATTTCTATCTAATCCGCATTCTAAAGCAACGGTTTGCAACTTATAGAATGTCGCAATGTCTTTCGATTGTTCTCCAGCGTTAATACTTGTGTGAAAAATGTGTTCGCTATCTAATCCTGCTAAAACATCTTCTAAGAATAATTCACCAACATTTTCATCTGTCACAATTAAGATGGAAGAATAGTCTTTGCTAAGAAATTTACTGAGCTGGGATCGTATTCCTTCTCCCATAATAATGGTGTAATCGTGCATACTTGATTTGATTACGATTTCCTCCATTAAAAACACCTGATTTCATCTCTATATTCCTCCACTGCCTTTTTCAGTTGAGAAAATTGATCACTGGTAAATTGTTCTGTTAAAGCATTAGCTAATTCAAACGCTACAACGTGTTCCATAACCACAGCAGCTGCGGGCACCGCACAAGCATCTGATCGCTCTACCGTTGCTTTGAAAGGCTCTTTTGACTCAATATCAACACTTTGAAGAGGCTTTTTCATAAGAGTTGGGATTGGTTTCATAACCCCTTTTATCACAAGCGGCATTCCTGTAGTCATCCCACCTTCAAAGCCTCCTAGACGGTTAGTTTTACGGTAATATCCAGAAGTTTCGTCCCAGGCTATCTCGTCATGTACCTTACTGCCATTTCGGCGGGCTGCTTCAAATCCTAAGCCAAACTCCACTCCTTTAAATGCATTAATACTGACAACAGCGCCTGCAATCCGGCTATCAAGCTTTCTATCAAAATGTACATAGGAACCCACACCAGCAGGCATTCCTTCTACGTAGACTTCTACCACGCCACCGATCGAGTCTCCTTCTTTCTTTGCCTGATCAATTGCATCCATCATAGGCTGTTCTACTTCTTTATCTAGAACCCTAACTGGGGATTCTTCAGCAGTATTTTGTCTTTCCTGCATAGTTAATTCTGGCTTTTCCTCTGCTTCAATTCCTGCAATCTCCCTAACATAGGAAGCTACCTCTATACCTAGTTGTCTAAGTAATGTTTTTGCTACAGCTCCGGCTGCCACCCTAGCAGCAGTTTCACGTGCAGACGATCTTTCCAATACATTACGAATGTCGCGATGTCCATATTTTAAAGCACCGTTTAAATCTGCATGACCTGGTCTTGGCCTTGTTATGACTCTTCTGATTTTTGTATCTTCATCAATTGGGTCATCACCCATAATATCTACCCAGTGTTTAAAATCATCATTATGTATAACGAGAGATAGCGGTGATCCTAAAGTGTAGCCATGTCTAACTCCGCTCGTAATTTCCACAAGGTCTTTTTCAATCTGCATTCTTTTACCACGCCCATGTCCTTTCTGTCTACGTAGTAAGGATTCATTAATGTTTTCTTTCTGTAATGGCATTCCAGCCGGGACGTTTTCAATAATGGTAGTTAATTGTTTTCCGTGGGATTCTCCTGCAGTTAAATAGCGCATATTCATACTCCTTTAAGATTTTTCTAACTACTATAACATATCTTACAGAATTGTGGTAAAAAAAATCATGAAATGCTCAATTTATGTATAAAACAGTCCATCTTATCGTTTCTCATAGAAGAAAGTATCCTTTAAACTCATCTTGTAGGTAGCTGGACTAAAAATCTGTTCCGTGCTACCGACAAACAGAAATCCTCCATTTTTAAGTGATGCGCTGAAATTATGATAAATGGTTTCCTTTGCAGTGTCAGTAAAATAAATTAGGACATTTCTACATACGATCAGGTCCATGTTTTTGGGATAACTATCAGCTAGTAAATTGTGCTGCTTAAATATGATCTTTTCTTTAAGAATAGGTTTTACCGTATAAAGGCCATGATGTTCACTAAAATATTTTTCTTTTAGTTTAGCAGGTAATTCTTTTAAGGACTGCTCACTGTAAATTCCCTGCTTCGCTTTTTCTAAGGCGTTTTGATCAATATCAGTTGCGGTTATTTGAAAATTTGTCTCGGGAAAATATTCATTTAAAAGAATTGCTAGACTATAAGGTTCCTCACCTGTAGAGCACGCAGCACTCCAAATAGATAACTTAGGTGTGTTTTTTAGCAACAATGGGAAAATTTCCTTTTCTAATACTAACCAACGCTTTGGATTGCGATAAAATTCAGATACATTAATTGTAATTCTATCTATGAACTCACTTAATAATGAATCTTCTTGATTTAATGCTTCGAAATATGATTTGAAATTAGAGTAGCCTCTTTTATTTCGTAAAGAGGTAAGTCTTCTTTTCATTTGTGCCTCTTTATATAAATTAAGGTCAATCCCAAGTTTCGATTTTATATTTGCGGTAAATCCAACGTATTCGTCAATCATGTTCATTCCTCTTTCACTAGCTTAATTTTTTATAAATGAAAAACCTCCGCATTTAAAACGGAGGCTTTTGCTAAACTGCTTAATAAATCCAAGCACTATCCTGTTTTTCGTAAGTAGTGGTTTCGCTTTCATTGAAGAACAACGCGATTTCTCTTTCAGCGCTTTCTGGTGAATCAGAACCATGAATAACATTTTTACCAACTGTCACACCGAAGTCACCGCGTATTGTCCCTGGCGCTGCTTCAAGAGGGTTCGTTTTCCCCATCATTTCTCTTGCAGTTGGGATAACATCCTGCCCTTCCCAAACCATTGCAAATACAGGGCCAGAGGTGATAAATTCAACCAATTCCCCGAAGAAAGGTCTTTCCTTATGCTCAGCATAATGATTCTTTGCTAGATCCTCTGAAATTACCATTAGCTTTGCACCAACGAGTTTAAAACCTTTTCTCTCAAAACGGTTTACGATCTCGCCAATTAAGTTACGCTGTACACCATCGGGTTTTACCATTAAAAAAGTTTTCTCCATGCTTTCACCCCTCAAATATGTATAGGCTTAATAGACTACCGTAAAAATTCTATCAAATTTTTTGAAAAATAACAATAGATTTATCAAGAGCGTCTTTTCCCGATATATTTAGCAATGTTTTCTAGTGTGTGCTTTGCGCGCCCTTCCGGCAGTTCTTCCAAAGCTTTTAAGGCTTTTTGCAGATATAGTTCACTAAGTTGATACGATTGCTCGATGGCATCGGTATTTTTTAAAGCATACAAAATCTTACCAAGCTGCTCTTCGTCTAAAGTATCGTTGGCTTGGATTGCACTTTTTAAAACAGAAGCAAATTTTTTATCTTTCATTGCGTATAGTACAGGCAATGTTATATTCCCCTGTAATAGATCACTACCTGACGGCTTACCCAATTCTTTTTCCGTTGAGGTGAAATCTAATATATCATCAATAATTTGGTAGGACATTCCAATATAATAGCCGTATTTATAAAGATTGTTAGCTTGTGCTTCTGTTAAATCAGAAACCAAAGCCCCTAATTGACAACTTGTAGCAATAAGCAGAGCCGTCTTACGTTTAATACGACGCAAATAATCGCGAAGTCCTTGGTCCCAATTATATTTGTCTTTTATTTGTTCAATCTCTCCAACACAAACTTCCACGATTGTTCGTGAAAGAAGCTGATGAACAGGAGTATCTTCAATCTGGGTTATTTCTTCAAGTGCTCTAGCTAATATATAATCCCCTGTATACATAGCAACCCTATTGCCATAAAGTTCCCGGATAGTTGGCTGACCCCTTCTTAACGATGCATCATCAATAACATCATCGTGGACTAATGTAGCCATATGAATGAGTTCAAGCGATACAGCAACTGTTTTGACGCGGTCTGGCTGATATCTTCCCAGTTGTCCTGATAGTATCACAAAAACAGGTCTTATCCTTTTACCACCTGCTTTAAGAAGCTCCGTTGAGGCAGCATGCAGTATAGGATGCTCTGCTTGAAATACTTCATTAAGGGATTCCTCTATTATGTCTAAATCTCTTTTTAAAAAACTATAAACTCTTGCTAGCTTCATGTGTGTCACCTTTAACTTCACTTAAAAAGTATAAATTTATTAATCCATAAAAGATTGCTTTATTTGTGCCCCATATGCATGGCAGCTACTCCACCAGTATAGCTTTTGACTTCTACACGGGAAAAACCTGCTTGGTGAAATAATTGTTCTAATTTTTCTTTATCCGGAAAGTCCTTTGCTGACTCATGCAACCAGGCATATTCTTTATAGCTCTTTGCCATCATTCTACCAAGCAATGGCATTATAAATCGGAAATAAAGATAGTATAGTTGGCGAAATCCTACTAATGACGGCTGAGAAGTTTCTAAGCATACTACTTTACCACCTGGCTTAACTACCCTATACATCTCTTTTAGCACCGTTACATAATCAGGAACATTGCGCAAGCCAAAGCCTATCGTCACATAATCAAACGAATTATCCTCGAAAGGAAGCTCCATAGCATTCCCATGAAGTAATTCAAGCTGGGTTAATTGAAGATCTTCTTTCTTTTCTTTGGCAATCGATAACATATTTTCACTAAAGTCTAGTCCGATAACCTTTCCACTTGGGCCCACAATAGCTGCTGAAGATATTGCCCAATCACCTGTTCCACTGCAAACGTCAAGAACTTGTGAGCCTTCTGCCATATTCATTCGGCGCATGACATCTTTTCGCCACGATTTATGACGCTGAAAGGAAATAATGGAATTCATTTTGTCGTATTTCCCATAAATCTTTTCGAACACATGGTGTACTCGTTCTTCTTTAGATTGTTGTGGCTTCATGTATCTATCCTTCTTCCGCTAACGTGCTGTTTTCTTTTAGGAGTTCTTGGATTGCTTGTCCAAGTATTGTCTCCTTATTTGAATTGTTTTCCATAAAAAGAGAAAGCTTTTGAAGGCTTCCACCAATTTTCTCGTTTACTATAGCAAGAACGTCTTCCTTGTTTCCTTTATCTGTATAATGAATTCCTGCATCAATCAATAGTGAATTACCATGTTGTAAATAGTTCTGCTTCTCTCGCAGTAAACGGTTCGTTAAAATCCATTCCCTGTAAATACTTTCGTAGGCATTGTTATCAACATAGTTTGCAACACTTGTAATAAGTAATGATTCTATGTTCGTTAAAATGTTGAGGTAATCTTCAAAAGTAGATGCCTCATTATAGTACAATTTCATTTTATTTTCGTTTATTTCTTTAATGGCATTTGCCAATTTATGTATAAGATCTATTTCTTTCATCTCGGATAAGAGTAAATAATAAAGGCCACTGTAATAATCTCCAGCTAATACATTTAGCTGTCCAGCTACTTTTTTTCCTTTGTCTTCATCCACCTTACTAGTCGCAGGAACCTTTTCATGCGTATCAAGAGCCACCTGAACGAGCATAGCTGTAATAATGTAGCTTTCTTTTTGTGAAGTAGACAAGGATGTCTCATCTATTATCTCAGTTAAAAGGATAAGCTTACCTTGATCTAATATAGGCTTCTCAATATGTTTATATAAGTAAGCATGTCTCATTTTTTCGCGGATTAGCTCTTTTAGGTGGTAAATGTCCAATCTTGCAGTCATCAAAATATCACCATAGCCCTTTCATTGTTTCACTAACGCTTTCGTTATTATAGCATAAATTAAGTGATACCGATAATCAAACAGTCCGACAAAGCCTTATCATTATGTATTTTCAATCTCGCCATGGCTAGTTTGTATGATTGCCTTGCCTCTAACTTTTACCGCAGAAGTATGCTCCGTAAACTGGGCAATCATCACTTCATTTCTATCAAGCTTTTCGGAATGATGGAATCTAGTATCTGTCCCTCTAGTCAATCCAATCACGCTGACACCATCTTCCAAAGCCTTTATAACGAAAAAGTCTGATTTAGCTGTTGAATCATCCATATTTATTCCTCCTTAGCATTCTCATTAAAATAATCTACCATCTATCCTGTAATGTCAAACATCCAGGTACTAGCTATTAAGTATAGAAAGATAAATTTTAGAAAAACTCCCATTCGCTCGTCTTATAGCGAATGTATACGTTTTTCTTATACTTGGAACATCAAAATTTTTACTACATCGTAATTGCTTCCTAGCTAAAATTTTATACTTTCCTAATGTGAAAGAAAAAAAGGATACGCCTAAGCGTATCCTCTCCCTTAGCCCTATGTAAAATTATTTTACACTATCTTTAAGGGCTTTTCCTGGTTTGAAAGCAGGAACTTTACTTGCAGGGATTTCAATCTCTTCTCCAGTTTGTGGGTTACGCCCTTTACGAGCTGAACGTTCACGTACCTCAAAGTTACCGAATCCGATTAGTTGTACTTTTTCACCGTCTTTTAGTGAATCCATGACAGATTCGAAAACTGCATCAACTGCTTTGGTTGCATCTTTCTTAGAAAGATCGCTTTTTTCTGCTACAGCATTAATTAAGTCTGTTTTGTTCATGACATTCACCTCCTCCCAAATCTTTTCAATCGAGATTAGCTCACAAAAAGAAACTATCATCATTTGTTTACCAATCTGCCTGTTTTTATACTTAAAGCCATCACTTTCTTTTGATGACAAGGCTTATATTAACCGAGTTCGCTGCAAAATTCAACAATTAGTGCTGAATTTCTATGTTTTTATTTAAAAAAAGTAAAATATATCCAAAGAAACTCCTAATTTTTACCAAATTAATCTATTTTAATAACTTGTCTGATTTGCTGCGAAACTCTGGCTTTAAAGCTTATTATACATATACGACATGAAAATTAGAATTCCTGCCGTTGCAGAGAAAATATCTTGAACAGAGTGAAAAATGATAAATTATCTAATCAAATTATCTTTTTAGAAACAAACAAAAAGCAGCTAAAATTAGCTGCTAAAGGATAATTGCTATTAATCCACCAGAACCTTCGTTAATAATTCTTTCCAGTGTATCTTTTAATTTGTATCTTGCATTCTCAGGCATGAGAGCAATTTTTGCTTGAATTCCTTCCCGCACGATAGAACTTAATGATCTGCCAAATATATCAGATTCCCAAATGGATAATGGGTCTTCCTCAAAATCCTGCATTAGGTAACGAACTAGCTCCTCGCTTTGCTTTTCTGTACCAATAATTGGCGCAAACTCCGATTCAACCTCTACTTTAATCATATGAATGGATGGAGCAACAGCCTTTAAACGGACGCCGAATCGTGACCCTTGACGAATTATCTCTGGTTCATCTAATATCATGTCTTCAAGGGATGGCGCTGCAATACCATAGCCAGTCTGTTTTACCATTTTTAGAGCACCGGACACTTGGTCAAATTCTCTCTTCGCATGCGCAAAATCTTGCATTAACTGAAGTAAATGGTCTTTTCCACGAATCTCTTCTCCAACAATTTCTTTGAGAATATTATCGTAAAGATAGTCAGGGGCATGTAGATCAATCTCTGCTACTCCTTCTCCCATCTCCATACCCGCCAGGTTAGCTTTATCAATATATTCATAGTCCCTAAATTCACCGACTATTTGGTCTACATCTCTTAAACGCTTTATGTTTTTAACTGTTTCCTGTATCGCTTCTTGGTAATTTTTTCGTAACCAATGTTTTTCGTTTAATACCATAACCCAGCTTGGAAGGTTTACATTAACCTCTAGTACTGGGAACTCATACAATGATTCTCTAAGGACATTGTATACGTCATGCTCTGTCATAGATTCAACACTCATGGCTAGCACTGGTATATCATACTTCTCTGCCAGATCCTGCCTAAGCAGTTCTGTTTCCTGGCTAGTTGGCTTAACCGAGTTTACAACCATGATAAATGGTTTGCCCACTTCTTTTAATTCATCCACTACTTTTGCTTCAGCATCGATATAATCACTTCTTGGTATTTCGCCAATTGAACCATCTGTTGTAACAACAACACCTATAGTCGAATGCTCCTGAATTACTTTTCTTGTTCCAATTTCTGCAGCATCATGAAATGGAATAGGTTCTTCATACCACGGAGTATTGATCATTCTTGGACCATTCTCATCTTCATATCCTTTGGCGCCCTGTACAGCATAACCTACACAATCAACTAGTCTTACATTTACATCTAATCCTTCTTCCACATTAATGGATACTGCTTGATTTGGAATAAATTTAGGCTCTGTTGTCATAATTGTTTTTCCAGCAGCACTTTGTGGCAGTTCGTCAAGCGCACGGGCACGGTCTGTGTCATCCTCAATGCTAGGAAGTACAACCAGCTCCATGAATTTCTTAATAAACGTCGATTTTCCCGTCCGGACTGCACCTACTATACCAAGGTAAATATCTCCATTTGTCCGTTTTGAAATATCTTTAAAAATATCAACTCTTTCCAAAAGATCCCCTCCCGATCTCCTTGCATTTGTTTACGTACAGACTGCGATTAATTGACATTACAAGTCTATGATGTTGTCCTATCAAAATATGACTTAAATATGTGTAAAAGTATTATTACTCATTCCCTTCGCATCCAAATGTATGGCGGTATACAAATAAACCCTTGCAACAATATATGTTACAAGGGCATGTTTATGATATTTATTTGTCATTCATAAATACTGGTTCTCCTTGACGGACAGTATAGGGTAACGAGTACGCAGGGACGAATGGTGTGTTCTCTGCAAGCAGAAAGCGTATGTCATCCCCGTCCTGGTATGTGTGCTCATAGTCCTCTAATGCATTAAGAAGATCAATACGATAATCTACATAAAGATTTCCATCTACATCCATAATTATAGGAAGATTTTCTTGGGAGTATGGACTAACAACATGTGGTGGGTTTTCAAACCCTAATTTCTCATAATCAATTGTAAATATACCTTCTTCTATTTCCTTTTTAAAAGGTGGATATATATGTTCGTTCCGATATATATCTAATTTGACATTCACACTTCTAATTTGCTCTGTAATGCGTAAATCAATTAATTTTACCCGAGGATCTTCCTCGGGAGTAATCAATGTATATTGGTAAAGTCCCCCATTTTCATAAGCAGTACCTGGTATTTCTTGTAGAATGTTATTTTCCTTTAATAAGGAAAAATCAACCAAGTATTTTTGAAATAAAGGAGTATCATTGTCCTTTGTTTTAATTGGAACCAAACCCTGCTTCGTTTCTCTATACTGCTCCACCGCGCTCTGAACCATCTCTAGTTGTGCTTCATTAGGGGGCTGGTTCTTTGCAAGTTCTCCTTGGGGATATAAGCAACCGCTTAATACGGCAAGTATACAAACCATAGTGAAAACAAGTATGTAGTTGTGTTTCATATTAATCCTCCCTATGTACTATCCTGTTGGTCCACTGAATACAATATAAAAGATAATAAGTCCACCTGAAATTAAAAATATGTATGCAAGAATTGACACAATCACGGCTAATACTCCTTTAAGCTTATAGCGACTTAGCAGAATGAGCCCTATAGCAAGAAATAAAAATATCATGCCAGCGAATGATATATACATCTTAAGCATTGATAAAGACAATTTTCTTCACTCCTGTATGCGTTCTCTTAACAATTTCATGCATGGAGTATTATACCATAGAGTAATCAAACCAAACATAAAATTGTGTTTTTTATAAAGAAAAGCGTAAAGTGTCGCCATTGTGAGCCAAGGTGATATGACTCGTCTATGGGCACACTTAGGAACAAAATTTAAAATGAAAAAACCGGGATTAAGAGGGCTAGCCTTATCCCGGAATGACTAAATAATGTCCGCTACAGCTCTATTGTGAATGCTTGTGCGATTTAGTGTATGCAGCTGGAAGCATTACGGTATCCTCAATTGCCTATACTCCTACTACTTTTTAAAAAGTTTGTTTAATGATTGCATATCCATTGGAACATTGTTCTTTGTAATAGACTCAACTATTTTGTCTTCTTTTTCTTTTGGTATAGATTTATTAGCTAACTTGGCCAAATGACGAACCAGTTGTCTCACCGTTTGCTCATTGGAAAAATCAGCATTCTTCACAGAATCAGCAACTTTATATACATCCTCTGGCTTCACATTTGCATTCTTCTGTATCTTATCAAACAGACCTTTTTGAAAGTTATTCACCTATTCTCCTCCTTGCATGTGTTATTCAACATAGTATATGCAAGGAGGTATAATCCGTGTTATTGGGTATATCGCTCATTTAAGAGCGCAGCTAGGTCGTCCATTTCTTCTCGCTTCGTTCTACTCATCAGTTGCTCGACAACCTTTTTAGGGTTCTCTTCTTCAAAAAGAATTTGGTATATGCCTTTTGTAATTGGCATTTCCACATCTTGTTCTTCAGCAAATTGATAGGCAGCCTTAACCGTCCTAACTCCTTCGACGGCCATCCCCATTTGTTCTAAAACATCATCAAGCTTATAACCTTTGCCCAATAGGTTCCCGGCACGCCAGTTTCTACTATGGACACTCGTGCAAGTCACAATTAAGTCGCCGACTCCAGGTAAACCTAAGAAACTTAATGGATTTGCACCAAGGGAAGTTCCTAGTCTGGCAATTTCAGCTAATCCTCTCGTTATGAGAGCAGCTTTAGCATTATCTCCATAACCAAGGCCATCTGAAATCCCTGCTCCAAGCGCGATAATATTTTTTAAAGCGCCACCTAGTTCAATTCCAAGTATATCTGGGCTCGTATATACACGAAACGCATCATTGATAAATAAATCTTGCGCGTATGAGGCATTTTTGGCATCCTTTGAAGACACTGTTACCGTAGTTGGTTGCCTTAATGCTACTTCTTCAGCATGACTAGGTCCAGATAGTACAACAATTTCTTCTTCCGTGTATTGTTCCATTTCTTCAGCTATTAGCTGTGAAACGCGTTTAAGTGTTACAGGTTCTATCCCTTTAGTTGCATGGATGATGGTAACTTTTTGTTTTAAGACAGCTTGCAGCTGCTTACAAACATCGCGAATTGCTTTGGTAGGAACCACTACAATTACTGCCGATACTCCATCCACTGCTTCGCTTAGATCGTGATATGCTCTAATTTGTTTAGGTATCTCTACATTCTTGAGATACTTTTCATTACGATGCAGGTTATTTATTGCTTCAGCTTGCTCAATACGGTGTGTCCATAATCGTACTTCATGATCATTATCAGCAAGGACAATACTTAAGGCTGTTCCCCAGCTCCCTGCTCCAATAACTGCTACTTTCTCCATATGCCCTTCCTCCTTATTGTCTTCTTCTTGCAAACAGTTTTATAGGTGTTCCAACAAAACCAAAGGCATCCCTGATTTTGTTTTCTAGAAAACGTTCGTAGGAAAAATGCATTAATTCGGGATCGTTTACAAATACCACGAAACTTGGTGGTTTGACAGCAACTTGTGTTGCATAAAGTACTTTAAGCCTTTTCCCTTTTAAGGTAGGGGTAGGGTTCATTGCAATTGCATCCATTATGACATCATTTAGCACGTTGGTAGGTACACGTTTTGCATGATTTTCACTTGCTAATTTGACAGCAGGTAAAAGGGTGTGTAATCGCTTTTTGGTCTTTGCAGATAGGAAGACCACTGGTGCGTAATCTAAATACTGAAAATGTGCACGAACTTTTGTCTCAAATTCCTTCATCGCTTTCTCGTTTGATTCTACGGTATCCCATTTATTTACTACAATGACAATAGCTCTTCCCGCTTCATGAGCGTAACCAGCAATTTTCTTGTCTTGCTCTCTAATACCGGTTTCTGCATCAATTAAAACGAGCACAACATCAGATCGTTCAATGGCTTTTAACGCCCGTAAAACACTGTATTTTTCAGTTGTTTCGTACACTTTCCCTCTCTTACGCATACCTGCCGTATCAATAATGACGTAATCTTGTTCGTCTCGAGTTAAAGTGGTATCGATTGCATCTCTTGTGGTGCCTTCTATTTCACTTACAATAACCCGTTCTTCGTTAAGCATGGCATTAACAAGGGAAGATTTTCCGACATTCGGACGACCAATTAAACTAAAGTAAATGGTCTCTTCATCATAGACTTCTTCAGATCGTTGTGGGAAATGGCCTACAACTGCGTCTAATAAGTCTCCTAACCCTAACCCATGCGATCCAGATATAGGGAATGGTTCCCCAAAACCTAATGAATAATATTCATAAATAGTTTCACGCATTTCTGGGTTATCAATTTTGTTTATCCCAAGTACTACTGGCTTATTAGATTTAAATAGCAGCTTGGCTACTTCTTCATCAGCACCAGTTATGCCTTCCCGACCATTTAACAGAAAGATAATAACATCAGCTTCATCAATTGCTATCTCAGCTTGTTGTCTCATTTGGACTAGGAGTGGTTCGTCCCCAATCTCTATTCCACCAGTATCAATAAGATTGAATTTGGAAGTTAGCCATTCAGCTTCTGCATATATTCGGTCACGTGTCACACCGGGTATATCTTCAACGATTGAAATTCTTTCTCCGACTAGTCTATTAAATATTGTCGACTTTCCGACATTAGGTCTTCCTACGATTGCTACAACAGATTTTCTCATGAAAGGAGCATCCTCTCTCTATACGTTCTTATTTTCCTAACATTTATTCATTCTAGCAAAAGTAACACATATTAACAATTTATTTTTAATGTTTTACAATGATGTACATCTCATCCGAGAGGGAATGCGCAATCCCATCCGTTATCGCTTCAAGGTTTGCAGCTACCTTTGCTGACTCTTTTGCATCATTACAATAAAAAATAGGTGCGCCACCACTGACTTTTGATTGGTTTGTTGTTATTACTGCTAAAATTGCTTTTTCAATCTTCATATTTTATTGTTTCTCCTTACTATGAGATTTTGACTCTGATGGCATTCGGATTGCATTTTCCAAAACTGGTACGGCACCTATTACTTCAATCGCTTTTTGCTTTTCCCTTAGCTGTGGAAGAATAAATATACCAATTCGCCCATCGTCTAAATCTCTCTTAATTAGAGGCGTTAGAGCTGGTGTCCCCGAATCCCTTACAACACCTAGTGAAACAGAAACATCATGAAGGATCGCCTGACGTTGTCCAAGATTTCCAATCGTAGTTATGACATTCATATTTTTCGGTGTCAAAATAAAACCCATTCCATATTTAAGAATTTCCTTTTGCCTTTCAGGTAGCCCTATATTCATAATATAAATATTGTCCACGTAGAGACCAGCCCCTTCAAATCGAAGCTCACGGTAGTCTATGTTGACAATATCTTTGATAGTAGAACCACTCATAAGTGCTCTATTCACAATTAAGCTCACAATCGCTCCAGCAAGCGCGATGTAAACGTTAAATACAATATACAAGAGAGTGGTAATAAATGCAGTCATGATAACAAGATAGTTTCTACTTTCAAATGAAATGGCAATACCCTCAATATACGTATTCCCACGGGGTACCAGTTCAAACTCATCAACTTCGGTTAGTGTGTTACGCTCCATATTTCTAACTTCTCTAAATTGAGTGGCAGCTACTGTAAGAAAGGTAACAGCTGTGAATTCCATTTCCATTATGGCGGGAACGGCCACTGCTCCAAGTGCGGCAGCAATAAATCCAAGTGATAAATGAATAACTTTCCCATGTAAGTATGTAGGGTACTGTCGATAATCGGTCCTAAGCATTAAAATTCTCGCGAATGTCCCTAATAACACCCCAAAGATTATGGGGTATGTATATTCATTCATTTTGCTACCTCCAAGTCTATAGGTATATTATGATGCTTGGCTTTTTTTGTTCTACTTTTTTGTATTATGTCTAAAAATGCAATAAATACTATCGCAATCATAATATTGCCTAAAAAAGGAAGTTCACCAGTGCCTCTTGAAAGTCCGTATGAAGATAGAGTAAAACTAAAGACACATTCGCCAAAGCTAGTTCCAAGCAGTACTACACATAACCGGCTCTCAAGTCCCCTCACAAGCAGCAGGGCTGTCAGACCAAGGAGAAGAGGAACTAACACTTCTCTAGGCCAAAAAAGCCATATTGGAGCAGCTTTTTCCCAAAAAAGGAGGGAAGCATAGCCGAGCATTATGGTAAAGGTACATATGGTTAGGTAAATCTGCCGCTTAAGGTGAAGGAGGAGAATAAAGGAACCTATTATTAAAAGAAATAAGGAGGTATTATATTCTATCTCTCCTATCATTACATTGGTATTAGATAAAATTAAAATGCTAAGGAGCCATACTGTATATAAGTCTCTTTTCTTTCCTCTCTTCATAAAAAACGTTGTCGTGATCCAAAGCATCCATCCAACCCAATAAAAATATGCTTCGTTTGTCATTAATAATCTCACCTGCCCCTCTTCATTATGGGTGTTTTAGCTGCTATGTATACAATGCCCCATATTGAAAACTGCAGCTGTGTATGCTAGAAAGGGGCTCAGTTACGTTAAGTTAAACAAACTTGTTGATTTCAGAACATATGTAACAAATAACCGGTGATAATACTTTCATAGACAACAAAAAAGCGCCTCCCAAACTGGGAGACGCTTTTTTCTATAATTATTATTTATACTTATTTAATTTATCTCCGATGAAATCACCTAGCTGGAACCCAGACTGGTCCTCATCTTTTGCGTATTGCTTATATTCCTTTTCAGCTTGTTCTTGTTCTAACTCCTTAATACTTAATGAAATACGCTCTTCGCTTTCATTTACATCAAGTATTTTGACGTTAACTTTTTGCCCAACTTCTAATACTTCTTGAGGTGTACCGATATGTCGGTTGGCAATTTGCGAAATATGCACAAGGCCTTCTACACCAGCTTCTATTTCAACAAATGCACCAAAGTTAACTAGTCGTCTGACCGTCCCTTCAACTGTATCACCAGCAGAGAATCTACTTTCAATATCTGACCATGGTCCTGGGATTGTATTTTTATGCGATAAAGAAATTCGCTCGTTATCCATATCTACTGAAAGGACTTCAACCTTTAGTTTTTCTCCTTCAGATACTACATCTGAAGCTTTTTCAACGTGTTTATGAGCTAATTGGGAGATATGAACAAGTCCATCTACTCCTCCAAGATCCACAAAAACACCAAAGTTTGTAATACGTTGCACTGTGCCTTCAAGCACTTGACCTGCTTCTAAAGACTGTAGCAATTCACCTTTTTTTGCCTGCGCTTCATCTTCAGCTACAGCACGGTGTGATAGGATAATTCGATTCTGATCTTTGTCCAGTTCAGCAATTTTAACGGCAAGCATTTTATTTTTATAATCTGAGAAATCTTCCACAAAATACGTTTCGACTAATGAGGCAGGAATAAATCCTCTAACTCCTACATCGACTACAAGACCGCCTTTAACTACCTCTTTCACTTCTGTTTCAAAGATTTCACCGCTTTTGTATTTTTCTTCAAGCTCTCCCCATGCTTGATCAGCATCTATTGCTTTCTTAGAAAGGACAACTTCATCATCATCTATTTTTTTAACTTTAAGTGTTAGTTCGTCTCCTTCTTTCACAACGTCGCCAGCTTGTTCCACATGCAAACTGGATAGCTCACCAATTGGTACTATACCCTCTGTTTTGTAACCAATGTCTACAAGTACCTGTTTTTCTTCAACCTTGATTACCTTGCCAGCAATAGTAGTACCTACTTGTAATTCTGGTAATTCATTGTTTTGTTCTGTCATATCCTAGCCCTCCTAAGTACATATCAAAAAACGCATTAACGTAACATCATTTAACTCTATCTTTTTGAATTTAGAATTAAATAGAAAGTTCCTTTTCTATAACTTCTAATAATTATAATTATTTGTCAAGTAATGTTGTTTGATTCTGATAATTTTCTTTTTTCGATTATACGATCTAATGTAGGCTTAATTATCTTTAAAACTCCGCTAAACGGCCATTTCACACAAATGCTTCGCGTCTTAAAATAGAAAAACTTGTGCTATAATTAAATTTCCCCAAATAATGATTTTTAAAACTGTCACCTTATTGGTGTCTTGTATGTAAGAAAAAGCAACTTCCCTACTATCTATCCCTATCGAATGAATGGGAAGATAAAGCAGAAGAAGTTACCTTGGAAGTTAATCTTACATAAACAATATAACACCTAGGAACGTTGGAGAACCTTATACGCTTCACTTAAGATATTGTCAGCTACTTGTTCAATAGTTAGAGAAGTAGTATCTATTTCCACAGCATTCTCTGCCTTAATAAGCGGTGCAGCTTCTCTTTGAGAATCAATTAAATCCCTTTGCTCAATTTCCTTTTTTAATTCCTCTAGGTCAACGTTGTACCCTTTTTTAGTATTTTCTTCAAACCGCCGTTTAGCCCTTTCTTCGACAGTTGCTATAAGAAATATCTTCACCTCTGCATTAGGGAGAACATGAGTTCCTATATCTCGTCCGTCCATTACCACACTCGTATGGGCTGCCAATGCTTGCTGACGGGCTACCATTTCTCTCCTGATCTCTGGGTGCATCGCCACATAGGAAACATTGTTAGTAACATCTTGTGATCGTATTGCCTCAGTTACATCCTCCGTATCCAGGATGACCAATTGACCAGTCGCACTTTGTTTTAATTTAATTGTAGTGTTTGCTAGTAATCCTACTAATGGTTCTTCATTTTGTAAGTCGACTTGATTATTTATTGCTTTTAGCGTTAATGCCCTGTACATTGCTCCGGTGTCAATATAGACACACGAAAGTTTTTCTGCAACTATCTTTGCTACAGTACTTTTACCTGCAGCTGCTGGGCCATCAATAGCGATGGCTATCATTTCATTTTCCATTTATAAAGCTCATTCCTCTCAACTATCATTCAACTATCATCCAGCCTCATAACCAACATTAAATGCCAGCTAGAGATAAAGATCTGGCAATAGCCGAAATCTTAACTATTCTATATAAATCATAACATACCAATAAAATAATGGTCTATTCGGATACAAAAAATGCAACTTAAACGGATAGTTCCTTTTTTCTTGCCTCTCGCTGTTTTTCAAAAGAAAAACGAACTATTTTATGTTGGTCTTCTTTTGTGAGGTTAATGAATTTCAATGATGCTGTATGTACAAGTGTTTCTTGCTCTTTAATGAAAACCAACTCCGCTTCAGCATTAATATAGAAATATTCTCCTGATTGCATATCTAAAGTGAGCCATAAATCTAGTGGTCCATCACCTTCCATTGTTTTGCCATGTGGTAGGATGACAGAGAGGCCACCCCCACTAATATCCGTGCTCACCGTGACAATTGGTGAAAAAGAATTATTCTTAGAATGGATAGCAACATCAATCGCTGCCTCTACTCTTACAAATTCCCTTCTTTGTATTCGTTTTAGATCATCACCAGGTAATTTAATGGCTATTCCTGGAACGGTTAACTTTACTTTAGCAACAATTTCTGTCTTAAAAGCATATAAGTTCTGCTTTTCATCCATAAACATTGCTCTTAACACGGTGCCCTTTGGTATATAGGAAGTTTTTTTAGTTTTTTCATGTATTGGATAATCGATAAATAGATAATGTTCACTTTTTTCGATAATTTTGCATCGATATGTCTCCATCTTTTTTCCTGCTTTTTTCAACTCAAGAGTAAGTACGCTACCAATTTTCACTTGAAATCCCCCCGTACTGGTAAAAAATCACTACACTAATTCGATATACCTATTATCACAGAAAAAGGAAAAAAGAGAAAGACTAATGTCTCTCTCTTTAGCTATTTGCTGCATAATTAGCTTCTGCACCATCTAGCTTTTCTACCTTTTCTTCTCTTCCATCCATTGCGTTAATAAATATTCGATATGTCTCATTCCCCATGATACCTAAGAACTCATATGTCAGGACTTCTTCACCGAGGTCATTGTCTATAACAGCTAGAAATGATTCTTGAATTTCAACTTTTTGATTAACTGCTTCCTTTGCCTCATCCTCTGATATCGTTGGTTCTGGTATCTCTCTTTCAGTATGGTTCATCAGATAATCTCTCGCTGTAAGACCAAGAATATCACCGGTATCTAATGCAACTTTTATTTCTAACGCGTCAGAATAAACCCTCACTCCGCCCTGGTTATAAAGAAATGAATAGACACCTATATTGTCATATTGGCTACTCAAGAACAACTCCATGTCTTTAAATTGGTATTTCGCCAAGTAATCCTTTGCCTTTTCCATACCTTCATTTAGGCTAATCTGTTTATCCTTAATTTGCCTTTTTACTAAAACTGTAATGGGGTGTCCACCTTGTTCTGTTAGATCCATATATGCGCTTTTTTTATTATCTTTGTAAGAGATACTATATGTTGGAATGTCCGCACCATCTCCACTTTTGGTAACATGTAGCTTTTCGGCATCTTTCACCTCAAGTATTTCTTTCCCCTTCTCACGTGCCTGTTCTTCCGAAATTTTTTCTCCGTTTATCCCTTTATAAGCATGATCTTGAGAGGAAGTGCCAACTATCGGAGAGTCTACATTACTTTCAGAGTAACCCTCGACTGTCTTTTCCACTGTTTGAAAACCATCAACGATTGTGTTATCTACTTGCTCCTCTCCATTTGCCAATGCTAGCTGTACATCCATCCACCGTAAGTTATTATCAAGTACCACATGCTGGACTTGACGCAATTCATCTTTAATATCTCCTGACTGCTGGTATAGCTCTTCAAAAGAATTGGTCTCTTCCTCAGAAAGTGGTTCATCATCTAAATTCCGAACGGCAGTCTTGTAGGTGAAATCACCTATATTTGATAAAAATTCTTCGGTTTTATTAAATGGCAAAAGTCCTAATGGCAACTGTCCAACATTTGAGAGGGCTTCTGAAGTTAATCTCCAGATATCTACCATTTGCGGGGAAAGACTTTGACCTGAATTCATTGCTAACGCAGAACCTATTTTATCGTGCAGTAAATCAACGTGATAGGAAAGCTCATGGAAAGATCTTTGGTATGTGTTTTCAGCTTGAATTAAAACAGCATTTTTTTCTTGATGTTCTTGGTAACCCCAAAAAGCAGTTCCAGTAACTCCAATTGCCAAAACAGCGATTATGATCCACCTAATCAATGTCATCACACCTTTCTATTTACAGAATATATGTTTTCCTATTTGCTTAATCTGTGGTCTTGTCCATATCCAGCTTGATGTAGCTGTGTCAGGATTAAAGTAATAAAGTGCATTACCAGTAGGGTCCCACCCATTTATAGCATCAAGCACTGCCTCTTTTGCCGTTTCATTCGGGGTTAACCAAATTTGTCCATCGGCTACAGCGGTAAATGCTCTAGGCTCAAAAATTACACCCGATGCGTTATTTGGGAATGTAGGGCTCTCTACTCTGTTTAATATTACTGCTGCAACCGCTACTTGTCCGACATAGGGTTCCCCTCTAGCTTCCCCATATACAGCATTGGCCAATAATTGGATGTCGTTCTGAGAATAACCCTGTGGGACATTTACTGATGTATTTCCTGTAGCAGGGGCATCTTCACTTTGGTCCCCTTCGCCTCCACCTTGATTTGTTTGGTTCTTGTTATCCGTACCGCCATAATGTGTAAATTTATTACCCTGGTTTAACTGTTCTTTGACATATTGTTCATCATAATTACTTGCTTGTGCTAACTTATCCTTGGTGGACTGGCCGGCCAGCCCATCAATCTCCATGCCGAACTCATATTGGAAATTTCTTAATGCCCAATATGTTCCCCAGCCAAAGACACCGTCAATCTTGCCATTATAAAACCCTAAATATTGTAATCTAGCCTGCAATTCAATTACATCATCTCCCACTGCACCTTGTTGTATGACTTGAGAGCTAAAAGCGTGTACCGGACTTTCCGGATGAGTTGCTTGAAGCGTTACACATAAAATAGGTATCATAATAAAGAATAGGAACTTTTTATACTTCATATGGTATCCTCCTGGTTATTTCATTATGTTGTAAACCTATTTTTTGAAGAAACCTACTTTTTATTCACCCTGTTTATACCAATATCTTTTTATAGGAGGAAATATCATAGGATGATATAAAAAAATACCCCCTGTCAATTCACTGACAGAGGATATTAGGCTCCTTGCTTTTTTTTCTGAAACATCGTTAATGGCGCAGCTTCACTGGCTATTTTCACACGGCGTAGTCCAAGAATCCATAATAAGATCATAAAAGGGACTAAGAAGAGGAGCCAATTACCAGGAACGATATTCAAGATATAATTATAGGTTCCATGGAGTAGAAACGGTATAATAAAAGCCATTGCAATGTTACGTTTCTTATGTTGTTTGTTTGTTTTCGCCTTACCGAAATAATAGCCCATGATAACCCCTATAAGGGCATGGGATGAGACAGGGAAAAGAGCTCTGCTCAAGGCATATCCTATTCCATTTGTAAACAAGTACAATACGTTTTCTACTGTGGCAAATCCTAGGCTAATTGCCACGGCGTAAACAATACCATCATAATGTGCATCGAATTCAGAATGATGATAGATGGTATAAATAAATAAAAACCACTTAAAAAACTCTTCAGTTAAGGAGGTATATAGAAAAGATTCAACTAAATAATTATCTGTCATGCCTTCTGTGGTAAGAACATATTGAATGAACATAATTGGGAACACAAGTAAACATCCGATAATAAATGTACGTATAAGTAATGGAAGGGGTTCTGAATAACGGTCTTTCAAATAGAAGAAAGACATGAGTGCGATGGCCGGTGCAATTCCAGCTGAAAATATAGCAAACATCAAACGGCCCCTTTCCTAATTTACTATCATTATGTTATCACTAAAGAAGAATAAAGAAAACAACATTTGTGAGGGAGAATAAAATGAAAAAGAAAATATTAATTATTCATACAGGCGGAACCATTTCTATGGTGGAGAATAAAACCACTGGGGAAGTTACAACTGCAACGAAACATCCTTTATCAGAGCTAACCTACTATTTTAATCAATATGCAGATGTAGAGGAAATGACGGCGTTTTCTCTCCCATCCCCCCATATTGAACCGAGACACATGTTGCAACTTGCCAATCGAATAAAGGAAGAGCTCCCTTCCTATGAGGGGATCGTCGTGACACATGGGACAGATACATTAGAAGAAACCGCTTTTTTCCTTGATCTTATCGTTCATACTGATAAACCGATCATTATAACAGGTGCCATGCGTTCAAGTAATGAAATCGGGTCAGACGCACTATATAACTTAATAAGTTCGATCCGCGTAGCTAGTGATGGCAATGCAAGTAAAAAGGGAGTCCTAGTAGTGATGAATGATGAGGTACATACTGCTAGAAATGTAACAAAGACTTCTACAAGTAATATTGCTACCTTCCAAAGTCCCCAATATGGTCCTCTTGGAATCATAACAAAGGATTCGATCATTTTTCATCACACGATTACTTCGCGATATTGCTATAATGTAGATGCAATTAATCAACGCGTTTATTTGCTAAAAGCATATGCAGGGATGGATAATGGTCTGTTAGAGGCTGTCTTAGCGGCAAGACCAGATGGATTAGTTATTGAGGCATTAGGCCAAGGTAATCTACCTAAAGAATCAGTTCCTTATTTAGCAAAAATTATGGAAGCACAGATCCCTATTGTACTTGTTTCACGCTGTTTTCAGGGAATTGTTCAGCCGACTTATGGATATGAGGGTGGTGGACGCAAGTTAAAAGAAATGGGGGTTATCTTTTCTAACGGACTGACAGGTCCTAAAGCGCGAATTAAGTTGCAGATCGCATTGGAACAGAAGATGGACTTTCCAAAACTAAAAGATATTTTTGAAAAGGAAAACTAAGAAACCAATTGGCTAAAGGAAAGAAGAGCAGCTGTATAGCTACTCTTCTCTACCTGTAATTATTCTGGCAATGTCCTCTCCATGAAAGCGTCCATTTTCAATAAATAATTTATTATTATTATATCCGGCAGCCACAACGCCAGCTATAAACAAATTGTCTATATTGGTTTCATAACTGTCTTCTTTATAAGAAGGTGATCCTGTCGCGGCATCAACATGTATTCCAGCGCTATTTAGAAACTCTAGATCTGGCTTATACCCAGTCATAGCAAACACAAAATCGTTTTTAATTGTTTTTTCTTTTTCGCCAACACGATAACGAAGACTATTTTCCTTTATCTCTACTATATTTGCGTTAAATTCCATCTTGACAATTTCTTTTCTTACCAGGGAATCAAACTCTGGCAAAATCCATGGTTTGATGCTCTTCGAATACTCTGCACCTCTGTATAATACTGTCACATTAGCTCCTGCTTTATGAAGCTCAAGCGTGGCATCTACTGCAGAGTTTTTGCCACCAATTACGACAACATCCTTGTTGAAATAAGGATGCCCTTCTTTAAAATAATGTGTAACTTTCTTCAGCTTTTCACCTGGAATATTCATATAGTTAGGTTGATCATAATAGCCAGTTGCTATAATGACATAATCAGCCGAATAAGTATTTACCTGGTCACTGCCTGTAATGGTGGACAGCTGAAATAAGCCTTCCTTTTTTGTGATTTCGGTAACTTTTTCAAAGGCATTAATTCGTACTTCTTCACGCATAGCCACGGATCTGTAATATGCAAGTGCCTCATTTCTAACAGGCTTTTGTTTTTCCGTAATAAATGGGATGTTTCCTATTTCTAGTTTCTCACTGGAACTAAAAAATGTTTGGTGTGTAGGAAACTGATGAATCGTGTTTACAATATTTTCTTTTTCAATGATTAATGGGGTAAAACCCTCTTTTTTTAATTCCAAGGCACAGGATAAGCCACACGGCCCTCCCCCTACAATAATTACTTTTTCGTGTTGCACAATATGCACTTCCTTTAAAAAATTCTATCTCGCAGGCTGTATACCAAAGATTTATTTCGTTAATCTTAATATCTAAGGTCCTCTTCAAACAATAAAAAACGTAAAAAAAACTCCTATCTAATAATACAGGATAAGAGTTTTTTTGTCATACAATTGATTTCTCAACAGGCCGTTAGACCCAACCGCGGAATCGTGATGCTTCCGCCATTTTCCTTACACCGACCATATAAGCAGCAAGACGCATGTCAATTCTTCTAGTCTCTGCTGTGTTATATATGGAATTAAAACCTTTAATCATAATTTCATGCAGCTTTTTATCAATTTCTTCTTCGGTCCAATAGTATCCTTGATTATTTTGTACCCATTCAAAATAGGAAACAGTAACACCACCAGCAGAAGCAAGCACATCGGGAACTAGTAAAATACCTCGTTCACTTAATATCTTCGTTGCTTCCATTGTCGTTGGACCATTTGCTGCCTCGACGACAATACTAGCTTTGATTTTATGTGCATTGTGCTCTGTAATCTGATTTTCGACTGCAGCTGGTACAAGAATATCACAATCCAATTCTAATAAATCCTGATTGGAAATTGTATTATTGAAGAGTTTCGTTACGGAACCGAAGCTGTCTCTTCTATCGAGCAGATAATCAATGTCTAATCCATCAGGGTCATGCAACGCACCGTGTGCATCAGAGATTCCGACAACTTTTGCCCCTGCATCATTAAGGAATTTCGCCAGGAAGCTCCCCGCGTTACCAAATCCCTGGACAACAACGCGAGCCCCTTCTACTTTAAGTCCCTTCTTTTTAGCAGCTTCATTAATACAAATTGTAACCCCTTTGGCTGTAGCAGATTCTCTTCCATGCGACCCACCAAGAACGATAGGTTTACCAGTAATGAAACCAGGACTATTGAATTCATCTATACGACTATATTCATCCATCATCCATGCCATAATTTGAGAATTTGTAAAAACGTCTGGAGCAGGAATATCTTTAGTTGGTCCTACAATTTGGCTGATAGCACGTACATAGCCCCTACTAATTCCCTCTAACTCTCTAAAGGACATTTCTCGAGGATCACAGACAATACCACCTTTACCACCGCCATAAGGAAGGTCTACAATGCCCGCCTTCAAACTCATCCAAATGGAAAGAGCTTTCACTTCTGTTTCAGTGACATCTGGGTGGAATCTTACCCCGCCTTTTGTAGGGCCAACTGCATCATTATGTTGAGCCCGGTAACCTGTGAAAATTTTGATTGATCCATCATCCATTCGAACAGGAATACGAACCGTCATCATACGAATCGGTTCTTTTAGTAGTTCGAATACTTCATCAGGGTAACCCAACTTCTCCAATGCAGTTTTTACAACAGTTTGTGTGGAACTTAATACATCCGGTTTTTCATTACTTTCTCTGGTAGAATCTGCTGCGTTATCGGCTACCATGAATTTACCTCCTATAATATCTGTAAATAGTTTATAATAGCTGTTCTCAGAAATTAGTATACACGTTCATATCAAATATGCAATAAAGAATAAGAGAAATATACTAATATTGAAAGACACTTTTTCTAGTTTTCATTGCCTACTGTTCGTTTAACAAAAGTTTCAATCATAGAGTCATAATCAAGCCCAATCACCTTGGCAGCGTCCGGAAATAGACTAGTTGGTGTCATACCCGGAAGCGTGTTTACTTCTAGAATTACAGGCTTATTTTCCTCTGTCAATATAAAATCTACTCGAGAATAGGTTTTACAGCCAAGTACGCTGTGAGCTTTAACAGCCAGATCTTGGATAGTCTTGGATGTCTCGGAATCAATTTGCGCCGGAACAATATGTTCACTACCACCAGCAGCATATTTAGACTCATAATCGTAATAAGCATTTTTTGGAATGATTTCAATAATTGGAAGTGCTTTCTCTCCAAGAACCGCTACTGTAATTTCTCTTCCTTGAATAAAATCTTCAACCAAAATCATATCGTCACTCATCGCAGCACTGTTTAAACCATCCAATATTTGTTCTGGGTTCTCTACTATTGTCAAACCCAATGTAGATCCTTCGCTATTTGGCTTAATAACAAACGGCACCTTAAATACTTGGTTAACTTCTTTTTCTACATCCTGCAAATTTGTCTTGTCTGTAATAGTATACACCTTACTTTTTGCTACGGGGATATCGTTCGATTCAAATATTTGCTTGGCCTTCGCTTTATCCATAGCAAGCGCAGATGCTAATACTCCTGATCCTACATAGGGCAAACCTAGCATTTCCAGAAGTCCTTGGACACGCCCATCTTCCCCAAATTTCCCGTGAAGCCCGATAAATACGAGATCTACATTTAGTTCAATGATTTCTTCAAGCCTTTCAGGGTGAAAATCAATTCCTGTAACTTCATGCCCGTTGTTTTTTAGTGCCTGTATAATTCCTTTCCCTGAGGAGAGCGAAACTTCTCGTTCTCCTGAGGTCCCTCCATATAGTACAGCAATTTTCATTCCGTGCACTCCTTATCTCAGTTCTCTATCAAAACCATATACTATCGTATCATTTTAAACAGTCATGTTCTATCATTTTTAATCTATATGGAAGGTTTTCATAATGTTTTTTACTGCATCTGCTACATAAATTTGCTTCCCATATTCAATTAAGCGGTAAGAAGTAATAATGCTCGGACTGGAATACTCAGACATGATGGCAATTACGTCTTCTTTATCCATATCTTCCAGATCATCATCACTTAGAAGCATATAATAGGTACCTTGCATAAAGTAAACCTGGCCGCCATTTATGCCGATTTGGCTCAAATAAGAAGCAACCTGAATGATGTTTTCAAAGTCTGAAAATGAAAAAATTAATTCTTTACTTTCATCCAGTGTCACTTTCATCTCAATAAAATCCTCATCCCAATCCATATTTTCAAATTTTTGTGTGACGATAACGTGCATGCCTTGTGCCTGCATCAGATGAACTTGAACAAGAAGTTCACCCTCCAACTCAAAATCCAGTTCGGAACTCGCTTCGTACATCATATCACTAAACAGGTTCTGGACGCTTGTAGCATCATGCCACAGATTTTCTTTTGTAAACCCACGTTCAATCAAATCATCAAAAGTTAAAAAAATAGTGAACTGGTCATCAGACACTCTTTCTATGCGCATACAGCATCCTCCTCCAAATAATCATCTGTTTAAAGCGGTCTAATTATTATTCCCTTACAAAGCTCTTTCTCTATACTATATGCTTTTTGTTAGTATGTTGAACTTGACAGCCTCATTTTTCACTACTTTCAAGCTTTAGCCTAGGTATTCCAATTTGAGATATCAAAGGAATGTGTTAAACCATCAGCGGTAGATGGGTTTAGCATTCTTTTCCTCGTAGAAAAATAGGCATCTACCTTCTTGAAGTGTAGGGAAGCAACAGAATGCTCTAAAAAATTTGTACCATTATTTTGCCTTGGTTTGTTTACCTATAGAACTTGCAAATTTAACGTCTTGTCCTATTATTAGCTTGTGAAAAATAACATTATTTCATCCTGCCATATAAAATACACTCCTGCCAGGATACAAAATAAAAAGATAACAACAATTGTTAGCCTGAATAAAGACATACTCATTTTCAATTTAGGGCGCTTTGCGTTCTGATCATGTACTTCTTTTCTGGGAGGTAAGTTAAGTAAGTCCATCTCATCACCTTTGGGATGACTTTCTGTTTCTTCTCTTTCATTTGGTGCCATTGGTTCAACAGAATTCTCTAGTTCCACAAAGATCCTTCGAAGCTCGTCAGCCTGATCTTCTGTTTCTTTTGTATTATGCTTCACCGATTATTCCTCCCTTATAATAGCGAATGGTTACCCCTAATAAAAAGTCAACAATAAAATGCGCCGTAATAGTTACAAACAAATTCCCGGTTTGTTCAAATAAATAACCAATATAAAAACTAATCATTAGAACAGAAGCCAGGAGAACAGGCTTTTTTAAATAACGTATATGGACAATTGCAAAGAAAACACTTGCAAAAACATACCCAAATGAGGTCTGAATGACGCCTCTAAATAACATTTCTTCAGTCCATGCAACAAGCAAGGAAAGAAAAAAAATAGATGAGACTGGCTGCCCCGTAAATAGTTTTTCATTAACCCCACCGTCATCGAAGGTAGATTTCGGTAAGAAGCGCATCAAAATAACATCAATTAAGACAATTATAATACCAGGCAATAGTCCAAAATTAAAAATCTCTTTTGGGTTCCAGTTAAAGTATTGGAACCAATCCTCTATTGAATCAAATAATAACAAACTAAAAATAATACTAGCAGCAAGGAGAAGACCTTGTGATAATATAACTTGCTTTCTTAGTTCTCGATCAGTCATTCCTAATATATTTTCTCTTTGACTCATTGCACATCCACCAAAAGGAGTTTTTTAAGTTTTTCCTCCCAAGAGTATGCCTTCTCTCGTTGGTGTGTTAGCTGTTCAGGTTGCCAATCTTTCCAAGAAAAACCACAATTACTGCAACACTGATCAACTGGTTCCGTATACGACGGCTGGAAATCTTGATAAAGCTTTTTCCGGAGACAACCCGTATGATAAATCCACTTAATGACGGACTGTAGTTGCTTGTCCTTCTTAATTAATCGCTCCTCACACCTATTGCTAATAGCAAGAAAAGCTTCTTTCCATAATTGTTGGTCATACTTTATAACGTTGGTTTCTTTAAGGATATCATGTTTTTCAAATTGGTACTGTAAAAAACGCCACTTCGATTCAGAAACTTGAAACACCGCTAAATTCTCTTGATCTGTAGTGGGAAGCGTCTGACCTTGATCATACATCGCTTTTAATTGGCGAAACACGGTAGTTATTTCATTTTTGGTTGGCAGTTCACCTTTTATTATATTCTTTGGTAAAAAAATATCGCCTTCGGAAAATAATAATAGTCCTACACTCGATTTATTATCACGTCCTGCTCTGCCAACCTCCTGAATATAGGCTTCCAGCTGTGGCGTTAAATGGTAATGTATGACCAACCGAACGTCTTTTTTATTTATCCCCATTCCAAAGGCGCTCGTGCAACAAATGACATCTAACTGACCGTTCATAAATTGTTGTTGGATTATAATTCGGTCTTGTGACTCCATTCCACCATGATAAAATGCAACGCGACGTTCTGTTTTTAAGCTAAGTAGGGCAGATATGTTTTCTGCCTCTAACCGGCTGGAAAAGTAAATAATAGTCGGAACATAATAAGCTTTTAACAACGAAACAATTTTCTCCTGTTTTTCCTTTTCACCATATAAGTGTTCAACATTAAACGTAATATTCGGTTTGTCAATTGGATAGATATGTTTTATCATATTCGGTTTATTCAGATATGATAAAATATCCTGCTGGACATTTGTCGTGGCAGTAGCACTTAATGCAAGTACAGTTGGGTTGTCCAAGAATGTAATGATTTTTTTTAGTTTCAAATAGTCCGGTCTAAATTCATGCCCCCATTGCGAGATACAATGGGCTTCGTCGACAACGAAAAGATCTACTCCTACCAGCTTTAATTTTCGCTGAACATCTGGTCGCTGAAGCAATTCTGGAGATATATATATTAATTTATACCGATGTAATTTATTCCATATTTCCCTTCGTTCCTTCGTGTCCATGAAACTATTGATGGCAACAACACCTTTTATATTTATCGCCTTTAATTGTTTTACTTGATCCATCATAAGGGAAATTAACGGTGAGACAACTATTGTTACACCTTTCAAAAGCATTGCCGGCAATTGATAACAGATAGACTTACCAGATCCGGTTGGAAGTACTCCTAATACATCGTTTCCTGACATGGCATCCTCAATAATTTCCCGTTGACCTGGACGAAAAGCTTGATAGCCAAAATACGTATCAAGCTCCTTTTCTAAGTTAATTGTAGACATTAATATCACCCGTTTGCTCTACATAATCGATTCCTGCCATAAATAGCCGTATTTGAAAATATGTAGTATCTAATTCTGTTAGTCCTTTAATTTCCTTTAATTTATTGGAAGATGCTTTTTCAATCGCTGCTAAAATGTCCTTCTGAATATCGGAAGGAACATAACGCTCAATAGGAAAGTCCATTTGATAAAGCGCAATCTCCACAAGGTGATCCTGAATTGTATTAATACGCAAATTGCGTACCAATGCAATATTTTCAATGGAGTAGTCTTTCTCAAGTAACTGGTATGTCTTATAAGCAGATTCTGTCATAAGACGTTTATTGTTTCCTTCTTCTATCACCTGATAAAGCAACGGGAAAGATGCTTTATTTTCTAAGATTTGGTGTACCATTTTATGAGAAATACCAGTTAGGAGTATCTGTACATCTTCTATAGTCATATCATAATTTTTAGCTAATTGCTCCCAGCTCATGCCATAGTACTGGTGTCCACTTAACCTGTCAACAAAAATGCTGGCTTCCTTTCCTTTAATACTCTGGAGTAATGGTAAAAGTTCGCTATGTAAGTCGTTCAGGTAAATGGAAATTCGTTCTTTATTTAACCTATACTGTTCCTTCACCCAGTTTTCAACCAAGGGATTGTCAAGTACCGGGATAAAAGAGAAATGATTCATCCCTACATTAGAAAACGTTTGGACAAGCAGGATTAATCGTTCAAGAAATAACACTGCACTGCTTTTGAACTTTAAGCCGTTAAAATAATGTAGTGGTAGTTGCTCTTTAATTTCTTGTAGCCATGCCTCCCCTTGGTTGGTTAATTCAAGCGTAAGTGAAGTATGATCCCGTATTATAAACCCTTCCTCATGTAATTCTTTAAGTATTCGATCGTAAACAGTTCGTTCTAATTTTCTGTGGACACCGTAATATTTTGTTAGCTGATACAGATGAATATCTTGTACTGTTTGCACAGACTTTTTTCCTGTAAGGATGTGGAAGGTTGCTGATTCTGTTCTTTCCACAGATAACGTTTTACAGCATAATAGCACGATTCCTTTAAGCAGCATCATTTCTCCTCCTCTCTTCTACCTGTATAGAATATATAATTCTATTATAAAGAATGGTAACATGAAAAGAAAGATAAGCTGTTGTTATTGAAATTAGAAGGAATCCGTTTATAATGGATTAATGATTGAGTATAAGAGCAATTTGGGGGTGGAGTAGTGCCAAAGTATACCATTGTGGATATTGAAACGTGTATTGCTTGTGGTGCGTGCGGTGCGGCTGCACCAGAAATATATGATTACGATGACGAAGGAATTGCATATGTAAGACTGGACGATAACAAGGGAATGATCGAGGTAAATTCTGAATTAGAAGAAGACATGCTTGATGCATTTGAAGGTTGTCCAACGGATTCAGTAAAAGTATCTTCACAGCCTTTCAACGGCGACCCCTTAAAATATGAAGAGGATTAAACTTTCTTACACCAAAATAATCTTATTTCCATATCAGAAGAGGTTATCATAATGTTAGCTCATACCCACCATACCATTTTTTGAGCCGAGCGAATAGTTAATATCAGATTCGCTCGGCTCATATTTTCCTGGAACATTAATGAAGCATAATCGGGTTCACAGCATCGGGAACTCGCAGTGGTTCTGATACATCATAATAACCTACTCTGTCACCTGAGATATTATTTATCTTAACAAAATTATATCCAAAGCTCTTTGCAGTCATTAAGATTGCCTCTACCATGATGGTACCAGTACGACTATCCTCTATGGTGACCTCGTTATCTAAGGATATATCGAGCTGCTCACCTTGTGTGACGACTGAGAATTCCATTTCGCCTGGAACAGTCGGAAAAACATTATAGTCTTCCTCCCCAATTTGCATCTCTGCAAGTGCTTCCTCTATTGTTGTATATTCATCGAGCGGTACCTCGACAAGCAAATTATTTTGTTCGTCGCTATATAGTTTATAGGCAGTTTTTGTTTTATTTAAAGCCAATTCATGTATGGTACCAAATTGACCGAAGTCTATCCCCTCATTATTATTAAAAACGGCTTTTTCAATACCGTATGGCGAGAACATAGAACGTAACTGGTCTTCGAACATATTGGGAACAGTAGAACCTTCACTAATACTAAAGTCTTTTGGGAGCTCTAAAATCACTTTTTTATTTCCCTCATCTAATTTAAACGATATCCCTTTGAATAAATAATTTGACCTTAGCGGAACATGTTCCTGTATATAGGTCTCTAGCTGGTTATAATACATTTCTTTTGATTTGTCATTTGGAGCAATAAAAGAAACTGGGATGACAAACTGCAATTGGGGGTCACTTGTTGCACCATGGATGACTATAGATTGCTCGTTTGTCTGTTGCACAAACATTCCCATCTGATTAGAAGGTTCCAAATTTCCATTAGACTGGGCGCCATTTTCTTGGTCTGCGCTTTTCTCTATTAACGTTTCTTCTTCTGTAACCATCGCATCCTGTTGCGTACTGTTCTCTTTTAGAACATCGGTATTCGAATAGTAAAGGAAAGAAATAAAAACTAAAACGGTTGTCGCAAGCAGGGTACTGGCGAGAGGTATCCATCTCTTTCTATGCTTATATTGTTTTGTAGGTTCATCCTGCTTCATTTGCGCAAAGATCTGTTGTCTAATAGTTTCTTTATCACGTCTATCTGTAAATGTTGGAAATTGGGAAAGCTGTTCTGTAATTTCGTCATACTTCTGCTGGTTAGAATCCATTAGATCCCCCTCCTTTCTCCTGCTCTTCGATGATGTGCTTTTTCAATAACTTAAGCCCTCTGTGTTGAGTTGTTTTCACCTTGCTAACAGTGAAATTTAAAATAGCTGCAGTCTCCTGGATAGAAAATGACTGGATATATCTAAGGATGAGAACACTTTTTTGATCAACTGTGCAAGAATCAAGGTATGTATATAAATTTTTAATTTCTTCACTTTTAATTGCCATTTCTTCAGGGAGTGGACGCTCATCCTTTATAATATGGCTTTTCTCACCCCAATCAAAATACTCAGCAATTCGATCTCGGGTACGTTTCTTCCTACGAAAATGATCGAGACTTACATGTCTTGCAATGGAAAAAAGCCATGTCTTAATACTGCTATCTCCCCTAAACCGTTCAGAAGATTTAAGTACCTTCAAGTAGACCTCCTGCACTAAGTCTTCTGTTATCTGCTTATCTTTTACCATATAAAATATAAATTGATACAAATCTTGATGGTATTGATCATAGATTTCATCAAAAACGACCTTCATGCAAGATCCCCCGTTCTAATAGATAGTCGTTTGTCTCTTTAAAAAGTTACAGTCTAGGTACACTATATGTCAGTATGCTGGATTTTAGCAAGTCCATCTGGAATTTGAATTAATTGGGGTAGCTTAAAACATAAAAAAATGATCCGCTTTAATAGGGACCATTTTCGATAGTAGATTAAAATTCAATTAATAAAGTTTACCATTTTAAGTGATAAGTTTATTTTTGTATTGTTTAAATAGGTAGTAAAAGATTGGGTAAAACAACATGATAAACAAAGCATTTCCGATAGCATGCTGTGTGTCAAAAGGTAATCCTGCCATGTAATATGGCCAAAAATGTCCACTAATTTGATAATTAGTCAATGAAATAATGAACCCATATAGAAATCCACAGAATGCAGCGTAAATGGCGATAATGAAAAGTGGTGCTTTTCTTAGTTGCTTTCTAAAAAGCCCGCTAACGAGGCCGATGAGTCCCCAAGATAACAACTGCCAAATGGCCCAGATCCCCATCCCAAGAAGCATGTTAGAAAGAAAGGTCACCAACATTGTTAGGATCAGCGCAGAAGCTGGTCCGAGCATTATGCCACATATAATGATAAGTGCAGTAACAGGTTGAACATTAGGCAGGAATGCGAATACATACCTGCCTAATACTGCCAAAGAAGCTAGCAACGCCAATAAAGTAAGCTTATAACTGTTCACTTACTTTATTTCCATTTTTGAAAATCAAAAACGACTTCATCACCAGCTTGTAATTCATACTCGGCTGCACCTACATTAGGAGATTCACCATTTACGGTATAGATCCAGGCTCTTTCTTCATCATCGTCTGAAGAAACGCGTTCAATTGACGTTATAAATTTGCCAGTATCATCCGTTTCTACATAGAAATTCTCCTCCAGTACATCTAAAAGAAGATCCCCTTCTTCCACTGGTATTTCCTTTTCATGGATATATTCCTCACCCTGATCTTTCGTTAATGTAATTCTTACCGTGTCTTCGTTTTGTTCAGAGGACTGATTGCTCTCTGCTTGGTCAGAGTTTGACTCTGGTGCGGTCTCTTGATTAGTTCCTGAACTACAACCTGTAAGCAGTACAAAGAAAAGTAAGAAAGCTCCTGTTTTCCATAGTATTTTATGCATCTTATCTCCTCCACTTCTTATCTGATATCTATTTAGATTAGCTGCTCCGTTTATGTGGCAATCGGATGGTAAATGAAGTTCCTTCGTTTATCTTGCTTTTAACTGTAATAATCCCATGGTGAGAATCAATGATATTTTTCGCTATAGCAAGCCCTAAACCAGTACCTTTCTTCTTGTCATTACGAGCTCTGGATTTATCTGCTTTATAAAACCTTTCAAAGATAAATGGTAGATCATCTTCGGGAATACCACTTCCACTATCTTTAATCTCGATAGAAAGCTCACTATTATCATTACTGGCATATACGGTAACATGTCCCTCTTCACAGGTATGCCTAATTGCATTATCTATCAGATTGATCAATACTTGTTCCATTCGATCAGGATCAAAGCGTGCGGTTTGCTTTACTATGTTGTGTTTTAATTCAATACGTATTTTCCCTTCCGTTGCCAATCCACTAAACTTCTTCACTATCCGTTTAAGGTATGGCTCTACCTCAATCTCTTCCACTTGAAGCTGCTGGTGTCCTGCTTCCATCCTTGCAAGGTCAAGCAATTCGTTTACCAGCCTCCCCATTCGTAATGATTCCTCATGAATAATTTGGCCAAGCTCATTTTTTTGTTCCTTCGTTTCAGCTATATCATCGACAATTGCTTCACTATAACCTTGGAGCATCGATATTGGGGTTCTTAATTCATGCGATACATTTGCAATAAAATCTTTACGCAGTTTATCCAGTCGCCTCTCTTCAGTCATATCCCGAATTACCGCGACAGCACCTCTAACAAATGTTTGATCATATAAAGGCGTCATTAACATTACCCAGTTCCGTCCCTGAAGACTAATTTCATGAAGGACCTCTGTTTCTCCTTCAATAACTTGCAACAAAATTTGGTTTAGCTCATCCGGTAGCTTTCGATCTTCACTACTAACTGCGCGGTTATTCTCGTAATACAAGCTTTCAATAAATCTTTCGGCTGGTCTATTGGTTACGATCATATCTCCATTTCGATTTAAAGTGATGACACCATCTGCCATCGAGCTTACAATACTTGAGAGCTGTTCTTTCTCTTGTCTTAATGCATTAATATGGAATTTCAATTGTCTTCCCATACGGTTAAAGGCCAACGCGAGCTCCCCTATTTCATCATGGGTTAGAATAGGAACTTTCGTGTCAAACTCCCCTCTTGTCAAATCAAAAGCAGCCTCTCGCATTTTAATGAGCGGTGAAGTAATTCTTGTAGAGAGGAAGAAAGCAAAAATAACAGTCAGGATAATCGCAATTCCTGCTGCAAGAAAGATAATCTTCGTCGTTTCTGCTTTCGTTTGATCAATAACGTCAAGTGACTGGTATACAAAGATAGCACCTTGGTTATCTGGAGTGGGGATACCAACAATCATTGCTTCTGTATTACCATCAGGCAACAGCATTTGCTTGCGAATTTCATTATTATTATCAAGTTCCTCTAATAACTTCTCTTTTTGCAGCCATGTTTCCTCAAGTCTTGATAAATTATCATCTCCACCTTCGGATACCCATACATCACTATCTTCGTATAAAATGGCTACACGACTAGCGGGGTCTTTAACCCTTTCCGTCGTTTCCGCAATCAAGTCTCTACTCTCATGCTGTTCAAGTAGTACCGAAACCTTTGTAGCTGTTTGTAACATGTCACTTTCTGCAGATTCAATGTGAAAGTTTTCAAAAAACTGCAACAGCAAGATTGTTAAAATAAATAGAACAAAGGAAACAAGTAATAGTATAGTTATCGCAAGTTTACCAACGACACTTTTCCAAAACATTAGCTTTCTTCTACCTCGAACTTATAGCCTACTCCCCATACTGTTACGATCATTTTAGCTGCGTCAGAGGAAACCGTATTGAGTTTTTCCCTTAACCGCTTAACATGTGTATCAACAGTCCGTAGATCACCGAAAAATTCATATTGCCATACTTCCTTTAAAAGTTGCTCTCTATTAAACACTTTGTCCGGTGATTTCGCTAGGAAGCATAATAACTCATACTCTTTCGGTGTCAAATTGACTTCCTGTCCCTCAGCCATGACACGGTGTGCATCATCATCAATTTCTAGATGTGGGAATACCAATACATTTTTTGCAGCTCCGTTTCCTTGATTAACAGATGAAGGTGATACTCTGCGTAGTAATGCCTTTACTCTGAGCACTACTTCTCTTGGGCTGAATGGCTTGACGATATAGTCGTCGGCACCAATTTCAAAGCCTTGGACTCGATTCGCTTCTTCCCCTTTAGCGGTAAGCATAATGACCGGGGTGGATTTTTCTTTTCTTAATTCCTGACATACTTCTATTCCATCCATTTCTGGCATCATAATGTCGAGCAAAATGACATCATATTCATTGGAAAGAGATAATTCAAGTGCGTCTTTACCATTGTCAGCTTCTTCTACTTCATACTCTTCACGTTCCAAATACATCCTGATTAATCTGCGAATACGTTCTTCATCATCTACTATTAATACCTTTCCAAGTGGCATTTGGTCAGTCCCCCTATCAAATTATTAACTTTAAGTATAAACATAGTTTGCACGTATCTCATATAGGCTGTAAACATATATGTTAACAGTAAAACAAGGTATTCCACGATGAATACCTTGTTAAGTTGTGAATCAGTACTGTTAAGCATAAGAATGCAGGCCTGCTAGTACAAGGTTCACCACAATTAAGTTGAACATAATAATTGCAAAACCTACTGCGGCAAGCCACGCTGATTTCTCACCATGCCAACCTCTAGAGAGGCGGAGATGAAGAAATGCTGCGTAAAAGAACCAGGTAATTAGCGCCCATACTTCTTTAGGGTCCCAACCCCAAAATCTTCCCCAGGCTTCTTCCGCCCAAATAGAAGCAAAGATCAAGCCTCCGAGTGTGAAGACAGGAAAGCCGATTGCAACAGCACGATATGCAACTTCATCCAAGAGATCAAGCTTTGCATTCTTTAATAATGGCTGTATTGCTGCACCAAGTCTCTTACGGAGAACGAGCCTTAGTAATAGATAAACAATAGAGCCAGTTAGAATAGACCAAATTAAAGTATTCAATTTTCTACCTGCATCTGCTCCATGCATCCAGGCTGGTGTATCAAATAGTGGTTCCATTACATCATTGGTCAAAAGTGTGCCATCTGTCGGCCCTGCGATAGCAGGTAGATGATATTCCGTTGTTACGGTGTTGCCACCAGTAGCAGGATAATCAAACTGCGCACTATAATTCATAAAGTTGAATACTACCGTGATGATAATAAACCCAACGAACAATATAAGAGAATACAATACAACTTCTAGCCAAGTTGTTTGCTTGCTTTTAGCGGTCTGGTCAATCTTTTTAATTAGATAAATTAACCCTGCAACAAAGCTGATTGTCAAAATACCTTGTCCAAGAGAGACAGTAGTCACATGGATGTATAGCCAATGACTTTGTAATGAAGGTATTAATGGCGATACTTCTGTAGGGAACATGCTCGCATATGCAATAATAATTAAAGCCACAGGCAATGCGAAAAGCCCTAGTACCGAGATCTTGTATATAAAGTAAATGACAATGAACGCGAATACGATCGTCATTCCGAAAAATGTCATAAACTCAAATAAATTACTTACTGGTGCATGTCCACTAACAATCCATCTGGTGATAAAATAACCTATTTGTGCTATCAAGCCAATGATAGTTAACGTGATCCCAATGCCTCCAGCTTTCCCTTTTTTGCTTTTTCCTCGTTTATCTCGGATTGTTGCGGAGAAAAAGATTGTTGCGATCAAATATAGAATAAAAGCAGAGTAAAGTAGTGCACTACTCCACTGTATTAAATCACTCATGACAAACCTCCTGTTCAACTATTAGTCATTTATTTCCTGCTGATCTGCTACATTTTTAATGGTTGTCCCTGAAATTACTTTTTCAATATCCTTCTTAACCCCATACCAATTCTTATTCGTATGCGCGGCTAATAATAATCCGCTATCTTTCGGGTTTACCCAAATTCTTCTATGCTGCCAGTACATTCCCTGGATAACACCGATCATAAAGATTGCAGCGCCCAATCCGAAAAATGGTAGAGAGTAATCTTTTCGAACAGTTAACCCACTTGCATCACGCATCTCAAAATCTGTAATTCCAACATTATATTGGTTTTCACCAGATGCATCAATATTCTTTCCAATGCCTAGAAAGCTAATCTCAGGTGTATCACTGTCAGGCGGGTATACAAACATAACAAACGCCGGATTTCTCGGATAATTTGTCTCGGAAGCAGGTGTCCCATCATCCTGTAAATAATAATCCGGATAATAATTTCGCAATTCAACTCTAAAACCATTTTCTAATTGGTAGTCTGATTCCGGATCAGTCAGGTTTATTGTGAACGTATCGAGGGCCTCTTCCTCTGGGTCGTCGTTTTTATGAATTTTAAACGACATTTTTTCAAATTCGTTAGCTTGGTATCCAGATTGGTAAACAGAATAGCCATCAAATTTCACAGGATGATTCATTCGTATCGAACCTTCTGCGATTTGATTCAACTCTGCTTCAGCTCCTGGCAACGGATTGTCTTCAGCCTTATAAATCGTGACGTCTGTTTGGTAATTACTAGGTACATCTGCTCCTTCTAACGAGATGGCATCACGAAAACGTTCATCATTTTCGTCATATGTTTCCAAGATAAAGTCCTGATTCTCAATGTAGTATTCTCCATCGGTTCCCGGGATGACTAATTGTTCACCTTCTCTTACCCATACATACTCATTCGTATAGAAAAAAGGTGTTGACCGTAGGATAGCAGCAATTAATATGATGATTAATCCGATATGGTTAACATATGGGCCCCATCTTGAAAAGCGGCCTTTCTCTGCAAGTATATACCCATCTTCGTCCCTTACTTTATAACGCTGTTTTTTTAAATTCTCTTTTAACGTTTTCAAATCCTCGCTCGACACATTGTCCGATTTACTGAACAAACGTTGTCGACTCAAAAAGGACTCATGTCGTTTTGCCTTTTGATGTCTAAGCGCTTTGAATAAAGGAACAAACCTGTCAAGACTCGCAATGACAAGTGAGACACCTATTAGCCCGATAAGGATCATATACCACCAAGAGCTGTATAAGTGGTGAAAGCCCAATTGGTAATATATAAGGCCTAAAATTCCATATCTGTCTTCATAGAAAAACTCCGGAGCTCTATTCGGCGCGTCTGCTGGTATGTATATTTCTTGCGGGAATATTGAGCCAATGGCCGAAGAGACCAAAGCTATAAAAATAAGCCATACGCCTACTTTCACGGAAGAAAAAAAGCTCCAAATTTTATCCACTATAGATTTATTATAGGTTTGTGATCGTCTAGCTGTCCCGTCATAACGCATATTAAGTAGATTTTTTTCATCATTTCCTTCAATATGCTGGTTCCCCTCAATAGGCTTCCCGCATGCTTCACACAGGATCGTGCCTTCCGGGTTTATATGCCCGCAGTCACACTTCATTTTTTTCATAAAAATCCCTCACAATTTGTAATCATTATCACGATGCGTTTGGTTGTATATCCTGTAAATGTTTTTCTAAGGATTCCAGTGATAATGCTCCTTCCACAATGTGTTCTATTGTGCCGTCTGGGTTTATAAAGAAAGTACTTGGTATAGGACCAATCTTATAAAGGTCTTTCACTTCGCCTTTAGCATCGTATGGAATAGGAAATGTCAAATTGTAATCATCAATAAACCTATTTACAACTAGCTCGGTTGCGTCCAAGCTAACGGCGATGATCTCGACTCCTTTTTCTTTGTATTCAGGATAGAGTTGCTCCATATATGGCATTTCCTTCTTACATGGTTTACACCAAGTTCCCCAGAAATTCAACATAACGCCCTTGCCTTTGTAGTCGCTAAGTCTAAAAGTTTCCAAATCATTATTATGGCTAATTTGATTAAGCATGAAATCTGGTGCTTGATCTCCCACATTATAAATTGTATTATCTTTTTGCAAATTAGAAACTAATGCGAAGGTAAGCGCAATAACCAGAATGGCAAGGATGCTAATTCTGAAAATAAAGCGGTTTCTCTTTTTGTTCTTTTTCGTTTTCTTTGCTTGGTCCCGACTCAAACAGATCACTCCTCCAAGTAATTATTATACCATTAGACCTGGAAGCTAATTTTGACTATTATCTTACAATTTTAACGCCAAATTCCGCATCTGTTTAACTTCTTTTGGCGTCAATGCGCGATATTTCCCTGGCTGTAGCCCATCAAGATTTAAAAGGCCATATGATTCCCGTTTTAGCTTCTCAACAGGGTAGCCTAAGCTCTCCATCATTCTTCTTACATGGCGGTTCTTTCCTTCGCGTAGAGTTAATTCAAGCAGCATAGAGTCCTTTTTCTTATCCACGGAAAGAACATTATACTGAACTGCTTTTAATAGGTCATTATCGGATTTTACTCCTTTTTTTAGCTGGCCTAATTCTATCTTAGTTGGAATGCCTTTGAGCTTGGCAACATAAACTTTATCGACCTCATATTTTGGATGCATTAGAAGGTTAGCAAATTCGCCATCATTTGTTAAAAGCAAGACGCCGGAAGAATCGTAGTCCAGTCTACCAACAGGGTAGACACGTTCAGGGATGCCTATAAGTAGATCTGTTACAACTTTTCTATCTTTATCGTCTTTAACACTGGAGATAACGCCCCGTGGCTTATAGAGTAAGTAGTAAACCAACTCTTCCTTCACCAATGGAACCCCATCCACTTCAATGCTATCACTCGGTGTTACCTTTGTACCAAGTTCCGTTACAACCCGGCCATTCACCTTTACTTTTCCTTCCGTTATAAATCCTTCTGCTTTTCTTCTTGAGGTAAGACCACTTTGGGCAATAACCTTTTGAAGACGTTCATTCATGTTTGACATTTATATCACCATTTCCTTTTGTATCGAACCATTTAACATGGCGTGAGACTTACGCTAACTTACTTGTCCAGAACTTTTTTGACTATTGCCAGGTTTCTATAGATGTGAGTTAAAACGTTCCCAAGCAATTGTACCATATATTATAAACTAAAAATAATTCTTAAACACATAAAGAGAATAACATTTATAGTACAATACTCGGATTCCAAAGTAGGTAAGTAAAAAACCGAATGACCATCGACCTTTAAAATTACTAGTCGAATTCACTCGGCTTTATTACGCTATGCAATTTTCTAAAGTAAAAAATGAAAGAACGCTTATATGAAACATGCTACATGTCTTTAACCAAATACGAACCTTACCACGATGATAGAGGCAACTATCCCAATAACATCTGCCAACAGGCCAACCTTTAAGGCATAACGCATTTTCCGTATTCCGACTGCACCAAAATAGACAGTTAATATATAGAGTGTTGTATCTGTGCTCCCCTGCATGGTTGAAGCAAGTCTACCAATGAAAGAGTCGGGTCCGTGTGTCTGAATTAACTCCGTAGTCATGCCTAACGCTGCTGTTCCGGAAATTGGCCTAACAAGAGCCAGTGGTATAATATCGGGCGGGATACCTATTAGGCTTAAAAGGGGAGCTATAAGCCCAATAAAGGCTTCCATGGCCCCTGATGCTCGGAGAATAGAAATTGAGACAATCATTCCAACTAAAAAAGGAAGTAAAGAAAAGGCCATCTTAACACCCTCTTTCCCTCCCTCTACAAACGTTTCATATGCAGGCACTTTTTTCCACGACGCTACTAGTAGTACAATTAAAATAAAGGACGGAATGAGCCAAACGCTGACAGAGGTTACAATTCCCATTTATTTTCCCCTCCGATTACTTCTATAAAAATAAAATCTATCAATTAAAATCGCACTTGTAGTCGAGATAATGGTAGCTATTATAGTAGTACCAACTATTTCGGTCGGTGATACAGAGTTATATTGCATGCGAATTGCTATTACCGTAGTAGGAATAATCGTAAGGCTGGAGGTGTTTAAGGCTAAAAAAGTAATCATAGAACGAGATGCTGTATCCGTACCACTTAGTTGCTTCATTTGTTCCATCGCCTTTATTCCCATTGGGGTAGCTGCATTACCTAACCCAAACAGATTAGCTGTTAAATTGGATAGGATATATCCCATTGCTGGGTGATCCTTTGGTATTTCAGGAAAGAGCCTACTCACCAACGGGCGAAACCCTTTGGCAAGAATCCGTAAAATCCCTGCTTCTTCTGCAACTCGCATGATTCCCAACCAAAACACTAGCACACTAATAAGACCAATTGATAGGGTTACTGCTTCACCAGAGCTTTTAAAAATAGCTTCATTTACTTTATCCATTGTCCCCGCAAGCATGGCATAAACAATCCCGATAATAGCCATACCTGCCCATATTAGGTTAACCATATTATGGCCATCCCACAATGTCTTGAAAAATATCTAGGGTACTGGTGAAAAAATTGTCTCTTTGTTTTCCTTCGTCTTCTTTATAAATAAATACTTCGCCAATTTGATCTTCATTAAAATAGTAGACCTTCTTGCCGATAATATTATCCTCTGACTTTGTTTCGTCTTTTAGAATGTAATTTTGCTGCGTAATGAGCGATCGTTCTGATTTTGCTAAAGGAAAATGTATTTCTGATGCGATATGACCAACAATAGGCTCCTCAAAATCAGGCAATGTATAGGCAGCTTTTCCTTTATCATCAATCGTCTCAAGGGAATAATTTTCAAACCCCCATTCAAACATTCCTATATGATCTTGCCAATCATTAGGGGCATTTAATGTTACGGCAATCAGCTTCATCCCATCCTTTTCAGCAGAACTTACTAGTGTTCTTCCTGTCTTTTTTGTATAGCCAGTTTTTCCGCCAATACAGTATTCATATAATTGGGTTAGGAGTTTATTCTTGTTTTGCCAGCTGTACGTCCTACTCTTGGAAAGGTATGATGTTGCTCCTGTAATCTCTTGAAACTTCTCATTATCCATTGCATATTGCATAAGAATTGCCATATCATAAGCTGTGGAATAGTGGGTATCCGAATCAAGACCATGCGGGTTATCAAAGTGTGTGTTCGTCATCCCAAGCCATTTTGCCTTCTCGTTCATAAGATGAACAAATCCCTCTTCACTTCCACCAATATGTTCTCCTATCACAACAGCGGCATCATTGCCTGAACGTAACATCAAACCATAAACCAGGTCTTCTACAAGCATTTTTTCACCTTGCTCTAGGTATATAGATGATCCTTCTGTATGTATTGCCTTTCTGCTTGTCTTTGCCATTTCTCCCATTTTCCCAGACTCTATCGCTACGATCGCCGTCATGATTTTCGTAATACTAGCGATAGATTGTTTTTCATGCGCTTTCTTTTCAAATAAAACCCTACCAGTAGACTGTTCGATTAAGATGGCATTATTTGCTGAAACTCCTGGTGCTGCTTGTCCAGCAATTGGGTATAAAAAAACAATTATAAAAAAGATAAGAAGTATAGATATAAATCTCATAGCAGGCTTCCTCCCACAGATTAGGTGTCTGTATAGTCTATGCATGTCTACATCAGTTATGACATGTAAGTATTCAACAAAAACCAACTATAAGAGGATCCTGCTTATAAAATAACAGAATTAATCTATACAACTTAAAGATTAATAAAGTGCCCACTTTAGCTTTTTGGCTTTAGCAAATCTCTCATTCACATTTTGCCAGTTAACAACATTCCACCAATTTTCAATATAAGTTTCTTTATCCGTTTTATATTGCAAATAATAGGCATGCTCCCACATATCTAGAACAAGTAATGGAATAATATCTGCTATTTGAAACAGTTGATGTTTTTCAAAGGATTGTACACCAAGCCTTCCATTTCTCGGATTCCAATACAGAACAGCCCACCCATCACCTTCAACAGAGGAAGCTGTATTACTAAAAAGACTTTTGAATTTATTCCATGTACCAAAATCTTTTTCAATTTGTTTTAATAGTTCTCCAGAAGGTTTCTTATCTGAATTAGGAGTCATATTAAACCAAAAAATAGTGTGGAGATTATGGCCAGAACCATGAAAGGCTTGTTCTCTTAGCCAGTGCTTTACGAGTTTCTTATCAGGCTGTTTTACATAAAGTTCGTTTTCTGCTTTATTAAGCCCATCCACATATGCTTGATGGTGCACATCATGATGCAATCGCATAATTGCTTCACTTATATAAGGCTCCAGTGCATTATAATTATAGGGAAGCTGGGGAAGCTTGTGTTTTCCATACCCGATCTGTTCGGTATTATTATTATTGTTATGTTTCATTGACAGAACGATCCGTTGGGCCTCCCCTTGCAAAACGTTAATAATCTCATCATCAGGAGCAAGCTCACGACTTGTATTGACCTTAACATCTTCTATCCATGATTTTAACTGTGTTTTTAAGCTACTCTTTTCTTCAGCGCTGATCTCTAGACTATCGATTTTCCGTTGCACTTCTTCTCCCCACACCAGTAATTCTTGTAAGTAATTTTGAATTGTACTCATACCATCACCTCGCTGTAGCTTATGCCCAGTTCTTAATATTGGTGAAACAAATTAACTAGTATGGAATTTGTTAAAATTAAAAAAGCTGGCCATTATGCCAGCTTTTTTAATTAGATGGTTCATCATCTTTAAATTGTTCATTAAACCTCTCAAAGAATAGATCAGCCTCTTCTTCTAATTCACTATTCGATTGCCCTTCCGGTAATGGAGGAAGGTCCTCAAGAGATGTTAACCCAAAAAATGTTAAAAATTCCTTGCTTGTTCCGAATAAAATGGGTCTACCTATACTGTCCTTCCTGCCAACTTCTTCGATTAGCATTCTTGCTACAAGAGTTTGCACAGGGCGATCACTCTTCACCCCACGAATTTCTTCGATTTCTGTTCGAGTAATAGGTTGCTGATAAGCGATTATGGCTAATGTTTCCAACGCCGCCTGTGACATACGAGTCGGATGGGGTGTTTCAATAAACTTTTGATAAAACTTACTATGTTCCGGTTTTGTCGTAAGGTGGTAGGCTCCGTGGGAGTGCATCAACATAATGCCACGTTCCCTATTCTCATAATCATACTTCAACTCTTCTAGTATGGTATGCACAGAGGCCTCAGTGATTTCAAGAATATTCGATAGCTGTTTAACCGTTATTCCTTCATCTCCACTTGCAAACAATAGGCCCTCCAATATTGCTTTCATTTGCTGAATTTCCACTGCTATTCCTCCATATAGTGAACGAGTAAAGCATCAAAATGCCTTTCTTGTTCACAAAACACTTTCCTAGACTTCATTAATTCTAATAATGCCATAAACGTTATGACAATATGAGTTCGCGACTGGTAAGTGAAAAGTTCATCAAAATAGACGCCTTCACGTCTGTCACGAACAAGCTCTATGACCTCATCCATACGCTGTTCAATCGGTATCTCAGCCCTCTGAACCTTTGTCTCAAGCGGTTCTTTCCATTTTTTTCGTTCCATCATTTTCCCTAAAGCCCCGAGCATGTCATAGATAGTTAATTCCCCTTTAACTACTTTTTGAGGACTTTGTGTAAGTTCCTCAAATATAACAGGAGATCTTGTAAACAAATGACTTGATTCCTCTTCTTTCTGTTTTAGCTTTTCCGCTGCATCTTTATATTTACGATATTCAATTAATCGATGCATCAGTTCCTCTCTTGGATCTTCTACATATTCATCCATCTCTTCATCTATTTCCTGTTTCGGTAAGAGCATTTGACTTTTAATAGCTACTAAAGTTGCTGCCATTACTAAATACTCACTGGCGATATTTAAATCCAGCTTCTGCATAGTGTGTATGTAGTGCATATACTGTTCTGTAATCTGTGCTACAGGGATATCATTTATATCAATTTCATATTTATTTATTAGATGCAACAGCAAATCAAGCGGTCCTTCAAATGCCTCCAGCTTAACCTGATAAGCTTCGCTCATAAGCAAACTTCCTCTCATGAATAATGAAAATAAAAAAGCAATGTAACATCCGCCCAAACAACTTGAAGCATTCCATCATACGTTATTAACGTAAGATAAATGTTACCATAAAACATTTATGTTAAGAAGAAAAAGGAGGAATTTCATTATGAGTAATAGTTATGGCGGAGGTTTCGCGTTAATCGTAGTATTGTTTATTCTTTTAATTATTGTTGGTGCTTCTTGGTTCTAAGATTCTAGCGAAACCCAAAATTGCATCGCTAAAATATTTCCTTGGTGGAAAGAAGAAAAAGGCCAGCCTTAGAGGCTGGCTTTTTTTGATGGTATGATTTATTCTATATCATCGTCACACTTTGTGTAAAACTGTTGAATCTCATCCGCAGCACAAACTGCGTATTTTTCCTCATAAAGCTTCGACACTTCATTTACCATTTTCTTGCCAATTCCCTGATTTCTGTGGGAAGGATTAACAGAAATATGCTGAATGACAGCATTAATATCCTCTTCCAGTCTTACTCCAATAGCTCCCAGTACATCATCAGCTTCTTTCCATAAGAAGAGATGCCAATCAGAATTCGTCTCGTATTCTTTTATTGTGCTCTGGAGTTTTTTTACGTCTTTTTCTTCAGGCATAAAAGATAAAAGACCCATTGCAATCTTCTCCAGACTTTTTTTGTAACGAATTAACATAGATACCCCTCATTAACAAAAAAGCTCCCAAATGTCTCTCAGTTCGCTATTTTGCTGTTATTTTTATGACCGATTACGGCTGATTTGTATCCTAGGTTTCGGTTACCCAAATGGTGTTTATATATATTTATGCACGATATGACAGCACTTGTCAAATCAGCTAGTTCTTTTCATCTATTATGTATCATCATGAACAATTAACAGAAAATGCATACATTAGCTATTCAATTTATCTTTGCGCACAATCGTTTCAAGTATATTGTATCCGTCAGACTTCTGATTTTTCAATTTAAATGGTACTAAATTAATGATGACCAACCAGAGATTAAATAAAGCGAACAATTGTAAATAATCGCTCCTAAAATGGCTCTGTAACTCCAAAATAGAAAGGAATACAACAATATTGACAAAAGGCCCAAATATACTAATTATGAATCTTTCAAAACGATTAAAAGGTGTGACTCGTTCACTATTTGCATATCCCCCCATAAAATATCCAGCATGAATAATGAAGTGAAGTTTGCCGGAGGAGTATTCGATCACTCGCTTCCCCCGGCCAATAGTTAGATAAACAAGTTCAGCCTTGAAAATAACTCCTGCTAATGCATGTCCAAGTTCATGCAAGAAAATACTAATTGGTGCTGCAACAAACAGGAGAAAGGTTATGAGATAAATATCCACCATTTCGAACTCCCTAAGGTAAGCGTGGGCTTACACGGTTATTCAGAAAATACTTTAACCTCTTTCATTACATCCCCATTTTTCATTGCTTTTGCATGTTCTATTCCAGACGTAACTTGCCCAAACACGGTATGTACGCCATTTAAATGTGGTTGTGGCTCATGAACAATAAAGAATTGACAGCTTCCCGTGTTTTTCCCCGCATGTGCCATAGATAGACTGCCTTCGACATGCTTATGAGGGTTTCCTTCCGTTTCACAATCGATTGTATAACCTGCAGAACCAGTACCGTTTCCAGTCGGGCAACCACCTTGACTAACAAAGCCATCAATTACACGGTGGAAAGTTAAACCGTTATAAAACTCTTCATTAGCAAGCTTTTCAAAGTTAGCTACTGTATTTGGAGCCTCGTTCGGGTATAATTCAAATTCTATTTTATTGCCATTTTCCATTAGGAAATATCCTTTTTTAGTCATGTTTGCATCTCCTTTATATTTAATAAACCACGACAAGTTTATCATTTAATCTATGAATTGAAAAGCAATTACAAGTAAGACAAATCGTTCTTAACTACGTCTTGGTAGCTTTCTCTTTTCACGACAAGCTTTGCTTCCTTGTTTTCCACAAAGACTACAGCAGGTTTAGCAAACCGGTTGTAGTGGCTTGCCATGGAATAACCATAAGCACCAGTAGAGAAAACTGCTAATACATCATTAGTTTGTACTTCTGGTACCGGCAAATCCCAAATAAGCATATCACCAGATTCACAGCATTTCCCAGCAACGGAAACTTCTTTTACAGGTGTTTGATCCGCTTTATTCGCAATCACTGCTTCATACTTAGCTCCATATAAAGCAGGTCGTAGATTATCTGTCATACCGCCATCTACAGATATATACTCTCTTATACCAGGAATCGACTTCATTGAGCCAATCGTATACAAAGTTACACCGGTATTTCCGACTATAGCTCGTCCAGGTTCCATCCAAATTTCCGGCAGAGGGATATCCATTTCTTCTGATTGTTTTCTAACCTCTTCCACTAGTGCATAAACATATTGTTCATAAGGAATAGGCTCATCCTCGGAAGTATAGCGGATTCCAAATCCTCCTCCCAGGTTCAGTACTTCTGGGATATAGTTGTCGTTTCGCTTCCATTTGGCTAGTTCTGCAAATAATATTTCTGTAGCACTTAGAAAGCGGTCTGTTTCAAATATTTGTGACCCAATGTGACAATGTAATCCTTTAAAGCGAATAGATGGATACTTTTTAAGGAGTTGGAAAGCTTTATCGGCCTGACCGTTTTTTAAATTAAAGCCAAACTTTGAGTCCTCGTTCCCCGTCATAATATACTGGTGGGTTTTTGAATTGACCCCCGGAGTAACGCGCATTAGAACATCCATTTCTTTATTTTGCTGATCTAAGAGTTCTCCTAGAAGTTCAATCTCATAAAAATTATCCAAGACGATACATCCGATATTTTGTTCTATTGCCATTTGGAGTTCTTGTCTGCTTTTATTATTTCCATGCATATGGATTCTTTCGGATGGAAAACCTGCTTCAACCGCGGTATAAAGTTCACCTTCTGATACAACATCAAGGCAAAGTCCTTCCTGTTGTATTACCTGGAGCATTGCAATGGATGAGAATGCTTTACTCGCATACGCTACTTTTGCATTAACACCCAATTCTTTGAAAGTGTCAACAAATGAACGGGCATTCCTTCTTATGAAGGAAACATCATATACATATAGTGGTGTACCGAAGTCGTGTGCCAAGCTTAGGGCATCTACCCCTCCAATTTCTAGATGGCCATGACTATTAACAGTGAATGGGTGTCTATCGATGATCATAAAGCGTCCTCCGTTACTAAATATAATTTAAAACTTTATCATAATAAAGCTAAATTGAAAAGAGGACAAGACCAAGACTTATCGCATTAGTGGCATGTAATGCAAAAAAATTAAAAAAGTTGTTTGGTAATTGTTAACTAAGCTACATATTTATCTGCTATTTGGAAGTTTAAAGAAAATGGCTAAAAAATTGCCGAGCAATATTCCTACTTCACCTAAAAGTATCGAATGATCGTTCGGCATTTTCGTAACAGTATTCAATTGTCTTCATCCCACCTTCTAAAATGGAAAGGTGGATTATTTTTTTGTTGGCTGACGGTAGTTGTTTTTCGGATGTACTATACTTGGTCTGCTGTTCGAGTATGGTACAGGAATACGGAATATAATTTGTAGCATAGCTTTTGGATTGAATGGCAAAAAAGGCCATAAATAAGGAGTCTTAATTGATTTTAGATTTACAAGGTACAGAATATGAAGTGTTATCCCGATCACAAACCCAATTGCGCCAAATAAACCGGTGAAAATCACCATCATAATATTGACTACTTTATTTGCAACACTTAATTCGTAACTTGGAGTAACGTATGATCCTATCGCACTGATCGATACATAGAGAATGACCTCTGGACTAAACATCCCCACATCAATTGCTATTTGTCCTATTAACACGGCCGCAATTAAACCCATTGAAGTGGATAAGGGAGTCGGTGTGTGGATGGCAGCCATTCTCAGAAATTCGATCCCAATAACAGCCATTACAATTTGGATCGTAATCGGAATATTTCCTTCCTCATTCGGCCCGATAAAAGCAAGTGCCTTCGGAAGGATCGTAGGATCGAGTACAAAAAGTAACCAAAGTGGCAAGAGATACATGGAAGCAAGGATTGCTAAGAAACGGATCCATCTTACAAATGTTCCAATCGCTGGTGCCTGTCTATACTCTTCAGCATGCTGTAAATGATGAAAAAAAGTAGTTGGCAATATTATCGCACTCGGGGAAGTATCAACCAAAATGAGGACATGCCCTTCTAGTAAATGATTTGCAGCAACATCTGGTCTTTCCGTATATCTGACAAGAGGATATGGATTCCACTTTCGATCAATGATAAACTCTTCAATAGTTTTATCTGCCATACTAATTCCGTCAATTTCGATGTCCTGTATTTTTTTCTTTATTAAATGTACTAGCCCTTCATCTGCGATATCCTTTACATAGCTTACGCAGACATCTGTCTTGGACCTTTCCCCTACCTTAAGCATTTCGTGTCTAAGCCTTGCATCACGTAACCTTCTTCTGGTAAGGGCGGTATTTTCAATAATATTTTCAGTATAGCCATCTCTAGAACCACGGATAACGCGCTCTGTATCTGGTTCTTCTGGGGTCCGTCCTGGGTAATGGCGAACATCTACAACATAGGCAAACCTTTCCCCATCAATAAATACAACTATAAGTCCAGACAAAACCTGATCTACTGATTCATCCATCGTTTTAACCGATTCAACTTGTTGATGCAAGAGACGATTTTCAATTATTTCAGGTAGCTTCTTACTGTTGGATTCGTGATCATTTAAGTTAACCAGTTCCTTCAATAGGTCCTGAATAATAAGGGAGTCACACAACCCTGTTAGATAATAAACATGCACTTTTCTTTTTAATATAATAACTTCTCTAAAACCAAGGTCAAATGAAACGTCCATTCCAAGACGCTTTTCCATATAAGCCTTGTTTTCTTTTATATTTGCTGCAATTTCTATTTTATCATCTTTTTGACGCATGCTTTCACACCTTCCACCTGCAAAATTACTTTACAAAATAAATCCATTGAAAAAGTGAGCCTGCGACTTTTCCAAATAAAATAGCCATTAGCATCCACAAGAGATAGCCATCCATACCAATCCTCTTAGATAATATCGGGAATACATTCAAGACTTCAGTTAGGGCAGCAGCTAGCATTCCATTAAATATTCCATGAAACAGACCCCAAATGACTAAGAATAAAAGTGGCTGTTCCCAGTTTATCGAAGTAAAGGATAAATAGGTGCCAAACAAACTACCTGCGATAACACAACCAATATATACTTTTAACATTCTTCCAGTTTTACTCAATTGGATTAATCTTGGTATAACGCCTAAAACAGTAAGAAAGGCAACAAAACCTCCTCCCACTGCCATTCCGCTTGATAGTCCGATAACGATTTGTATTAGATTAGTCAAAAGGCTTACGATCATTTAATTCGCTCTCATATTGAATGACGTAATTATCAAGATCTTGCTGATATTTGTAAATTTCAACTTCAAGCGGACTTGGTTCCTCGTTAAACCGTCTGTTAAACCAATGATTAAAAAACAGTAGCATCCCTAACCCTAATCCTAAAGAATATGGAATTTGTATCCATAAAGGATATTCATTTTCCTTTCCTGTTAATAGAAAATGTAATTTCTGTTGTACCTCCTGCATGCTTACATCATAATGAAAATTCATTAGCGTCATTGCAGTTCCAATAAACAGTATGAGCCATACTGCCGTTGCAAATAAAATATTAGGCGACTTACTTTTTTTGAGAATGCGAATGATCGTTTGCTCCGGGCCAATTAACTGAAATTCCATATCTTCAAACAGTTGACTTATATGGTCAATAATAACAAAGCCATCAATTATTACGATCGATTGGTCCTTTTTGGACAGACGGTAGATTGGTACGGATTCTAGCTTTTTCTTCCAAACTGGTTGTGCAGAAATATGAGCGATATCTTTTAGCTTTAATTCCTTTAGTGTTGTAATTTCTAAGTGCTTCTTCATTCTCAGGTAAATCATCTCACTCACAGCTAATCACCCTCTACCAGAATCGTTTATAATGTATTATTTACAGAACAATGGTTTTTATGATTGGTAATTTTAAAAAGCATATTAAATAAATCAAGGCGTATAATATGGACACAAAAAACCGAACAACCTCTCGAATCTTACTTACCGGGCGTCAATACCCCCGTAAGAAACGAATGGTTATTCGGAATTTGCTTTATCTCTACTTATTGTGCAACCTTTTTAAAAATTTATCATGAAGTAAAGTCTAAGTTTACTTTCATATCATGTAAGATTTTCTTCTCTAATCTCGAGACTTGTACTTGTGAGATTCCTAGCCGCTCAGCCACTTCAGACTGCGTTTGGTCTTTGTAGTAACGCAGGTATACAATTAGACGCTCCCTCTCATTCAGACAACGAATAGCTTCTTGCAAGCTAATCCTGTCAAACCATCTTGTATCCTGATCAGCAATTTGATCAAGCAATGTAATTGGGTCCCCATCATTTTCAAATACGGTTTCGTGAATAGAATGGGGTGACTTTGCCGCTTCCTGTGCATGAACAATTTCTTCCGGTGAGAGCTCCATAGCCTCTGCTAATTCTTTAACAGTAGGTGAACGACCGAATTTTTTTGTTAGCTCATCTTTTTTCCTTCGAATTTTATTACCCGTTTCCTTTAAAGACCTGCTTACTTTGACACTGCCATCATCTCGAATAAAACGTTGAATTTCTCCAATAATCATGGGGACAGCATAGGTAGAAAAGCGAACATCATAGGACAGGTCAAACTTATCAATTGATTTAATTAAACCTATACTACCAATCTGAAACAAATCATCTGGATCATAACCACGATTAATAAAACGCTGTACAACTGACCACACTAAGCGTACATTCTTTTCAACTAATATATCCCTAGCCAGTTTATCGCCCTGCTGGCTACGTTTAATATATTCTTTAACCTGATCATCTGTTAGTGTTTCTTTCCGCTTCTGGCGCTCAACATTTACATTCATAGGCACCCCACCTCTATTTACAAACAGACTTTGTTTTGGCGAGCTGCTTTGTCATATGAACTGTAGTTCCTTTGTCGGGTAAGGAGATAACTTCCACTGAGTCCATAAAATTCTCGATAATGGTAAATCCCATTCCAGAACGTTCCATATCTGGTTTGGATGTATACAGTGGCTGTCTCGCTTCCTCAACATCGCCTATTCCAATGCCATCATCCTTTATCGTCAACTCTATTCCATCTTCTGTGATAGTACAGGAAATAAAGATCTTTTGATTCGGATCATTATTGTACCCGTGAATTATGGAATTTGTGACAGCCTCAGAAACGACTGTCTTTATTTCAGTTAATTCGTCCATCGTAGGATCAATTTGTGTTATAAAAGAGCCCACCGTAACACGCGCAAAAGCCTCGTTCTCACTAATGCTAGAAAATTCCAAAGACATTTCATTTCTCATGAAGCCACCCCCAAAGTCATTAAGGCAAATGATTCGTTCTCCTCTAATCGAACGATTTTAAACAAACCAGACATCTCAAATAGGCGTTTAATAGGTGGCGATACAGAGCAGACAACCATTTCTCCGCCTAACTGTAACACCTCTTTATATCTACCTAATACAACTCCAAGTCCAGAACTATCCATGAAGCTTACATCTTCAAGATTTAGAATGACGTGCTTCACTGGATTCGTATACATTGTATCCTTCCACTGATCACGCAGTCCTTCTGCCTCATGGTGATCCAGCTCTCCGGACAATCGAACAATTAGTACTTCTTCTTTCACTGCAAAGTTTGCCTGAAGACCCATCTGTATTCCTCCTTATTTATCCTTCATGTACTTCTTTTTCTCCATTACTTGCAATAATTCCTGCATGATGACAAAAGAAGAAGGAAAGGTACTAAATCAGTGGATATCAGTCAAACTTCACCAATTTCTGCAACGATCTTTTCATTAATGTATAGTAACTTGCTTTTTCAATTGTTTCTTTTACGGTTAGTTGTGATTCAGATAACACGTTGTCTCCATCTTTTACGATTAATGTTCCAACATCATCACCTTTTTTTATAGGCAAGACTAGGTCTTGCTTCATTTTCACCTCAGTTGTAATGTTATCAACTGAATCTCCTTTTGCATGCAGAGTACTAATGGATTCAGAAGCAACCACATCATTCATCTTTTTCTCAGCTTTAGTTAGTCGGAGTGTTGTAATTACATCTCCTTTTTGGAAAAGCTTGTTCGTCTGAAATTTATTGAAAGCATAATCAAGCATTTCGGATACCGATGCGTTTCGTTCTTTCGTTGTTTTTGCTCCCATCACTACTGCGATAACCCGCATTCCGTCTTTCTCAGCAGTCGCAGTTAAGCAGTATTTTGCCTCATTGGTAAAGCCCGTTTTAAGTCCATCTACACCTGGGTAAAAACGAACTAGTTTATTTGTATTAACCAGCCAAAATTCATTTTCCTGCCCTTTTCTTAAGTAGTCTTCATATACAGAAGTGTAGTTTGTTATAGATTCGTATTTTAGTAATTCTTTTGCGATTATCGCCATATCGTACGCTGTACTATAATGATCATCAGCAGGGAGACCAGTGGTATTTTGAAATTTTGTATCCTTGAGCTTTAATTCTTTCACCTTTTTATTCATCAAGCTGACAAATTCTTCTTCACTGCCAGCAACTCTTTCAGCCATGGCTACACTAGCATCGTTTCCAGAGGCTATTGCAATTCCTTTCAGCAGATCATTTACAGTCATTTCCTCTCCCGCTTCTAGGAAGATTTGTGATCCACCCATGGAGGCAGCGCGCTCACTTACTCGAACCGTTTCATCTAATTTCAAGCTTCCCTTCTCTAACTGCTCCATGATTAAAAGTAATGTCATAATTTTAGTCATGCTCGCAGGAGGAAGCTTTTCATGGGCGTTTTTGTCAAATAAAAGCTTTCCTGTATCACGTTCTAGTAAAATGGCTGAATCAGCACCTTTAGCAAGGTTTGCTTTATTGTCACTACTTTTTTCTTCTGCTGCTACTGGTATAGTCATTGCAAAAACACATAAAAGCACGATGCTTAGTAGTACAATTTTTTTCATAGCTATCCCTCCAACAATCAATATATAGTTAGGATTGACAATCATAAGTTTATTTATACTCATTAACATTTCCCTGACTGCTATACAAACTACTGTTGGTTGATAGCTATTTAAAACACAAAAGAGCATGGCCTTATGTATAAGGCCATGCTCTTGAGAAATACTTTCTATGTTGCTTATAAAACAAGTTATTTTGTTATAGTATCATATACTAACGTTGGTGCAGGTACATTATCAGTGGCTATTACGATGCTATCATATAGTTTAGCGCGGACTTCCTCAACATTTTCCTGATTAGCATGAATTGTTAGTAACGCTTCGCCCTCTTTTACGCTATCACCGATTTTTTTATGAAGTACTATCCCAACAGCAAGGTCTATTTCCGAATCCTTTGTTGCTCTACCTGCTCCTAACATCATTGCAGCAGTGCCAATATCATCGGCAATGATTTTCGAAACCGTACCGGCTGATAAACTAGGTAATTCTATCTTGTACTCTGCTTGTGGCATGTTTTCAGGATGATCTGCGACAGATGCATCTCCACCTTGTGAAGCAAGAAAAGTTTTAAATTGCTCAAAGGCTTCCCCATTTGCAATGCTTTCCTTTAATTTCGCTCTTGCTTCCTCCATATTTTCAGCCTTATTAGCTAAAACAACCATCTGACTTCCTAAAGTAAGACAAAGTTCGGTTAAATCTTCGGGACCTTGACCCTTTAATGTATCAATTGCTTCATTAATTTCAAGCGCGTTTCCAATTGCATACCCAAGCGGTTGGCTCATATCAGAAATTACTGCCATCGTTTGTCTGCCTACTCGATTCCCTATTGTAACCATTGCTTCAGCAAGCTTTTTGGCATCCTCTAAGTTTTTCATAAATGCTCCGGCACCTGTTTTAACGTCAAGCACAATTGCATCTGCTCCTGATGCTATTTTTTTACTCATAATAGAACTTGCAATCAGAGGGATGGAATTGACGGTTGCCGTAACATCGCGTAAACCATATAGCTTTTTATCAGCTGGTGTTAGATTCCCTGACTGGCCGATTACAGCAACTTTATTTTGATTTACAAGTTCAATAAACTTCTCATTGCTTATCTCCACATGAAAACCGGGCACCGCTTCAAGCTTATCTATCGTTCCTCCTGTATGGCCGAGACCTCTTCCGCTCATTTTTGCTACTGGTACACCTACAGAAGCTACCAATGGTGCAAGGATAAGCGTAGTCGTATCGCCAACGCCTCCAGTGGAATGCTTATCTACCTTTACGCCTGAAATCTCAGATAAATCGATTTGATCTCCTGATTCCACCATAGCGGAAGTTAGATTTGCACGTTCCTCAACAGTCATATCCTCAAAGTATATCGCCATTAACAACGCACTTGCTTGATAATCTGGTATATCTCCATTGGTATACCCGTCAATAAAGAAATAGATTTCTTCTTTTGTAAGTTCATGACCATCTCGTTTTTTTTCAATAATGTCATACATTCTCATTTGGATCACCTCAATTTATTATAGTGGTAATGTCTGAACAATCTGTTTCACAAACCGTAAAAAGTCTTCTCTTACTTTTTCAGTTGTTTCGATTACCTCTGTATGGGTCAAAGGTTGATCCAAAATACCAGCTGCCATGTTTGAGATACATGAGATTCCTAAAACACGAAGCCCTGCATGACCAGCAACAATCACTTCGGGTACTGTAGACATGCCCACAGCATCTGCCCCTATCGTACGTAGCATCTTAACTTCAGCAGGTGTTTCATAGGAAGGACCAGTGTTTCCAGCATATACACCTTGGCGTACTGATAGCCCTAATTCGTTAGCACATGCTAGGGCACACTTAATAAATTCCCTATCATAAACTTGTGACATATCTGGAAAACGTACCCCTAAACTATCATCATTCATTCCGATTAGTGGATTATCACCCATATTATTAAGATGATCTGAGATAATCATCAGATCTCCAGGGTTATACGTTTCATTAACTCCTCCGGCAGCATTTGTCACAATAACAGCCTCTATTCCAAGTTGTTTCATGACACGAACAGGAAAGGTTACTTGTGTCATGCTGTAGCCTTCGTAATAATGAAATCTCCCTTGCATTGCAATAACTTGCTTTCCTTCTAAGGTACCAACTACAAGCTGGCCTTTATGACCAGAAACAGTGGACACAGGAAAATGCGGAATCTCTTCATAGGGTATATTCACTGGGTTTTCTATCTCTTCACCCAGCACACCTAAACCAGATCCAAGGATTAACCCTAGAGTTGGTTTTGCTTCCAATTTATCTTGAATAAATGCTGTAGCTTCTTTTAATTCCATTTGATTCATCATGTCATCCCCTTAATTTTTTATATCTTTTAAAAAGCTTTCACCATGTTCCGGTGTAGCTACTTCAAAATTAGCTGCAATCGTTGCACCAATATCAGCGAATGTCTTTCTTACCGGGAGTTCTGTGGCTTTTGTTATTCCGGTGTGATAAGCCAGTAATGGTACGTATTCCCGTGTATGGTCAGTTCCATGATGGACTGGATCGTTCCCATGGTCAGCTGTTATCAATAGCAAATCATCTTCTTTCATTTTCTCTAACACTTCTGGTAATCTGGCATCAAACACTTCTAGTGCCCTTCCATACCCTTTAGGATCACGGCGGTGGCCAAACTTGGCATCAAAATCCACTAAATTTAGAAAACTGATACCAGTAAAATCTTTGTCCATGCTTTCCACTATTCTAGTCATGCCATCTTCATTGTCTGTCGTCCTAATCGCTTCAGTGACACCTTCGCCATCATAAATATCTGAAATTTTCCCTATCGCAATTACGTCATACTTCTGATCCTGCAACTCATTCATCACTGTGTGGCCAAATGGTTTTAGTGCATAATCATGGCGATTAGAGGTTCTTTCAAACGCGCCAGGTGAACCAATGAACGGTCTAGCTATCACACGGCCAACCATATATTTTTCATCAAGTGTTAACGCTCTGGCTATTTCACATATACGATACTGTTCTTCAATTGGGATAATCTCTTCATGTGCGGCTATCTGTAGTACCGAGTCTGCAGATGTATAGACTATAAGAGCTCCACTGTCCATATGTTCCTGCCCAAGTTCATCAAGGATTTCTGTTCCCGATGCAGGTTTGTTACCAATTATTTTACGGCCGGATTTCTCTTCTAATTCATTAATTAGTTCATTAGGAAAACCTTCAGGGAAAGTACGGAACGGTTGCTCGATGTGTAGTCCCATAATCTCCCAGTGCCCTGTCATCGTGTCTTTTCCATTAGACGCTTCCTGCATTTTCGTATAATGAGCTTTCGGCTTTTCCGCCTTATTAATTCCTTTAATTTCTCTAATATTACTTAATCCAAGCGATCCCATATTCGGCATCTTAAGCCCATTCATATGCTCGGCGATATGTCCGAGCGTATCGGCACCCTTGTCATTAAATTTTTCAGCGTCTGGCGCCTCGCCAATCCCAACTGAATCCATTACGATTAAAAATACACGTTTAAATTTTCCCATATTGATACCTCCTGTACATTATCTTCCCATATTTCTGCTGTTATATGTTTATTTTTGTTAGCTATGTATACTTATACGTGATTCAACCCACTCGTAGGATGTCAGACAACTAAAACTGTAATTAGGCTCTAGGATGATAAGAATCATAAATATCTTTTAATCTAGCTTTTGTAACATGTGTGTAAATTTGGGTAGTAGAAATGTCAGCATGTCCCAGCATTTCCTGCACTACACGTAAATCTGCCCCATTCTCTAATAAATGGGTTGCAAAAGAATGGCGCAATGTATGTGGTGTAATACTTTTCTTAATCCCTGCAGTTTGTGCAGACGCTTTTAGTACTTTCCAGAAGCCCTGTCTGCTCATTGGCCGACCATGCTGGTTTACAAAAACAGACTGGTCATCCTTTTTATTTTTAACTAGAGTCGGTCTTGCCTGTTGTAAATAGGTCTCGATTGCTTTAATTGCCACATTGCCTAGTGGGACGATCCGTTCTTTCGATCCCTTTCCGAAACACTGGACGAAACCCATTGTTAGATGCAAGTCACCGATTTTTAGTGAAAGAAGCTCACTCACCCTTAACCCTGTAGCATAAAGCAGTTCAAACATCGCTCTGTTCCGAATATGCAACGGGGAAGCAGCAGGAATTTGTAGAAGTGCTTCAATATCCTTTAATGACAAAATGTCAGGAAGCTTCTGGTCTTTCTTAGGCGTTTCAATATTAAGACTAGCATCCTGGTTAACCAATTGTTCTCTAACAAGGAATTGATGGAAGGATCTAATGGATGATACATGTCTGGCAATCGTTGCGGAGGATTTATTATCATCCTTTAAAATATGTAAGAAGCCAACAATATCGGAGCGCCTTATTTGATTCCAATCCGTTTTTTCTAGCACTTTTTCCGTATAGTATAGATAATGAGAAAGATCTCGATTATACGACTGCAATGTATTATCTGAAAGTCCTTTTTCTATGCGCAAAAAATGATAATAATCTTCTAAAGCATCTTTCAGCATCCAATTACTCCCCCAAGCGAAAAAATAGATTTAATCTGTCTAGCAGACTTGATTCTTGTTGAAACACTTTTACTGCAGGGCCATCCGGTTGATCATAACGATGGAATTCTTCATACTCCGTATGCATAGCTTTAAGCCCGAAATAAAATAAACAGGTGCAGGCAGTAAAGATAATGAAAACCTTTAACGTGTCCCATACTAATCGTTTCAAATGTATAACTCCCCTTCTGTTATCTTCTATAATTAGAAGATATGCCAAAAAAGATTAACATTATACATAGAAACATAGAAGTTTTAAAAAGAACACTGCCTTCAATTTACCCTTTTTAATAGCTTTTGTAAATGCTTACTTATAGTTAGCAAATCAAAAATGCCTTTCTTCAGCTGAAAAAAGGCACCCGGATTATTTTTTTAGTGTAGTGGCTCCATCATGACACTTCCTACATATACCGTGGAAAGTCAATCGATGATCTTTTACTTGAAATCCCCAGTCTCGCTCCACAATTTTCTCTACATCACCCAATAAGTCATTTTCAATTTCTTCAACTGAACCGCATTCTATACAAACAAGATGGTGATGGAAGTGTTCTGCGCCTTCTTTTCTTAGATCATAACGAGACACACCGTCGCCAAAATTAATCTTATCTACAATCTTTAGTTCTGATAATAACTCTAATGTACGATAAACTGTTGCCAAACCGATTTCAGGTGCTTTTTCCTTTACCAGTAGATAGATATCTTCTGCACTAAGATGGTCTTCTTCTCTTTCAAGCAAAACCCTAACCGTGGCTTCCCGTTGTGGAGTAAGCTTATAGCTCTGTGCATGGAGCTGTTTTTTTATTTGGTCTATGCGATGTTCCATGGCAGGTTCCCTCCCTCGTATCCCATCTTTATTATAGGCATCGAATTAGAACGTGTCAAAATATAATTTGATTATTATTTTATATTTATAATCATTATAGTTTAAGTTTTATTATTGGTAAAATGATTTGACTATATATGTCATCGCCTCATTCGATACATAGGTCTCTAATAATGCAGCTGCGAATGAAAGAATCAAGAGAAAACCAAATATCATAGCATATCTCCCAAAAGGCTGGAAGACTGGTTGCGATACTTTACGAGTAAATAATTTGCCCAGCAATTTTAGAGAAAAGATCATGGCTAAACTACCCGCAACAATATATATAGGTATAATCAGAATATTCTGTGGCGCTATGGAGAAAGTAGCTAGTAAAAAGCCATCCATTCCTAGTTGATTTACGATAAACCCAACTGAAAATCCTACAACAAGGCCTTTAATAAATAATAAGATCCATACAATCGGAAGCCCGATTACGGACAGCCCAAGTATAAATAGTAAGAGTAGATATTTCACATGATAAAAGAAACTATTTTTTAAGATGGTTGTATTTTCAGTTAGTTGCTGATTGTGAAGCTGACCGAAAAAACGTTCCAAATAAAAAATGAGGTCCTGTTTTTGAACGACACTCATACTATTAACTAGAATGGCACCGAATACGATCCCTGTCATAAACAGGATAATCATAAACAAGTAGATGGTGGCATGATCTTTTAGGTGGTCTGTAATGATAGCTCTATTTTTATACATTCGGAATCCTCCATTCAAGAGATACTGCTATACTAAAAACTATGAAGAATTCCTGTTAAAAATACCAACTTTACTATTATTACTTACTTATTCTCATGTCTCATCAGAAATTATCTTTCCATACTTCCCACCGCCACCAGCTTTTATCCCTAATTTTCCCTCTCGCATTTGGATGATAGATTTGGCAATCTTCCCTTGTACGATCTCTTCCATTTCTTCTAATGGAGCGCGATGAATCACATTCATTTCGTTGTCAAATCTCTTCAGTAACTTCTCATACGTTTTCTTTCCAAGGTAAGGAATATATTCAAGCGGTACTTGATAAAAGTAAGGTGGTCGGTTCTGCTTATTCGCTATACCGTTACTTAGTTCATTGATTCGATCTGCCACACCCTTTGTTATTTTGTTGGAACCACAGTGAATACAATGTGTCGATTTTGAGGGAGTATGCTGGTTACACTCATTACACACTGTAAGATGGTACTTGCCCAGTGCTGGGTTCATACCATAATTAGCAGAGATAGCCCGTCCTTTCACATTGTGTAATGCCCATAGAAACTCTTTAAACGATGGGCTTTCCATTCGCACTACTTGATATTCACGCGCGATTTTAGCCAGTGAGTGTGCATCAGAGTTTGTTAAAAAAGTATAGGCATGTAGTTCAGCAAGCTGATCCGCCATTTCGGTGTCAGAACTAAGTCCCAGTTCAATCCCGTCTATTAGATCTGAATCAAATACCTCGGTCAACGATTTTTTTACTCCTTTTCCGAACAAGCTTTTAAACGGGGTAAAGACGTGCGCGGGAATGAAAATACCTTCTAGCTCTTTAATCTTGTATTGTAGTTCTTTTCCAGTTCCATAGTAGCGCTGTGAGCTTAGATTAATATTTGTCATTCTCTGTGCGAGCCATTCGGTAAACTCGGACATGCTTTTAAGGTTAGGAAGAAAACATAATACATGAATCGGTCCCTGACTGGAAGCATCATATATTTCAATTTCCGATCCAAGTAATAAAGTAACCCCTTCAAATTGTATCCCACCGTCTTCTAATTCCCGTGCATCCCCAGATTTAATCAGCATGTTGATTTCTCTTTGAACCGCTGGGGCATGGCAATCAATCACACCAATCATGCCCATCCCCTTATTCCTGCTTGCTTCTATAAGAATGTTCGTTAACGTTAGCGACTTTGCACCAGTTATTTTCACTGGCCTATTATCCATATCTCTACCAATATGAATATGCATGTCAACAAAATAATTTGATAGCATGATTATCTCCCCAATGCATGCAAGTAAAGGATTGCGTAATTTGTTTTTGCATCATGAATTCTTTCTTGCTCAACAAGCTCTTTTGCCTCATCTAATGTCAGTTCAAGAACTTCGACAAACTCGTCTTCGTCACTTGCGGGTGGCGTATCCATCTTCTCAAGCTCATCCGTTATATAGATATGCATTAATTCATCTGCAAAACCGGGTGATGTGTAAAATGATGTAACGAATGAAAGCTCGTTAGTTGTATAACCTGTTTCTTCCTCTAATTCCCGTCTGGCAGTAACTTCGGGCGCTTCACCAATTTCCACTTTTCCAGCTGGGATTTCAACCAGTGACTTTTCAAGTGGCTTGCGAAATTGTTCCACTAACACAATTTTATTATCTTTTGTGATTGGAATTACTGCAACTGCTCCTGGGTGCTTAATTAATTCTCTTTTCGCTGTTCTCCCATTTGGAAGACTTACTTCATCCACCCGCAAATCAACGACTTTCCCTTCATAAATGGAAGTTGTGTTTATTGTTTTTTCTTCAAACTTCTTCATATATAATCCTTCTTTCTTAAGTTGTTCGTTCAGTCACGACTATTTCGTTAAAATGATTCCCTCAGCACAAGCATCTAGTTAAGTTTCTTCTGTTAGTATAAGATATTATAAAGCCCACCGCAAAATAGTTGTATTGTGTTTACGCACTTTTTACAATGGGAATAGTATGAAATTGGGAGGATGATTTGTTTGAAAGAAAATCAATTGGGTAAATCGGGAATTATGATTTCTGCCCTCACATTAGGTTGTATGTCACTTGGCATAGATGAAAAAAAGGCAAAAAATATAATCGATATGGCACTGGAGAGAGGAATAACACATCTTGATACGGCAGATCTATATGATTTTGGTACAAATGAAGAAATCGTAGGAAAAGCAATTAAAGGAAAACGAGATAAGGTTGTTCTCACTACAAAAGTAGGAAATCATTTTAATAAGGAAACAAAAGACTGGCACTGGGACCCATCAGCTAAACATATAACGGAAGGGGTAAAAGACAGTTTACGTCGTCTACAGACAGATTATATTGACTTCTATATGTTGCATGGTGGTACGCTCGATGATCCAATAGATGAATCAATTGAAGCATTTGAACGTTTGAAAGAAGAAGGTTATATACGAAGTTATGGAATTTCCTCTATACGTCCTAATGTTATTCGTGAATATGTAAAGCGCTCAACGATTGATGCTGTTATGATGCAATATAGTATTTTTGATCGCCGGCCCGAGGAGGAACTACTTGATCTACTTCACGCAAATGGAATCAGTGTACTTGCAAGAGGTCCACTAGCCAAAGGAATGTTGAGTAATCAAGCTAAACAAAAGATCGAGGCAAAAGGGAGTGAAGGGTACCTCACCCACTCCTATGATGACTTACAGAAATACTATGAGACATTATCGAAGACCACGTTTAAAGGTGGCCTGCAAGAACTTGCTCTACAGTATGTACTCAAACACCCTGCTGTTGCCAGTGCAGTATTTGGCTCAAGTTCTATCGAACAACTAAAGGCTAACACTGGATTCTCCTTAGAAGAACTTTCAAATGAAACTTATTTGGAAATTCAACAACTTGTTAAACCAATTCAATATGAAAACCATCGGTAACTATAAGCACACAGCTTTTATCTTTCTATAGTATAAATCAACCCAGGGGATGGACAATACGTCATCCCCTGGGTTTTATCCCGGTGTAACCGTCCGTAAAACTCCCACTTCGAAACATGAAGTGAAACTGTGATGTTTAAGTGGGAGTAAACGGGCGCTAACACCCCCGATTCGTTCAACTAACAATCAGTGGGGGAAGAACCAAAACCCCCCACTGATTGAAGTTTCACTTTATATTTCACATATGCTTTGTGGTGCGATAAATGGATTTAGGATGCCTTCAGGACTCGATAAACGAAGCATGCCATTTATTACATCAAGCTTCATTGATTCAGCAAAAAATACTTTTTGGTGCTCCTGTATTAAAACAGGGAAGCTGTCACTTTCTATCTCAAAATAGTCATTTGTATAGCCGTTAGTAAATCTTATTGTAGGTACGCCATTTACACCACAACCACATCCCTCTGTGTCATACCAGAGAACAACATAACGATTTTGATTTATGTTTCTTTTTTCCAATTCTTCTTTTGCTGCTGGGGTGATATGAAGTTCCATACTATTCCCTCCAATTGATCTTTGTTTACTTTTTATTAAATTGCGTTTCAAGGAGTTTCTCCATTATACCAGGAAAAACATGGTACAGCCTGCTCCCTGCTTCCATCCAACCAGGCAGATTAATTTCCCTTTTCTGCTTGAACAAATTTCGCGTAACTCTGTTTGCAACACGATTAGGGTCTAGCATATAACGGCTAACATTTTTCTTATACGACCCTTTAGGATCTGCCTGGGTAAAAAAGTTTGTATCTACCGGTCCTAAATTTACTGCTGTAACCAAAATGTGATCTTTTGCAGTTTCCATACGCAAACTATTAGTAAAACCAATAACGGCATGTTTCGTTGCAGCATAGACAGCCGATTTAGGAGTAGATATTTTTCCTGCCTGCGAGGCAATGTTTACGATATGCCCTTCTTGCTTTTGCTGAAAATGTGGGAGGAGCATTTTTGTAAAGTGTATTAAAGAGATAACATTAACTTGAAACATGCTTTCAACGTCCTGCATAGATATTTCTTCAACAAGCTGAAATTTACCAAAACCAGCATTATTGATTAGTCCATCTATAATAGGATGGTCCTGTAAGAGTAAGTCTGCTGTCCGCATCATTTCTTTTTTATTCGATAAATCACAAGTATAGTAATAACAATCGGTGTTAAAAGTTTGTTTTATTTTATCACACTGCTCCTTCATTTTAGCAGTGGAACGTGCTATTAGAAGTGGTATCCCTCCATTTGCAGCGATCTGCCATACGATGCTTTCTCCAATTCCACTTGAAGCGCCAGTAACAATTACTTTTTTATTTTGCAGCCGTCGTTGCTTCATAAAACTCTGTCGTCCCCTCTGTACTTTTGCTAACAAGCCCACTCGCTTCAAGATAGTCGAGCTGGCCGATAATATCTGACATAGTCAAATCAATCTGGCTCTCATAACGAACCGGAAATATTTTTTGACATAGTTGAAAAGCAGTTTGTTTACCTGTTTGAAGGAAAGCTAAAACATTAGCAGCACGTTTTTCCTGTTTATTAAAACGAGACTGGACGATCTCCGATACATTCGAAAAGATCTCTCCATGACCTGGTAAAACCTGACTGATTTCGATAGATAGACACTTTAGAAGGCTACTTCTGTACTGTAGCATAGGAGATGCTCTTCGTTCCCCTTCATGTATGGGGGGTTCGACTACAGGATTGGAAGAAATGTTTTTCAATAAATGATCTCCGCCGATGAATATTCCATCAGACTCTCTATAAAAAGAAACATGGCTCTGTGCATGGCCCTTCGTGTTTAGGACCTGCCAATCAGGATGTCCTGGCAGCCTATCTCCCTCTTCAAGAGTTCTGGTTAAATGGCCCTCTCCAGCATAGCTTAATAAGGACCGTAACTTTTTCCCTATACTCTGAAAACGTTCAGGAATATCACATTGCTTAAAATATTCTTTGAAGAAATCCTCATATCTATTAAAATATTGCTCGTCTTTTCTTAACCAAAGGTCAACAAGATGATTAGCCATTATTTCCCTAGCACGTGGAAATGCCTCAATCAATCCAGTGTGATCTGGATGATGATGCGTCAATATAATCTGTTCAATATCCCTTGGATGATAGCCAATTTGCTTTAATTGTATTTGTAATGCTTCATAAGCTTCTTTTGTCTTTACTCCTGCGTCAATAAGAGACAACACTTCTCCTTTTAGTAAATAAACATGTACATCTCCGACTGCAAAAGGAGTTGGGACAGTGATTTGATATAATGTATTGTCAATAATTTTCATGATTTTCACCCTTTAAGATAAGCATAGTGTGCTGTATCGCTCTCGTACTCAGCAATAATGAATAACCATTCATTATTGCTATTTTACACTATTTTTAGCTTACTGTCTTTTCGGGGAGTTTGCCAGCAACTGTTGGATGGCTCTAGACATAATAGTAGGTAAAGAATTAAAGCTATAATTCAGCTCTAGTCTTTCAGTCCATTGGTGGGGGTCTTTTCCCAATGGTCCAATATTCAGAATTGGCATTTTTAATTGCTCCATCATTTCCTCGGGAAAGACAAAACCATTATGCTGAAGTGGCATGTTTTCTGTAAGCTGTTTTATTTTGCTATTAGAGGTAACAGGACCTATAAAGCTTAAGTCGGATAAACCAGTGAAAAATTCAGAATTAACTAAATCAATACTATAATTTTCTTTTGTAAACTTTTTTATATCTTCCATAACATCTTGTATATACGGGTCTTGGTGTGAAGATACAGCAGGATAAAATGGCGGACTGTAGAACAACACGATCATGGGAGCTAAGTCATTACACATGGCTGCTAACTCCTGAACTAATAACGTGGAAAAGTCACGGTCTCCCTGTTCCCGTTGGCTTCCTAACAGGTTTTGCCGGCGATTTATTTCTTCTTGGCCATACCTATTAACCGCCTCTTGATATAACTCCTCATACATATATACACTTACTTTTGAAGCGGGCATGGTAAAATCCTTTGCTACTGTTGCAAAATGCTCAGCTTTCTTTTTTACATATGCTTCAATTTGCTTTACAGCTTGATTCGCACTAACCAGAAGCTTTCTGTTTAATTCTTCAAAGCTTTGTTTTAAATAAAGAACGTTATACATTGCGATGGCAGCTTGAGGGGTCTGTACAGAATATTCCGCTTTTAAATCCCGATGCATTAAACTCACAGGCGGTGGCGTGATCTCATCTTCTATCTGCTCAATAAATGCCTCATTTAATTCCATCTGCTGTGATAGAAAACTAATCATTAGATTGGGGTTAATCCCTGCAAATGGCTCCCCAACATGTGATTCTTTCCCATAACAATAAAATCCAGGAAGCACTTTTCCAATCGATCCAGTGTATACATAATGAGCAGGATCTCCAGGGTATTTGCTAAACATAGGCTCACTATTTAAACAAGCAATATATTCTATTTCTTCGGTTTCTTTTAAGTGATTTAACACGGGAAGAGCTGTAAGCATACCACTAGAATTCACTTCCTCATCGGGTACAGAAAGTAGCAACACGTTCCCATCAAACTCTCCTTCAATAGCTCGTTCTAGCATTGCTAGTTGAAGTGTCAATCCTGCCTTCATATCCATTGTCCCTCTCCCAAACAACCAATCCCCCGCTTCTAAGTCCTTTCTAACATTCTCAGGGAGTTGATCCTTTGATTGGAAGAGTTCCTTTGTCAGTTCCTTTGGATGAAAGGCTAGATTTCTAAGTGAGCCATAATCTTCAACACCAACCACGTCAAAGTGGCTCAGCAGGATAACTGTTTCTTTTTTCTTTTTCTTTCCTTTCACAAGTGCTGTTAACAGTCTCCTCCCATCTTCTAACGGATGAAGATTCAAAGAAGATGCGTTCTTTTGAAAGTATTCCTTTTGGGATAGGATGTGATAAAGATATTCCGCAATTGCAATCTCAGCAGTTGAACCAGTTATACTTTGATATTGTACTATGGAGCAAAGTAGATCCGTTAACTCTTCTTTCGTTTGCCACTTTTTCAATTTAAATCCCCCTGTCTAAATTGACTTTTGCCCTAAAATAAAACACAATTAAATATAGAGGTGAAACTATTGCAAACAAAAATTATTGCGCATCGTGGTGCAAGTAAATACGCACCGGAAAACACGATGCCAGCCTTTGAACTAGCGCTTGAGTTTGGCGCTGATGGGATCGAAACAGATGTTCAGTTAACAAAGGATAAAGTACCAGTATTAATTCATGATGAAAACGTAAAGCGGACCTCCGATGGAAAAGGCTACGTTAAGGACTTAACCTATGAACAATTAACCAATCTCGATATGGGTTCTTGGTTCTCCACTAAATTCATTGGAACAAAGATTGTTTCATTAGAAAATTTCCTACAATGGGTCCAAGACAAACCGTTACATTTAAATATTGAACTAAAAAATAATAAAATAGATTATAAGGACTTAGAAAAGATTGTACTAGATTTATTAACCAACTATCAGTTATTAAATCGTACCACATTATCTACCTTTAATCCAAAGAGCGTAAAGAGGTTGTATGAGCTTACTAATAAGGTCGATATTGCTTTTTTAAATTCAAAGCGAATGAAATATTTTACTAAGTATGCCAAAAATCTCGGCGCTTCCTCTATCCATATCAAGTATCGCTTGCTAAATTCTCAATTAATGGAGAAAAGCAGACAGCATCACCTGAATGTTCGTGTTTATACCGTGAACAAACCGTCACACTTAATACGCTGTTTCAACCAGGAATGCGATGCGATTTTTACTGATGTGCCAGATATCGCTAAGGATTATCGTAGATTATTCACCTGATCTTTTATAACGGGAGGAAGAAAACATGGCTAAACTATTTTCACCAATTAACTTTAAAAACGTAACCTTAAAAAACAGAATTGTAATGGCACCAATGTGTATGTACTCCTGTAACCAAGAAGATGGCAAGGTTACTCCTTTCCATGTAACACATTATACTTCACGGGCTGTTGGCCAGGTTGGATTAATCATGCTTGAAGCAACAGCTGTTCAACCGGAAGGTCGCATTTCTTCTCAGGACCTAGGTATTTGGGATGATGATCATGTAGAAGGCCTTACAGATTTAAACCGTCAGATTCATCATTATGGTTCCAAAACAGCTATACAGTTGGCGCATGCTGGTAGAAAAGCACAATTAGATTCCAACATCTTTGCTCCCTCTGCCCTAGCCTTCAACGATTCCTATAAAACACCTCAACAAATGACTGTAGAAGATATCAAGGAAACGATCGAAGCGTTTAAAGCTGCAAGCAAAAGAGCAAAACAGGCAAACTTTGACATTATAGAACTACACGCAGCTCATGGTTATTTAATTAATCAATTTCTTTCTCCATTAACAAATATCCGTGAAGATTCCTATGGAGGTAGTAGAGAAAATCGCTACCGTTTACTCGAGGAAATTATTTCAGCAGTAAAACAGGCGTGGGATGGTCCGTTGTTTGTACGAATATCTACCGATGAATACGCAGAGGGCGGAAACAGTCTGGAGGATTTTGTCTATTTTTCTCGTAGAATGCGTGAACAAGGAATTGAGTTGATTGATTGTAGCTCTGGTGGTGTTGTGCCAGCTTCTATCTCTGTCTATCCAGGCTATCAGCTTCCACGCTGTGAGACGATCAGAAAAGAAGCAAACATTTCCACAGGTGCTGTAGGCCTCATTACTACAGGCGTGCAGGCTGAGGAAATTATACAGAATGAACGCGCCGATCTAATCTTTCTGGCAAGAGCATTGTTGAGAGATCCGTATTGGCCAAGAACGGCTGCTACTGAATTAAACGAAAAACTATCTGCCCCTAAACAATATGAGCGTGGCTGGTAAATCATGGAGGAATAACTTATGAAACTCGTTTTTCTTGGGACTGGCGCAGGTGTTCCCTCAAAGGAACGGAATGTAACGTCCATAGCCTTAACTCTCTTACAAGAGCAAAACAGTGTTTGGCTATTTGATTGCGGTGAAGCAACCCAACATCAAATACTAAACACCTCGATTAAGCCTAGAAAGATTAATAAAATTTTTATTACCCATCTACATGGCGACCACGTATTTGGTTTACCAGGATTTTTAAGCAGTAGATCTTTTCAAGGAGGCGAAGAAAAAGTCACTTTATACGGACCAGAGGGGTTAAAGGATTTTGTTACTACTTCTTTAAAGGTCAGTGGAACCCATTTACGTTACCCTATCGAAATTCAGGAAATTGCTGAAGGTAAAATCTATGAAGACGATCAGTTCACCGTGTTTGCCAAACAGCTCGATCACGGTATAAGCAGTTATGGTTATCGTATTGTAGAAAAGGACCGACCAGGAGAACTTCTTGTTGATCGGCTAAAAGCACATGGCGTTCACCCTGGTCCCATCTATAGCCAAATAAAAGAGAACCCCTTTGTGGATATCGCTGACGGACGGCGGCTTGTAAGTGAAGATTTTATTGGGCCAAACAAACCTGGAAGAGTTTTAGCTATACTTGGAGATACTCGTGCCCTGGCAACATACCATGAATTTATAAAAGGAGCTAATGTCCTTGTGCATGAAGCTACCTTTGATAGGGAAAAGGAACAGATGGCATGGGATTATTTTCATTCTACTACTACACAAGCAGCCGAAGCCGCAAAACAAGCGAATGTTAAGAAATTGGTGCTTACACATATTTCTTCTCGTTACCAAGGAGAAGATAACCATCGCTTGCTCCAAGAAGCAAAGCAAATATTTTTCAATACAGAGCTTGCTACGGACTTCTTTAAACTAGACATCACTGCACATTCATAAGGGGGAGATCAACATCACTACAATCAAACAAACCGTAGAAGAACAGCGGGCTTTTTATCAAAATGGAAATACAAGAGACTATCAGACTCGTAGAGCATCATTAGAAAGCTTGAAAAGGATGCTTAAGAAGCATGAAAAAGAGATATATCATGCCTTGCGATCAGATCTAAACAAATCTGAACACGAAGCCTATACTACTGAGATTGGTTTTCTTTACTCGGAAATCGACTTTACTTTAAAAAACTTAATGAATTGGATGGAGCCAACGAAGGTCACTGCTCCTATTACACATAAAGGAACAAAAAACTACATTGTGCACGAGCCTTATGGCGTTAGCTTGATTATTTCGCCATGGAACTACCCACTCCAACTAGCTCTCGCTCCAGCAATTGGTGCTATTGCTGCTGGAAATTGTGTGGTAATAAAACCGTCGGAGCACGCTAAAGCAACTTCCTCCTTATTGGCAAGTATGATAAAACGTACATTTGATCCTTCCTATATTACGGTTATTGAAGGTGAAAAAGAAACGAACCAAGAACTGCTACGCCAGCGTTTTGACTATATTTTCTTTACTGGTAGCACAGAAGTTGGAAGAATTGTGATGAAGCAAGCCAGCACACATCTTACCCCGGTCACACTCGAACTAGGTGGTAAGAGTCCTGCAATAGTAGATAAGGATGCTAATATCAACTTGGCTGCCAAACGTATAGTATGGGGTAAATTTACAAATGCTGGCCAAACTTGTGTAGCTCCAGATTATGTCTATGTGCACGAAAAAGTGAAATTTAAGCTTTTGAAGGCAATGAAAAAATATATTAAGTCTTTTTATGGAAAAGAACCTTTAAATAATCCTGATTATACTAAAATCATTAATGAAAGCCATTTCGATCGGATTTTAGGCTATCTAACAGATGGTACCCTGCTTCATGGGGGCAATGCAGATAAACAATCACTCATGATCGAACCAACGATTCTTGATAAAATTTCATGGGACGACAGTGTTATGCAGGAGGAAATATTCGGACCTGTTTTGCCGGTTCTATCTTTTACAAACGTAGAAGAAGCTGTAGAAATGATTAGTAAGCAGGAAAAGCCACTGGCACTTTATTATTTTGGAGAAAATATTAAGACGCAAGAGCAGGTCATTCAATATCTTTCTTTTGGTGGTGGAAGCATAAATGATACAATCTTTCATTTAGCAAACCCTCATCTTCCATTCGGTGGTGTTGGCAATAGTGGAATGGGTCAGTATCATGGTCAATCTAGCTTTAAGACATTCTCCCACCAAAAAAGTATTCTAAAGCAATCAACTAAATTTGATGTGCCTTTCCGTTATCCTGGAAGCAAACTGGGCAAGGCTGTAATCAAACGGATTATGAAGTAACAAAAAAAGCTCCCATTTTTCACCTAGCGAAAAATGGGAGCTATTCTTTTTTATAATCATCAAGAAAATCCTTTTGAAAACTAGTTCTTGGTTGATCTTCCTCTTTAACCGCTTCTAGTTTTTTAAATACATCCTTACCATACTTCTCTGATAATCCATCTATTGCTTCATAAAGCTTTTCTTTTCCTGCCTCTTTTTCATACGTAAACAGGTCTAATTGCTTTGCAATATTCTTTTTTACTTCCACATCTTGAAGCGTTATGCCGAGCAATCTAACAGGCTCTTGATTCCAATGTTTATGGAAAAGTTCTTCTGCTTCATACATAATTTCATCTTTTGCATCAATATACCGATAAAGCTTTTTGCTCCGTGTAATCGTTTTACGATCTTGGTATCTTATCATTAATTGTATACTCTGCCCTGCTGCATTCTTTCTTTTCATTCTTCGCTCCACGTTCTCTGATAGAATCGCAAGTAGCCTTCTTACTTCCTGTTCATCAACTGTATCATAGGGTAAGGTTTGTGAGCTTCCAATGCTTTTAAATTCAAAAATGGCATCTGGGTCAACTGGTCTGTTATCTATTCCATTTGCTCTGTTTTTAAGTCGTTCCCCATTTATACCAAGTACTTGCTTTAATTCATACGTATTATAATTTGCCAGATCACCAATAGTCTTTATTCCTTTTTCAATCAATTTCGTTGCTGTCTTTTCCCCCACGCCATACATTTCCCCTATGGGAAGTGGCCAAAGTGTTGAAGCCAGCTCCCTTTTCCTTAAAACCGTTATGCCTAATGGTTTTTTCATATCGGAGGCCATTTTGGCTAGAAATTTATTAGGTGCAATCCCAATACTACAGGGTAAGTCTAATTCATCAAGTACTCTTTTTTGTAATGAATCGGCTATTTGTAATGGCGTAAGATCACTGGTTACATGGGTTATATCCATATACCCTTCATCAATGGAAACAGGCTGAACATCTGGCGTGATTTCTGATAGAATACGGAATAGCGCTTTTGATGCTGCACGGTACCGTTCAAAGTTTGGACGCATCACAATGAGTTCAGGGCAATTCCTTTTTGCCTGCCAAATTGTCATGGTCGTTTTAACACCTTTTGCACGGGCTTCATAACTGCTTGTAACAACAATCCCTTTCCGTTCCTCCGGATTACCCGCAATAGCCAAGGCTTTACCTTTTAAATCCGGGTTGTAAGCAGCTTCCACAGAGGCATAAAAACAGTTCATATCTATATGGAAAATAACCCGTCCTTTGTGAGGATTGTTTGTTGTCAATTTCATACACCCTTTATTATTATCTACCCCAATTATAACACAAGAAAAGCGAAGAGCGCCGAGTCAAAAGAACGCAGGCTAAAAACGACCCGTCCTAGGTCAACACCGGCATGACCCAGATCCTCCATATGAACCATCCAAAGAGAAACCCTCTTAAGGCTTCACCTCAAAAGGGTTTCTCAATATGAGTTATAAAACTAGGTTGTCGAAAGTAAATTGCTGTTCAATCTACCTTTACGCTTCTTTAGCTGCTTCCGTTATAATAGAGCCGACAAGCTCTGTTATCTTCACAAGTTCTGCTACTGGGATACGTTCGTTAGTCGTATGAATCTCTTCATATCCCACAGCAAGGTTAACCGTAGGGACGCCATGACCAGCTATTACGTTGGCATCACTTCCACCACCGCTTTGTAATAGCTTACTTTCACGTCCTACTGCCTTTGCTGCACGACGAGCTATTTCAACAACCTGGTCTCCTGCCTTTTGTTTAAACCCTGGATACATAACGTTAATCTGAACATCAGCTGAACCACCAAGTTCCTGTGCCGTTTTTTCGAATGCTTCTTTCATCTTGGCAACTTGCGCTTCCATTTTCTCTGGTACAAGAGATCTCGCCTCAGCAAGGATTTCCACATGATCTACAACAATATTAGTCTGCTTGCCACCTTCAAAGCGACCAATATTAGCTGTAGTTTCCTCATCAATTCGTCCTAAAGGCATTTTAGCAATAGCCTTTGCTGCTAATGTGATAGCGGAAATTCCTTTTTCTGGCGCTACACCTGCATGAGCTGTTTTTCCTTTTATAACGGCGAAAACCTTCGCTTGGGTTGGGGCAGCGACGATAATATCTCCTACATCTCCATTACTATCCAGTGCATAGCCATACTTCGCAATAATGTGTTCTGGGTTCAATGCTTTTGCACCCACTAGTCCTGATTCTTCACCAACAGTAATAATAAATTGAATATCTCCATGTTCTGTATTGTTCTCTTTAAGTAAACGGATTGCCTCTAGCATTGCAGCTAAGCCTGCTTTATCGTCAGCTCCAAGGATTGTTGTTCCATCCGAAACAATATAGTCTCCTTCAATTGAAGGCTTAATTCCCTTACCTGGTACTACTGTATCCATATGAGAAGTGAAATAAATTGGATCTACTCCTGACTTCGTTCCCTTTAAGGTGCAAATAAGATTTCCAGCTCCATGGCCAGTCACTTCTGATGCATTATCTTCCACTACCTCAACGCCAAGTTCTGTGAATTTTTGCTTTAGTACTGCCGCAATTTCTGTTTCATATCTTGTTTCTGAGTCAATTTGGACAAGTTCAAAAAATTCGTTGATTAATCTTTCCTGGTTTACTGTAGTCATAAATTTTAGTCCTCCAATAGTTACTATAATGGCATGTTACCATGTTTTTTCTCTGGTCGTTCCACTTGTTTATTATACATCATTTCCAAAGCTTGAATAAGTTTAATGCGCGTTTTCTCTGGAAAAATCACATCATCGATCATCCCTAAGGCAGCAGCTTTATAAGGATTAGCGTGCTTTTTTCGATAAGCGGCTATCTTCTCTTCTCTAGCTTTCTCTGGGTTTTGGGCTTTCTTTATTTCATCACTGTTTAAAACACTCACTGCACCTTCTGGTCCCATGACAGCAATTTCAGCCTGCGGCCAAGCGTAGACTACATCAGCACCGAGCGATTTACTATTAAGGGCGACAAAAGCACCACCATACGCTTTACGTAAAATAACAGTGATTTTAGGAACAGTTGCCTCTGCATAGGCATAGGCAATTTTTGCTCCATGCCGAATAATTCCCTCGTGCTCTTGCTTTACCCCCGGTAAGAAACCCGTAACATCTTCTAAAGTAATGAGGGGGATATGAAAGCAATCACAAAAACGTATAAATCGCGCTGCTTTATCACTAGCATCGATGTCCAGTCCCCCGGCTTTATACTTCGGCTGGTTACAAACCAATCCAATAGTTATTCCATGCACCCTAGCAAAACCTACTACAATATTCTTTGCAAATTTGTCATGAATCTCCATAAAGGAATCCGCATCTACTATTTGCTCAACTATTCGCCTTACGTCATAGGCTGTCTTGCTATCAGAGGGAACCAATTCGAGTAATCTTGGTCGCTCATGATTTTCTTCACTAATTGGTAATGGCTTTGTCTTTTGTTGGTTTTGCTCAGGTAGAAACATTAAAAGTTCCTTAACCGCGTCCAACGCTTCCCATTCTGTTGGTTTTGTGAGATGGGCATTTCCACTTTTTTGGCTGTGAATAAAAGAGCCGCCCAGTTCCTCGGCCGTGATTTGCTCTCCTGTAACCTCCTGCATCACCTTAGGTCCTGTCACAAACATCTGAGAGATTTTTTCTACCATGATGACAAAGTCTGTCAATGCTGGAGAATAAACTGCCCCACCTGCACTTGGTCCCATTATGACAGAAATCTGGGGTATAACACCAGAATAAAGGACGTTTCGGTAAAAAATCTGACCATATCCATCTAATGAGGAAACCCCTTCTTGAATACGTGCCCCACCAGAATCAATTAAACCAATAATAGGAAGACGATTTTTACCAGCAAGGTCAAGAATTGTTGCTATCTTTTTCCCATGCATTTCACCTAGAGATCCACCTAATACTGTAAAATCTTGCGCATAAACATATACGGCCTTTCCAGCTATTTTACCAAAGCCACCAACAACCCCATCGCCATTTAAAGATTCTAAGTTATTGCTAGGTTTTCGTTCTGTTAAAAAAGGCTGGATTTCTATAAAACTACCGGGATCAAGTAAATAGGCCAGACGTTCTCTGGCCGTCCACTTCCCTTTAGAATGTTGCTTAGAAGTTCGCTTTTCTCCTCCACCTGTTTCCACTTGTTCTCGTTTGCTAGCTAGCTCTTTTATGTACTTGGATGGGGTCATTGTTCTCTACGCCCTCTATACTCGCAGAATTCAACTAATGTACCATTTGTAGCATCTGGATGGATAAATAAGATATCACAGTTCCTAGCGCCTTTTTTCACACCTTCATTGACTATTGGCAGATCTTTTGCTTTTAAGTCTATAAGTACTTTTTCTATGTCGTTTGTTTCAAAGGCAATATGGTGAAGGCCTTCCCCATATTTGTTTAAGTATGATTGCACAGGGGAGTTTGTATGGCTTGGCTCCAATAATTCTATAAAAATATTTTCAGCTTTTAAGTGAACAATTCTAACCCCTTCAGAGAGTACTTCTTCTTTGCTCTCAACTCGTAATCCTAAGACTTCTGTATAAAAGGGCAATGCTCTATCCAGATCTCTTACTGCAATTGCAATATGAGAAATCTTTGGTGGAAGAGACATAGTTCTGTTGCCAGCTGTAGCTTTTGTTCTTGCACAAGAGTCCATAAAAATGTTCTCCCTCCTATTTCTGCTTCTTCCTAAAAATTTTCTCTACTATAAGAAGATTAATATGCTTCAAATTCTTGGAGGATAACTTTATCTTTTGCAACATTTAGTTCTTTTCAACTTTTACTTGTCCAAATCCGGTTTTCACGATAAAATACAAGTAACAGAAGGGTTCAAAGGGGGAAAGAAAATGGCTGCAAAAAAATCAAAGCGTCAAAGAAGGACTACAGTCATCGTGTACATTATGATTATTGCAATGGTACTTTCAACATTAACTGCTGGACTGGCAATGTTTATATAATTAATCGGAAAAAGACTGAAATCAATTTTGATTTCAGTCTTTTTAAATGGAAAATATAGCAACGACAAACTTTTTAACGGCGCCTTATGCTTATGCTTTCGCTTTAGATTTTGCCTCTTTTTTATGTTGGATGTCGCTCTTTTTAAATTTCTGTTTCAACAATAAATAGTCTTCTATTTCATGAAGAAGACGGAACAGATTAGCACGGGTTTCAAATTCCTCGCGTGTTTCAGGCAGTTCCTCCTCATCAAACTCTTTTTGTAATTTAGTTAGTTCCTCTAAGTACAATATGGCTGTATTACCTGGATGGACAGCCTTTGATAAGCTTTCAAAGAAAACAGCAACTTTTTCAGAGATGGATATTTTATTTGGTAATTTTGTTACGAGTGGTAGCATCCTTTTCAACAATTCAAATTGTCGCTGCCGCATATAAAAATAATCCTTATATGGGTGCTTGCTACGCAATAGATGATTCTCTTTGTCCCGCTCAACTAAATCAAAAGCTTCCTCAAGGATCTGTTCTGTTTCGGATATTTCCTTGCCATCCCAATGTATCTCTTTATTGCGGATATATAAAGCTACCTCATACAAAATAGTTTGGAAATTACTTTCCACTTTGTTCTGCTTATTTTTTAACTTTTTATCCAAGCTCGGCATGTATAAATTTAATAACAGCCCTGTACCGATTCCCACAATGATCAGTACAAACTGATCTGTTAAAAAATTCAAATCTATCCCAGAGGCACTATATAAATTTAAAATAATTACGGAGCTTGTAGCAATTCCCTGGGTGATTTTCAAATAAACCGTCGTTGGGATAAATACCGCTAGCATCAAACCTACTGAAACAGGATGGTAGCCAATGATTTCAAAGAATACTAAGGAAAAGACACTTGCTAGTACACAAGCCAAAAAACGGTTCCAGGCGCTAAGAAAAGATTGTTTTCTTGAAGGCTGGATACAAAGAATAGTTAAAATTCCTGCTGAAACAAAATTTGATAAACCAAGAAATTGAGCAATAGATATGGCAAGAGGTGTACCTATTGCCGTTTTTATCGTTCTATAGCCGATCTTCACTTTTATAACTCCTTTAACTCGCAATGCTTTACAGCATATTCGTTTTGTAACGAATGTTCACGTTTCTCTTATGCTTGAAACGTGAAAAAAGAGGCTGACCTAAATAAATAGCGACAGCCTCTTTCTAATATACACTTTTTGCTAATTAAAACAAGCAAAAAGAGCGTTAAATTTCTTCACAGTGTTCATCAAATATGGATTGTAATCTGCCCACAACATCCATCGCGCTATGGCCTTCTATATCATGTCTTTCTAACATGGTTACAATCTCCCCATCTTTCAAAAATGCGAAGGAAGGTGATGAAGGAGGATATCCTTCAAAATAGCTTCGTGCTTTTTCTGTAGCTTCCTTGTCCTGACCGGCAAAAACAGTAACTAAATGATCTGGTCGTTTGTCATAATGAACAGAATTAGCTGCAGCTGGGCGAGCTACTCCTCCAGCACATCCACAAACAGAATTCACCATCACAAGGGTCGTCCCTTTACGAGCAACTGCTTGATCTACATCTTCTGGTGTTTTCAGTTCTTCGTATCCTGCTTCCGTTATATCTTCACGTGCTGCATTGACAACATCATTCATAAAAATGTTGAAATCCATACGAAATCCAACCCCTTACGTTAAATTAGTTCTATCAAATCTTGTAAACAGCATACCAAGTTTCACTTGATTTATCAATTTATTAAGATTAACAAAATACTATGCTCGCTGATTTAGTAAATACTCATTGTTTTTTCATTCATATTTTCTAACGTTTTCTTCAGATAGGAGAGGAAATTCCCACAAACTAAACCATCTAATACTCTATGGTCAAGGGATAAAGATAGATTAACCATATCTCTAGCTGCAAACATATTGTCGACAATAACTGGACGCTTTACGATCGATTCTACTTGTAAAATGGCAGCCTGTGGGTGGTTAATGACACCCATTGAACTAATTGACCCAAAAGAACCAGTATTATTGACCGTAAATGTACCACCTTTCATGTCGTCCCCTGTTAATTTACCTTTCCTCGCTTTACCTGCCAGCTCAGTAATATCTTTGGCAATTCCTTTAATACTCTTTTCATCAGCATTCTTTATTACAGGAACAAATAATTCCTCATCTTTTGCTACAGCAATGGATAGGTTGATTGCCTTTTTCTGTATGATTTTATCTCCAGCCCACATACTGTTTAATTGAGGATATTCTTTCAATGCCTGAGCAACTGCTTTTACAAAGAAAGCAAAGAACGTAAGGCTGAATCCTTCTTTTTTCTTAAAATCATCTTTAATTTGGTTACGATATGTGACCAAATCTGTGACATCTACCTCTACAGTCATCCATGCATGAGGTATCTCCTGTTTAGATCGAACCATGTTTTGCGCGATTGCTTTTCGAACCCCTGTTACAGGGATTTCAATATCTCCTTGTTGCACTTCTGAAACAGTTGCAGAAGATGTAGCTTTTTCTACAACAGGCTCTGACTGAACTTGTGAAGGCTTAGAAGAAACTTCTTGATTACTACTTGTTGTTTTTGGTTTTCCATTTGACAAGTAGTTTTCAATATCTTTCCGTGTTATCCTACCTTTTTGACCAGAACCAGTAACTTGGTCAAGATCAATATCATTCTCTTGTGCTAGGCGGAGCACTGCAGGCGAATAACGTTTTTTCATGGATTGATCTTGATTCGGTTCCTCTGTAGTTTCTTTTGGAGCCTCATCCGTTTCTTTATTCGTAGCCTGTGTTGCATCGCCTGCACTGTCTTCTGTATCGATGTAGCACATTAAATCACCGACAGCAATGGTTTGCCCTTCTTCGGCAACGAGCTCTTTAATGGTACCAGTGAAGGAAGAAGGTACTTCTGCATTCACTTTATCTGTGAGTACCTCTGCAATTGGATCATATTTATTTACTTTGTCGCCTACTTGAACAAGCCAAGAGCTTATTGTTCCCTCTGTTACACTTTCCCCTAACTGGGGCATGTTAATTTTTTCCGAAGCCATTATTCAATCCTCCTTCAAGTTTAAAATTCCGCAAGTTCTCGCATCGCTTTTTCTACTTTATCCGGGTTCATCATAAAATACTTCTCCATAGTTGGTGCATAAGGCATGGATGGCACATCTGGGCCAGCAAGACGTTTAATTGGTGCATCAAGATCGAATAAACAGTTTTCTGCAACAATTGCTGCTACTTCCCCGATAATACTTCCTTCTTTATTGTCTTCCGTTACAAGAAGTACTTTACCCGTTTTTTGAGCTGCCTCTATTATGGCTTCTTTATCTAATGGATAAACGGTTCGTAAATCTAGAATATGAGCATCGATTCCTTCTTCTGCAAGTTTTTCAGCAGCTTGTAGAGCGAAATGGACACACAAACCATACGTAATAACGGTGATATCAGAGCCTTCTCGCTTCACATCTGCCTTGCCGATCGGGAGTACATAGTCATCTTCAGGAACCTCGCCTTTAAGTAACCGGTACGCTCTTTTATGCTCTAAGAAAAGGACAGGATCATTGTCCCGAATAGATGCTTTTAACAGTCCTTTTACATCATAAGGTGTAGAGGGCATAACAATCTTTAAACCAGGCTGATTAGCAAAAACCGCTTCAATCGACTGGGAATGATAAAGCGCTCCGTGAACTCCTCCGCCATATGGGGCACGAATAGTCATCGGAACATTCCAGTCATTATTGGAACGGTAGCGCATCTTTGCAGCTTCTGAGATAATTTGGTTGACGGCAGGCATAATGAAGTCAGCGAATTGCATTTCCGCAACTGGACGCATTCCGTACATTGCTGCCCCAATCCCTACACCTGCTATTGCAGACTCAGCAAGCGGTGTGTCAAGCACACGCGCTTCACCAAATTCATCATAAAGACCATCTGTTGCGCGGAATACGCCGCCTTTTTTCCCTACATCTTCTCCCAAAACAAATACTTTTTCATCTCGTTGCATTTCTTCTTTTAGTGCAGCTGTCACTGCTTGAATATACGACATTACTGGCATGTTTCTATTCCCTCCCTACTCTTCATAAACATATTTTAATGCATGTTCCGCTTCAGCGTATGCTGCGTTCTCAGCATAGTCCGTTGCTTCATTTACAATGGAGTTAATTTCGTCTATCATTTCTTTTTCCGATTCATCACTTAACACACCATTTTCCTTTAAGTACGCAGCAAAAGTAATAATAGAATCCTTCTTCCTTGCTTCTTCCACTTCATCACTTTCGCGATACTGACGATCATCATCATCACTTGAATGTGCAGTAAGTCTGTATGAAACTGCTTCAATTAAGGTAGGGCCTTCTCCGTTGATCGCCCTTTCTCTTGCTTCTTTAACAGCTTCATATACAGCTAACGGGTCATTTCCGTCAACCGTTACTCCAGGCATCCCATAACCAATCGCACGGTCAGAAACATTTTTGCTCGCAATTTGTTTCTCTATCGGAACAGATATGGCATATTTATTGTTTTCTACCATTGTAATAACAGGGAGCTTATGTACTCCTGCAAAGTTCAATCCTTCATGAAAGTCCCCTTGATTAGATGAACCTTCTCCAAGAGTTACAAAAGAAACAAAATCCTTCTTTTCCATTTTTCCAGCTAGTGCCACGCCCACTGCATGTGGCACTTGTGTAGTTACTGGGGAAGAACCACTTAGAATCCTGTTCTTTTTCTGGCCAAAATGTCCAGGCATCTGTCTTCCACCTGAGTTAGGATCCTCAGCTTTTGCGAAACCTGATAACATCAATTCTTTTGCGGTCATACCAAATGCTAGAACCACACCCATATCTCTATAATATGGTGCCGTATAATCTTTTTCCCGATCTAGTGCAAAGGAAGCCCCTACCTGAGCGGCCTCCTGTCCCTGACAGGAAATAACAAATGGAATTTTACCAGCACGATTTAAAAGCCACATACGCTCATCCAATTTTCTGGCAAGCAGCATGGTTCTAAACATTTCAATAACCTGATCATCAGTCAATCCTAGCGCTTCATGACGTTCTTTTCCCAATTTAATAGCCTCCTTTTTCATTAAAACTATCTTTTACCCATGTATCTGCTTTCCTTCTACTGCTAAAGCAGCTTCCCCAACAATCTCAGACAATGTCGGATGTGGATGCACTGTATGGCCAAGCTCCCATGGTGTAGCATCCAATACTTTGGCAAGTCCAGCTTCTGAGATAAGATCCGTTACATGTGGACCAACCATATGAATACCAAGCAAGTCCTCGGTTTTCTTGTCTGCAACTATTTTTACAAAGCCTTCTGATTCCCCGTGAACCAATGCTTTTCCAATTGCTTTAAAAGGAAACTTTCCAACCTTTACTTCATAGCCTTTTTCAGTAGCCTGTTTCTCAGTTAAACCTACGCTTGCCGCCTCAGGGCTTGAATAGATGCAAGAAGGAATATTATCATACTCTAATGCAAGAGGTTTTTCGTCTGCCATATGCTCGACAGCTACAATACCTTCGTGTGATGCCACATGAGCAAGTTGCATTCCACCAATAACATCTCCAATTGCGTATATATGCGATTCTTTCGTTTGGAAGAATGCATTTGTTTTGATAAAGCCATTTTCTAATACAATGTCCGTGTTTTCTATTCCAATGTTGGTTGTATTTGCTTCACGTCCGACAGACACAAGCATTTTATCAGCAGTATAGGATTCCACGGCATCCGCTTTTTCTGCTGAAATAGTTACATTGCTGTTAAGTTCAAGACTATCAGGAAGAACCTTTGCACCTTTCACAAACGTTACTCCTCTTTTTTTCAATTGCTTTTCAACCTCTGAAGCAACATCCTTGTCCTCTGTTGGTAAGATTTGTGTCGCATACTCCAAGACAGTCACCTTTACCCCAAAGTCAGTCAGCATAGAAGCCCATTCAACGCCAATAACGCCGCCTCCAATAATAAGAATAGACTCAGGGAGTGTTTGCATTTTTAAAGCATCATCAGAACTCATGACCATTTCCCCGTCCAGTTCCAATCCAGGAAGTGATTTAGGTTTAGAGCCAGTTGCGATAAGAACATTTTTAGGGACGATCATAGTATTTTCATCGCCGTTAGCATATTCAATGGATATGGTTCCAGGCATTGGAGAAAAAATACTTGGCCCTAAAATACGGCCATAGCCCTGGAAAACATCAATTTTCCCCTTTTTCATTAATCCCTGTACACCTTTATGCAATGTATCAACAATTTTATTTTTTCGTTCTTGTACTTTATTAAAGTTTAGGCTCGGATCCTTCGTTTCAACACCATACTCCGCAGCTTCTTTTGTCTGTCTAAATACCTCTGCGCTTCTTAAAAGAGCTTTTGATGGAATACAGCCTTTATGCAGGCATGTTCCCCCTAGTTCCCCTTTTTCCACAACTGCTACTTGCATTCCAAGTTGGGAGGCACGAATAGCAGCTACATAGCCGCCCGTTCCTCCACCAAGAATGACTAAATCATATTCTTTCGCCATACAAGAATCGCTCCTCTTTGTCATCATTAGGATAAACTTTAGGTTCTTCTTGCCCTCGGAGCACTCGAAGAACGCCCTCATTAAGTGCCTCTAATTCATTTTCCCCTGGGTATACGACCGTATCAGCAATCCACTTTACCCGTTTCATAATCATTTCAGTAAAGGTTTTCCCATAAGCCAAGCCACCAGTAAGCACGATCAGATCTACTCTCCCCTGAAGAACGGAAGCCATTGATCCGATTTCCTTTGCAATTTGATAAGCCATCGCTTCATATACTTCTTCCGCGTATGTATCTCCGGCTGCAATTCGCTTTTCTACTTCTACTGCATCGTTTGTTTCAAGGTATGCCATTAGGCCACCCTGCCCTACTATTTTTTTCATAATTTCACCAACGTAGTACTCTCCAGAAAAGCATAGTGAAACGAGATCACCTGCTGGAACCGTTCCCGCACGTTCTGGAGAAAATGGGCCATCCCCATGTAGTCCGTTGTTTACATCTATTACTTTGCCACCTTTATGGGCCCCTATGGTTATTCCACCGCCCATATGTGTGACAATCATATTCATCTCTTCATATGCTTTTTCAGCATCGCGGGCTGCTTTTCTCGCTACAGCTTTTTGGTTTAAAGCATGGAAGATACTCTTTCTTGGTATTTCTGGTACTCCTGAGTATCGTGCTATATCAGCAAGTTCATCCACAACCACCGGGTCGACAATAAATGCAGGGATGTTTAACCCACTGGCAATTTCATTAGCGATAATCCCTCCAAGGTTTGAAGCATGTTCGCCATTATAACCGGTTTGCAGGTCATGTAGCATGATGTCGTTCACCTCATAAGTTCCACCTTCAATGGGTTGTAGTAGACCACCCCTGCCGCAAACAGCACTCAATTTGGAAATGTTAATGCCTTCATAGTCTAATTGTTCAAGAATAACGTTTTTTCTAAAATCATATTGATCCATTATGTTGGAATACTGGCTAAGATCTTCCCCACTATGACGTATTGACTTTTCGAAAATACATATGTCATTCTCAAAAACCCCAATTTTAGTAGAAGTAGAGCCAGGATTAATGACTAAGTTTCTGTAATTTAATTGCAAAGTATTACCCTCCATTGCACACACGATTACCTTCTGCTCAGGATATGGTGGTCATTTAGTAAAAATTGGCTTCTTGAATTTCTTTTCGCTTCAATCCGCTCTTCTGCCATACGATCAGCAGCTACATATGTTGGAATGTTATCAGTTCTGGAAATTTCAAATACCCTTGTTAAACTATCATATATTGTTTCAACTTTTTTCATAGCACGTTTTTGATTATATCCAACGAGTTCGTCCGCAACATTAATAACACCACCAGAATTTATAACATAGTCTGGTGCATAAACGATCCCTTTTTCATGAATGATGTCCCCGTGCTTAGAAGACTTAAGCTGATTATTTGCTGATCCAGCAATAATTTTTGCTTTTAATCGATTTATTGTATCATCATTAACTGTTGCACCCAATGCACAAGGTGCATAAATATCACAATCAACATCATAGATATCATCCGGGTCTACCGCTGTTGCATTAAATGCCTCTACGGCTCTCTCAACAGATTGTTTATTGATATCTGTTACGATTAGTTTAGCACCTTCCTCATGTAGGAATTCACAGAGCGCATACGCAACATTTCCTACTCCCTGTATAGCAACTGTTTTTCCTTCTAGTGAATCACTACCATAAGCTTCCATAGCTGCTGCTTTCATTCCTTTGTAAACGCCGTATGCAGTGACAGGGGAAGGATTGCCTGATGAACCAGATTCAGGTGAAATTCCTGTTACAAAATCTGTTTCAAGGTGAATTAAATCCATATCATGGACAGTAGTTCCAACATCCTCTGCCGTAATATAACGACCATTTAACCCCTGAATATATCTACCAAAGGCACGGAACATTTCTGGATTCTTATCTTTTTTCGGATCCCCGATAATAACGGTTTTCCCTCCACCCAGATTTAATCCAGCAGCTGCATTTTTATATGTCATGCCTTTAGCAAGTCGAAGTGCATCTTCAATCGCCTCTGCTTCAGATTTATATGTCCACATTCTAGTCCCACCAAGTGCAGGTCCTAAAGTTGTATCATGTATGGCTATAATGGCCTTCAGTCCAGAGCTCTTATCTTGACAAAAAACAAGCTGTTCATAATCATATTTCTCCATATAAGTAAATATTTCCATTATAATTTCCTCCTAAAAAGTAGTTGTAGTAGCTAAAGCTAAAGACAATGAGTATAATTTACTCTTTGCATCATCTGATCTCGACGGCAAAACAATTGGTGCTTTTGCACCACTAACCATAGCCGCCACATTTGCACCTGCAAAATAAATAAATGATTTATAAAGTGCATTGCCAACATCAATCGTCGGTACTAACAAAATGTCTGGATCCCCTGCTACTTCAGATTGGATACCTTTATGCTTTGCTGCTTCAACAGAAACAGCATTATCAAAAGCTAATGGACCATCGACAATACAATTTTTAATTTGGCCACGTTTTTGCATTTGCGTAAGTAATGCTGCATCAACGGTGGACTGCATTGCCTCGTTCACTGTTTCAACAGGAGCTAGGACCGCGACTTTTGGCTTCTCTAAACCGATGCCTCTAGCTACCACCACAGCATTTTTAATAATTTCGGCTTTTTCCTTTAAATTTGGCGTGATGTTCATTGCTGGATCTGTTAAAAATACCAAGCGTTCACGGCCGGGAATTTCAAAAAGCGCAACATGTGATAAAATGTTTCCCGTTCTAAGTCCAAATTCCTTATTTAAAACAGCCTTTAATAGCGTCTTTGTTGCAATATTCCCTTTCATTAAAACATCCGCTTCCTGTTGTGAAACTGCCTTAACAGCAGCTTGAGCCGCTGCATCAGGTGTCGCTGTTTCTTTAACATTAATAAAAGGATTTTCCAAATCGAGGGTAATCTCTTTTGCTGCATCTTTAATTTTCTCCACGTTACCGAATAGCATAAATGAACATAGATCTTGTTCTAAAGCATCTCGTACAGCCAGTAACACTTCTTTATCTCCTGCATTTGCAATGGAAACGGTTTTTCTGTTTTCTGTATTTCGATTGGTTGTTATAAGCGCATCTAAACTCTTCAAGTTTGACCTCCTGTCTGCCCATTATATATGTAGCAAATTTCATGCCAACTTCCTTTTGCCGTATTAACGCGTATTCAAGGTGCTATTGATTTGACGCAAGCATGCAAACATGCAAACTATTGCATGTCGTTTTTTTCAATTTTATATTTTTCCATTTTGTAATAAAGATTACGAATGGATATTTTTAAATCTTTAGCTGTTTTTGTTTTATTAAAGTTGTTTTGCTTGTATGTTTCATATATATAAGTACGTTCAAATTTTTCCATAGCCTCTTGGAGTGGTTGTCCTTGCCTTGGAATAAAATTCAGGGTATCTGTTTCTATTCGAACTGATTGAAGATTAGGAAGATCTTTTGCTTTTATCTCTTCCTGTGACATGTCCATGTATATCATGGCACGTCCAATTACATTTTCTAGCTCCCTAATATTACCTGGCCAATGGTAGTTCTTTAACTTATTCAGTGCTTCATCCGAAATCGATTGGACATTACGTCCATAATCTTCATTGATTTTTAGAATCATATGCTGAACAAGAACAGGCAGGTCTGATAACCTCTCCTTTAGTCTTGGAATGTAAATTGGGAGGCGATTCAACCGATAATACAGATCTTCACGAAATGATTTTTTTATTATTGCTTTTTCAAGGTTAACATTTGTCGCAGCAATAATACGAACGTTTATGCTAATTGGCTCTGTGCCACCTACCCGTACAATCTCTTGCTCTTGGAGTACACGCAATAATTTCGCTTGCATATTTAAAGATAATTCCCCGATTTCATCAAGGAAAATGCTACCGTTATTTGCTTCTTCAAAGTAACCCTTTTTCCCACCATGCTTGGCTCCCGAAAACGCTCCCTCTTCATAACCAAATAACTCACTTTCCAAAATCGATTCAGCAATAGCCGCGCAATTTACCCGAATGAATTTATTATGCTTCCTGTCACTTTCATTATGAATTGCGTGGGCAAATAGTTCCTTCCCAGTACCTGACTCACCTCTCAGCAATACAATTGCTGGTGTTTTGGCTCCTACCTTTGCCTGTTCCAAAGCCAGCTTCATTTCCACTGAATCCCCAAGAATGTCTCGGAATGTGTATTTCGCTTCAAGGTTACGAATGATTTGTCTAGCCCGTCTTAGTTCACTGGTTAGCGACTGAATTTCTGAGACATCATGTAAAACACCGACGCTACCCTTTATTTTTCCATCCACGATGATAGGTGCTACGTTGACATAAACATCCTTACGTCCTGGGCCAACTTTCATTCTAACTCCTCTTACAGCTCTGCGGGTCTGCAGCACCTTTAAATGCATGCTTTCCCCTTCAGAAATATCCACTGTTGCCGGCTTACCGATTATATCTGCTTCCTTTAATCCAGTGATTCGCGTGTAAGCAGGGTTAATCATCATCCCATTCCCGTTTTCATCTACGACGGTAATGGCTTCATCAGATGAATGAATTATTGCCTCTAGCATCGTTTTTATCTCATTTAGGTCCGTATTTTCTTCTGCAAGGTTCACAACCTCTGTAATATCTTTAAAAACAGCAAACGCACCAACCAAATTTTGCTCAGCGTCTATAACAGGAATTCTCGTAGTAATGATCTGTTTCCCGTTATCAAGCGTTAATTTTTGGTTTACCTCTTTACGCTTATTGCGAAGAATCTTTGGCAGACGAGTATTGGGTATAACGGTCTGGATATATTTCCCTTCTACTTGTTTTTTCGCTAGACCAATAATTTGTTCAGCACTTTTATTCACAAACTGAACAACACCTTGATTATTAACAACAATCATTCCGTCTCGAATGTTATTTAAAATAAGATGTTGATTGTTCATCTCCAGCTTTATGCGTTCAAGCAAGGCTTCTTTCTCGTTAAAAAGCTCCGAGATTATGTATGCAACACTTCCTGGGATTACAACTGTTTTTCTGTTTCGTTTGTCAACAATATCATCCAGTACCTGTTCTTTCCCTGTTGCTTCAATAATAATGTCTATATCTTTGTCTATCCACTTTTTCCAGTCATGACCTATTTCAATTCCATACTTTTGGGCAACCTCTAAACCTTCAGCCTGTTTGTCTACATCAATTACTGCTACAATGTTCATCTGGTTTGCCTGATAAAGTATGTTTAACAGAATACTACCGCCTTTACCTGCCCCAACGATAAGTACACGCTTCATCTCATCCCACCTTGCATTAATTTGCACAGTTCTATAATACGCTATCCTGCATACTTTGGCAAATACCTTTGAGGTACATTTAGCGTCCAACCTCTGATATAATAATAAGGAATATATAATCCAAGGGGAAATCATATGAGTAGATCACTTGCCTTAATTGTTCTCTTTATTCCAGGTATTATTGCAGCATTTGGCATTAAACTTATGAGAGACGCACTTTTTTCTGAATTCTATCCTATTTTTCTACATACAGGTGTACAATTTGTTGCCGGTCTTCTCTTTTTCATTGCAGGCTTAGGCTTCATCGGAGGTTTTATTGTTTATCGGGATCGGAAAAGACAAAAAAACAAAGAACAAACAAAAAAGATGGACAAGTAGCCATCTTTTTTTATGGAAAGAAGGTTCTCCCTTTAAAACTTCTAGCTCAAAGCACTAAAATTAAAGTGACATCTCTATTATTTTTTAGTGTCCATATTTCTTGATATGTGTTATTATTTTATATAAAAATTATTGATTCAGGAGGCTTTTTATGAAAGTAGCAAAATTTGGGGGAAGCTCGATGGCAACAGCTACCCAACTTCAAAAAGTGGGTAATATAATTCAAGACGACCCCGCAAGAAAAATTATTGTCGTCTCTGCTCCAGGTAAAAGGACACCTGATGATGTAAAAATAACCGATTTATTAATTCAGCTCGGTGAAGCATACATAAATGGTGAGTCATATGAGCAAAGCTATGAGAAAGTCATGGATCGTTTTAGAGAGATAACAGAAGAACTTTCACTTGATATAGCTCTGTTAGAGGATATTGAACAAACAATTAAATCCGTCATAAGACAAGACGCATCCTCAATTTCCAAGCTAGATGCCCTAAAGTCTATTGGCGAAGACAGTTCTGCAAAGATTCTTAGTGCTTATCTTTGTTCAATTGGGTTAAATGCTTCTTACATTAATCCAAAGGATGCTGGCATTATTGTGAGCAATGATCCAGGTAATGCACAAATTCTGGATGATAGCTTTGCAAGAATATACAACTTACGTGAAAAAGTCGGAATATTAGTTATACCTGGATTTTTCGGATACACAGAGCAAGGCGAATTGATGACTTTCTCTAGAGGTGGTTCTGATATAACTGGGTCCATTGTTGCAGCAGGAGTAAAAGCAACCCTCTATGAAAATTTTACAGATGTGGATTCCGTTTATGCGGTTAACCCAACCATTGTAGCAAATCCAAAGGAAATTAAGACATTAACATACAAAGAAATGCGGGAACTTTCCTATGCGGGGTTCTCTGTTTTTCACGATGAAGCACTTATACCAGCTTTTAAAGAACAGATTCCGGTCTGTATTAAAAATACAAATAAACCACATTTACCAGGAACAAATATTGTAGCTGAGAAAAAACAAGATGAAAAGTGTGTCGTGGGTATTGCAAGTGACACCGGATTTAGCAGTTTGTATGTAAGTAAATACCTTATGAACAGAGAAATTGGCTTTGGTAGAAAACTATTAAACATCTTAGAGGATGAAGGAGTCTCGTTTGAGCATGCACCTTCTGGTATTGATGATATGTCCGTCATTATACGTGACAGCAAGCTAACAAAAGAGAAAGAAGCTAATATAACGAAGCGTATATACGATGAGCTACATCCTGACACGATCATCATGCACAGGGACTTAGCCATGATTATGGTGGTAGGTGAAGGCTTAGTCAGCACTGTTGGTGTTGCACAAAAGGCAACTACCGCGCTTGCAAGTGCAAACGTGAATATTGAGATGATTAACCAGGGTTCTTCAGAGGTTTCTATGATGTTTGGGATAAAAGCAGAGGACCTTAACCGTTCTGTAGAATCGCTATATCATGTGTTTTTTGATTAAGTAGTATAACACTGCAATAATTTGCAGACTCACTCAATTCTTAAAGAAAAAAGATGATTCGCTAGTAGGCGAATCATCTTTTTCTTGTATTAATTTATTTTAACTCGCTTTATGCTCTAATCTCAAACGATCTGCAACCATCGCGATAAATTCGGAATTGGTTGGCTTTGCTTTTGTAATGGAGATAGTATAACCAAATAAAGCGGAAATTGAATCTATATTTCCCCTGCTCCAAGCTACTTCGATCGCATGACGAATCGCCCTCTCAACACGGGATGCTGTTGTGTTAAATTTCTTAGCAATATCCGGATAAAGAACCTTGGTAATGGAACCAAGTAATTCGATGTCGTTATAGACCATCGTAATTGCCTCTCGCAAATACATGTAGCCTTTAATATGGGCTGGTACACCAATCTCATGAATAATATTGGTTATACTCGCTTCAAGGTCTTGCTTCTTTTTCTCTTTACGTACCACCTTTTTGGCGGCAGAAGGCATTGAGTTTGTTCCTTGAACCTGACGAACCTGATCAGCTAAATTGTCAAGATCAAATGGTTTTAATATAAAATAGGATGCACCTAAATCTACGGCCTTTTTCATTACTTCCTCTTGACCAAATGCTGTTAGCATAATTACGTTTGGCTTATTGCCATCCATTCCTCGAACTGTATTTAAAACGGCAAGACCGTCAACATGTGGCATAATAATATCTAATATTAACACGTCGGGTTCATGGTCTTCTAACATTGTAAGACAATCTCTGCCATTAAATGCTGTACCAATCACCTCGATATCTTCTTGCTCTTCAAAGTAATCCTCCATTAACTGCACTAACTCCCTGTTATCATCCACCAAACATACCGATATTTTATCCACTCAAAAGCTCCTCCTTTATGTAGTAACTCTTCTTATTCTTACTTATTCTACACAACTTCTATATATCCTTTATTTATTTAAAAAACTTTGGCTTTTTTTGCAAATACTAAAAATATCAACGTTTTACTACGATTTACGATATTATTCGATAAATATATACATGATTTGTCGAATAATATTTACATTGTAAGTATAACATAATTTGGCGTTTTGTTTTCTGTTAATTACAAAAAAAGTGACTTGGATGGAAAATATCCATACAAGTCACTACTTTAACCCGCTTTTTGCTCTTCTCTTGTTTGCTTATATATATTAACCCCAGCATCTTGAAGCATCCATTCAATATGAACCCCATATCCTGATGTAGGATCATTGACAAAAACGTGTGTCACGGCCCCAATTATCTTACCATCTTGTATGATAGGACTACCACTCATGCCCTGAACAATCCCTCCTGTCTTTTTCAGGAGCTCCTTATCTGTAACCTGAATGACCATTCCTTTTGTTGCCGGGAATTTTTGAGGAACAGAGCTTACTACCTCAATATCAAATTCCTCCACTTTTTCATCCTCAAGTACGGTTAGTATCTTTGCTGGTCCTTCTTTTACTTCATGGGATAAAGCTACTGGCAAAGGTTTGTCATTTTTACCATTTTTAATGGTCTCTTCCAACTTACCAAATATGCCAAACGGTGTATTTTTTGTGATGGATCCAATTTGGTTTTCCTTCACAGAAAACCTTGCTTGTTTTTCCCCGGGGACGCCATTATTTCCTTTTTCTATGGCCGTAACAGTCGATTTCACAATGGTACCGTCGTGTATCTCAATAGGTTTTTTCGTATCCATATCTGATATAACATGCCCTAAAGCACCGTATTTCTTCGATTTGGGTTCATAAAACGTCATCGTACCAATTCCGGCAGCCGAGTCCCTGATATATAGACCGATTTTATAATCTTCTTCCTTATCGTCTAACACCGGAGTCAGTTTCGTATCAATTATTTCCTTGCCCCTTTTTATTTTTACATCCAATGACTTATTTTGTTGACCAGCTTTTTCTACAAATGGTCTTACTTCCTTCATTTCTTTGATCGGTTTACCATCAATCTCCAACAAAATATCGCCAACCTTAATTTTTGCTTCTTCACCTGGAGATAGCGACTTATCTGCAACATTTACCAAGTGATGCCCAACAACCAATACACCTTGTGTGTGTAGTTGTACCCCAATGGATTGCCCTCCTGGAATTACTTTCATATCATCTAAGACAGATACATCAACTTTTTTTATTGGCAAGCCTGCAACTTCATACATAAGTTGACTATTTCCAGAATCCTTCGTTTCAAAAACAGAACTATCTACGGCCTGTACAGCTTGACTGCTTGAGGCAATGTGCGATTTTTCTCCTAAATTTGGCAGTTCAATCGGTGACTCGTTATGAAAAGTAACAATTTCATCTGGAATGGATAGGTACTGCTTTACAGGGGATATAAAGGGTATGGATAATACGAAAGCAAACAATATCGAACCAACCCATAATCGTATTTTATTTTCTTGTGGTTTCAAGTTTCCATTCACTCTCCTCGTTCCTAACCCATACCAACTTATTTATTTCTGTACTTCTAATTTGACCGAACAAGACCTGTTTTAAACTGGTGAAACCTAAGCAAGATGTGTAACATTTCCTTTTTTATCACCGTTAATTTTGGTATAACCTTTTATAAAGGAGCTTTTCTCGTATGTATTCACAACAGGTTGGAAGAAATTTGCATATGTATCAAACCGCAGTAGTTCCGAAGGCTTAATTAAAGCAAAATAAAAAAGCCAGTTATTATAGCATCTGACTTTTTAAGAAAAAATATCCTTTTTATTTGGATTTAAATGTAAGAGCCATGTCAAGTAATTCCTTTGCATGATCCTTGGCAGTTTCAGTAAGCTTTGTGCCAGTAATCATCCTACTCAATTCCACCACTTGTTGATCAGTCGTCAATTCTTCAACTTTTGTAGCAGTACGGTTATTACTCTCAGCTTTTTCAATGAGTTTATGGGTATCAGCCATGGCTGCTACCTGTGGCAAGTGAGTAATACATAACACCTGAGAATTACTTGATATTTGATAAATCTTCTCTGCAATAGATTGAGCTACACGTCCACTTACTCCAGTATCGACTTCATCAAATATAACGCTAGTTACACCCTGATGCTTGGCAAAGATTTTTTTTAGCGCCAGCATAATCCGTGATAATTCACCACCTGATGCTACTTTATGAAGATCTTTCAACGGCTCGCCTGCATTTGTAGAAATTAAAAAGCGCACTCTATCAAAGCCATTCTTATGCAACTTTTGCTTTTGCTCATCGAGTCCCGCTTCATCTTGATTCATTTGTTGGAATGATATTGAAAATGTCGACTTCTCTAAATAAAGATCTTTTAACTCGTTCTTAATCTCTTCCATTAATGCATTCGCGTTTTTTACTCGTATATCATGCAACTGTTTGGCCTCAAGAAATGCATCCTTCCTAACGTCCTCTATTTGTTCAGAAAGTTTAGCAAGGTGGGAATCTTTATTGGTTATCTCTTCAATTTCTTCTTCTATCTTCGCCATATAATGAAGAATATCATTAACAGTAGGTCCGTATTTCTTCTTTAATCTGTTGATTTCATTTAATCTGGACTCTACTTCATTTAGCCTTTCCGGATTATATTGTTGTGATTCACTATAGTTCCTCAAAGAATAGGTTAATTCCTCCAGGGCATAATAATGATTGGAAATTTCCTCAGCTTTATCACTAATAAACGAATCAAAATTACTGCTTACATCTAACGCCGTACGGGCAGTGTTCACCCATTCAAGTCCTTTTTGTTCTCCATATAAAGCATTGTAAGCATCTTGCAAAGCGGTATAAATTTTTTCGAAGTTAGCTAAAGACATTCGTTCTTCTTCAAGCGTCGTATCTTCATTTGGTTCCAAGTTTGCCTGTTCTAGCTCCTGGAGCTGGAACTCCAGTAAATCTAAACGGTGGGCCATTTCTTGTTCATTTTCACTTAGTTCTTTATACCTTGTCTTTAGACTACTAAGACGTTCATAAAGGTAGCTGTATTCTTTCTTTGTAGGTTTCATTGCTTCCGGATCATAAAGATCAAGCAATTCTAAGTGGCTTTCAGGGTCCATTAAAGACTGTGTTTCATGCTGACTGTGAATATCGATTAAGGTTTTGCCAAATTCACGCAGAATCCCTAAAGTCACAAGCTTGCTATTGACCCGACATATACTTTTACCGTTCGAGGTTATGGTCCGTTGAAGAACGACTTGTTCATCAGATATCTCAATACCAAAATCCCTGCCCACTTGATAAATGGGGTGCTCTTTTCGATCTAGAGTAAACAAACCTTCGATCTCAGCTTTTTTGGCTCCATGGCGAACAAATTCAACAGATCCTCTGCCACCTGCTAATAATTGAACTGCATCAATTATAATAGACTTACCAGCACCAGTTTCTCCTGTCAGCACAGTTAACCCCTCATTAAATGTTATGGATATTTGATCAATAATTGCAAAATCCCGAATAGATAATTCTGTTAACATATATAACATTCATCTCCATTTTAGAAAAAATCATTAGAGCATCGTTAAAAATCGTTCTTTAATTAGTGCTGCGTTCTCCTCTGTTCTGCAAATAATTAGGCATGTATCATCACCACAGATTGTTCCCATAATTTCTTCCCAATCTAGATTATCAATTAATGCGCCAACTGCTTGTGCATTTCCTGGTAGTGTTTTAAGGATAATCAGATGACTCGCATGTTCTATTTTCACAAAAGCATCCATGACGAGCCTTTTTAGCTTGTCTAGTGGGTTAAATCGTTGATCTGCAGGAAGACTGTACTTATATTTTCCGTTGGATGCAGGAACCTTTACTAGATGGAGTTCTTTTATATCACGTGAAACCGTTGCTTGGGTGACTTTATAGTCTAATCTCTTTAGCCGATCAACCAGGTCATCCTGTGTTTCGATTTCATTTTCTGTTATTAACTCACGTATTTTAATATGACGCTGTATTTTACTCATATAACACCTCTTCATTTTCTATAAAGTGAAACTTCAATCAGTGGAGGTTTTTGTTCATCTCCCACTGATTGTTAGTTGAACGAATCGGGGTGTTAGCGGCCGTTTACTCCCACTAAAAACTAACGGTTTCACTTCATGTTTCGAAGTGGGAGTTTTACGGACGCTTGCTCCGGGATAAACACAAACGGCCTACATCAGTAGCCCGTTATTTTACTTGTGATGTATGGAACTCATGGTGTGCATGCTCTACTATCTCTTCTATTTCGACATTAGACTCAGGAATTCCTTCCTTTTCTTTTCGCCAGCCAAAGTGCGCAAGAAATTCTATATTCCCATCTCCACCGGTAATAGGAGAATATGTAAGATCAATTAATTCATACTCTTCCTCTGTTGCAAAATGAATAATATCCTTTAATACCTGTTTATGAACTTTCTTGTCACGAACAATTCCCTTTTTCCCCACTTGTTCTCTTCCCGCTTCGAATTGCGGTTTAATTAACGCAATTACATCACTATTTTCTGCAAGCAATTGTCGCAGTACAGGTAAGATAAGTCTTAGCGAGATAAAGGAAACATCGATTGTAGCAAGATCAGGAGTACCTTCCTGAAGCATATCCTTGGTGACATATCTAAAATTTGTTCGTTCCATTACAACGACACGATTATCATTTCGTAGCTTCCAGTCAAGTTGATTGTAGCCAACATCGATTGCATAGCTTCGCTTCAACCCATTTTGTAAAGCACAATCAGTGAAACCACCTGTAGAAGAACCTACATCCACCATTATTTTATTTTTTACTGATATATCAAAATATTTCAAGGCCTTTTCAAGCTTTAGTCCACCTCTTCCGACATACGGAATAAGTTTACCTTTTACAGTAAGGGGGATAGCACTATCGACTTTCATACCAGGTTTGTCGAGGCGTTCCTGTTCCGAGTAAACCAATCCTGCCATTATGACTCGCTTTGCCTTTTCTCTAGATTCAATTAAATTTCGTTCAACTAGTAATATGTCTAATCTTGTTTTTGTCATCTTGTCTGTCCTTTATTACGTGTCTTATTTTTTGTAGTAGAAAACACAGTGATTTTTAATTTATTTTCCAGTAGGGATATTACTTTCCCAGCAAAAAAAATGATTCTTGTGGATGCATTAATCCCAAAATATTTCCCTAATGCTTTCCCACCTACAGTTAATGCAGCTACAATACTTGTTAAAACAACTGAAAGAATAATTTGCAGGGTAGAACCATCACCTTTACCAAACAGGTTGGCGATCTGTAAAACAACGATAGCTGTTGCCGTACCACTTACAATTCCGGAGATATCTCCGATCACGTCATTACAGAAGCTCGCGAATCTGTCAGCATTTCTTACGATCATAACTGCTTCCTTAGCTCCAGGTACCCTTTCTGCTGCCATGGCATGGAAAGGTGTTTCATCTGCTGCTGTTGCAGCAATCCCCATCATATCAAATAAAATACCGATGAGGACAATTAATAGGACAATGAACAATCCTACAAACCAAACTACCCCCCCTAAGATAGAGGAAGAGATAATTGAAAAAATAGCCGCTAGCACAAAAGTGATAACGGCAATGGTTAAGCTAAACTTCAAAGAACGCTTTATATTGGGATTCATTTCATACCTCGATTTATTGTTAAAATATGTAGTAAGGAATGGTCATTTAAAAGGTAAAAACTGTGGCTTAGGTCCAGTAGGTTTTCCCAGATGATTACCTCATGTTGCCATGTAGGCGGTTCCCCTTTAAAATCACCTTAGCATTGTCACCAATTGCTAGACTGGATTACCACTTAGTCCACACTATAATCCCTTTTAAAAGTCTTCGAACAGTCTAGGAGATTTCCTCAGCAGCCTTTAACCGTCCCCTAGCCTCTTTTGCAGTGCTGATTTCATAGAGATGAAAATAGTCAACCCATTGGCCATATGAGTTGCTACCTATGACTCTAATCCCCTCAAACACCACTCAAGGCAGGCTACGCTGCAAATATGATGTCCCTTACCATATTGTGCAGGTTCATACCCCATTCCATAATAGCTCCTAGGCTTAGTCGCTACTACAGAGATGGGCCTCCGCGGTAATCGGGTCAACGCCCACATGCCTTTGTGGATCGCCCAAAAACCTTAACTCCCAGCATAAACCCAAGGCTGGGCGCCTCAAGCCTACACAAGGAACTTCATCGATGTGCCCTTTGGCGAATTTTTAGGCCCGCCTTCAGAAACGGAAGACTGACTAGAATACTGCACCATTCCTTTTATAAAAATATTATAGCACAAACTCGCACGTATTTCATTTATTTAAGCAGTTTTCCAGTAAGATTTATACTGAAGCGATATTGCTGTACGGTTTATTATAAAAGGAAATTAATAATCACGATTGCTAAAATAATCGGTTAATTCCATAAGGGTCGAGCCTTCAGCTCCAGCAAGTTGCAACGCTTTTTTTGCTTCTATTACATAGTAGTCTTTTCTATTTTGAGCACCTTCAAGTCCTAGTAATTTTGGATAAGTACTCTTTTGATTTTCTTCATCACTTCCAACAGGCTTCCCTAATTTCTCTTGATCTCCTGTTACATCAAGAATATCATCCTGCACTTGGAAAATGAGACCAAGATAATATGCGAATTTTTCTAAAGCTGCAAGTTGTTTTTCGTTCGCACCAGCAATATATGCGCCCGCAAAGACAGCAAACCTTAACAATTCCCCTGTCTTTAATGTATGAATCCGTTCTAACTCTTCCAAAGAAACCGCACGATCTTCTGCTTCCATGTCAAGTAATTGTCCACCTACCATCCCAGTAGGACCACTTACTTGTGCAAGCATTCTGACTAAGCGAATTCTTTGTTCATCAGAGAGACCTGTATCAGTTCCCACAATTTCAAAACTGTATGTAAGAAGAGCGTCACCAGCTAAAATTGCTGTGGCTTCATTGAAGACTTTATGGTTCGTAGGTTTCCCTCTCCGAAAATCATCATTATCCATAGCTGGCAAATCATCGTGGATAAGGGAGTAGGTATGAATCATTTCAAGGGCAACAGCAGTTGGCAAGGCCTTCTCAAGTTTATCCGCATAAGCCTCGTAGCTTGCTAATAGTAGGATTGGTCTAAGTCTTTTCCCACCAGCTTCCACAGAATATAGCATTGATTCTTTAAGTACCTCAGGAATTGTTAGTTGATCAAGCTGGTTTATTAATTCTTTTTGAACCAGTTCCTTATTACGATCGATATATACACTTAAGTCCGTCAAAATCACTCTTCCCCCTCTACATGAAAAGGTTCTAAATCTCCTTGCTCATTCATAATAGTTGTCATCTTTTCTTGCACATTTTTTAATTTGTCATTACAAAGTTTAGAAAGCTTCATTCCATCCTGATAATAGGTGATGGCTCTTTCTAATGGGACATCTCCCTCTTCTAATTTTTCAACTAGGCTTTCCAACTCCTTCATTGCCTCTTCAAATGAAAGTTCTTGTTTATCTGTCATTGCTCTCCTCCTCGATATCCTGTACCTGACAGTTTAATTTACCATCTGCTAGTGTTACTTCAATATAATCCTTTTTCTTAACATCTTTAACGGACTTAATTAGTTCACCCTTTGAACTGTATGGAAGGGCGAATCCTCTTTTCATTGTTTCTAACGGGTTAAGCAATGTCAATTTGTCAATTAGACTACTCCACTCGGTGGTTTTTCTCTGCAATATTTGCGACATATTAGCATTTTGCCGTTTTTTCATCTCAATAAGACGGTCACCTGCACGGTTAATTTTTTCATTTGGATGTTGGAGGGCAATGCGATTATGCAAATTCCGATAACGCTCTTGCAAGGTTCTAACCTGGTAGGATAGCCCTTTTGTTAAAGAGTCTACTGCAGTATCTAGTGCTTGCTCCTTTTGTTTAATAAGCTGTTCAGGATACCTGAAAGCATATGACTGTTTTAATTGCTTCAACTGTTTCTGGTGAATCGTTAGTAGTCTTTCTAGCTCTCTTTGTACCGTTTTTCTACTTTTCCTAATGCTTTCAAACAATTCATCCTGAGATTGTACGGCAATTTCTCCTGCTGCAGTTGGAGTGGGAGCACGTAAATCGGCAACAAAATCACTAATCGTTGTGTCAGTTTCATGACCAACCGCCGATATAATAGGGGTCTTTGACTTAAAAATAGCTTCTGCAACTATTTCTTCGTTAAAACACCAAAGTTCTTCAATTGATCCACCACCCCTCCCTACAATAAGTACATCAAAGGAGAGTCGATTATTCGCAGTATCTATTGCTTCCACTACTGACTTAGCTGCATTAGGCCCTTGGACCAAGACTGGTATAACGGTTAATGCGGCAATGGGATATCTTCTTTTAATTGTGGTGATAATATCCCTAACCGCTGCGCCTGTTGGTGATGTTATGATACCAATGTGTTCAGGGAAAAGTGGTAGAGTTTTTTTATATTCAGCGTTAAAGTAGCCTTGCTTGCTCAGCTTTTCTTTTAACTGCTCATAGGCAAGATATAATGCCCCTATTCCATCTGGTTCCATATCCTGTATGTAAAGCTGATATTGCCCGTGGGCTTCATAGACACTTATTTCGCCTTTGATTAGCACATTCATTCCATTTTCTGGCCTGAATTTTAAAGACCGATTATTGCCAGCAAACATGACAGACTGCATTCTTGCCTGCTCATCTTTAATAGTCATGTACATATGTCCACGACTATGCTGCTTGAAATTAGAAATCTCCCCTCTTAGCCATACATTTCTTAAGTGAGGATCTGTATCCATTTTACGCTTCAAATATCTAGTTAATGCAGTAACTGTTAAATACTTGTCTTTCACTTCTATGCCAGTCCTTTTGCGGCTTTAATCGTATTTTCAAGCAACATTGTGATCGTCATAGGACCAACTCCACGGGGAACAGGTGTAATGTAAGATGCTTTTTCTTTTGCTGCTTCAAAATCTACATCTCCTGTCAGGGATCCATCTTCCAATCGATTTATCCCTACATCGATCACGACAGCTCCTTCCTTAATATGCTCTGCACGTATGGCATTTACTTTGCCAACTGCCGCAATAAGGATGTCGGCTTGCTGCGTCAATTGCTGTAAATTGGATGTTCTTGAATGGCAATATGTAACAGTAGCATGTTCATTTAACAACAATTGACCTACTGGTTTTCCGACAATATTACTCCGTCCTACTACAACTGCATGCTTTCCAGCAATAGGAATGTTTTTTGATTTAAGCATTGTAATAATGCCGAACGGGGTGCATGGCAAGAATGCATCCTCACCAGTCATCATCCGGCCAATATTGATGGGATGAAAACCATCTACATCTTTTTCATAGGAAATTGTATCAATTACCTTTTGTTCCCGGATTTGTTTAGGAAGTGGTAATTGTACAAGAATACCGTGAACGGATGGGTCTTCATTAAGTATTTCAATTTGCTGCAGCAATTGTGCCTCAGTCGTGTCACTATCCATTTCGATTACATCCGAAAGGATCCCTGTCTCCTTACACGCTTTCTTTTTGCCGTTGACATAGCTTTTCGAAGCAGGATTGTCACCAACCAAAATAACGCTTAATTTGGGATAAATACCACGATCATTTAGCTCTGATACCTTCTGATTCATTTCCAGTCTCAATTCGTGTGCTAAGTCTTTTCCGCTTATTATTTCTGCAGCCATTGATTACTTCCCCTTTATTTATTTATTTATTTTAGATAATACACCGTTAATAAACTTACCAGATTTATCATCGCCGTAAGTATTAGCTAGTTCTACGGCTTCATTTATGGATACATTAACTGGAATGTCTTCGAGATACTTCATCTCAAATGCAGCAATTCGTATAATTGTCTTTTCTACAGAAGCGATCCGTTTTAGACTCCAGTTCTCTAGATTTTCGGAAATGGTCTTGTCCAATTCCGTTTTATGTGATGCTACTCCTTCAACGAGCAGTGTTAAAAAAGCATCATTCTCCTCTGATTCAAGAAACTCAGCGATAGCCTGTTTCGGTTCATTATCGTTAATGTCCAATTGGAAGAGTATTTGAAATGCTTTCTCCCTTGCTGCATGTCTATTCATTCTATATTAGCTCCTTTTATCCTTATCTCCTACAAATCATAACATGATTGAAATCCCAATGCTAGAATCAAACTAATAACCCACACGTCAAAAAGAGCTTACCACCACAGGACTAAGAAAAATTAAAAACAGGATCAGAAGAAGTTACTATCTGATCCTGTCTAAAGCATTTCCCTATTCTTCGGAATTGTCGTGCTCTTCTTTACCATCCATCTGAATGCCAACAACATGAATATTTATTTCATCAATTTCTAATGCTGTCATGTTCTTCAGTGTTTGACGTATGTTTGTCTGTAGATTTTGAGCAACCTGTGGAATGGAGACGCCAAAATGCAATATTACGTAGAGATCAATCAGTATGCCACTTTCTGTCAGCTCTACTTTGACACCCTTACTGTGTGCTTTTTTCCCGAAACGTTCTGCTACCCCGGATGCAAAGTTCCCACGCATTGCATATAATCCTTCGGTTTCGGCAGCTGCAATACCAGCGATTACTTCTATTACTTCAGGTGCAATTTCCACACCACCAAGGCTCGTATCATCACTCACATTTAACAAAGGCTGTTCACTCATCGTCTCACCACTCCTTTATTAATACTTTCTTCTATTCACCTTTTTCGAGGATCGGGTGATCTTCAAGAAACTTTGTATTAAAATCACCTTCGATGAAAATTTCATGTTCCATCAGTTGACGATGGAACGGGATTGTTGTATGAACTCCCTCGATAACAAATTCATCGAGTGCCCTTCTCATACGGTCAACCGCTTCTTTACGTGTTGCACCATATGTAATCAACTTAGCAACCATGGAATCATAATACGGTGGAATATAATAACCAGGGTATGCGGCAGAATCAACTCGAACACCTAGACCACCTGGTGTTAAATACATGTTAATTTCCCCAGCAGATGGCATGAAATTTTTAAATGGGTTTTCTGCATTGATCCTACACTCTAGTGCCCAACCGTTAAACTGGATGTCTTCTTGTTTGAAAGAGAGCTCTTCATTATTTGCAATTTTAATTTGCTCTTTAATCAAATCTACACCTGTAACTTGCTCTGTTACTGGATGCTCAACTTGAATCCGAGTGTTCATCTCCATAAAATAGAACTCATTTGATTTTCTGTCAAAGATATATTCAATGGTCCCTGCACCCTCATAATTAACCGCCTTAGCAGCTTGCACAGATGCTTCACCCATTTTTTGTCGTATTTCTTCTGTTAAGGCTGGAGATGGTGATTCTTCAACCAACTTTTGAAGACGTCGTTGTATTGTACAATCTCTTTCCCCTAAGTGTACAACATTCCCATGTCTGTCTGCCAACACTTGTATTTCCACATGACGAAAATCTTCAATATACTTCTCAAGATAAACACCAGGGTTTCCAAAAGCTGTTTCTGCTTCATTCTGGGTAATCTGGATTCCTTTAACTAACTCTTCCTCTGTACGTGCAACGCGAATCCCTTTACCGCCACCACCAGCAGTGGCTTTAATAATAATTGGGTAACCAATTTCCAAAGCTAATCCTTTCGCTTGCTCCTCATTTTCAATAATACCATTAGAACCCGGAACAATCGGAACATTTGCTTGTTTCATTGTTTCTCTTGCAACATCCTTAATCCCCATTTTTTGAATTGCTTCTGGGGTTGGTCCAACGAATGTAATATTACATGCTCTACAAATTTCTGCGAAATCGGCATTTTCTGCTAGAAAACCGTATCCTGGATGAATGGCGTCTACTTTAGTAGATGTAGCCACACTCATAATATTTGTAAAGTTAAGGTAACTGTCCTTCGATAAAGTTGGTCCAATACAATATGCTTCATCTGCCATTTGCACATGAAGTGCTTCTTTGTCTGCCTCAGAGTAAACAGCGATTGTTTCAATGCCCATTTCCTTACAAGCACGAATAATCCGAACAGCTATTTCTCCTCTATTAGCAATCAATAATCTTTTAATCACACCATACATCCCCTTACTTTGTGGTTACTCTAAACAACGGCTGTCCGTATTCAACTAGATCGCCATTATCTGCAAGAATTTCCACGATTTCTCCCTTTACTTCGGCTTCAATTTCATTAAATAATTTCATTGCTTCTACAATACACACAACAGTAGAAGGATCAATTTTACTGCCGTTTTTCACAAAAGGATCACTTTCAGGCGTAGGTGCCATGTAGAAAGTTCCCACCATTGGTGAAACAATCTCATAGTCATAATCCTTGCTTTCAGTTTCATTGTTTGATGTTTCTGCTTCTGTTGGTGCTTGGGTTTCTGTTGTATTAACAAGTTTTTCACTTTGTGTTGCGACTGGAGCTGATACATTAGGCACTGGCGCAGTCACTGCTGGGACACCAGTCTCATTATTTTTCTTCATTTTCACGGTAGTTCCGTTCGTTTCATACGAAAATTCATCAATAGATGATTCATCAATTAGTTTAATTATTTCACGTATTTCTTCTACCTTTAACATATTTACAGGCACCCTTTCATTTCTATAACTTTAATATTAGGTACTAATAACTCCTCTTAATATAGTACGATAAATGTATGGTAAACATCAAGATAATTTCACTATTGCACTCTCAGAACCATTATAGTTAATTTAGGGTTTGACTGAAAGAACACTTTTTTTACTATGCTTCTTGAGGCTTCAACGGCTCTTCTGCCACCTTCCCATACTCTATAAGAATCTCCGTAATCTTCTCTTTTGTTTCTTCAGATATCACAATGCAATAGGAACTAAATAGACGCCGATTGAAGACTAATTCATATCCTGCTTCGTTTACCTCTTTAGTATGGCCATAGAAACGATGGTCGATATCAATTGGTTTGAACTGGAAGGATTTTATGTCTTTCCAATGTACAAACCGCCCTCCAACCAAGAGACCGTCCTTTACAATAGAGAACATATTGAATAAATTATGCAAGTATAAAAGCGAAATAGTCGGAGTCAGAAGTAGTGGCCAGTTCTCAAGCGATACTGTATATATAAACAATGCCAGCATAAACAAAAGGAATACTCCATATATTATGATACCATTTTTCTGGTCCTTATAAGTTGGCCGGGCTACTGGCCTTACAGGATGTCTTCTGATCGCCATAATATCCTTCTCCTCAACTGGGAAAATGGCTTTCTTTCTCATCTTCACTAAAACTTGAATGTACCGCATAATATGGTAAGCAATAAGTATTAGAAATAATACGATAACCGTGATTTTCAAACAAATCCCCCCTTTCTAAATAGCCTTTTTTCATAAATTACATTTATTATTCTTCATTACTTAGGTGAAACAAACTATTGTGGATTACTTCTAACTATAAGTATAAACGATCTTTGGAAGAAACTGGAGTACTATGTAGTATATTTTCAGAAAAGATTTTTTTGTCTAACTACTAACAGCGCTACAAAATTAAATTTCATTTCACGATACATAAAAAACCGAACACCCTAAAGTGTCCGGTTTTTCTTATTACTCTTCTTCACTGCTTGCTGGCTGATAATTTACATCTACAACCACATCTCTATCAAATTCATCCCTTACCATCTGCATAATGTTATTTGCCTCAGTCGGTGATAGTTCTTCAGCTCTTACATGCACGTGTACTTTATCATCCTCAGAGCGGACGAGAACATCTGGATATTCACCAGATTCTGCGATACTTCCTTCTAGAATTGTTTCTTTTGTTTCAACTTCTTCAATCACGTCAATCTCTTTTAGAGCTTCATCTTTTTCTTCAGGTGAACTTGAGCTTGAAGCCACAACATCCGTAAGTCGGTCCTTTGTTTTACTTCGTTGATCGGTGAGTTCCATTCTAATTGTTGTAAATAGTTCATTTTCCCCAAGATTTGAGATACTATCCACTTCTGTCTCATCTTGGTTGCCATTTGCTTCTCCCTCATCCTCAGTTGGATCAGTTGATGCTGCTTCTTCTGAATCATCTTGTCCATCATTTAGGTAAGCTAGATCTTCACTATCAGGTGAAGTCATGTAATACACACTCAACACAATCATGAGACTCAACATAGTTAGTAACCAAACAGTTTGCTTTTTTAACATTATTTCTTCCTCCCTTTAATTCTTTGGCATTACTGATACTCTATGTGTTGGAACATCAAGTACGCGAGATGTTGACTCTATTATCCAATTCTTTACCGAAGCGTGGTCTGCCCCTTTGGCGACTACAAAGACACCTCTTACTTCCGGTTTCTTTGTTTGGATAAGCAATGGGACTTCCCCTTCACCTTGCCTGACTAATACGGTTTGTGCTTCTTCTGTACTGTCCTGTACCTTTCTTGTGCCACCATTTTTGTCTGATTCATCTGTTGATTGCTGGCCATAAATAAGATTTTTTTCATAGACTTTAATTTTAGTTGATTCAAGATTGACCATTACCTCAGCCTCAGATACACCTTTTATATTGTTTAGCATGGATTCGAGATCTTTTTTATAGCTTTCTTCCAATTCGGATATGTCTGAAGTGGTCATGTCCTCATTTGATTTAACCTGTTTAGCAGTTTCTTCTGATTCTTCATCCAGGTGGTGTGTTATTTCTTGCTGCGGTGGTGTCTCGTCAGAAGAAGTAAATAAATTGCCTACAATGATTAACATCAGACCACCAAGTGCAAGAATAAGCATATAGCCTGTCTTTTTCGAAGTACCTTTGGCTCCATTTTTAAAAAGTTTATCCAGTAGTTGTTTCAAGATGCCCCTCCCTCCCAAATGATGGTCAGTTCTTTCTCTTGTAAATCCCAAACATCTCTTAACAGACTTACTATTTGTTTTTCTTCTTCTTCATTATCTTTTGTGACTGCTGGCTCTTCCGTGTTAATTACCACATCTTCAACTATACTCACTGCTCCCTCCCCATCTTCTTCTATTTCTCTTATACTAACAATGACCTCATCGAGAACTTCGAATGATATTTCATCCTCCTGAGAAAACAAGAAGCTTATATCTGTAATCTCGACCTGATAGTCCTCCAGTAATGGATCCTGTGCAAGATCCGTAAGTTGGACAGCCATTTGTTCTAAAATATATGCAGACTGAGATGTTTCTATTTCACTTTTTTGAAATTCGATTAAACTTTCTACATCTTCTCCCTCATTTCCCTGCTGTATCACCTGCTGAAATGAACGGTTTAACTGGCTTCCTATATCAATTTGAAATAAATAGAAAACAGGTTTTAAAAGGATCAAAATTAGAATTAATCCTACAATTAACTTGATATATTTCTTCATGGAGGTGGAGGGCATTAATAAATCTATTATGGTAGCTAGTAGTACAAATATAATAATTTGGGTAACCCATTGGATTAAAGCATCCATTTTTCATCATCCTATCGTAAAAGCAGCGTTAAATTACTAGCTATGACTATAATCACAATTGCTAATAGAAACATAAACGACACAGCCAGCATGCATGCTAGAATGTATACGATATATTTACTGATCGTATTGATACTTGAAATAACTGGTCCATCGCCTAGCGGCTGTAATATTGCTGCTGCAATTTTATAAATGAGCGCAATCGCAAATATTTTTAATGCAGGGAATAAAGCAATAAATATAATGAGTAGTAACCCGACTAACCCCACTGCATTTTTCAATAGTAAAGAGGCACTAAGAATGGTGTCCGCTGCGTCCGTAAATGTTCTGCCAATGACAGGAATAAAATTACCTGTAATAAATTTTGCAGTCTTCATCGCAACACCATCCTGAATTGCACTAGTGGCACCTTGGACGGACATAACCCCAAGAAATATCGTGAAAAAGACACCAAGAATCCCCAACCCTACTGTTTTGAACAGATTTGCGAGATGCGTTACTTTATAATTCTCACTAAGACTACTTACAATTAGTAGAAGCGCTGATAAAAATAAAAGCGGTAAAATAATAGTAGAGACGAGAATACCGCTAAAATTCACTAGAAAAATAATGATTGGATGGAAGAATGATACGGATACTATGTTCCCAAAAGTAGCCATTAAGCCAAGCATTAATGGAAGTAAGGCAATCATAAAGCTGCTCATTGTATCAATGGCTTCCTTAGCATAGGAAACAGCGAGATAAAAGCTGTTCAGTGCAATGAATATTAAAACAATATAGACTACAAAGTAGGCGATTTTACTTACAGAGCTCTTTTCAAAGGCATTATGCATTGTTTGCAGAAGCACCGAAAACAAGATAAGCATAATTAACAGACCTAGTAATTTACCGTTTATAATCAGTTCATGAAATAAAAATTCTAGTAACCCATTTATTGCATTTTTAATAGAAAGTTCACCGTTATCTTTAATAAACTCATATACACTCGTCTTCTCCAATTCTGGAAGGTAACCACCATATTCACTTACCAAGTCTGTCCAATAGCTCTGTACCTCTGTTAAGGAGACTTCTTCAAGTACCTTATCGCTAGGTTCTTCCCCACTAACTGTAGGCGATGCACTTACCGAGGCTTGTCCAAACAACAAACAGAAAAAAACGGTTAGGAATAGGATCGACTTCTTATTTGGCTTCATTCACTATAACTTCCCCCTTCAAAGGAATGGAGGGATTTGACTACGTTGTAGGTAGAAAACGTATAATGGCTTCGATTACAGCGCTAATAATCGGAACCGCAAGTAAAAGGATAAATATTTTCCCTGCCAGTTCAATTTTTGCAGCTACTGAACCTAACCCAGCATCCTTTGTAATCCCCGCCCCAAGTTCAGCAATATAAGCAATTCCTATTATTTTTAGAATGGTATCCATATACATACCTTCCACGTTCGCTTTTGTACCCAATGATTGAATCAGCTGAAAGATACTGCTAATCTGCTGGATAACCGAAAAGAAGATAATTATCCCGGTAATCAGGATGACAAAAAACGCCATGGAGCTGTTTATCTCTTTTAAAATGATATATAAAATGCTAGCAACGATACCAAGTGTTACAATTTGTACAATATCCATTAACGATTACCCTTGAAAGAGAAAGACTGATTTAATTTGCTGGAAAAGATCTGATAGTCCGTTAATAACCACAACGAGTACGATAATAAAACCTATCAGTGTAGCAAATTGAGCAATTTCCTCTTTCCCCATCTGTTTTAAAATGGTATGAATAAGCGCCACAATAATGCCAATGCCAGCTATCTGAAATAGAATGGATGCATCTGTAAACATGGACTGGCTCCTTTCACTAATAATGCGTGTCCATAAAGGTGGATTATGTTTCTCCTATGTTGTTTGGAAAATATTACATCAAACACACGGTACTCATTAATTCAGGGCTTCGTGCATTTCCTTATAAAAGAAGTAAAACAACAAACAGTCCGCACAAAACGCCGAGACTTTTCGCCATCTTGCCGTATTTCATATGGTGATCCCTTGCTTCTTCTAATTCGCGTTCTAGGTGACTAAGCGTGAGTTGAATATGCTTTTGTTGTTGGTGAAAATCATGCTGTCCCAGGGTTCTTCCAAATTGCTTAATAATTTCTTGTTCATTACGGCCTAAACTTGAGTACTTCATCAGCCCATCAACTGATTGTTCCCATACAGAAAATAGGTCGCGCTTATCGTGCTGTAGTTCGTAATATAAGGTGTCAAAAAACTTGCTAGTTGGTTGAGGTGTTTGTTTGGCAATTACCAAAAAAGCCTCATTTAGTGGAAGCTGACTATACAAGATCTCAGCCTCAAGTATTTGCAATGCATTCTTTAGTTGCCTTATTTGCTTTGGTCTATTAGAGAGTCTGCTACTCCACTCAAATCCTACCCACGTGCTCGTTATGACGAAAAGAAGTGCCCCAATCCATTGCATGTGGCCTGTCCTCCGTTACCTCTGAAATGATCTCACCATACTCGTTATAAACTTTGCTAATATGCCCAGGAATTTGTTTCCTGTCCAATAAAATAAACCGTTGAAAAACGTGTTGCTCAAAAAGATTGTGCAAAGATGGTCGTTTTTTTAGTTCATCAAGGCTTTTTCCATGGATGGAACTAATAATAATAACACCAGCATTTATCGCTTCTAGTAATGCTTGTACATCTTTTTTGCTACCAATTTCGTCGACGACTAAGACTTCTGGAGACATGGAGCGTATCATCATCATCATTCCTTCTGCTTTCGGACAGGCATCCATGACATCAGCTCTAGTACCTATATTATGTTGTGGTACTCCTTTTATTGAGCCGGCAATCTCGGAGCGCTCATCGACAATTCCAACTTTCCTTGCCGAAATGTTCTTCCAACCTGAAGCTATTTGCCTTGCAGTATCACGGAGAAGTGTCGTTTTTCCTGTTTGCGGAGGACCAACGAATAATGTATTAAGATAGTCTTGGTGGTAAAGAGAAGGCATAATTTTATCTGCACAGCCAATTCTTTCCTTTGCTACACGAATATTTAAGAACGTTATATGCTGAATCGCTTTTACTGCTCCTTGCATTGTATTAACTTTCCCAGCAATTCCTATTCTGTGTCCGCCCTCAATTGTAATATAGCCTTCACGTAGTTCATCTTCCATTCGATATAAAGAGAACTCACTAAGTTGATTTACCATATAGGTAAAATCCTGTTTTGTTAGCGTGATCGCTGTATCCCATTCGTTCCTCGTGTTTAGGATAATTTCTAGCTGCTTATTCAGTCGACATCGTATTTCCTGAAGTTCATTCCACCTACCAGCAATATGCTTTTGAAGGGGCACTTGCAATCCTTCTGGAAACAACCGGATTATTTCTTCCATATAAAACTTCCTCACTTTGATTGATAGCTTATTACTAAATGTATGATGAAGTTAAGCGTTTATGACTTAGAAAGTAGCTCAGCTTCCAGTAAGTCTATTTAAGCGAAAACCAAGTCTTACTATGCTGGATATTTGCGCATAATTATATCCTTTATTACATAAAAAAAAGAGGCTGTACCAAAATGAATTGGTACAGCCTCTTTTTTATTTCTTCATGCTTTGAAATTTATGCTCTTGATACATATTTTCCATCAGAGGTGTTAATAACAAGCACGTCTCCCTGATTAATGAAAAATGGAACTTGTACAGAATGGCCTGTCTCTAGTTTTGCTGGTTTAGATCCACCACTTGCTGTATCGCCTTTTATCCCTGGCTCTGTTTCAATAACTTCTAACTCTACGTTATTTGGAAGGTCTACTCCTAATATTTCGCCATCATAAGTAATGATATGAACTTCCATATTCTCTTTGATGAACTTCAATTCATATTGAATTTGATCTGTTGTTAGCTCAATTTGTTCATACGAGGTTGAATCCATAAATGCATGAGCATCACCTGAAGCATAAAGATATTGCATCTTTCTATTTTCAATATGAGCCTTACTTACTTTCTCTCCGCCGCGGAATGTTTTTTCCTGAATATTCCCATTACGGAGATTACGTAGTTTAGATCTAACAAAGGCTGCTCCTTTACCAGGCTTTACGTGTTGGAACTCCAAAACCTGCCATATACCATTATCAACTTCAATTGTTAGTCCTGTTTTAAAATCATTTACTGAAATCATACCTATTTTTCCTCCTCATCGAAAGCTCAACTTATAAATGTATTAATTCTTTTGATGCATGTGTGAGGCGTTCATTGCCCGTCTCGGTTACAATAATATCATCTTCAATCCTGCATCCGCCAACTTCTGGAATATAAATTCCTGGTTCAACCGTTACTACCATGCCGGCTTCTAGCTTCTTATCACTTCTAAAGGATAATCCAGGACCTTCATGTACTTCTAGACCAAGACCATGACCTGTTGAATGGCCAAAATAGTCTCCATAGCCTTTTTCTGTAATATAATCCCGTGTCAGTGCGTCTGCTTCTTTACCCGTTATACCTGGCTTAACACCCGCTACACCAAGAAGCTGTGCCTCTAAGACTGTATTATAAATGGTAGTGAGTTCGTCACTGATTTCTCCAACTGCAAAGGTTCTTGTAATATCTGAACAATACCCTTCATACCATGCTCCGTAGTCAAGCGTTACCAACTCACCTGAGTTAATTTCTTTGTTTGAAGCCACGCCATGCGGTAATGCTGAACGAAGGCCAGATGCCACAATAATATCAAAGCTGGAAGAAACAGCCCCCTGCTTACGCATGAAAAATTCAAGTTCGTTCGAGACATCAATTTCCTTAACTCCAGGTTTAATAAAGGACTGTATATGTATAAAAGCATCATCCGCAATCTTAGCAGCCTTTTTCATTACTGCTAATTCGTCAGCTGTTTTAATAAGTCGCATCTCTTCAACAAGACCACTAATAGGCTTCATGTCAACATCAAATACTTTTTTATAATTTTCATATTGAGCAAAGGTTACATGATCCTTTTCAAAACCAAGATGTTTAATACCCATTTCCTTTAGCTGGTCACGTATTTCTTGTTCAATTAATTGTTTATGCTCTACAACTTGAAATTCCGTAGCTTGTTCAGTAGCCTGAGCAGTATAACGAAAATCTGTTATAAAACGTGCATGCTGTTTACTAATAAGTGCTACCCCGGCAGTTCCAGTAAATCCAGACACGTAGCGTCTGTTAATAGAACTAGTGATAAGAATTGCATCCAACTCATTTTTTTCTAACAATTCACGTAATTTTGTTAGCTTCCCCACTAAAAATCATCCCTTTCTCTATTACATTTCTATACGTAAAACGATGGATGACTTCAGTTTATCATAAACCTTCGTAATTAATAAGTATTTACGTTCATTTGCTCTGCAATTTAGCCTGCTATGCCTGTTTGTTATGTTCATTCTTCTCTTTCATTACTTTATCATGGTAATCATAAGATAATGAATATCCAATAAATGTTCCATATAACACATAGAGACAAATAGTAGTCACAATTGTTTCTTGATTAAATTCCTGAATGGGTTTAATATTAGTGAAAATTGGATCTAATATAAAAAACAAGATTCCCCATAAGATCACCCCATATACAGCTCCCATCCACATGGAGTTTATTTTCCTCATGAAAAGGTAATAGATAAATGCTACCAATACAGACAAACCACCTAAGATCATAATCGTGATTACGGTGCCAAGCCATCCATCAGTCCATGTAGCTGTTGTCCAGGAACGCAAAACGTATGATTTTGGTGCAACCTCTGTAAAGTTAAAGTAAGCTAAAATTGTAGCAATAAGCCCCCAGAATACACCACCGACAAATCCGGTTACTGCGGACCGACTAAATAATGTTAAAGGCTCTTCTCTTTTATTTTGGTCTAATTTTTGGTCTAATTGTTTCTTATCGCTCATTTGATCACCTCGCTTAATATTATGACCAATATAAGAATTTGCAATCCAAAATAATGTGATGTTTTCTTTCTGAGTAACTGGTTTTTAGCGACAAAATCAAGTAAAATAAAAACAAACCATTCTAGTAAAACTGAATACTTTTAAGTGTTATAGGAAATAATAAAGAATAAGAGCATATAGAAAATAGGCTTTTGGTTTAAATAGTGCGATAACCTCGTAAAGAAAGAATTGGAATTAATTTCAGAATGGAGGAAAAACAATGCAACGGAATAAAATCTCCATATTTATTTATCTCATTATTGGATTAGCTGCTATCGGTTTAGTATCTCAACTTTTGACAAATACAAGTGGGTTTTTTACTAACGTCTTTGTCATGATTGGTACGGGGATTGTTTTTTTTGGTGTTATTTATTTTCTATTCTTGCGTAAACGAACTACTTCGGATGACATGAAAAAATACAAGCAGGCAGTAAAACAATCGAAAGCAAAATACAAAGATAACCGGCCAGTCTACCACACACAGTCAAAGGGAACCAAATCAGCTTCAGCGCCGACTAGAAAAAAAGTATCAAAACGAGCTTCTCACCTAAGGGTAATTGAGGGAAATAAGCAGAAAAAAAATGACCGCGCTACTTTTTAAGTAGGGTCATTTTTATTTTGGCCATTTTTGTAAGAAAGCCTCAGCACTTTCCATTCCTATATTTATAAGGTTCTCCTTCGTTGCTTCATTAATAGATAAGTTAATTGCACCAATTCCTTCTACCGGAACAAAGATGATGTTTCTTTTTTGCGCTGTAGATATGTAACGTGTGTCGTGGGCCATTTTCATTGTGGCAAAAAGCGCCTGAAACATATCCAGTGCGTTTCGTATCCTTCTAGGCTCGGTATTTTCCACAGTCTCACTTAATTTAACACCGAGAATCGGTCTATCCTGTTTTCCTTTTTGGTTATCAAATATCCATAGAGGAAAGTTGCTTAACAGCCCACCATCCACGATAATACTTTTAGTATTACTTTTCCCGGGAAGCTTTTTAGGCATAAAAAAATAAGGAAATCCAGCGCTCATGCGGACAGCTTTTGCTACAGGAAAATGAAGTGGATTGATACCATAAACTCTTTCTAAGTCATCTGGTATAACGACAAGCTTACCTAGAGACAAATCACTTATCACTACTTTTAAATACCCTCTGGGGAGATCGTTAAATGTATAGATGTTTTTCTCAGCAAGCTGGCTATATAACCAGTTTTCTAATTTGTCGCCTTTGTTAATGCCAAGTTGAAAATAGAGAAAGACCCACTTACTAAATGGTAACCACTTTGTAATCAGAGGTGGATCAAGGAACATTTTAAGATCAAGTTCATCTAGCTTCAAACGAATATCATCGACATCAAATCCAGAAGCCAAAAAAGAAGCAATAATAGCGCCAGCCGATGTTCCAGCTACACGTTCAAGCTTCAATTCCTTACTTTTCAACACTTCTAAAACGCCAAGAAATGCATAGGCTTTTACACCGCCACCTGAAAAAACGCCATCGATTTTCATGACACCACTCCCTTATGCCTGACAAATGATGTTTATACATTTTTAAGCATAAGGATGGCATAATAGAACTATTTTTTATTTCTCAGCTTGCTTTTGGATGTCTCTTAATTGATTAACCCGCTTACTATCTTGCTTAAAGTAGTTCACTAGGTCACCTATACGGTCAATGGAATTCCAGCTTAGATGATGCTCAATTCCTTCAACATCTTCATAAATATTTTCTTTTTCAACCCCGATGATTTCTAAAAAGTCTTCTAATAATTCGTGGCGGAAGACTAGCCTTTCTCCAACCTTTTTCCCTTTAGCTGTAAGAATGAAGCCTCTATATTTCTCGTAATTTAAATAATCATCTTTATCAAGTTTTTGCACCATTTTTGTAACGGAAGAAGGATGTACTTCTAGTGCTTCAGCAATATCGGAAACTCTTGCATATCCCTTCGATTCCATTAAGTTATAGATTTGCTCTATATAATCTTCCATACTTGGTGTAGGCATCTATTCTCCTCATTTCAAGAATCTTTTTTTATCTAACGCAAAACTGTTTCTAATAAAAGGATACATGAAATAATATGGTTATACAAGTGGTTGCAAATATACCAACTCTATTGACTTGGTTCAAAAGAACGAAAATACTTTGAAAAAATAGCTGTTTGCGCATATAATAGAGAAGAAGTATACGGACAGACGGGGGAAAAACTAGCATGGAATTTTTAGTAATCGCTATTGTTGCTTTATTGGTTGTTGGCGTATTTCGCTACTTTAGACAGAAAAACTACCTAAAGGTACTTACAGAGCAACAGTTTAGAGAAGGCTATCGGAAAGCACAATTAATCGATGTCAGGGAGCCACAGGAATTTGACAAGGGGCATATCCTTGGCGCAAGAAATATACCACTGACACAAATGAAACAACGTTTAATTGAGATGAGGCCGGACAAGCCTGTATATCTATACTGCCAAAGCGGGTCACGATCAGCGCGTGCAGCTCAACTTCTAAATAAAAAAGGCTATACAGATATTTATCAGCTAAAAGGCGGATTCAAAAAATGGACAGGTAAAATTAAAGCCAAGTAAAAAAATCCTGGGGTACAATCGACCCCCAGGATTTTTATTTATTTCAATAGAAAATGCTTCTATTTTTGATATCTTAAAACTGGTTTCCTTGCAGCAAGTGTTTCATCCATTCGATTCACAATCGTATTATGCGGGGCTTCCTGAACTATTTCTGGATTGTTCTCTACTTCTTTTGCAATAGCTAACATAGAATCTATAAATGCATCTAATGTTTCTTTAGACTCCGTTTCTGTTGGCTCCACCATCATCGCTTCTTCTACATTAAGTGGAAAATAAATGGTAGGTGGATGGTAGCCAAAATCGAGCAGTCTTTTAGCAATGTCGAGTGTTCGAACACCTAGCTTCTTTTGCCGCTTCCCGGATAATACAAATTCATGCTTGCAGTGCTGGTCATATGGTAAATCATATTCCTTTTGCAACTTTCTCATCATATAATTTGCGTTAAGAACTGCATATTCACTTGCTTTCTTAAGGCCTTCAGCACCCATTGTTCGAATATACGTGTAGGCACGAAGGTTGATTCCAAAATTGCCATAGTAAGGCTTTACTCTACCAATAGAAGAAGGACGATTATATTCAAATACATATTTTCCTTCATTTTTGGTTAGTAGAGGTTTTGGTAAATAGGCCGCAAGTTCCTCCGATACACCTACTGGTCCAGATCCAGGACCACCCCCGCCATGAGGGCCTGTAAATGTTTTATGAAGGTTTAAATGGACTGCATCAAATCCCATGTCCCCAGGTCTTGCATACCCCATTATAGCATTGAGGTTTGCACCATCGTAATACAATTTCCCGCCTGCATTATGAATGATCTCAGCCATTTCTATTATTTCCGTTTCAAATAACCCAAGTGTATTTGGATTTGTCAGCATAAGTGCAGCTGTTTTTTCATCCACAACACGTTTTAAGTCATCTAAATCAACTAAACCATTTTCGTTCGTTTTTACCGTTATAGCCTTAAAGCCAGCTACTGTTGCGGATGCAGGATTTGTACCATGGGCTGAGTCTGGCACAATAACATTTGTTCGATTCATGTCCCCATTTGCTTCATGGAAAGCACGGATCATCATGAGGGCCGTCCACTCGCCGTGAGCTCCAGCAGCTGATTGCAAAGAAACTTCATGCATCCCTGTAATCTCCTTAAGAGAAGACTGCAGGTCATACATCATTTCCATCGCTCCTTGAACACTTTCTGTTTCTTGATATGGGTGGATATGACTAAATCCATCAAATCGTGCTACATCTTCATTCATTTTTGGGTTGTATTTCATTGTACAAGAACCTAGTGGATAAAAACCTGAATCCACACCGTAATTTCGATTTGATAAACCTGTATAATGGCGCATGATGTCCAATTCACTTACTTCAGGTAAATCTGCTGGGGTAGTTCGGATATAATTACTTTCTATATCAGCATCCAGATCAAAATCCGGGATATCTAATTCAGGTAAACTATAGCTTGTACGTCCTTCCTTGCTACGTTCAAACATTAACGGAAAATCCTTCTTATTCATGCAAATCCCCCAATTCCTTCACAAAGATGTCTATCTCCTCTTTTGTACGGCTCTCCGTAACAGCAATCAACATATGGTCTTTTAATTCAGGATAGTTCTCTCCCAAATCATATCCGCCGATAATCCCTTTATTCAAAAGCTGTTTATTAATTTCACTTACGTTGGACCCAAGATCCACTACCAATTCATTAAAGAACATTCCTTCGTGTACAACTCGCAGGCCAGTCTCTTTCAACTTCTGTTTCATGTATCGAGCTTTTTTCATATTTAAAACAGCCATTTTTCTTAAGCCGTGTTTTCCAATTGAACTCATGGCAACAGAGCTTGCAAGTGCATTTAATGCTTGGTTGGAACAGATATTCGACGTAGCTTTATCTCTTCGAATGTGCTGTTCTCTTGCCTGTAATGTTAAAACAAACCCTCGGACACCGTCCTCATCGACAGTTTGACCAACTAAGCGTCCAGGTACTTTGCGCATTAATTTATCCGTGGTTGCAAAATATCCGCAATGTGGCCCTCCAAATTGCGCAGGAATACCAAAGACCTGCGTATCACCTACCACAATATCAGCGCCAAATTCCCCTGGTGGTGTTAAATAGCCAAGTGAAAGTGGATTACTTGAAGTAATGAGCATTGTTTTGGTTTGACTCTTTACCAGCTCATTTATTTTTTCCAATGGTTCTATTTGACCAAAGAAGTTTGGATATTGCACAACGACACTTGCAGTATCCTCGTCGATTGCGTCTGCCAATTGCTGTAAGTTCGTGTACCCATCTTCACAGTCAATTTCAACAATTTCTAGTTCTGGTCCTCTAGCATACGATTCGATAACAGCACGTGATTCTGGATGTACTGCTTTGGACACGAGAATTTTTTTCCGTTTTGTATGAGCCGCACTTAAATTAACCGCTTCTGCTAGAGATGTTCCACCATCATACATCGACGAATTGGCTACAGGTAATCCAGTTAATTCGGATATCATGGTTTGAAATTCAAAAATTGCCTGTAGTTCACCTTGAGAAATTTCTGGTTGGTAGGGCGTATAAGCTGTATAAAATTCGGACCGTGAAATTACATGATCTACAACAGACGGAATATAATGATCATACACACCTGCTCCTAAAAAAGAAGCATGTGTTTTAAGATTCACATTTTTATTTGCCATATCGGCAAGTTCCTTCTTTAATTGTGCTTCATTTGCTGGCTTTTTTAAGTTTAAACTTCCTCTAAAGCGAATCTGTTCTGGTATATCAGCAAATAGTTCCTCAGTAGAGTCCACACCAATTGTTGCCAACATCTCCTGTTTGTCTGATTCTGTCATCGGTAAATATCTAAATTCCATCTCGGTCCCTCCCTATTTCTCTCTTTTATAAAAAGGTGTTTTGATTACAACACTATCTAATTCTCTGTTTCTTACTTTAACAGTCAATTGTTGGTCTAATTGAGCTAGTTCTCGTTTGACTAGTGCCAGGCCAATGTTTTTTTTCAAAGTTGGAGATTGTGTCCCTGATGTCACAAATCCGACTTCTTCTCCCCCATAGAGAACTTTGTAACCATGTCTCGGAATCCCCTTATCTATCATTTCAATACCGACAAGTTTACGATCAGGTCCTTCTTCTAATTGTTCCTTTAAAACTTCACGACCAATAAAGTCCCCCTTATCCACTTTGACAGCAAATGTTAAGCCAGCTTCAATTGGTGAAATGGTTGCGGATAACTCTTGCCCATAGAGTGCTAGATTTGCTTCAAAACGTAAGGTATCTCTTGCTCCAAGGCCAATTGGTTCAAGTCCTTGGTTTGCCCCTTTTTCTAATAAAAGATTCCATAAATCGGGTGCATAATCTTTATTAATATAAATCTCAAATCCGTCTTCCCCTGTATACCCTGTTCGAGAAACAAGGGCTGGCCCTGGAATGCTGCCGACCTTAACGTCCTGTTCGAATCGGAAAAATTTTATTGCACCTAAATCAGTGTCAGTCAGTTGCTGTAAAATCCTTTCTGCCAATGGTCCCTGTAAGGCTAGTTGTGCATAATCATCGGACACATTGCTAATCGAAACCTCCTCTGTTGAGTAGGTGTTATTTTCTACTAACCATTCATAATCTTTTTTTATGTTTGCAGCATTTACAACGAGTAGATAATCATTTTCTGCAAGCATATAAATAATAAAATCATCTACTGTTCCACCGTCTGGGTAGCACATCAGTGTATACTGAGCTCGATCTGGAACAAGTTTTGTAACATCATTTGTCGTGATTCCCTGGAGGTATTCTTTGCTTTTGGGGCCTGTTACGTGTATCTCGCCCATGTGCGATACATCAAACAGCCCTGCTTTCGTCCTTGTAACTTCATGTTCCTGTTTAATGCTTGAAAATTGAACGGGAAGGTCCCACCCGCCAAAATCAATTGTTTTTGCCCCGCTTTTTTTATACTCAGAATACAATGGGGTGCGCTGTAAATTAGTCATTATTTTCACTCCTTTTCACTACTTTTAGCAGAAAAAATTTTTACACTTATTCACCTCAAGCGATGATAAATGTTTTTTAAAAACTTGGATCGCTATTATGCATTCATTCCAAGCGTACAAAAAAAGACAGAGATTCCACTGTTAATCAATGAAATCTCTGTCCTTAGACCAGAAAGTTGCATAGCTGTCCCTATTATGTACATACAGCTACTTGCTTCGTGGGTGGTTTACTTATGTAAACTCTCTCCAGAGGTGCGTCCTACAAGAGTCTTTTTGCCTGAGAGATTCGCATGTTTGCTTGCTCCTTCGGCGTTATCTTTCCAAATTGACTAACGAAATGGAACGATAATCTCTCCCCATGTAATCATTCGCTTTTATGAAATAGTTGAAGTTGGATATACTATGTACTACTTATTACAGGGAATGCTCTAATTTCAAATTCATTATAGCATAGAAATGTTTTATAAAGTAGAAATTATGAAGAAACTCTTAATAATCTTAATAAAACTATTTATAAAGGAAGTATCTTATGAATGAAATATCAATCCAAAAGGATTCTAACTATATCGGTCAATTACAAGCTGAGCTCGAAAAAGGAGAAGCCTTGTCTTCTTGGGAACTATTTTCGATGACGTACGAAGCTGAATTAACCTCGATGACACCTGAATTCCATGGTCTTCGGTCGCTCGATTTCTTACCGCACGTGAATTTTATGGATCACCAAGTCTCAACAGCTCAACAGGTTATTGAACAGATGAATGGGCGGGCCATACTAGCAGATGAGGTAGGACTTGGAAAGACGATAGAAGCTGGATTAGTCATGAAAGAATATATGATTAGAGGATTAGTTAAAAAGATTTTAATCTTAGTTCCCGCTTCCCTTGTTAACCAATGGGAAAGAGAATTAAATGAAAAATTTTACATACCTGCTATAGGTCATCGGAGAAACTATGCATGGGAAGAATACGATATTTTAATTTCATCGATGGACACAGCGAAGCGTTCTCCACATAGAGAGAAAATACTTGATATTGATTATGATTTAATTCTGATAGATGAAGCACATAAGCTAAAGAACCACAAAACAAAAAATTACGAGTTCGTTCGCTCTTTAAAAAAGAAATATTGCTTATTACTAACCGCTACACCTGTGCAAAATAAGCTTGTAGAAATATTTAACCTCGTCTCCATTCTTAAACCAGGGCATCTTGGTAATTATGATGACTTCCTTTCTAAGTTTGGCAAAGATAGAACACAGATGAAGGACGATCTATTTCTTAAGCAATTAGTTCAAAAGGTAATGGTTAGAAACACAAGGGCGGAAACCACCATTAAAAATACGAAACGGAATATTGAAACAGTCTGGCTAGAATTCTCTGAACCTGAAAAAGAAGTATACCAGTTACTGGAGAATAGTATTCACAAAAGCTCTTTCGCAAAAATAACCTATTTAAGAGAGTTCTGTTCCTCAAGAGAGGCATGCTACCTTTCATTAGCAAAACTTAATGATATAAATAATCCCAATGAATTAATTCAAACAATCACCAGTAAAATTGAAGCACTTCCGCACCATAAGAAAGCTGAGAAGCTGGTTGAGTTGATAAAAGATATAGGAGATGAAAAGGTCATTGTTTTTACAGAGTATCGTGCTAGCCAATTGTATTTGCAATGGTATTTGCAACAGCATGGTATCTCTTCTGTCCCATTTCGCGGTGGCTTCAAACGCGGAAAGAAAGATTGGATGCGCCAATTGTTTGAAAACCATGCTCAAGTGCTCATCGCAACGGAAGCAGGAGGAGAAGGAATTAACCTTCAATTTTGTAACTATATGATTAATTATGACTTACCATGGAATCCAATGCGATTAGAGCAACGAATTGGTAGAATCCATCGTTATGGACAGGAGAAGGACGTTCACATATATAATTTTGCCATTAGAGAAACAATTGAGGAACATATAATGACATTACTTTATGAAAAAATAGAACTATTTGAGAAGGTTATCGGACATCTTGATAATATATTAGCTGAACTCGAAATAACCAACATGGAAAAAGAGATTGCAACTATATATTCCGAATCAGAATCAATGGGTGAAGCAAAAATTAAGCTTGATAATCTTTCACATGTCTTAAAGAACACGTTCCATGCTGGATCTGAGGAGGAGCAATATGGCAATTGAAAACTTAAATGAATTTCTCGCTGGTTATTTCCAATCCCATCACTGTCAGTTGCTCAGTAATAAGAATGGCATCCTGCAGGTTCAACTAACCGAAGAGATGGACCGAGCATTAATGAACAGACCATTTTATTGGCATTATATTAAAAAAATGGGCCGTGAAGGGGAACCAAAACAGCTTACATTTATAACAAACCCTGACAAAAGAGAAGAACAAGGTGAATGGATTCATTTTGGCAGTCCTCGCCTGCAACAAATCCTTCGTCATTTAAAACAAAATGAGAAATACACAAAGCTTTTTCAGCGTGTTGATACACATGTTAATACCCCTATGTATCCCTGGCTTGTCGTCAATTTGAAAATAAGTTATAAGGGTAAACAGAAAAAAGAAGAAATATTCTCCCTAGGTTTACAAATGGTAACAGGTGAAATGAGAGCAGAGATGATGAATACACTTCGAACCATACCTTTACAGCAAACTATTTCTGACTATTGTTATACAATATCACCAATTATTCGTCTGAACAGTGGTTATAAGCGAATGGAGGCTGTAATAGACAACTACATTGAGAACCAAACTCATGAGTGGGCAAAAGCTTCCCTTTTAGCTATGAAGGAAGATATTGACACGCTAAAACACTTTTATGTTGAACAAACCGATATAGAAACAGAAACTATGGAAAAAGAAATTGCAGAGATTGAAGAGAGATATCGACCTGTTATCTCTTATGAGGTTATAAATGGCGGCATGTTTTATCTTTCCAAGGTGTAACCAAATGCGGAGAGCGGCTTACTAACGACCGTTGATTATAGATAACTTTTCATGGTTGTTAGGTATAATTCGGCTCCTTCCGCTCCCCTTAGTGAACTGCGCTTAACAGTGGGACAGGCCGACTTGTTCCCGTCCTTTAAAAATAATGTAACAAAAGCCACCAGACAAGTTGTCATTCCTTGTCTGGTGGCGATAAATTAGAACGGTTTTATACATTTTTACTTTAATTATTTGCGCAGAAAGGTTTTGACTGCGAAAGGCAAAACGCCAAGCCAGCGTGAGCTGTATACTGGCCGAGGGACCTTTTCTTGTTTCTTCCTTTTTTTTCGTTCCTCTTGTGGCAGATCCAAATAGGCTACAACCTGTTCTGTCATAAATTTTAGATAATCGTTACCAGACATGCTCATCACCCTTACAGATCTTGTTTTGATTAGCTTGTCCAAACCCTTCTCGATTTATGCTAAAAAAATTTAAATTAAAAGAAGGAATCTCACTAAACATGTCGAATCTAGTCCGTATGGTGCAATAATATGCAGGAGGTGAGTCCTTTGAACCACGCCACCGCACTATCCAAAAAGCTCTTCAACGAAGCATTCCATCAATTAGCCACAGACATTCACTTCTATCCTTTTGAAACAGGTACAGATGTATATTTTCGAATTCATGGTAAACGCGTGTATCACACTTCACTTCCCACTTCCACTTATCGTTCCTTACTCTCTTATTACAAATTTGCATCAGGTATGGACATTGGCGAGATTAGAAAACCACAAAACGGTACACTTACACACCAAGCAATAGATAAATTAATTTCCCTTCGGCTCTCCACCCTCCCTGTAAAAGAACATGAAAGCTTAGCAATACGACTACTTCCCGAGCAAAATCTATTGAGACTTGATCAGCTCTTTCTCTTTTCTTACCAACTACAAAAATTAAAAAAATGGGTGTCTAGCCGTTCTGGTATTATTCTATTTACAGGCCCGACAGGTAGTGGAAAGACGACCACTCTTTACGCATTACTTCAGACCATTCTTCAAGAAAAATCCTACCAAACCATCACTTTAGAGGACCCAATCGAAAGAAAAATGGATAACATGCTTCAGGTTCAGGTAAACGAAAAGGCTGGAGTTACTTATCAAGCAGGACTTAAAGCAGCTTTAAGGCATGATCCAGATATTATTATGGTTGGCGAGATACGTGATTCCTTCACGGCTAAATTTGCATTTGACGCATCTCTAACAGGGCATTTAGTTTTCAGTACGCTTCATGCCAAAAATACCACAGGGACCATCCATAGATTGCTCGAAATGGGATTAAAACAAAGTGACTTGGAGCAATCCTTGCTGGCCGTAGCTTCACTCGAGCTACTCCCTTTACAGATCGACGGAACAACCAAGCGACGCGGAGCTATTATGGAATTACTTGAAGGAAAACAGTTGGAAGAGTCGATTCTTAATAGAAGAAGTAATATGGTAGAACGACTTCATTCCTTCAACCATTTAAGAAAGAAGGCTCTTGCTTATGGATTTATTTCCGAAAGCATTTATAAAGAATTACAAACCCAGCCATGAGATACAATTAGCATTCCTAACCAGATTGCATCGGCTATTATCAATAGGGTACCCTCTCATGCCTGCATTGCAGCGAACCAAGTGGGAAGATAGGTTTGTAAAGTTAGCTGACACAATAACTCAGGCATTAACAGCTGGGAAAACCATTGATGAAGCGTTTGAATTGGCAGCATTCCACCCACATATAGTCAGCCACCTTTATCTGAGCAGAACGACGGGGAACTTAGAGGAAAGCATAAATAAGGCAGCAGACACATTCAGAGACCGTATATTCTATTTCAATAAAATCAGACAAATAACTAGATATCCTCTACTACTTCTATTCATCTTTTGCATTCTGTTATTTCTCATGAAACAGATCGTACTTCCTTCCTTTTCGAGTCTGTTCCAATCAACCTCCGCCTCTTCCACCCTTGTTCTCTTTATGCTACTAGTGGATTATGTAGTTTATCTCCTTGTCACAATTGCATTCATTGGATTGTTTATTGTTTTCCTATGGCCAATTTACACGAGGAAAGTAACCACAAATACGCTTATCAAAATTTATCAATCCCTTCCCCTATGTCGCAGCTATATTAAGGCCCAGACATCCCTACTCTTTGCAGCACATTTCAGTTCTCTTCTAAAAACAGGCATTTCTTATTATGACATAGTTCAACAGATGTCAGGATTAAAAAAGCAACGTATCATTTCTTTCTATGCATCTTACTTAAAAGAAGAACTATCAAAAGGCTATACGATGTCTTCCTTACTAGCTTCTTTACCGCTTTTTGATAAAAAACTATCTTCATTATTTAATCAAGATGCAAGTTCAGTGCACTTAACGCAAGACCTTGATATGTTTACAGAAGTATTAACAGAAGAAATGAAGCGGAGAGCCCTTAGACTTGTGACATATATCCAGCCAGTATTTTTCCTAGTACTAGCAGGCTTCATTATTTTTATTTATATAACAATCATGTGGCCAATGTACGAACTAATTAAAACGATATAAAAGACCTGCGGTAATATGTCAAGATAAGATTGATTAGATATTTGATTATCAAGTAACAGATCTTACAAAAATGGCATCACGAAACTAGACCAACAAAAAAGTAAATTACTGGAATTGATTAAAAGGATCTAGAAGCTATTAATCCTTTATATATCTACGCTCCTTTCGACGTGTAGATTTGGTTTTGCGTAGTAGCGCATCAACCAAACGCACAAGTTTTCTTGCGGTTAGAACGAGTGCTCTTTTGTGCTGATGTTTCGGTACTTCCCTGTACTTTTTCACATAATAATCTTTAAATTCGGGAACATGCCTTCTTATCGAGTTGGCGGCTTCTACAAGATAATATCGCAAGTATTGGTTTCCATTGCGGGAGATGGATGTTTCATTAGCGGTAAAGCGTCCGGACTGGTGTTTACGTCAGTACAGGCCTGCGTGTATGAAGACCAACACGTACACTGGGAAACAGTCCTTCTAATGCGCTTTGTCCGCTAGGAGAACCAGAATTTTCCCAAATGATCCTAAGACCATTATCTAGGAACATCACAGAGCGTCCAAGTGATTGATATAGATTCCTTGGAGCAGTAACGTAAAAGAAGTTACCTAGAGCGAAAGACGGCGACTCCTGGAATAGCATGAGACTTGGGACCCCACAGCGAACGTTCTTTGTGAGCCAGGAGGCTCAAGCCATGCCCCATGGAAAGCGTCCGTCTGTAGTGAAAGGTAACGGTGTTTAACAGTCTTTTAACTTTAAAAATGAAAGAGAAAATAGGCAAAAAGTGAAAGCCTAAATATACTATAAAAGGAGACTTATCATGCTAAAAAACGAGCGCGGTTTTACACTAATTGAGATGCTAATCGTGTTAATGATTATTTCGGTATTAATATTGCTCTTTATACCTAGTCTTAGCGGGAAGAGCGAAGAAGTGAACTCAACAGGCTGTGAAGCACTTGTAGCATTAGTCCAGGCTCAGGTTGATGCTTACTATTTAAACGAAAGAGAATACCCTTCTACACTTGCTATCCTTGTAGAAGGAGATTATATAACAACAGAACAAACAACTTGTAGCAATGACCTTTCTTTAGGATATGCAGATGGCAAGGTAACAGCGCCTAGCTTGTAGGGCTTTGATATGAGAGAGGATGGCTTTACACTAATTGAGATGCTTATGGTGTTAGGTATAATCTCGACCTTGGTTTTACTCGCTTTCCCCTTACAGTTCAATGTATTAAAAGAACAGGAAGAAAAACAATTTTTAAAAACATTAGCGTCTGACGTTTCATATATCCAGCAACGTTCCACCCTAACAAGTGGGATGAATCGGATAACTTTTAATGAAAACAGCTATCGAATCACAGTAGATGGACGACCAAGTATGAATCGAGCCTACCCTGAAGGGCTGACTATTGATACACGAACAGATCGAAATATCACCTTCAATTATAATGGGAATATAAAAAATCCAAGAACACTTTATCTTGTCTCATCGCTAAACAGCTATCGGATGGTGTTTCCGTTTGGAAAGGGAAGATTTTATCTTGAGAAACAATAATGGTTTTACTTTAATTGAAGTGCTTGTCACAGTATCAATCCTATTAGGTGTTGTTATTACAGTGATTCCCTTATTTCAGTTACTAAGACTTGAAGGCGAGACCCTTAAAGACAGTCGATATATGAACCAAGAATTATTTGATGAGCTACAGTCCTTTCTATGGTCACCTGGCCGTCCTCTCCCCCAATCTCACCATACAACCTTTCCAGGAACCGAAATGAAAGCCGTATACCATTTTACGCTAGAACGTGATTTGATAAAAGGATGTGTTGAATGGACGAATGTTAAAGAAAAAAGAGAGACAATCTGTTTATATGGTGTTCCTAAAAAGAAGTAGTGGATTCACTATGATCCAATCATTGTTAGCAATCAGCTTCCTCGCCTTAAGCCTCCCTTTTCTCACCGCCCTTCTGAAAGCTGCCGACATACCACTTCACGAGCAGGAGTTTTCTGTCCAACAATTCTTTACCTTCTTACAAGACGATGTAAAAAATGCAACAAGCTTTAAACTAAAAGATGCTGGTAAGATATTAGAACTCAACCTTGTCGGTGGAGCGAATACGACGCTTGAGAAATATGGTAACTTGATTCGTCGCAGGGTAAACGGGACGGGACATGAGATTTATTTAAGAAATATATCAAATCTTCGCTTTGAACCAGCTGCTTATGGATTTTCCATATTCGTTACGATGGAGGATGGTGAGACATTTGAAAAGACGATCATATGGTACGATGACGAATGAAAGAGGATTTATTCTTCCCTATGTACTGGTAGTCCTCTCGATCATTTTCCTTTTGCTTTTTCACGGAACTGCTGGTTATCGTAATGAACTTCACATGACTGATATGCAAATGGAGCAAACTAAAATAGAAACACTTTTTCAATCCTCCAGGCAACTACTAATTGAAGAGATTAAAGCTACCGGAAATGTAACAAGTCAAGCTTCCTATCTTTTTCCACATGGAGAGGTATTTATTGTTGTAGAGCGAATAAATGAAGATACCTGTTTATTAGCCTTTACCATTACGACGGAAGGCAATGCAGTAAAAAATATTGAAAGCCCACTTTTGGTAAGCGGACTATTGGATTAGACAGTTCCACAATCATAATCTTTTATGAGTTGGTTATACTAAATAAAAGAAGGATTAACGATAGGCAGATGCAATCGTTTACGTCTAAATTTCCCTTTATTTTGCAAATCTTTCTTTTGTTTAGCAAGATTCGTTTACAAGTAGCAGAAGGTCGTTTATAATAACAATGAAAAGGTTACCTAGAAGGAGGGGGAAGCATGGATCGTATGTTTCGCGTGCTTGCCTTTTGGACTGGCATATTCACCGTTATGTTATTTATCGGTGATATGCAAGGAGCAGCTCTTCTTTTCCTGGTTCAAACGGCATTTTTCCTTACAGTAAGTTATTTGAAATTATCTGAGCGTATGTATATGTATTTATTCGGGGCTTATTGTACGGTATTTTTTATCGGCTTTACATGGTACTCGGAGTTTATACTAGTACCAGGCTTCGGACATTAAAAAACAGGGCATCCAGTCAATTATTTTGACCGATGCCCTGTTTTTTAATGATCAGGGAAAAAGGGATTTTGGTGCTTTTCAAACCCAATAGTGGTTTCAGAACCGTGGCCTGGGAAGACCGTATAGCCATCATTCAAGTTATATAACTTGTTTCGGATGCTTTTTTCTAGCACATTTATGTCCCCGCCAGTTAGATCCGTTCTTCCTATTCCTTGCTTGAATAGTACATCTCCACTAATTACTATAGATTGATCAGGGAAAACAAAGCTTACACTCCCTGGTGAGTGTCCGGGTGTATGTCTTATCTCAAACTTAAATCCATACATCTCTATATCGCCTTCTCGAAGCTCGTGATCTGCCTCATAAGTGGTTATTTCTTGTCCCATAAGACCTAGCGAACCATTTAATGAAGCATCCTGTAGCCAATTGCTTTCCTCAGAGTGTAAGTAAACATCAATTTGATACTTTTCTCTTAATTCTTGGACTGCTCCTATATGGTCAAAATGAGCATGTGTTAATAAAATAGCTTTCGGAGTCAGTATAAGGTCTTCCATAAGTGCCATTACTTTTTCGGGATTCCCTCCCGGATCAATAATCAATGCATTTCCTTCTTTATGTATGATATAGCAATTCGTTCTTATAGGCCCTAATGATAACGCTTTTACTTCCATCTCAATCCCTCCAACTGGTTGTCGCCAATTCATTCATTTTTAGTCCATGTATTTCTCGACAAATGATACGAAATACTATAAAATAAATATTATATTGGGTTAGTTACATAATAATATAAACGGTAGTCACGATCAATTTTATGAACTGAACAAGGGGGTTAACTAAGATGCATATCGTTTTGGCAATATTATTATTATTGGTTGCATTACTTGCAGTTGTGTCTGTTATTCGTCAGCTTAAATACAAAAATTTCTTCGCTCTAGCTTTTTCCGCTATCACTGCCGTTGCATTTGGATTTTTCTCTATCGCAACGCTTATCACTGAGATTTCAGGAATGAATTAAACTAAGGGTGAACGACCAAAAGTCCGTACGGTTATTTAACTCGTCCGGGCTTTTTTATTTAATCAGATTAATCTATTTAAAAACGGAGGTTTCCTTGTGACTGCTCAACAGTCCATGGTCCTCCGTTTTTATTGTTATTTTTCTTTATCATCAAGTTCGATAAATCGAAATAAATCTCCATAAATCATGTCATCTGAATAAGCAAGTTCCTGATCCACTTTATCCGCTATAGGAGTACAAGCAGTCACCTCTTCATCGATTGAAACATCTAGAGAGACTTCACTTTCCCCTTCTACTGGCTCACCTGTTTGGCGATCATAGCAAATACCGCTTGTATAAACGAAATCTTTATTTATAAAATCGCCATTTCTTAAGGCAATATAATCTTTTCGTTTATTTGAGAATAAATCATTTCCAAAGTATATATCCTCTTCATTTTCAATCCCAAGCAAGCTTAGCATAGTCGGTTTGACATCAATCTGCCCTGATACCTCAGAACGTACTTCTCCTTTCCCGTGCCCAGGAATGTGAATAAAGAAAGGCACACGCTGAAGCTGAACATGATCAAAAGGAGTAATTTCCTCTTTGTCTAGATACTGACTCATTGCTTTATTATGATTGGCACTTATCCCATAATGATCTCCCATAATGACGATAATGGAATTCTCATATAAACCTGCAGCCTTTAATTGTTCAAAAAACTGCTCAATGGATTCATCCATATAACGAACCGTGGGAAAGAAATTATTAAGAGTAGCTGAGTTAGAATCATAAGCCTCTATCGACTTATCTTCTTCAGGTAATTCAAACGGAAAGTGATTTGTCAACGTTATAAGTTTAGAGTAATATGGCTCCTTTAATGTCTGAAGGTGTTCAATAGATTGTTCGAAAAAGGGTTTATCCTTTAATCCCCAGCCTACAGAATTATCGTCTGTTACCTCATAAGCCTCTTCTCCATAAAACGCATCAATACCTAAACTTTCGTACATCTGGTCTCTGTTCCAGAAACTTTTGTTATTTGCATGGAAAACATTTGCGGTATAACCTTCTTGACCTAGAATTTCAGGCATTGCATTGTATTCATTCTGTCCATGTGTAAAGAAAACAGCTCCACGCGACAAAGGATACAAGGAGTTTTCAACCAAAAATTCAGAATCAGAAGTTTTTCCCTGCTCTGTCTGATGATAAAAATTTTCAAAGTAATACGTGTTTTCATCTTCTGTTAAGCTATTCAAGAATGGCGTAATTTCTTCCCCATTTACTTCATTATTGATCACAAAACTTTGTAAAGACTCGGCATTGATAAAGATAACGTTTTTATCTTCCGCAACCCCGAACATCTCTGATTTTTGATCAGTCTTAACGTTATTCTCTACATACTTCTTAATTTCAGGAATTTCATTGCCGTCCGCAAAAACTTTCTGTGTTGTTGCTTTTGTATTAATCGCAATGTCGTATATATGGTAGTTAAACAGCCCTATATTTTTTACAAGATACTCGCGGTCAAATGCACGCGTGAATAGCTGAGGGCGCTCCATCTCTGCCAAAAAAAAGTTTCCTGCAAGTAGTACAAGAGACATTGCTAAAGCAAATACTTTCCCTCTCCTAGAAAAATCTATAATGAAACTATCTGCTCTTTTTTTGCTTAAATACCATATTAATGCTACGTCGATAAACAATAAAATGTCATATGGTCGCATCAAGGATAAGATACTTTTCCCTAGGTCAGCAGCATTACTTCCCTGTAATAACTGGGGAATGGTGATAAAATCAGCAAACGATCGATAAAACACAATATTAGCAAATACTACTAGGGAAGCAAGTAATGCTGTATACCGAATATACTTCATTTGTCTTGATTTTTTGCTGAACCAGACGCTAATTGCAAATAACAAAAAGGTTGAAACAAATGGATTTATAAATAGGATTAACTCTTGCATTATATTTTCAAGGTCGATATTAAATATAAACCGATAAACGATATATGTTTTTACCCCAAATAATATAGTAGCAATGATAAAAAAAGGCATTTTCTTTTGATTAATATTCATTTTTGTTTCCTCCTGCTTTTCCCTTTCAACACATTGTCAAAATAACATATATGTACTTAGCTAACGTATTTTTATCGCTAATTATCAATTCCCCTGCATTTATATTATAAACGCAGGGATAAATTCATGTATGATTTCTGTAAAACTCATATAAGTATATGACGTATTGAATATAATAAAAGTTTCAAAGCAACATATAAAAATTTTGGATCACAATAATTTACAGGAAAAGGTAAAATAACTAGAAAGAAACATGAAGAACTTTTTGTTTTACAAGGAAGGCCGCTCCAATAATGCCCGCATCATTTCCCAACTCTGCAACCCTCATATCGCAAATGGAACTTACCCTTTCAAGGGCATATTTCTCAAATGACGCCTTAATCGCATCAAGTAATTGATCTCCAGCTTTTGATACGCCACCACCAATTAATACTTTCGACGGGTTAAGAAGAGCCCCCATGTTAGCAATAACTAAACCAAGTACATCGGCAGTATAGTGAACAATAGAACTAGCATCTTGATCTCCCAATGCCGCATAGTTGAAAATATCTTTAGCAGTTAAGAGACCGTGATTTGCGTAATGTGCCACTAATTTACTTTCACTATTCCCCGCTTCAATTAACTCCATCGCCTGTTTTACAATTCCCGTGGCTGAAGCTATTGTTTCTAGGCAACCTGTTCTTCCACAGTTACAAGGTCTTCCAGCTGTTTCAATCGTCATATGTCCAATCTCACCAGCCATCCCATTTGTACCGTTTACAATCTCACCGTTTGCAATAATGCCGCCCCCTACACCAGTTCCAAGCGTAATAGCGATAACATTTTTCTCTTGACGACCTGCACCCTGCCAATTCTCTCCTAGCACAGCGACATTTGCATCGTTCTCTACAAAAACTGGGAGTCCTGAAAGTTGTTTCAAATGACCTGGTAAATCATATTCCTTCCAGCCAATATTGACTGCTTCGTAAATATAGCCAGTATCTCCGTCAATAAACCCAGGTGCGCCTAAACCAATCCCTAATATATTATCTGATGAGATATTCAATTCAGATAGATTCTGTTGGATGGAGGCCCAGACATCCTCCATAATATGCTGCCCACCATCTGATTTATCTGTTTTCATTTCCCATTTCTTATAAATATCCCCTGTTGCTGAAATAATGCCAATCTTTACACTCGTTCCTCCAACATCAACACCAATAATCCATTCGCTCTGAGTCATGTTAAGTGTTCCCCCTTCTCTCTTTTTCTACTTTAGATATTTCGCTTCGCAAAAGTAACTTGGCCATTGTATAGTCTTCTACACTAATAAAATCCCATTTATGCAATTCAGTTAGCTCCATATCCATCAATTCCAAGTCTCCCAAACGATCACCAGTATATACGAACGATCCATATCGTTTAAGAAGTTGTTGAACATCATAAATTGTTTTCATAAAAATCACCAAATTTAATTATAGCAAACTTTTTTTGGAATAGGAACTACAATAAAAGCGAGAGGCGTCGTGGTGGGAGACTACATATGCCTTGTCCTAGTTCAATATCGACATGCCCCAGTTCTTTACGCATAAAAAAACCGCAGGTAACCTGTTAACGGTCAGGGTCCTGCGGGTTTAAAAAGAGGGGTCTTCTGTTTTTTAATGGGATTGGTGTCCGTACAAAAATGTCCCGAAATGGACGATAGGAAAAAGGTAGGAACGGCCAAAAATAGGGTATATGAAACGACTGCATTCTGGCAAGATAAAGAATCCAAAGTGTAATTCCAGTTACGTACCCCATTACACCAAACAAAGAAGTGCAGATTAATAAAAAGATACGTACGAGCCGATTAGCTAAACTCATTTCATAACTTGGTGTAGCGTACGTTCCTATAGCAGCTACTGCCAAGTATAAGACAACTTCATTAGAGAACCATCCAACTTCCACAGAAATTTGTCCAATTAGAATGGCTGCCACTAGTCCCAGAGCAGTGGCTAAAGAAGATGGCGTATGAATGGCAGCCATGCGCAAGACATCAATTCCTATTTCTGCAATTATAAACTGGGCAATTATAGGCACAACTCCCATTTGGTTTGGGCCAATAAATTCTAATCCAGATGGCAGCAGTTCAGGATTTACAGAAAATAAATAGTATAGTGGAAGAATAAAAATCGAAGCGAATACAGCAATGAACCTTATCAGACGTAAGTAGGCACCCACCAATGGCTTCTGCCGGTATTCTTCCGCATGTTGCAGGTGATGCCAATACGTAGCTGGTGTAATCATGACACTTGGTGAGCCATCGATGATAAGCAATACATGTCCCTCATAAAGGTGAGATGCAGCAGTGTCAGGTCTTTCTGTGTATCGAACTGTTGGATAAGGGTTCCAATAACGTCCACTAAGAAATTCTTCTATTGTTTTTTCCGCCATCGGGAGTCCGTCTGTATCGATTTTATCTAATACGCCTTTCAAATGTTCAACTCTTTCCATATCTGCAATATCTTCAATATAACAAATACAAACATCTGTCAAAGAACGGCGTCCGACCTGTGTATATTCCATTCTTAACGTTCGATCACGAACCCTTCTTCTAGTTAAAGCCGTGTTGAATACCAGTGTTTCCACATATCCATCTCTGGATCCTCGTACTACTCTTTCTAAATCTGGTTCGGCAGGGGTTCTTGCGGGATATGTTCTGGCATCAATCATGATTACTTTATTGATACCTTCTACGATCAATGCGGAAGGACCAGCAAGTATTTGATTTGTAGCCAGGTTGAGATCGTCCACCTGTTCTATCTCTACGTAAGGAATATACGTTTTAAGTAATTTTGCTAATGGATCAGGTTCAATATCCTCGGGCTCCAACTTAGCAAGTAACTTCATCAAAAGGTGAAGAATGTCATCTTTTGCAAATCCATCTATTAAAAACAGTGCCATTCTTCTTCCAGCGTACTCTAAATCCAATTGTATAATATCAAAGCTTTTATCCACACCGAGTCTTTTTGATAAATATTCTACATTTTTATCATAGCTGGTATACATGACTTTTTCTTTGTTTATTTCTTCTGACATATCCTCACCCAACTCTCTTTCTCTTCATAATGGTAGTTTGACAAGCTGGGTTGTTTTCTATACATCTAACATATCTTCTTACCTAAATTCATACAATGGATTAGACAAGCTACTCTAGAGGGTGAATAGTTGATGAATAAATGGGGATTTCTTTCAATCATTATTGTTTCAATTAGTGCTGCCGCCATCATTTATATAGTAAACATTCATACGTTGCCTGCCATAACCTATTTTCCAATAACAGAGGACCAACGTTTTGAAAAAGTACAAACCGATATATCGCTGTTTTCGGAAAATGGGAATGATTCATATGAAATAATTTGGTCCGCGACCTCTGTAAGCGAAGCTCCAACCTACCTTAGGCAAGACGCTTCTCTATTATTCGATAATGGAAGACTTCGTGGGGTAAGAAGTAAGTGGAAGCAGAATTCAGATAGCATTATTATGAAAGAAAGATTATTCCATGAAGACAGCAGCTTATTTCAAGCTATTACGTTTCACCACGGTGAGATTCATAAACAAGATAAATCCATTCATAGTATGCAACAAATAACGGCAGATCAACTATATGTCATTGACTCTCCAACAACTGCCTTAGAATCATTTAAAAAACCACAGAATAATTATGAGGTGGAGTGGAAAAACCTCTTGGAAAAAACCACCCGTCAACAGCTTTTATACCATTGGAATCAGCTATTTACTCATTTTGATATAGATAGTGGCAACTATCTATCCGTCCCTTTAACGAGCCTGGCTACTTATCAAACAGAACCACTACCATCATTTACACAACAGGAAACAGACAAAATCATGGGGCAGTTATGGGAGGGGCTCTATAAGAATTATATTGTACCTGCCACATCGAAAAATAATAAAAAACCTACCAGCTACATCCCCATTATCCTTTTTAGTAAGGACCTAGATCATTTACTTGTCCTTTTTGAGTTAAATGGGAGAAAAAACCAGCTTATACAGAAGTACAGTCTTACTGAAAACTAAAAAAGTGCCATTGGCACTTTTTTAGTATATTTCCATAGTTTTTCTTAGACCATTATATTTACATCGCCTTCGCTGCCAGTAATCCCCTACTTCAAAACCTGAGGGAAACCCCCACAAAATGAAGTATCACTTTATTTTACTATCTTATAATAAAAATTATTATCTTTGTAATTACCGAAGGCATCCTGCGAATAAGCTGGTACTTCTCCGTATAGTTCATACCCCTCTGATTGATAAAGCATATTAGCTGAAGATCCCTTGGCTGTATCCAATAATAGAAGCGTTCTCTTTTCTTGCTTGGCTGCTTGTTCGGCAGACTGAAGGAGTTTTCTCGCTACACCCTTCCTACGTGCTTCTGGATGTGTCATTAACTTGGCAATTTCGGCTCGGTGCAGTCCATTCTCCTTATTTGCGAGGTGTAACTGAATTGTACCTACTACCTTACCATCAAGGAGACAAATAAATAATTGAACCTGCTCGGATACAACATCTTTCCAGTAATGAATGGCTGTTTCGTAATGCATGGGATATAAATAATTAAGTGCAGCACCTTCAGCTACCACTTCTTGAAACAAAGTTGCCAATTCTTCTTGATAGGCAGCTATATCTTTTATTTCTACTATTTGCAACAGCTTTACCTCCTTATCCAATTTTTTCTAAGTAAATGTCTCATTCTCTCATTGTCCGTTAGCTTACTTGAAAACATAGGAGCAATAGATACTTTTAAGGACTTTCTTCCATTAATTGATCATACAAACTCTTAATATTTTCGTCCTTAGGGTTGAGTTGACTAGCACGTTCAATCGCTTCTCTTGCCTCTGTCAAATCTCCCTTATTCGCATAAAGCACGGCCAAGTTATAGTGAGCCTCTGACAAGCTATTGTTGATTTCTATTGTTCTTTCAAGGTCTGTCTCCGCCTCTTCTGATCGATCTAACTGTATATAAGCATACGACCGTTGAAAAAGCAGATTTTCCTCCAATTCCCCTTCTTTTGCCAGCCCCTCAGTGGCAACCTCTACAACTTCCTGATACTTTTCATCCTGTAAAAGTTCATCTATTTGCATTAAATAATATTCTTGATTAGTTTCGTTATGCTGGATACCAAAAGCTACCAGCCCACTTAACAGTAAAAAATAGATTACCAATGCGCTAAGTTGGAGTACAATCTTTTTCTTGTTAGGCAAGTGGATAATGGCAGAAGCAATAAAACCTGCAGCAAGTCCACCTAAATGTGCAATATAATCAACTTGAGGCACTAGGAATCCAAAAACAATATTGATAGCTAGAATGATTAAGACGCCGCGCCCCATTGTTTGAAAAAAGATTTTCTTATATATTACTCCAAAAAACAATAAGGCGCCAAATAAACCAAATAATGCACCTGAAGCACCGGCAGAAATATTATAGGAAAAGGCAAAGCTTGCAAGTCCCCCTCCAATACCAGCTAGAAAATAGATGAATAAAAATCTTGCTGATCCGTATATTCTTTCTACAGTTGACCCCAGATAATAAACAGCCAGCATATTCATCATTAAATGCAAAACCCCGATATGTAAAAACATGGAGCTTATTATTCTCCACCATTCTCCTTCAATAATTGCCGGATTGTATTTAGCACCAGATTCAATAAGATTGTGAATATTTTCACTGCCACCTCGTACTTCCAACCATATAAATAAAATAATATTTATAGCTAACAACAAATACGTTAAGAATGGTTTACCATAAAAAAATAAATTATCTACTTCTTTTTTCTTTGCAAAAAATGCATCCTGTAATGCCTTTTTATAGATTAAAACAGCAGGTTCCTTCTCTTCATTGGACTCCCCTTCTAACGGCGGCCCCACTTCAAGGGAACGGAATAACCGTGACTTTTCTTCTTGGCTGTTTTCGTTAGTAATATAATAGACATTCATTTTCGTGGCATTTTTCTCTTTTAATTGCATAGGCTTTTTTAGAAATTCCCAATCATCAACTGGTGGGTGTGAAGAAAAATAAACATTATGTATTGTAACAAATTTTCCAGTGATTACTTTACTCAATGCTTTACATCGTTGAAATGTAGTCGCGATATCATTGCGTAAATGGTTTTTCCAGTCGAAACCTTTATGTATAAGTCTAATCACATTGGAGTTTCGCTTCACATTTTGCTCTAGCCAAATTTCTTCCTCTTTATTATTTATATATAGTACCTCGAACTGGTGTTTCGTTACAAAGTAATGTGCCAGTTGATACATTGAAAATTGTTCATCTAAGTACATGGTCTCCCCTCCTGCCTTTCCATCATACCAAACTTTTACCCCGGTGCAACCGTCCGTAAGACTCCCACTTTAAAACATGAAGTGACAACGGGATGTTTAAGTGGGAGTACACGGACACTAACACCCCGATTCGTTCAACTAACAATCAGTGGGGGAAGAACAAAAACCCCACTGGTTGAAGTTTCACTTTATATACTTACCCTGATAAAGGTCTCTTCATGCTAGTGATTTCTTGTGGGTAAATAACAAAAAAGAAGCTGACATGGCAGCTTCTTTTTTCACATTTCATTCGATTGTTGTTTTCCAAACAAACCAGGTAATATTTTCGATCGAATAGTTGGCATATTCATGGATAAGGTAACAGCAAGACGTCGTAAAAAACTAATTGCCAGTAATGTATTAACGATTCGGTATCGCCATTTATACACGATACCAATGATACCTAATATTCCTAATACAATTGTCGTAACTCGCATACACTTTTCACCTTCTCTTTCTTTAGATGGTGAACTTAGTTTGAGGTGGTTTATCATTATTTATACATCTAGCTTATTTGCTCTCTACCAAGATTTCTCTGCTGTTATGATATGTTGAACTGGAATATCAAATGACTCTGCTGGTACTTGATCAACAAGTTGCTCGGAATGCATGAGTGAAGCTGTTACATTCGGATAATCGGCAAGATAACGGTCATAATATCCTCCACCAAAACCAATTCGGTAACCCCGTTTGTCAAAAACGAGACCTGGGACTAATAATAGCTGAATTTCCATTTTAGCCACTGGTTGTGTCACAGTTGGATTTGGCTCAAGCAAATTATAGTAAACTACCTCTAATTGATTAAATGACTCTAACTTATAAAAGGTAAGCATCCTTTCCTTTGGAGAGCATTTTGGAACACACACCGTTTTTCCAGCCTTCCAAGCTTCTTCAATAATAGGCTTGGTATCCCACTCCATTGCTTGGGAGACAGTTAACCCAATAGTAGTTGCTTGCTCCCAAATAGAACTGGAAATTAATTGATCCTTAAGTTTCTTTTCTGTTATGTATCTGTCCTCTTTACTAATCCCTTTTAAAAATTCTATCGAGTTTGCACGCAATTCTGCTTTGGTCAAAACAATCAGCTCCCTAAAATAGAAATAAAACCCCTGCCATCAATGACAGGAGTTTCGTTTAAAACTATTTAGTCTCGCGATGTAAAGTGTGTTTTTTAAGACGTGGACTATATTTCTTAAGCTCGATACGTTCAGGGTTCGTACGTTTGTTTTTTGTTGAAATATAGTTACGATCACCTGTTTCAGTACAAGCTAATGTAATGTTTACGCGCATAATTTTCCCTCCAAACTATAAGAAACTTGCTTATAGGCAGCTCAGCATTCATTTCAGACTTAATAATAATAGCAGAAATTCGCCAAACTATCAAGGAGTAACAAAAAAATTATTTTAACTCTCTATAATTCTTTTATGTGGATTACTGCCCCATCTCTTTTTATTTAGATGGTAAACATATTTCTCATTATTATTATTCGTTTCAGATTAAATTTATTATTTTAGAAAGCCTTTATGATAGATTATAAGGGGGTAATTATTTAGCTCAATCTATGATTCCACCAAGCATTGTTTATTCGTTTTTCGTTTTGAAACCATATATTTACTATGGTCTAGTGCTTGTTTATATGATATAACTAGTAATGTAGAATAAAAGCGAAATGACTCAAATTAAGCATTTGCTGATAATAAGGAGGTTGAAAAATGTTATTCGCAGTCATTGCTATTCTTGTGGTTGCTATTGTGTTATTCGTTCTGTCTTTCTTTATGAATGACCGTTTGGAAGATTTGGAAAGCCAGCTCGAGCAATTTTCTATTTCAACAATGCAAGATACATATCAAATGAAGAAGAAGATTAAGATTTTGGAAGAAGAATTACTTACTGAAAACTACCCAGAAGACTTAACTAAAAGCAATTGATCCAAAAGGTAACAATCTGTATTTGAAAAGGAGAAACCAATGAAACAAAGTGTACGATCGTTTGCTATAGGGTTATTTACTGCAGGTATACTGCTACTTGGCGGGATATTCTTTTTTGGTACCGGTGGAGAGAAAGTAGAGGATTTAGCTGCAGAGGACCTAATCGACCTTGTTGAACAAAAAGGCTACTATGTCTTAAATAAAGAAGAATATATTGCTGCTTCGGTTGGAGATGAAAGTAAAACAGCTTCCGCTGAAACTGATTCTAAAGAAGAAAATTCCGAACAGGAATCTTCCAATAAAGAAGAGGACTCTTCGAAAGATCAGGAAGACGAAGCAACTGAGAAAGCCAAAGAAGAAAACTCTGATGAAAATGATAGCGAAAAAACAGAAAAGGAAGAAGAAAAGGAAAAAACTTCCTATACGTTAAAGATAAAAGAAGGAATGGCCTCTTCTGATATCAGCTCTGTATTAGAAAATAACGATATTATTGATGATGCAGGAGAGTTTAATGAATACTTGATAGATAATGATTATCACCTGAAAGTACAAATAGGTGAATATGAACTTACCACTGGCATGAGCCACTATGAAGTAGCTGAGGCAATTACAAAATAAGCAGTATGGCAGGTTTTAACTGCCATACTGCTTTTAATTTAAATTATAATTTTCACCTTTAACAAGGAACAAAATACTTTCCCCGATGTTCGTGATATGGTCCGCATAGCGCTCCAAATATCTAGCACAAAATGAGACTTGCATAACATATTGAATTTTGTCAGGATTTGTAGCTGTTTCACCAAGCAATTCACTGATAATTAATTTGTACAATCGGTCCACTTTATCGTCCATCGCAGATAGACTGCTTGCAAGTGCTATATCTTCTTCGCTAAAGGCCTTTAAAGCCGTGTGAAGCATGTCTTTAGCAATTTCATGCATCTTCTTTAAACCTTCTGGTAATACAACCTCATTATATTCACCTAAATAGATCGTAGCATTGGCAATATTTTTTGCGTTATCTGCCATACGTTCCAAATCTGTTACAATCCTTAAAGCAATAATGAGCCTTCTCAAGTCTGTTGCTACCGGTTGTTGCTTTGCAATAAGTAAAATGGTCTTATCATTAATTTCAATTTCCAACCTGTCAATATTATGATCCTGTTCAATAATTGCCTTAGCTTGCTCTGTGTCTTTGTTAAATAATGCGTTAATTGCATTCTCTAATGCTTCCTCGGCTGCATCTGCTAACCGGATGATATCAGTATTTATCTCTTCCAGTTCATGGTGAAACTGTCCACGTGTTGCCATGGAATCCCCCCTATTCTGTCTAACATACTATAAGGGTAACAGGTAAGTATTAAGCTACTATTTACTCTTTGTAAAATTTTCGTAAACAAAAAACAGCCCTCCTCCGCAGGAGAGCTGTTTTTCTACTTAGTTTTCTTCTTCCTCACTATCTTCATCATTCCCATCTTTCATATCAAAATATGCATCGAGAATGCGTGAAGCCATATTATGCTGGATAGGATGTTGATCTTTAATTTTCCCTGTGTTTGGTGCAATAACAGCAAACGCTACTTCCGGGTCATCATATGGTGCATAGCCCACTAGTGAAAGGTTCTCTGTATCAACCAGATTTCCATTCTCATCTATCGCAAAATTTTCTGCAGTCCCTGTTTTGGCTGCTGGCATGTAATCTTTATTTGCTAGTTCGCTGGCAGTCCCAACAGTAGCCACAAGACGGAAGCCTTGTTGTACTCTATCAATATAAGATTGGTCCATCTCAATTCTATTTAGCACTTCTGTATTCTCAGTACGATAAACTGAACCTAATTGTTCGTCAGAAGTTCCAGGCTCCCGGATCTCTTTTAGAAAATGTGGACGTACACGGTAACCGTCGTTTGCTATAGTTGAGACATATTGGGCCAATTGCATTGCTGTGTAAGAATCATATTGTCCTATAGCATAGTCCATTAGTAAACCAGGATTATTATTTGAATCTCCGACAACGCCAACACTTTCATATGGATAGTCGATTCCCGTCTTTACCCCTAAACCAAACTGTCGGAAGTAGTTCCGCATCTGCTGCCATGCAGCTGAATCAAACGATGCCGTACTGCCGTCAGGAAAAGGATACCTATTCTCTCCACCCATTTTTAAAGCAATATAGAACATATAAACGTTGGAAGACCTCTGCAAAGCTCTAAGGTCATCAACAGGTCCCAATCGACTATACGAACCCTTTACTCTTCCCGCAATATTAATTGGTCTGTCATTGAAAGTCTGTCCAGGAGTTATGACACCTGATTGTAGTCCCGCTAGTACCGTTGCTCCTTTTACTGTGGATCCAGGTAAATTTGCATTATACAAAGTCCGAAGCTCTGCATTCGAGTACTCCTTTGTCTTCTTATTATATGCTTGCCCACTAGCGGCCAAAATTTCCCCTGTTTTTGGGTTCATAACAACTGCGATGGCATCTTCCATAAATCTATTCGCATAAGGATGCTTACTCTTAGCAGCTTTTAATTCTTCACGAACAATCTTATCAACTTCTTCTTGAAACTCCATATCGACCGTGAGTACGAGATCTTTTCCTCGTTCCCCTTCTACAATTGTTTTAGAGTCAATAACTCTTCCTGACTTGGTTGTCGTATATTGAATCTGCTCTTTTCTGCCACGAAGAGATTCTTCATAATACTCCTCAAGTCCACTCTTGCCGACACGATCATTCCTACTATATCCTCTTGTCATGTAATAGTCTACACTTTCAGCTGGAATACCCTGTTCTTGTGAAGTAATGGAACCAAGTAAGCCTTTGAAAGTATTCTCGTATGGATATTCTCTATCCCAATCAGTCGTTGCATTAATTCCAGGCAGCTCACTGAGATGTTCAGCTACTTGGGCATATTCTTTTGCTGTAACATCTTCATTTTTAACAATTTGTGGTGTTAAAGAATAAGCTTTGTCTAACTCTTTTTTTATTGCAATGACTTCTAACTCTTGCTTTGAAAATTTATCTTGATCTATGTCTTCCTCTGGAATACGCTCTAAAACAAGCTTATAGAAATCAGAATTACTAAGCTCCTTTTGTTCTTCAGCAGTTACGCGATCTTCTGCTTTGTCTATGTCTTGTAAATATATATATTCCTGTATGTTTCTTTCCGTAATCCCGTCTAGATAATCTTCACTATCCATGGAAATGAATGTTGCAAGTTTTTTGGCGACCTTTAGCCTATCTTCAGCCTGGGTCCCTTTTGCTGGAGTATAGGTAATGGAATAAAGTGGTTTATTATCGACCACCACATCGTGATTAACGTCATAAATTTTCCCACGCGGTACTGGTATTTTTGTTGTATCTTGAATCGTTCTGTCAATTTCCTCTTGAAATGCTTCCCCATTAAGTATTTGCACAACACCAAGCTGCATAATCAGTACGGAAAACATAAGAAACACAACAAAAAACAATATGTTAATCCGAAAGGGAAGTTGTGCTTTTTTCTTTCTTTTCTTATTACCCATCGCTTCTCCCCCATAATAAAAATAGTCATATATTTTTATTATAACACGTCTGATAGTATAATCTAAATGGATTTATCGGTTTTTTTCATCTGTTATTTGATCTTTTATTAAGACCTCTTTCTTTTGCTTTGTTCCGAGGTAAATATTCTTAACAAAAAAGTAAATGATCAAGTGTCCGCTCCCAAGAATTATAAGCAAGACTGGAATCACTTGTTTTGCTGGGAACAGCATGACTGCTCCCAAGAAGAGGACAATAGAAGCAACTCTCCCTAAATTTACGAATAGTTCTCTTACAACAATGTACTCTACGCGCATCTCCTTGGCTTTCCAAGCCTTACCAATCACATCATACGTCATGGAGACGTATGGGACATTAATGATCGGGTAAGCAATTCCAATAAAAACAGCATATATGATTAATTGGACGTAACCTAAATTAAACAGGATAATAAAGGTGGAGAAAAAGAGAATTAGTCCACCAAGTAAAATCGCTTTTTTGCGCAGTTTATTTTTAATAAACTTTGTTGCGATGAAATAAAACACAAAAGAGAGCCCTGATAAGACTAAGTTGAACATACCAAGTGAAAATTCACTTTGGGTTATCAAGAAAACCCATATAGAAATAATAAAAGCAAAAATACCCTCACGAAGTCCCTGAAAAGTGTGCGCATGTAAGATCCTTCGCCAATTCTTATTATGATGACGCTCCTGTAAGATTCTTCTAAAGTGAAAGCTTCCTTCAGCTCTTCGCCTATTAAGAAAAAAGCTACAAGCGACCGCCAAAATAAACAGGATAAAAGAAATTGTAAAGATGGTCGTGTACCCAATATTTGCTTCCATACGAGCAATAATTATCCCGGCCAGCAACGGGCCAATCATACCACCAAAGGACTGAAGCACCCCTAGGAAGCCATTAAAAAAGTCACGTGTTTCAGGTTCCGTAATTTCAAAAGTAAGTACATTAAAAGCAAGCCAGTAGAAGCCATAACCAATCCCTAGTAGGCTCCCTAATAAAAAATTGTACTTTGAAGCTTGTTCTCCAATAAGAAGAACACTTAGAAAAAATATGGACAGAAAGATTACTCCAAGCCGGAGGACGACCACCCTATCCACTTTTTTAGCTAATTTCCCCGCTAAAATAAATGTAGCGGGTTGAAATAGGTATATGGCCAGGTTGTAGATGGCAATCGTAATATAATCACCCGACTGCTTCCACAAATATATGTTTACAAAAGTATTGGACAAGAATATTCCAAGAGAATACAATCCGCCAATAACAAGTAAAAAAAGTAGATCTTTATTTATATCTAATTTCTCTTGGTAAAATTGTATAGCCTTCCGCATGAATCATACTCCTTCATGAATCCTTTCTTAGTTTGAACAGAAGTAATGGAGATATGCAGTATGCTTTTTACTAATCCATATTCAAAGAGCGCAAGGCTCTATGCCTTGCGCTCTTTGAATTAAAGACTATTTTTATTTTGCTTCATTGTAGTTTTTGTTTACTTGATCCCAGTTAACTACATTCCAGAATGCAGATACATAATCAGGGCGTTTGTTTTGATATTTCAAGTAATAAGCATGCTCCCAAACATCAAGACCTAATAGAGGAGTTTTTCCATCCATTAGAGGTGTATCCTGATTTGGTGTGCTTGTTACTTCAAGCTCTCCATTGTTAAGAACTAGCCATGCCCAGCCGGATCCAAAGCGAGTTGTTGCAGCATTTTCAAATTCTTCCTTGAATTTGTCAAAGCTGCCAAACTTACTGTTTAGTTTATCTGCAAGTTCACCTGATGGCTCGCCGCCACCATTTGGTGATAATACGTTCCAGAATAAAGTATGGTTTGCATGTCCGCCACCATTATTGCGAACTGCAGTGCGTGCGCTTTCTGGTACAGCATCTAAATTGCTTAAAAGGTCTTCTAATGATTTATTTTGAAGATCTGCATGCCCTTCTAATGCTCCGTTAAGCTTCGTAACATAAGTGTTATGATGCTTCGTGTGGTGAATGTTCATTGTCTCTTTGTCGATAGTTGGTTCTAACGCGTCGTATGCGTATGGTAGTTCTGGTAATTCAAATTTTGCCATAATTAATGTTCCTCCTCTAATAAATATGTTTATTAAAAGGAATGTATCCACCCTTTATGGAAAGAGTATCAAAGCATGCATGCAGTTGCAACTAATATGCATGAGTACCAAATTTAAACTTCCAGAAACAAGTCCCCTATTTCTACTCAAAATTTACGTCGCTTCTATGTAGGTAACTTTTGAAAACACAAAAAAACAGGCCTTCGCCTGAGAATGATTTTAAAATGGTGGCTCGGGACGGAATCGAACCGCCGACACAGGGATTTTCAGTCCCTTGCTCTACCGACTGAGCTACCGAGCCATTTAGGATATTAAATTGTTTTCTTCCTTCTTAAGAAGTTTTTATCCAAAGTATGTATGGAGGAGGTAGAGGGATTCGAACCCCCGCGCGGTTTGACCCGCCTGTCGGTTTTCAAGACCGATCCCTTCAGCCAGACTTGGGTATACCTCCGAGTTTTTATGGTGGACCCTGCAGGACTCGAACCTGCGACCGATCGGTTATGAGCCGATAGCTCTAACCAACTGAGCTAAGGGTCCTTTGCTTTTATATTTATGGGGCGACCGGTGGGGATTGAACCCACGAATGCCGGAGCCACAATCCGGTGCGTTAACCACTTCGCCACGACCGCCATAAATTTATGAAAATGGTGGCGGCGGAGGGGATCGAACCCCCGACCTCACGGGTATGAACCGTACGCTCTCGCCAGCTGAGCTACACCGCCATGTTTATCTTGTTAGTAGTGACTGCTAGGATACAATGTAACCTAATTACCTTGTCTTTTTTGTTACGCGTTGTTTCGGCGACAAGATATAATTTACCACGTTCGACAAAAACTGTCAATCATTTTTTAAAAAGTTTTTTTCTTTTTGCAATCTATGTAGTTTGTCCTCGGAAACGACAATATATAATATATCACTTTCCTAACTCAAATTCAATAACAAAATTGTTTTTTGTTTTATTTTGAACATTGAACATTTTTTGAAGCCTTTTAAAATAGAAAAGAAGAGTCTTAATAGACTCTCCTTCATTCTTACTCTTCTCCTAACACTTCTTCCGCAATATTAACGGCATGATCCCCTATTCGTTCAAGATTGCTGATAATGTCTACGAAAACGATCCCTGCGGAACCACTACATAACCCTTCGTTCATTCGAATGATATGTTTTTTCCTAAACTTCCGCTCCATCTTATCAATTTCATCTTCTTTTTGTACAACTGCTAGAGCTTCTTCACGATCTGTTTTTTCAAGAGAACGTATAGCCTGCTTCACCGTAGCGATAGTCAGCTCAAACATTTCGTTAAGATCTTCATTCGCTTTATCAGTAAGGTTTACTTTATTGGAAATCTTATAGTCGATAAGCTCTATAATGTTTTCAAAATGATCTCCAATCCGTTCAATATCGCGTACAGAGTCCATGAGGGCAGTATGCTTGTTACTCTCTAGCTCTGTTAGAGAGCCTGCAGAAATACTCACTAAATACTCGGTAATCTTGCGGTCGAGATTATTTAGAGCACCCTCTACCTGCATAGCCATATCTGAATGTTTTTGGGAATGATTGTTTAAATAGAGATTTGTCTCTTCCAGTCCTTGATATGCATATTCCCCCATTCGGATAACTTCGGCTTTTGCTTGATCCAATGCCAGGGTGGATGATTGCTGAATAAAAATCGGGTCTAGATGCTTTGGTTTATATTCAACTATCGTATCCTCTCCAGGAATTATTTTTGTTACAAGCCATGCTAAGGCACCGATAAATGGAAATTGGATAATCGTATTTGTTACGTTAAAAGTACCATGAGCAAATGCTATTGTCATTTCCGCATTCAAGTCAAATTGTCCTTGCAGATAAGTAATTACCTGGGTGAATACTCCGAGAAAGACAATAAATATAGTTGCACCAACCAGATTAAAAATAACATGCGTGTAAGCAGCACGCTTTGCTGCTACCGATGCACCAATAGACGCAAGAACTGCTGTTATCGTTGTACCAAGGTTGTCCCCAAAAAGCACAGGTACAGCTGCTTTAAGGTCGATCGCACCTTCAGAAAACAGACCTTGTAGGATCCCAATAGTGGCACTTGAACTTTGCACAATTAAGGTAAATACTGTTCCAATCACCACTCCAAGTATTGGACTTTCACTCATATTTAAAGTCAACTGTTGAAAGGATTCCAGTTCTCTTAATGGTGACATTCCACTGCTCATTAACTCCAAGCCAAAGAATAAGGCACCAAAACCAAATATAGTTTGTCCAATTGCGTTAACAAGTGTGTTTTTAAAGAAAAACAGTAAGAAACAGCCAGCTGCAATAATTGGCAGTGCATATTCCCCAATGTCAATCCCAATAATAAACGCGGTTACGGTTGTCCCGATGTTCGCTCCCATTATTACACCAATTGCTTGTCTGAATGTCATAAAACCTGCATTTACTAAACCAACCGTCAAAACGGTTGTACCTGAACTACTTTGAATCAGGATAGTTACAATAATTCCAGCTAAAACTCCCATAAAAGGATTGCTTGTAAATTTATCAAGAATGTTTCTTAACCGATCTCCTGCCGATTTTTGAAGTCCTTCTCCCATGTATTTTATACCAAGAAGAAAGATCCCTAATCCCCCGATAAATTCAAATAACAGTGTTTGCAGATCTAATTCCAATCCCTTTACCACCCTTCATTCATGTAGAAATTTGTCGCACACTTAGACTATTATTAATAAATATAAATACTTTGTAAAGGATTTACGTACAAAATTAACATTAAATTTACAAACCGTTTATCGCTTCCCTTTTATTTAGTTCCCTACTCCTGTTGTTAAAATGCAACCAATAGGCAAATAAAAAATCTTTTACAAACCGATTGGTCCATAAAAGATTTAATAGTAACTATTATTGTTTTTCAACTAAAATTTTTGTTCCATCAACCATCGTTACTCGTATTGAAGTCCCTTTTGTTATCCATTGTCCATTTGATACTGCACTATAGTCCCTATTGTTAACCCTAATTGTCCCTACAGGCCTTAAATCAGTCAGTGTTACACCTTCCTGATCAACAAGTGTGGCATAAGTTTCATTTATCGAATTATAGCCCGCTTCCGTTGAAAGCTGATCCTTTAATGTTAACTTATTCCACATATCCCTACGTTTAAATACTTTTAAAAATAGAAATGATGCACCGGTCCCTAGCAACACACCTAATACAGCATAAAGACCGGCTGTCAAATTAGGTGCAGGTAAAGCCACTGCTGTTAACATAGCTGCAAGTCCGATGGTGGCAAGCGTGCCATCGTTCAGGAGTTTACCATCAATGATGATAAGTAATAATCCTATAAAGTAGATAATAAGCATAAGAATAACAGAACCTGTCTCAACATAAGCACCAAAATATACTGTAATAAATCCAATTCCCAATAATGCAAAAAAACCACGCATATTAACGAGTACTTCACCAATTAGAAACAAAGTACCAAAACCAGTAATAACAAGTGCAATCCATTCTAAATTTAATATATCCAAGAGAAATCCTCCTCCCTACATCTAATGGTACGTTTGACAGAGCGGTTAAGTTTCAAAAAAAGGGGGCAAAATGTATGTCATTTTTAAAAAGATGTACACTTTTTTTATTATGTGTATTCCTCATTGCAGCTGTCTATACAGATTTAACAAAAGGAAGTTTGCCTACGACTCCAGAAAATAATGAGACTAATACAAATTATACCGCGAAACAATTAAAAGTACAGCAAGGTGAAACAGTTCTTTCTATAATCGAGAAAATTAACCCTACTTTAACCAAAGTAAGTGTCGATAATTTTATAAAAGATTTTCAAGTACTTAATGCGGAAGCTGATCCATTTCACTTACAAGTAGACCGTTACTACTATTTTCCTGTTTATGAATGAGTACGAAACTCATCCACATATTAAAACAGTATATCTACAAAGATTTTATGACAAGAAAAAAAGGGCTGATACCCTCAGCCCTTTTTACCATACAGTTATTTAAATAAATGGCAGTACAAATAACGTAATGGCGATTGAAATAGTTCCTGCAGCTATTGCTATATTGCCCAGCGTGTCTGCACCTTTGCTCCTGGAGACAAATCCGAAAATAATTCCCGCAGCTCCCATAATAACAGGCCATACAAAAAATGAAATAACTGAGAGCGCAATTGCAATCCATCCATATGTGTAATTCACATCAGATTCCGTCTCAGAGGTTGTATTAGCATCTTCCATTAAAGAGGCATTATAGTCATCTGCGGTTAATTCAGCAGCGTACTCTTCGTCTCTGGTGCTATCTGGTTCTATCCCAACATAATCTTCATTCTTACGGTTTTCACCATGATTTGGCGCTTGCTCAACTTGGTTCTTATCTTGATATGATTTGAACTCATCCATATTAAAGGAAACCTCCTTTATTTACTTGAGGTGCAGTCTTAGTCTATGGATTTATAACTGAATTACCTATGGTATTTTTTGGAGAGGCGTTTCTTTTTGTTAACGATTTCTGCAATCGGAGCATAAGCTACGAAGTAAAACAAAAACTAAAGGAGGAACAACATGTCTTTTTTCATAAAGCAAATGATAACTTCTAAATTAAAGCAACTCCCACCCGAGGAACTATTGAAATACGCAAAACAATATGGTTTCACGATCACAAGAGAAGAAGCCAATTCTATAGCTCAGTACTTAAAGTCACATAATGTAGACCCCTTTACAGAGAAAGGTCGCAATACAATGGTCCAAGAATTAGCTAAGAGAACGGATGTTTCTACGGCAAAAAAGGCACACAAGCTTTTTACAGAACTAATTACTTCCTATGGACTTGAACATTTATTCGAATAATAAAAGGCAGGAAGCTGCTATAAGCGTTCCTGCCTTTCACGTTAGTTTCCCATTATTTCTTCTTTTAGATTATCATTAAATTCGCCGGACTTGATCATGTCAATCTCATGTTTATATGGCGCTTTTTTATCTTTTTTATCTTCACCAACAAAAGGTGTTTCTAAAATCTTTGGTAATGCTTCTAATTGTGGATGGTGTATGACTTTATGTAAAGCCGTAAACCCAATATGGCCAAAGCCAATGTTCTCATGCCTGTCTTTATGTGCCCCTCTTTCGTTTTTACTATCATTTACATGGACAACTTTAATGCGATCGACTCCGATAATTTTATCGAATTCATTTAATACACTATCAAAATCATTTACAATGTCATATCCAGCATCGTGGATATGGCAAGTGTCCATACATACAGACAGCTTTTCATTATGGGTGACACCATCAATTATTTTGGCAATTTCATCAAAGGTCCGTCCAATCTCAGACCCTTTGCCAGCCATCGTTTCCAACGCAATTTGTACATCTTTTTCTTTTTCTAATACTTCATTTAAGCCTTCGACAATTTTCTTGATTGCCTCTTCAGGCCCTGCACCTACGTGGGCGCCGGGATGCAATACAATTTGTTTTGCACCGAGTGCTGCTGTCCTATCAATTTCGCTACGCAGAAAGTTAACACCTAAATCAAAGGTTTGTGGCTTTGTTGTGTTACCAATATTTATAATATATGGAGCATGAACTACAATGTCTTGTATTCCGTGTTGCTTCATATGTTCGAGCCCTTCTGAAATATTTAATTCTTCGATAGGCTTTCTTCTTGTATTCTGTGGGGCTCCTGTATATATCATAAACGTATTTTCCCCATATGAAACTGCTTGCTCACTTGATCCTAATAACATTTTCTTTCCGTTCATTGAAACATGTGATCCTATCTTCAACAACTTAAGCACCTCTCCACGTTATTTTATTTTTTAAATTTATTTTTACGTGTCATCTCTCTTTTTATCTTGGTCTGTTGATATTTCATTTTCTTTTTATACCCTGGCTTTACTTTTTTAGCCTTTTTAACACGTTTCCAGGCTTCTTGTTCCACATCTGTTGTTGTATTCGTTCGAAGTTTACGTTGATTCCAAGGTTTTGCTTCCGTCCACTCCCCTTTACGGAGATCTGTATAAGTGAAAGTAAGCCCTTTTTGCTCTAGCTTTTGAATTAGCTTTATATCATCATCCTGGTAAATACTAATCGCCGTGCCTTCCATACCTGCTCTAGCAGTTCGACCAACGCGATGAATATAAAAATCCTCTTCTTTTGGAAGCTGAGCATTTATCACATGGCTGACACCCTTTATATCAATTCCTCGTGATGCTAAATCTGTTGCAACGATGTATTGATAGCGAAGACTTTGGATCTCTTTAAGCACCCTTTTACGCTCTCTGGGTGCTAATCCACCATGAATAAGACCAACTTTTAACCCTTTTTGTTGTAACGACTCTGCCAACTGGTTCGCTTTTTCTTTTCCATTTGTAAAAATAATGGCTAAATAGGGTTGAATTGTTTTGGAAATTTCAAAAAGAAGTTGTGCTTCATCACGGTGTTTTAGGGCAATTAGTTGATGCTCCATTGTTTCGGGTGAAAAATGATCTTTAATTTTTATATATAACGGATTCTCTAAATATTTTCTAAAGAAATGCTGTAGACGCTGGGGAATAGTCGCTGAAAATACTAAAAGTTGGATATCTTTTGCTGACCGTACCAAAAGTTGATCGACATCCGTAATAAAGCCCATATCCAACATTAAATCTGCTTCATCCACGACAAAGGATTTTGCTGAATAAATGGAAACTGCTTCATCTTTCACTAAATCAAGAATTCTACCAGGCGTTCCAACAATAATATGCGGTGGCTGTTTTAATTTTTCTGCCATTTTCTGTTTATCTGTTCCGCCAATTAGTAATTTCGCAACCCATTGCTTTTCCCTATCCGCATAATGGATAATACGCTTCACTTCATCATAAAGCTGTGTTGCCAGCTCTCTAGTGGGAGCAGTAATGACAAATTGTACTTCTTTCTTGTTCGTGTCAATCTGATTAAACATGGGCAGTAGAAAAGCATGGGTTTTACCAGAACCAGTACGAGATTGTCCAATTACACTGGTCCCTTTTAAAATCGATGGTATAGCCTTTTTCTGTATTTCTGTCGGTTCCTTGAAACCCAATCGCTCTATAACATTCTGCATGATTGGGTGAAAAGAAAATTCACTAAAGTTGTTTTGTTCCATTCAAATAGAACTCCTTTTTATACATATTTTTATTTTAAATAAACGTGAAAGGATCAGTGTTGGTAGTAGATGCCAATAGCTCAACACCATTATCACTAAATTCATTTTCCAAGTATTGAACAACAGCTTCTTTCATTACTTTTTCCGCGTAATGACCTGGGTCAATAATAGCAAGGCCTGTTTGCCAAGCATCCTGAGCAGTGTGGAAGGTCATGTCACCCGTAATAAAAGTATCGGCTCCAGCATTGCGTGCAGCGCGTATATATTTTTCTCCACTTCCGCCTATAACAGCAACTTTTTTTACCGGGCGGTCAAGGTCGCCTGTAACGCGTACCCCAGATATGTCTAATTGCTTCTTAACTAGTGAACTGAATTCTTGTAAAGTTAGTTCTTCTTCTAATGTACCGACTCTGCCAAGGCCATATTTCTTTCCTTCATTCTCCAGTCGAAAGATATCATAGGCCACCTCTTCATATGGGTGTGCGGCAATTGTGGCAGCAAGAACCTTATTTAACAGACTTTCTTGAACAATAGTTTCTATTTTCACCTCAGGAACAAATTCCATTTTATCTTGAGATCCAATATAAGGGTTTGTCCCTTCTAATGGTTTAAATGTCCCTTCCCCCATAGTTTGAAAGGTGCAATGGCTGTAATTTCCGATATGACCTGCTCCTGCTTTTCCTATTGCCTCACGTAATACTTTTTGATGTGTTTGAGGTACATAAACTACTAATTTATAAAGTGTTTCTGTCCTCTCTTTTATAAGAACCTTTGTGTTTTTTATTTTTAGTTTCTCACAAAGTACATCATTCACTCCACCTTCAGCAATATCCAAGTTTGTATGTGCAGCATAAACGGTTATATTATGTTGTAATAGCTTGTGTAGCACACGCCCCTGTGGTGTATCTGTACTGAGCTGTTTGACTGGTTTAAACAGCAATGGATGGTGAGCAATGATTAAGCTCACATTTTTTGTAATAGCTTCGTCCACTACCTCTTCCAATACATCTAATGTTACCATAATCTTTTTAACAGGCGTACTAAAAGAGCCAACTTGCAAACCGACATTATCCCAATCGTAAGCTAGTGATTTTGGAGCAAGTCTTTCCATCGCAGCAAAAACATTTTTATTCGTGATCTTTGTTTTTGTCATTGATTATCTCCTCCATCCATTTTAACTCTTGAGTAAATTGTTTTATTTTAACCTCGTCTTTCACTTTTGCTCGCTCCATTTGCAAAAGAACACGTTGTAGCTTCTCATACTCGTGACGCCATTTTTTATAAAACACTAGGTTCCGGTCCTTCATCAAATACGGCCCAAAGAGCAGCTGTCTTTCAAGTAGCTCATCCTGGTAAGGTGAAGACGTATCGTCTCGTTTGGCGGATAATACCTCGTAAATATGACCATTCTCTTCTAGAATACCTTCATTTTCAATTATGTAATCATTGTCTAGAAACCATTTTCTTACACTTCTAGCATCTATATTTGGCTGCGCGATGATTTGCTTAACCGAACCAAGCTTGTCTCTACCGTCTTCCAATATACTACGAATAAGCGAACCGCCCATCCCTGCTATAACTAATTGGTCTACTTCCTCTTTTTCAAGTACTGCCAATCCATTTCCCAACCGTACTTCTATACGATCATTCATATTAAATTGCTTTACTGTTTTTACTGCACTCTCATAGGGACCTACATTTACTTCTCCAGCAATCGCTTGAGAAGTATGATCCTGAAGGCATACATAGCATGGTAAATAGGCATGGTCCGAACCTATGTCTGCAAAAAACGCTTCTTTTGGTAATAGAGAAGCTACTTTCTTTAATCTTTCAGATAAATTAATATTAGATGACATAACTATCTCAACTTTCTATTATATCGTAATTTCTAGGTAATAAGAAAAGCTTTCTGTCGTAATTGGCAGAAAGCTTAACTATCTGGATTTCATATCGTTAAAACTACTTTTTCTCGGCAAGCCAAGCAGCCAAGACTTCCGCTTCTTGTTCTGTTGCCATTCCTGCTGGCATAGAACCGCGACCATTAATAATAACATCATGTATTTCTTCTTCTGACAATTTGCTTCCTACCTGAGTTAAATCCGGTCCTGCCCCACCGGATAGGTCAGCACCGTGGCAGCTTGAACAATTAGATTTAAAGATTGCTTCTGGGTCGTCAGATGTTTCCCCTTCACTAGACTCTCCCTCAGAAGACTCCCCGCCTTCTTCGGTTTGTTCTCCTTCTTCAGCCTGGTGAATTTGTTCACGTTGGTCCAAACCAATAACAGATATAACAATTACTGCAAGTATTCCCAATAGAGCTATTAATGCATATGGGACAACTGGGTTTCTTCTCATTGCGTTTCCTCCTTATGTAATCCCCATGTTCTATTTAGCTAGAAAAGACTATTTATATTTTACTCGAAAAACCAAATTGTTTAAAGAGTTTACCTATTAAAATTCACAAAATAATGTAAAGGCAAGTAAATAATAGAGCAACTATACCAGTAAAAACTAAATATTTAAGTCGTTGACGTCTTCCTATCAAGATCCAAGAACAGAAATTCACTACAAAAAACAAACTAGTATAAATATCGTGGAAGTGAAATAACTTCCCAAGCGTCAACGTTATTAAGAATATAAGAAATAAGCTTGTAATTAAACCTGTGTGATAGAGCGCATTATACCTGTTTTTCATAGAGGCATACGTCCAGCCACTATAGCATAGAAAAAGGAGTAGCATACCAAGTTGCAAAAACAGTTCTACTTGAGTAAAATAAATTACATAGAATGAGAACGGTAACAAAATAGACACTAAAATTATTTGCAAGCTATTCTTAGGTCGTTTTTTAGCGTTATTGTCCGTCTCTGTAACACCTTCTCCATTGGTATATAATGCAAGTAGGAAATCACAGTATGTATCAGGAAGCAGGTGGTGTTCTTTCCAGTAGTTAATCTCTCTCACAATTGTAGCAATTCTATCCTCTGACATCCCTCACACTCCTATAAAAGAATGCTAATAGAGCGTTTTTCCTTATAGTAATAGAAGGGGCCATTGAACATGCAACATGTACAATGACCGTACCACTATTTAATCAAGGAAATCCTTTAATCGTTTGCTTCGGCTAGGATGTCTTAACTTTCTAAGAGCTTTAGCTTCGATCTGACGGATTCTCTCACGTGTCACTCCAAAGACTTTTCCAACTTCCTCAAGCGTTCTAGTTCGTCCGTCGTCAAGTCCAAAACGTAGACGTAATACGTTCTCTTCACGATCTGTTAGTGTGTCAAGTACGTCTTCAAGCTGCTCTTTTAATAATTCATAGGCAGCATGATCAGATGGTGACACTGCTTCCTGATCTTCTATAAAGTCGCCAAGATGTGAATCATCTTCTTCACCGATTGGTGTTTCTAATGATACAGGCTCTTGTGCAATTTTTAAGATATCACGAACTTTGTCTGGCGAGAGTTCCATTTCTTCACCAATTTCTTCTGGTGTAGGCTCCCTACCTAAGTCCTGTAGTAATTGACGTTGTACCCGGATAAGCTTGTTAATGGTTTCGACCATATGAACCGGAATACGGATGGTTCTGGCTTGGTCGGCAATTGCACGCGTAATAGCTTGGCGGATCCACCAAGTTGCATACGTACTAAATTTGAACCCTTTTCGGTAGTCAAATTTCTCAACAGCTTTCATCAGACCCATGTTTCCTTCTTGGATCAAATCGAGAAAAAGCATACCTCGTCCAACATAACGTTTAGCAATACTTACAACTAGACGAAGGTTTGCTTCAGCAAGTCGTCTCTTTGCTTCGTCATCATCTTTTTCAATTCTTGTTGCAAGATCAATCTCTTCCGCAGCAGACAATAGATCCACTCGTCCAATTTCCTTTAAGTACATACGAACAGGATCATTAATTTTGATTCCTAGCGGGACACTCAGATCGTTAAGGTTAAATTCTTCTTCCTTCGCGATTTGCTGCATATTCGGATCTTCTTCTGATTCACCAATTATCTCGACACCCTGTTCTCCAAGGTACTCATAAAATTCATCCATTTGATCAGATTCGATTACAAAATTAGATAGGCGATCAGCTATTTCCTCATATGCCAGCACACCGCGCTTTTTCCCCATCTCAAGTAATTGATCTTTTGCTTGTTCAATGGTTAGTTCAGGCTCATTATTTTCTTTGGTTTCTGAAGGCTTGTTTTCGGCCATGAGTCCCCCTCCTTCCAGATACGTTAAATTAATTCGTATTCTTTAACTGTTTTCGTATTTCCATAATTTGTTTAGCAATCTGAGCTGCTTTTAATGGATCATTCTGCCTCTCAGCCATTACTTGTTGGTTTTTTAACGATTGAATGTCCGTTACATCATTTGCTTGGGTACGAATCACTCTAATATAATCGTTGATCTCTTTATCACTGATATCTTCAAAAACAGGGGCCATTGCGATTTCAATCACCATCTGCTTTAATTTTTGATCAGTTAGCCGTTCAATGAATAAACTTACGTCGGCTGAATGACCGTCTTCATAAAAAGCATATAAATGGGTAGCAATAATTTTGTGCTCATCCACATTAAATGCCGCGCCAAGTTCTTCACGAACATTTTCAGCAATGGATGCATCCTGTAACATATAGCAAATGAGTTTTTTCTCAGCATTTTGAAAAGCAGGTAGTAATTTTTTGTTTCGAACAGATGCTGTACCATTATTAGTATATCTGTTCTTTTCGCTCTTATCCTTCACTTTGCCGTTTCTGCTTTGGTATGTCTGTAACTCACCAGCTAAAGTATCCAGTGATATGTCAAATTCCTTACTTAACTCTTTTAAGTAATATTCCCGTTCCACTGGACTATCAATCATCGCAAGCTGCTCAAGCATTTTTTCAATATACTTAATACGGTCACCTTCAAGGTTTAAATTATACGCTTGACGGTGATATCGCATATAAAACGCGATAAAGGTCTCACTTGCTTTTATCACTTCATTCTGGAAGGCCTCTTTGCCGTATTTCTGAATAAAGCTGTCTGGATCAAGTCCATCCTTTAATCTTGCTATTTTCACTTCACAACCAACAGTGCGCAATAAATCGGCGGCTTTGCTCGTTGCTTCGACACCAGCATTATCTCCGTCATAGCAAATAATAACCGTGTTCACATAACGTTTTAACAATTTCGCTTGATATTCCGTCAGCGATGTTCCCATTGTAGCAACTACATTTCTGACATCGGCCTGGTAGGCGGATATAACGTCCATATATCCCTCAAACAAAACTGCTTCGCCTTCTTTGCGAATGTACTTCCTAGCTAAATCGAAGTTAAACAGTAGCTTACCTTTTTGGAACAAATCACTTTCTGGGCTATTTAAGTACTTCGGCTCTTGATCATCCCCTAGAGCTCGCCCGCCAAATGCAACTGTTTTCCCCAAGTGATTTCGGATTGGAAAGATCACCCTGCCCCGAAACCGGTCACTTACACTATTATCATTCAGAAGCGAAACTAAACCTGCTTTGACTAGGATTTGTCTATGAAACCCCTTTTTCTCTAGGAATTCAGCAGTAAAATCCTTTGCATTTGGTGCAAAACCTAACTGAAATGCATCAATTGCCTCTTCAGCTAACCCTCTAGCTTGTAAATAGTGGTATCCCTCTTTGCCATCTTTCGCATATCGTAATAAGTGATGGTAAAGTTTTGTAACCCATTCATAAGCAGACAGAACGCTCTGGCTTTCCTGTGATAAGGAGGATTCTTTTTTAATCTCCGTGTCAGGTAATTCCTTGCCAGACCGATCCGCTAAAAATTGTAGTGCTTCATAGAAAGAATAACTTTCCATTTCCATTAGGAAGGTTACAACATTGCCTCCCTTACCACAACCAAAACAGTGAAATATTTGTTTTTCCTGTGTTACGGAGAAGGAAGGAGATTTTTCTCCATGAAACGGACAAAGTCCAAAATAATTCCGACCTTGTTTTTTCAATTGGACATAGTCCCCGATAACATCCACAATATCGTTAGCTTGTCGAATTTCTTCGATTACTGTTTCGGGAATTTGATTTGCCATTGACATCACCATACTATCATTACTATTCGTCACATAAGAAAGAAAATCCTTCATTATTCGACAATATTTTTTCTTTACGGAGAAAAAATTCCTTCATTCGCGAAGTATTTCTTAGAAGGATTAGTTGCAAATAACACATGCAATTATTTTGTTATTTTACTTACTCCATCAAATACAGGTATGAAGCTCCGTAATAATGACTATCCTAAAACAAGGTTAAACGAATTAATACGAACTAAATAGTTACTTGCTTTACACTATTTCTACATATTCCATAAAGAATCCTTCTTTTAATTGAATGTTTTACTTTTCAGAATATGCAACAGTCATATAAATAGAACGATTGTTTCTATATATATCTTTACACAAATTACGATTATAATACACTTTAACCAAAAACGCCAGAATTTAGCACATTAATTTGATAAATAAGTCGTAACAAAAAACATTCTATTTAATGAATAGAATGTTAAATTGTTATCTCCCTAGTCCTGAATTAATTGTAATATATTATTCGCTGTCTCTTCGACAGCCTTATTCGAAACATCAATTACTTTACAGCCAATTCGATTGACAACATCATCAAAATAACGAAGCTCCTGATGTATCCTTTCTATATTGGCATATGTAGCCTGCCCACCAAGTCCGAGCGCCTTTAATCGCTCTTTTCTTATTTCATTCAATTTGTCTGGGCTAATCCGCAGCCCGATACATTTATCAGGATGCACCTCAAAAAGTTCTTCTGGTGGATCAACCTCTGGAACAATAGGAACATTGGCTACCTTTAACCGTTTATGTGCAAGGAATTGGGACAATGGTGTTTTTGATGTTCTTGAAACACCGATCAATACGATATCAGCACGTGCAATTCCTCTTGCGTCGCGGCCATCATCATACTTAACAGCGAATTCAATAGCTTCAACTCTCTTAAAGTAATCTTCATCGAGTTTATGAACCAGCCCTGCTTCCATCCTCGGCAAGTTATCAAAAACACGTTCCATAGAAGCAAGCATAGGACCCATGATATCTATTGCTTCAATATTCATTTCTATAGCCCGATCGTTTAGGTACTTTCTTAAAACCGGATCAACTAGAGTAAATCCAATCATTCCTTTATTCTCTATCGTTAGTTGCATTACTTCATCAATCGTACCAGTATCCTCTACATAAGGGATCCGATGTATTTTATACTCTCCATTATTAAACTGACTAAGCCCCGCTTTGATTACAAGTTCAGCGGTTTCTCCGACAGAGTCAGAAATAACGTATACAACCGGTGTCAATGTCATTCATGTGCCCCCTTCATTATAAATTAAACTTGGTCATTTGTAATCAGCTCGACAAACACCTTGGTAATAGTAGTCTTAGTAATTCGGCCAATGACTTCAAGGCCTGCCTCTGTGTCTCGTACTACAGGAATTCCATCTATTTGCTTATTTATCAGCTTCATCGCAACATCAATTAATAAATCTTCTCTTCTGCAGATCGTTATATTCGGCATCCTGGTCATTATAATATGTACTGGCACGCTGTTTAAGTCCTGCTGGCCAATGCTTGCCCGTAATAAATCCTTACGAGATAAGACACCAGTTAAACAGGAATGATCGTCAACGACAAACAATGTCCCCACATCTTCAAGAAACATGGTTGATATAGCGTCATACACAGACACACTTTCTTTTACCACAATCGGAACATGCTGGTACTGCTGAACCTTAAATTTTTTGATTTGTTCTGTAAGTAACTCCGATCCTGTCTTCCCTGTGAAAAAATAACCCACTCGCGGTCTAGCATCAAGAAAACCGGCCATCGTCAGGATGGCCAGATCTGGTCTTAAAGTTGCACGCGTGAGACTTAATTTTTCCGCGATGTTTTCACCAGTTATCGGCCCAGCTTCTTTTACAATCTCTATAATTCGTTCTTGTCTTTTCGATAATTCCATCAAGCCACCACCTGGCGATCAATATTGCATACTTGCATCATATTATAGCTTATACACAAGGAAAAGGAAAATATAGCAACAAATGTTACTAGAAATGCTGCTTCCATTCGATATTTGCAAGATCAGCGTAATCTCTAATCAGCATTGCGATTTGCTGAACAAGTGCTAAGCGGTTAGCACGGATATCTTCATCATCGGCCATAACCATGTTATGTTCAAAGAATTCATGGATAGATTCAGAAAGGGTAGAAAGAACGTCTAATGCATCTTTTGCCTCTTTCCCATCTTTTTTATCTTGATATTTCTCTTGTACTAATTGGAAGTTCTGATACAATTCTTTTTCAGAATCTGTTTCAAATAAACTTGTATCCACATTACCATGCTTTTCTTCCTTGGCGAGATTCAAGAGTCGGACAAGCGCCTCTTGTACTGGCTTGAACGCTTCATCATTTCTAACTGCAGACAATGCTTGTGCTTTTGAAATAGTGTAAGACACATTGCCAATTTCCTCATGCAATACAGCCTGTGTTATATCTTGTTCGACTCCTACTGCTTTTAAGATAAAGCTGGCGCGAGCAGTAAAGAAAGAATGTAGTTCTTTCTGCACATTGGTTTCTTCTTTTATCTGTATACCGGATTCCTTTAGTAGCTGTACAGTGATAGTCAGCATTTCCTCAAGCGTAATATTCCATCCTCTTGCTTCAAGAATACGCATTACACCAAGAGCTTGACGCCTTAGTCCATATGGGTCCTGTGAGCCTGTTGGCGTAAGCCCTATTGCAATACAACCAACTATGGTATCTAATTTATCTGCTACACTAACCATTGCGCCAATCTCACTATCAGGTAGTGTACCATTTGCTTGGACAGGCAAGTAATGTTCTTTTATTGCACTGGCAACCTGATCTTTTTCTCCAAAGTGGAGGGCATATTTTTCGCCGATAATCCCTTGAAGCTTAGTAAATTCATTTACCATGTTCGTCATAAGGTCAAATTTGCAGATTTCTGCAGCTCTTAATGCTTGCTTTGTAATTTCTTCGTTGCTGTCTAGCTGTTTGGCTAATTCACCTGTGATTCCGATAATACGTTTTGTTTTATCACCTATTGTGCCAAGTTTCTCCTGGAAAACAACCTTACCTAATTTTTCTTGGAAAAAGTCTATGGAATGCTTTTTGTCTTCATTGTAGAAGAAAGCTGCATCGGATAAACGAGCACGCAGCACTTTCTCATTTCCTTTTATTACAGTCTCTAAGCCGTTTGAATCACCATTCCGTACTCCTACGAAATGAGGCAGTAGTTCCCCTTCCATTGATTTAACCGGAAAGTATCGTTGGTGTTCCTTCATAGATGTGATGAGTACTTCAGAAGGAAGCTTTAAATACTGTTCTTCAAAAGAACCAATAAATAGTGTTGGGTACTCAACAAGGTTTCGAACCTCTGCCAGTAATTCTTTATCGACTGGTATTTGATAACCATTCTCCTCTTCAGCTGACTCTATTTCATCTAGAATCATCTTCTCCCTTGCACGTGAATCAACAATCACATAACTCTCTTCTAGTTTTCCCTTATACTCTTCTGGATTTGTTAGTGTGATTTTATCTCCTAGAAAGCGGTGGCCGTATGTGACATTACTCGTAACCACGCTTGCTACTTCAAATGGAATGACCTCACTGCCAAATAAAGCAGCAATCCATCTAATCGGCCTTGCATAACGTAATGATTGCGTTCCCCAACGCATGTTTTTACCAAATTGGATGGACTCAATAATGGATTGAAATGCCGGAAGTAGCTCATATGTTGGCTTTCCTTTAATAACTTTTGAGACATAAATATAGTTTGTTCCTTTTATTTCTTTGATATAAATATCGGAGACATCTTTCCCCTGTCCTTTAGTAAAGCCTATAGCTGCCTTAGACCAATTACCACTCTCATCTTTGGCAATTTTCTCAGCAGGTCCTTTTGCTTCTTCTTCGATCGTTTCCTGCTCTTCAGCTACACCTGTAATGTGGATTGCAAGCCTTCTAGGAGTAGAATAGCTCTTAATAGAATTAAAAGCGATCCGTTGTTCTTTAAACCAACTGGCGGCCTTCTCTTTTAGTTGGGTTTCTGCATCATCGACAAATCTGGCAGGTAGTTCTTCTAGTCCGATTTCAAGTAAGATATCCTTTGCCATTTACTTCTCCTCCTTTTGAACCATAGGGAAACCAAGTCTTTCCCGTTCCGCTACATATGCCTTTGCAATGCTTCTAGCAAGATTACGTATCCTTCCAATATACCCCGTTCTTTCTGTCACGGAAATAACACCTTTGGCATCAAGTAAATTAAAGGTGTGTGAACACTTAAGGACATAATCATAGGAAGGAAAGACTAAACCTTTCTCCATCGTCACCTTGGCTTCTTGTTCGTACATTTCGAATAACTGAAACAGCATGTCTGTGTTCGACTGCTCAAACGTATAGACAGAATGCTCGTATTCAGGCTGGAAAAAAATATCCTTTACCGTGACACCTTTAGTCCATTCAAGGTCAAACACATTTTCTTTATCTTGGATGTATGATGCGAGGCGCTCAATGCCATAAGTAAGCTCTACTGTAACCGGACTCGCTTCTAAACCACCAATTTGTTGAAAATAAGTAAATTGTGTGATTTCCATTCCATCTAACCAAACTTCCCATCCAAGCCCCGCTGCACCCAATGTAGGATTTTCCCAATTATCTTCCACGAACCGAATGTCATGTTTTAAAGGATCAATCCCAAGCTCTTTAAGTGATTCTAGATATAGCTCCTGGATATTATCAGGTGATGGTTTCATGATCACCTGAAATTGGTGGTGCTGATAAAGGCGATTCGGGTTTTCTCCATATCTGCCATCATCTGGCCGTCTTGATGGCTCTACATATGCGACATTCCATGGTTCAGGTCCAAGGCTTCTCAATAATGTCATGGGTGACATCGTACCAGCACCTTTTTCCACATCATATGCTTGCATGATAATACAATTTTGGTCTGACCAGTGCTTTTGCAAAGTCAAAATCATTTCTTGAATATTCATTGTCACAAACCTCCGTTTTATCAATTGTCATGTCATTGCTTAATGGCTATAAATTTCCTTTCCTAACGTACAAAAAACCCGTCCCTATGTCTAATCAATAGACATAGGGACGGGTTTTAGCCGCGGTTCCACCCTATTTGCTCAAGCAAGAATGAGCCACTTTATTGGAGCTACTCCAGAGTGCCATTCCTTTATGTACTGTCATCCGGCTTGCACGATCCCGAATTCGCTGTTCACAGATTACAAAAAGTACTAATCTCTATCACTGTAGCTATTATTCACATTGAAATATGTAAAAATAATACGTCATTAACTCCTGTCTTGTCAAGTTGAATCCCTTAAGAGAACAAGTCAATCTGAGAGAGGAATTTTCTTGATTTTAAATAAAAACCCCCATATGCATCATAGTAGCTGTTCAACAACAGTCGAAGGAGGTTTTTATTTTCCTCTTTTACCGAAATAGATCCGACCTGGTCTAAATTAACTGCTGAAAATACATACAAAAGCCGTGTGACGGAATCAGGTAGCTCTACTGCAGCGCCATCTAAATAACGACACTGTCTACAGAGAAGTCCGCCTTCTTGTATGGAAAAAGCATAAGGGCTTTGCTTTTGCCCACAATTGGCACAACGGTCAACGGTTGGAGCAAAACCACCTTTTTGAAAGAGTTTCATTTCCAGCATCATTATGGGAATTACAGAATCTTCTTTTTCTGCAATCCAATGCATAGTCCGCTCGAATTCATCATATATATTGATGTCCGGACTTTTTTGGTCCATTAATTTATCCAGCAATTCTGAGATATAAGCGGCATAAGAGGTTTTTACTATATCTTCTCGTATCGCGCGCAGTGAATGAAGAACCTCTCCCTGCTGCAGGGTGCTTAACCCACTATTTAGATAAACGAAAAATTCTCCATAAATGAATGGCTGCGTAACGGCAGCCATTCGGCTTTTAGGTTTTTTAGCACCCTTTGCCAAGAGAGAGAACTTGCCTACCTTTTTACTAAAGATCGTGACTATCTTATTGGTTTCACCATAATCCGTCGTTTTAATTACGAAGCCATTTATTTTCTCTAACACAGACCTTCCCCTTTTCTAACGGAATGTGCCCAAGTTTTTTTACTAAAGCTGTGAATCCATTGAAGTTTCTTCCTGCTCCGTCTGTCCAGTAATAGTATTGTTTGGTTCATTTTCCAACTCTTTCATTAATAAATAGGTTTCAATGTTTCCCGTTTGACTAAAAACTCTCCAGGTTAAGTCTATCACAAGAAACCCCACCTTTCTTTTTAGTTTGAAAATGTAACTCATTAATTAGAATGACCACACGGGCTAAAACAATTAGTATAAAAATTTACCATGTTTAATATTCGTCACTTCTAAACCCGTATTCATGAAGCTGATTTTGTTTGTTTCTCCAGTCTTTTTTTACCTTTACCCAAAGTTCGAGATAAACTTTTGATCCAAGTAAAGCTTCAATATCTTGTCTAGCATATTTCCCAATATTTTTCAGCATACTTCCCTGTTTACCAATTAGAATGCCTTTTTGTGTCTTTCTTTCTGTCACAATAGTCGCTTGAATAAACAGCGAGTTATTATCCCGTTCTTCCATGTTTTCCATGACAACAGCTATGGAATGTGGTATCTCTTCTCTTGTTAATTGCAATACTTTTTCTCGGATCAATTCCGTAATAATAAAACGCTCAGGGTGATCCGTCACTTGATCCTCGGGATAATACTGAGGACCTTCAGGCAAATTACCTTTCAAAACATCTAATAAGTGGGTCACATTATTGCCTTCCAGCGCCGAAATAGGAATGACTTCTTCAAATTCCAGTTTCCCTTTGTATTGCTCAATTAGAGGGAAAAGGTCATCAGGGTGGATCAGATCTATTTTATTTATAACAAGATAGACTGGTCGATTTACATTTTGTAGCATGTCGAGGATATATTGATCTCCTCTTCCATACCCTTCTTTTGCATTAATCATAAATAAAATGGAATCCACCTCATTAAGTGTGTTTTCCGCTGTCTTGACCATAAAATCCCCAAGGCGATGCTTTGGTTTGTGAATCCCTGGGGTATCGATAAAGACAATTTGGGCGTCATCCTGTGTGAGTACCCCTTGAATCTTATTTCTTGTGGTTTGTGCTTTGTCACTCATAATCGCAATTTTTTGTCCAATTACTTTGTTCATAAACGTTGATTTCCCTACATTGGGTCTACCGATGATTGCTACAAATCCTGATTTGAAATTTTCCATGATGTTTCCTCCAAGACGAGATTTCTTTTTATTATCATACTACAAATACTAGCTACTTTCATATAATCGACAAAACCTTTAAAAACTTTCTATCTTCTGCAAGAATATTACACGTATTTTATTTCATCAGTTCCTATTGAAAAGCTTTTAATTATTATTTAAATTAGAAAAATCAGGGGTTCACTCGACTTTTAGCGAATATAATCCGAATTTTGCTTCCCTACTGAGTATTAGAGTTTTCTTCAAGATAAAATATTTTTAATTACCTACGTGAAAAAAAGCCCCTCCTCGGGACTTTATATACCCACTATTTTAGGGATGAAAACAATCAGTCCTATTACTGTCGCCATAATAGCACAAAGCAGCACTGCCCCCGCAGACAGATCCTTCACTACTTTTGCTTTTGGATGAATCTCTGGATTAAGGTAGTCAAGCATTTTTTCAATTGCACTGTTCACACATTCCGTTACTAGAACGCTACCTATCGCTACTACGATAAATAACCATTCTACCTGGCTCAGTTGCATGACCAACCCAGCCGTGATGACGAGAACAGTTGCAAGCAGGTGAATTCGGAAATTCCTTTCCGACCTCACCACACTTATAATACCGTTCCAGGCATATTTAAAGCCAATGGACTTTCGATTATCTTTCAATGCCAAATGCACCCAAGATTTCTTCTTGTCTTTTAAACATAACCACTTCGTCTTCTTTTCTTATGTGGTCATATCCTAGTAAATGAAGAAAACCATGAAGTGTGAGAAATGCTAATTCACGCTCAAGTGAATGATTATAATCCTCAGCTTGTTCTTTCGCCTTATCAACAGAGATGACGATGTCACCAAGAATAAGTGGCATCTCGTCGCCAACGATGTTTAACTCGCCTTCAACTGTTTCCTGCATCGCAAAAGAGATGACATCTGTAGGAACATCCTTTTGTCGATAATTTCTGTTCAGCTCTTGAATTTCATCGTTATCTACAAAATTAATCGACATTTCAGCCTCAGTAGAGATTTTTTCCTCTTTTGCTGCAAATGTTATAAGTTGTTGAAGCATATCAATATAATCGCTATTCACTGTATTCGTACTGTCATGAAAATCAATATACATACTATTTTGCCTCCTTCATTGGGTATTGAATTCTTGAATGGAATATCCCCTTGAGTGTATCACATATGGTGCGTTGTACTAAATTTAAATCTTGAAGCGTTAATGGACTTTCATCCAACTGCCCATCTGTCATTCTATCCCGAATAATGGAGGCTACGATTTCCTCTATTTTTTCCTCAGTCGGTTCTTTTAAAGATCGTACAGCTGCTTCAACAGAATCACAAATACAAATAATGGCAGCTTCTTTTGTCTGGGGTTTGGGCCCGGGGTAACGATAGTCTGATTCCTTAACATCTTTATTTTTATCCTTTTCTTTGTAATAAAAATATTTTAGTAGTGTTGTTCCATGATGCTGGGATGCAATATCGATGATCTCTTTTGGTATGCGATATTTTTGAAGCATTTCAGCTCCATCATAAGGATGGCTAATAATGATTTCTGCACTTTGCTTCGGACTAATCACATCATGTGGATTTTTTATGGCTAGCTGATTTTCAATAAAATAATGGGGCCTTACGGTTTTTCCCATGTCATGATAATATGCCCCGACCCTCGCTAACAAACCATTTGCTCCAATCGCTTCACACGCTGTTTCACTGAGATTAGCAACCATAATCGAATGATGGTAGGTCCCGGGTGCTTCTGTCAATAGTTTTTTTAGCAGTGGCTGATTAGGACTAGAAAGCTGCAACAATTTAATATCAGAAAGGATACCAAGGACAGTCTCAAAAAATGGTAACAACCCTATAGTTAATACTGCTGACAAGAAAGCCGCTCCGATTCCATATGCTGTTTGAATAAATATATCTCCAATAGCATATTTTTCGAAGGATAGAAATACAAATGATAGTAGCGTTACAATATTTACAATGGACATCCCTGCTCCGGCCTTCAAAATCGCCAAACGATCCTTCACATTCATTAGAAAAATGATAGCTGCTAGCTGTGATAGCAGAAAATAAATACCAGCTTCAATATTTAGTGAACCTGGGATTTGATAATTGAAAATAATACTTCCCAAAGCGGCGTATATTACACTTAAAACAATAGCTGAGCGCTCATGGATTAATTGTTTAATGAGCAGCACACCCGTCGCCACCGGAACTACAAAGAATAACTGATTACTTTGTGTCGTATATAAGCTAACAATTTTCATCAAGGAAACAACAATGACACTTATCAGGACAATGGAAGCAATTTTGCGCTTATCTGCGTGAAACTTTTTTGTAACCCAATTCATTTCATATGCCACAAAACAGGATAGTAAAATGACTAAGAAGCCTAAGCCAATGATTGGGTATATATTACGCTCATTGTTAAGCAATCCAACAAGCTTCATTTCTTCATAAACTTCATTTGTAATGGTTTGACCTTCACGTACAATCACTTCACCAGCTCGTATCATCACCGGCTCTACACTACTAGCAGCGTTTTTACGCGCTTCGCTTGTACTCTCTGCATCATAGATAGAATTTTCCACTACTGCAAAGTTTGCTAATTCTGATAATACTTTTGTAACATCTTCATTTAATGAGGAATATGCAATAATTTCCTTGGCATTTGACCTTGCACTAGCTAAGCTTTCTGTTCTTACACCCGTTTCAAAAGTAGCTTTTAATGCTTCAAGAAGTACTTCTTTGCCTTTCTCACGCTGTGCTTGAGGCATGTTAACGAGACTTGATAATACAGCATCACTTAACTCCTCTGTAATTTCATCCGAAAGAATCTGCTTTAAACGCTGCACCTTCTCCTGACTAGTCAGCGGTACCCTTGTTGCATCTTCATTATTCTCTTCGGGATTTGGATTCTCTTCTTCAAGCTTTGAAATCGCTTCAAAAACTTCGTTCGTATAAGACAAACGCTCCTCTGTAATTTCTTCTGAGATATTGAACCTGTCTTCAACAGACTGTACGGTCTCTCTCGTTTTCCTCTGTGTTTCCTGTTCATTCTCTATGGTGATTGGAGAACGGATTGTTTCCGTAGCATTTGCAAACCGTTCTATATTGTATATCTCTGTATGTACGTTTCCCAGTGTTATGAAAAAGAAGAAAACTGCTAGCAGCATGGTCGATATTAATATAAGAAACCAGTTCTTTCTTAAACTTCGATAAACCCTCTTATTAAACCCTTTGTTCTTTTTCAATTTCTCCCCCCCACATCCATCTAAATAGAAAAACTGAAATACCCCTTTTTAGTAGTTCTGTATAGTTTGAATTTTAAAATGAATAGAGAATAAGACCCTTCTCAGGGTCTTATTTAGCTTGATTCCCTTTTTTCGTACGCATTTATAATACGTTGTACAAGGGGATGACGGACAACATCGGTTTGCTCCAGGTAGGTAAAAGAAATACCTTTTACCTGATCAAGCATCTGTGCAGCAGCCTGTAATCCGGATTTTTTCCCTTTTGGAAGATCTATCTGGGTAACATCACCGGTAATAACCATTTTTGAACCAAAACCTAATCTTGTTAAAAACATTTTCATTTGTTCAGGTGTCGTATTTTGAGCCTCATCTAAAATGACAAAAGCGTCATCCAAAGTTCTCCCCCTCATATAAGCAAGAGGAGCAATTTCTATTGTTTCCCGTTCGATTAACCTTTGCGTATGTTCTGCTCCTAAAACATCGTGCAAAGCATCATACAAGGGACGAAGGTATGGATCAACTTTCTCCTTTAGGTCACCAGGTAAGAAACCTAGGCTTTCTCCTGCTTCCACAGCTGGTCGTGTTAAGATGATCTTCTTGATATTGCCATTTTTTAGAGCATGTACAGCCATTACAACCGCTAGATACGTTTTACCGGTTCCTGCTGGTCCAATTCCAAACACAAGATCATTTGCTTTAATAGAAGCAATATACTTCTTTTGACCAAGCGTTTTGACACGGATGGATTTCCCTTTAACATTTTTAGTTATCTCATCCTCAAATAACGTCTCAAACTGATCAATCTTACCTTTTTTTGCCAGGTCAACAGCATATACGACATCGCGTTCAGAAATGGTTAACCCTTTTCTAATAAGAGATAACATGGTTAAGAGTATGTTCTGAACAAGCGTAATATTGGTCTCATCTCCTGATACGCGAACAACTTCTCCCCTTGTAACAATAGAGACATTCAACTGTTCTTCCAATTGAAGAAGATATTTATCGTTTGTTCCAAACAAGGCTAACGCTTCATTTGGACTGTTGAGTTGTAAATCAATTTCCGTTAGGTTCTCTGACATAATCAATCTCCTTGGGTTAAAGGTTGGGCTTTAGCTATGTTCTCTTCAACGTTAATATATAAGTTTAATTTAACTTTACCATTCTCGATTGTTTCATGCAAAACTTTTTCGGAAACGATTACCGCATCAGGGCCAAGTTGGAGTGTCAACTCTTGTTTTGCCTGTTCTATTCCTGCTTTAACCGCTTCCTCCTGAGAACGTTCTACACTAGTATACGTTTTTTCATTCAAAGTGGTTTCAACAAATTCTACAGGCAACTCCCATTTTAAAAATTTTATCTTGTTCTGATTTATTTCTCTATGAATATGTTTGTAATCTGGTGTACCAAAACCCCATACTGGCAAATGAAAATTTCCAGTTTTTAAGAAGAATTTTTTTTCTTTATTCCCTGTTAAGCTCTCATAGCTTGTTTCCAATGGAGCTGTCACGTTCACTTCATACCAAGTCGTTGCAATAATCTCACCTTCAGCTGCTACTAGCTCTTTTTTTTCTTCCTTCTTTTTATCTTCTTCCTTATTATCTTCTTTAGTTGTCTCGTTTATAACACCTGAAACAAGCTTATCACCTGGTTTCACATAATCGTTAACTTGAACTTTTGCTAGCCCATTTGAGACATACATCTTCTTGATGATCCCCTTTTTGGTTGCTACTAGATCCCTCGGTCCTATAGGCTCTTCTTCTTCGACAATGATTTTCTCTACCCCTTCAAGAGAGAAGGTTGTCCCTTTTTGCTCCACACCGACCCATAATAGCTCAGGTACATCCTTAACTAATTTCTGTTGAATCTCATTCGGGGACTTTAATGAGAAAATCCAAGCCCCTGGATGTATGCCATCGCTTTGTAGTTGCTTGTTAATTTTTTCTTCAATATCTTTAGGAACCCCTGTTATTTTTACCTCCCAGATAATATTAGAAAGAAATAAAATTAGAAACATGCTAAGGATTATGCCAAGCAATAATTCCTTACGTCTAACAAATCTTCGAAATAAAAAGGGATAGCCCTTTCTATCGGTAAATTTTAATTTGTAATTGGTTTGTTTATTAAGTTTACGAATATATTTAATATCTCGTAGCTTTAAGTTGCCATCACACCTATCAGGCGCTATCTTTCTAACATTCCAAACCGTTATTCCAGCGCTTGTACAATGTTGAAAAAAAAGCTCAGGCTTTTCACCTGTGACGGATAATGTAACATAACCTGTCAGATAAGAATCCTGTACCTGTTTCATTTTTTCCCCCTCAACACACTAGTTATTCTGGTACAAACTTCACTTCCTGAATGGTGCCTTCTAATAAGATTTCTTCCGGTAGCATCATCTTTAATACAAAGGCCGATCCCGTTATTTGAATAAATCCTTTATTTATTTTTAGCTTGAGCTCTGTTTCAGAATATGTGGCCAGGCCTTTATGATTCTCAATGTAGACATGTAACTGTCCTATAATAGTGATGCGTGGAAGTTCAAGCACTATATCAGAAGGAAGCGCAAGATATTTTATTAACCATGGGCGAATGCCTTGTTGCAATTTCTTCACAGATGCAGCCCCCTCTCCTCTACATATTTATGTTTCCAATACTTTAATAAGAACTGGAAACGTAGAAAACAACCTGTCTTAACAAGCAATTCCAATAAAAAAATCCAGAACAAGGAAGGATATATTCCTCATTCTGGATTATCTATTATTTTCTTTCTGACGTTACACTTCGATAAGGCTTCTTAGCTCTTGGTGGTCCAAGTATCTCAGCCATGATTACCCCATTTGCAACACCTTGCTTTGTGAGGTTGCGGTCGAACCGTTTCTTAAACTTTTTTTGTTTGGTAGATAACTGTTCTTCTTTCTTTTCTTTTCCTTCCCTCAACGAGGAGCTTCTCTGCAGATTGTCTGGAATGCTATTTGCAGAGCGTTTAGTTGTAGCATACCTATCAGCCAACTGATCAAGTTGGCGTTGATGCCTCTCCTCAACAGAAGAAGTATCTACTGTACTATGTTGAGTGTTTGTGGAAGTAGATGTTCTTTGGCTCGGCATATTCGTTCTTCCCGACGGTGTTGAAGTTGGCCGGGGCTGATTGGGAGACTGTTGATCTCCCTTATTATCAGAACCATTTTTGAAAAAGCCAATAATACCGGCAACAATGGCAATTAGGATGAAAATATTGCCAAAAATCGCTTCCATTAAATTGGATATAGCATCCATTTACGAAACGCCTCCTTTAATACCAAAGCGCTTAGTTTTGATCGTTGTCATCGTGATTTTCAGACAATTTACCAAGCGAGTCACGCATGTCAGTATCTGCATCAATATTTCTATAATTCATATAATCCATTACCCCAAGATTCCCTGAACGTAATGCTTCTGCAAGAGCCAATGGAACATCTGCCTCTGCTTCTACCACTTTAGCACGCATTTCTTGTACTCTAGCAACCATTTCCTGTTCTTGAGCAACAGCCATCGCACGACGTTCTTCGGCTTTTGCTTGAGCGATGTTTTTATCAGCCTCTGCCTGATCAGTTTGCAGAATGGCTCCGATGTTTTTCCCGATATCCACGTCTGCAATATCGATCGAAAGGATTTCAAAGGCTGTACCAGCATCAAGTCCACGATTTAACACATTATGTGAGATGGAATCCGGATTTTCCAGTACTTTGGTATGAGCTTCTGAGCTACCAATTGTACTTACCACACCTTCACCAACACGGGCAATAACAGTTTCTTCGCCCGCACCACCGACCAAACGGTCAATGTTTGCTCTAACTGTAATTCTCGCTTTTGCTTTTACTTCAATACCATCCATCGCAATACCGGCAATAAATGGCGTTTCAATTACTTTAGGATTTACACTCATTTGTACAGCTTCCAGTACGTCACGCCCAGCAAGGTCAATAGCTGCTCCTCGTTCAAAAGGAAGCTCGATATTTGCTCTGTGAGCGGCAATTAGCGCATTAACTACTCTGTCCACATTACCACCAGCAAGATAATGACTCTCAAGCTGGTTCGTTGTCACATCAAGTCCGGCTTTATGTGCTTTAATCAATGGGTTAATAACACGATTTGGCACAACACGACGAAGACGCATACCAATCAATGTAAAGATGCCCACTTTCACACCGGCAGCTAGTGCGCTAATCCATAGCATCACGGGTATGAAAGTAAATAAAATTGCTACTGCAATCAATATTACCGCTATAATGATTAACGGCATTAGATCTTGTATTTCCATGTAAGTTCCTCCTGTTAATTGTTTTATTTATTAAAGTTAGATTTCTCTAACTACAATACGAGCTCCTTCTACCTTAACGATCTTCACGTTACGGTCTGTTTCAATGAAACTACCTTCTGACACTACATCGAGACGCTCATTGTCAAACACTGCTGTACCGGCAGGACGAAGTGGCGTAACCGTCTTACCTTCCAGCCCTAATAGCTCTAAGCGATTTGCTGTTGACACATATCCCAGATCAGTAGTTGTTTGGTCTCTTAGAATGATATGGCGAAAGACCCCTTTGTCTAGGCCAATTCTTCTAAATAAAATGACGGAGGCAATAACAGCGACCATAAAGGCTATTGCGATACTCATAGACATATGGCCAATGTCATACCCAGACATCAGCAGAGATCCAATGATAGCGCCAATTCCCAATAACCCAAGAATCCCCCCTGGGACAAAAAATTCTACAATTAGTAGCACAACTCCTAGTAGGAGAAGGATCATGGCTTCCATACCTGCCAAACCTGCTACAAAGTGGCCATAGAAAAATAAGATTAACGCGATAATGCCCATGGATCCTGGCACACCAAAACCTGGAGAATAAAGTTCTACAATCAAGCCGAGACTGGCTACTGATAGTAGGATCGGAATGACAATTGGATTGGTCAGAAATCTAGCTACCTCCTCAGCTATTGTTGTTTCTTTTTCAACAATAGTAGCGTCAGAAAGACCAAGCTCATTTAATAGTTCTACTCTGTCATCAACCGTACCCTCTGAATAATCAACTTCTGTTGCAATACTTGGAGTTAAGGTTAAATACTCTCCCTCTCCTGCACCATACTCGGGTAGATCAATACTTGGATCTGCCATGGCAGCTGCATATAGCGGATCTCTGCCTTTAGACTCCGCAGCACTTCGCATCGATGCAAGCCACGCAGATTGTGCTTTTTTATCTGCAGCATTTCCATCTGAAGTAATAACACCACTTGCACCCATGGTCGCTTGTGGACGCATGTATATTGTATCCGTATTTAATGCGATGTATGAGCCGGCGGACAATGCTTCATTTACTACGAATGATGTAGTTGGAATTTCCAACGCCTGTAAATGGCCTGCTATCTGTCCAGCAGAATCCACTCGACCTCCTGGTGTATTTATTTCAAAGATGATACGATCTGCACCCTGTTCAACAGCTTCATCTGTCGTTCTTTTCAAAAAAGCTTCCAGACCCCGTTCTACTTCCTTTTCAATAGGAATCACATAAACTGTTTTACCTGCCCCATTATCAGCATGAGCAATGCTTTTTATAAAAGGGCTACATAAAAATAAAACGGTAAATATTAGTACTATGTATGGTAGCAGCCTCTTTCTTGACAATATAGGATTCACCTCCTCTAAACGGTTCCTCTTTATATACGGAATAGTAAGGCGTAAAGTTTCATTTTTCTTTATACTCCTCTAAATAGTATCATACATTCGAGACTGTTTGTAAATTTTAAACAAACTTACTTAGACTATAATAATTGATACAAGTTACAAAAAATATGGTTGAGAAGAAAAGTTCGTATATAAAAAATCCCCGCTATTGCTAGCAGGGATTTTTTATATTTAGATTAGTCCAAATGCTGTTGTACGAGTTTGTTTATCCGAGAGCCATCTGCCTTACCTTTAACCTTTGGCATGACAGCACTCATCACTTTACCCATATCTTTCTTAGATGTTGCGTTAACTTCCCGAATCGTTGACTGAACAATTACCTCAAGCTCTTCTTCTGTAAGCTGTTTCGGCATATATTCTTGCAAAATATTGATTTCAACTTCAAGTTTTTTAACAAGATCTTCGCGTCCAGCTGATTTGAATTCTTGGAGGGAATCTTTTCTTTGCTTTAACTCTCTTGAAAGGATTGTTAATTCTTCATCCTCACTAATTGAGTCTTTACCAAGCTTAATTGATTCATTTTGCAATGAAGATTTAACCATACGGATAACGCTTAGTTTTTCTTTATCCTTCTGCTTCATTGCCTGCTTCATATCTTGATTCAGCTGTTCAAGTAATCCCATGCTCTTGCACCCACTTTAGAATTTACGCTTTCTAGCAGCTTCAGATTTCTTCTTACGCTTAACACTAGGTTTTTCATAATGTTCACGCTTGCGATATTCCTGCAGTGTACCACTTTTTGACACACTACGCTTGAAGCGACGAAGAGCATCCTCAAGAGACTCGTTTTTACGAACGCGAGTTGTATTTGACATGCTAATTTCCCTCCCTCCGAAGCACAAAAAAGAATTGTACCGGCATATGTAATCTGCTATCACATGCCTTGTTAAAGTATAATATATTCCTAGTTATTGGTCAACAAATTATTTACATTCTGTTAAAGTTTTGCATAAAAACTTTAATAATCGGAAGCTCCAGTATTGCCGTTAATGATATCAATCCCAGCGCTTGCGCCTATTCTAGTTGCACCAGCATCTATCATCGCCTCTGTGGAAGCTAGGTCTCTAACACCACCGGAAGCTTTCACACCCATATCTGGGCCAACCGTTTCGCGCATAAGTTTAATATCCTCTACTGATGCTCCACCCCCAGAAAAACCAGTGGATGTTTTAACAAAATCAGCTCCGGCCTGTTTTGCAAGCTTACATGCACGTACTTTTTCTTCGTCGTTTAGCAATGATGTTTCAATAATAACTTTCGTTAACGCTTGTCCTTTAGCTTCTTCAACAACTGCTTGAATATCTGCTTTTACCAGGTCATCATGTTTAGCTTTTAGTTCACCAACATTGATTACCATATCTACCTCTGTAGCCCCATCGCTAACAGCTTGTTTTGTTTCAAAGACTTTTGTCTGTGTGGAATTAGCACCAAGTGGGAAGCCAATTACAGTACAAACCTTTACATCCGTGTCTTTTAGATGTTTATAACAAAGCGGAACCCAATATGGGTTTACGCAAACAGATGCAAAGTGGTATTCTTTTGCTTCTTCCACAATTTTTTCAATTTGTTCTTGTGTTGTAGCGGGTTTTAATAGGGTATGATCTATATAGCTTGCTAAATTTTTACTCATCGTGTCATCCTTCCTCTTTTGCAGCACGTGCTTTTCTTCCATAATATCATGTAGCATAGTAGAAATCTAATTTTATTTCGCTGCTACTGCTGGAGCATCTTCCATCACCCTAACAAATGTTCCCTCGTTATATGGGTAGCCGGCCTGGTTAATTTTTACTCGAACAAGCTTTCCTATCATATCGTGTGTTCCTTCAAAACGTACTTTAAGATAATTGTCAGTATAACCTACAAGCATTTCCGGATTGTTTTCATCATGGACTCGCTCTTCCGGTATTACTTCAAGTACCTGATTCTCAAAATCTGAAGCATATTCTTTTGCAAGTTGATCAGATAGCTCAATAAGTTTGTGGACACGGTCATTTTTAACATCCTCTTCCACTTGGATGTCCATTCTTGCGGCAGGTGTCCCCGTTCTTCTGGAAAAAGGAAATACGTGTAACTCAGAATATCCAATTTCTTTAATAAACGCATAGGTCTCTTGGAACTCTTCATCCGTTTCACCTGGGAACCCAACAATAACATCTGATGTAATTGCAAGTCCTGGCAAGGCTTTACGTATTTTCATAACCTTCTCTTTATAAAAATCGCTAGAATATTTCCGACGCATTCTGGCAAGAACAGTATCTGAGCCTGATTGTAAGGGAATATGCAAATGGCGAACAATTTTTTCGGATTGATCTAACACTTCAATTACTTCGTCTGTAATTTGACTGGCTTCAATTGAAGAAATGCGGATACGCTTTAACCCTTCTACTTTTGTTTCCAGATCCTTAAGCAACATTGCAAAGTTATAATCTTTACGGTCTTCCCCATACCCTGCTGTGTGAATTCCTGTTAGGACAATTTCTTTGTAACCAGCGTCCACTAAGTTCTGTGCCTGTTTAATTACACTTTCAGGATCTCTTGAACGAAGTAAGCCTCGAGACCAAGGAATAATACAGAAGGTACAGAAATTATTACAGCCCTCTTGAATCTTCAGTGAGGCACGTGTTCTATCAGTGAATTCAGGAACATCCATTTCTTCAAAAACACGGTTTTTCATTATGTTGGTTACACCATTAATTGGTTCACGAGTCTGTTTATGTTCTTCAATGTATTTAATCATGTTCTTACGGTCCTGTGTGCCGACAACAACATCGACTCCAGGTATTTCCATGATTTCACCAGGGGAAGTTTGCGCATAACAACCTGTTACACAAACAATGGCTTCCGGATTTTTCCGAATTGCACGTCTGATTACCTGTCTGCTTTTTTTGTCTCCTGTATTGGTTACAGTACAAGTATTAATTACATAAACATCAGAGTCATGGTCGAAATCCACTCGCTCATAGCCGTTATCCATGAACATTCGCCAAATCCCCTCTGTTTCATAATGATTCACTTTACACCCTAATGTATGAAATGCTACTGTTGGCATTCATTCCACCTCAATTCTTCAAAATGATAAGAAACACTCGCAAGCATATACAGGGCAGCTGTTTCAGTACGTAAAATACGTGGCCCTAAACGAACGGGACTAAATTCACTTTCTTTTAACTGTGCTGCTTCATCTTCCGAAATACCGCCTTCAGGACCAATGAGCACTAACAATTTTTGTCCTTCTTTCATCCCCTGCAAAATCGTACTAAACGATTGATAGTTGGTTGTTTTTGCTTCTTCTTCATAGGCAAAAATTTTCACATCATATTGGTTACTTTCGTCGATTAACTCTGATAATGACATAATTGTTTTTATCTGTGGAATAAGGTTTCGATGGCTTTGCTCGCTTGCTTCTTTCGCTATTTTTTCAAATCGCTCTTTTTTCTTGTGGCGTTTTTTATCGTCCCACTTTACTACAGAACGCTTAGCCTGAACAGGTATAAAAGCTTTGGCACCTAGCTCGGTTCCCTTCTGAATGATAAGGTCTAATTTATCCCCTTTGGGTAAGCCTTGCGCAATGGTAACATCAACTGGTAGTTCAACAGAATTGTCTAGCCACTCTATCACGGTAGCATGAACTGCGTCTGACTCAATAGAAGCTATAATGCAGCGTGCGGCATGCCCAGCTGGGTGGCTGCAAATTATTTCATCTTCTGCTTTTAGTCGAACAACACGGTTAATATGATGGACATCATCACCGGAAATCGTCACGGATTCGGCTTGCCAATTTTCCTCAGGTACAAAGTATTGCTGCACGCCTCACACACCTACCTCCATATTACTATTAATATCTACTTATATTTGACGACTCCATGCGGCGCTCTATGCTTTTCTTGCTACAATGGAGACCCAGTCTTCTAGCTCATTGACTTGGATAATCGTGAAGCCTTGTTCCTCTAATTTATCTTTTACAAGTTGTTTTTTATTTTGAATTATTCCTGAAGTAATAAAGTAGCCACCTGACTTCAAGTTTCTCCACGCGTCATCAACAAAGCGTACAATGATTTCAGCGAGTATATTCGATACAATGACGTCAGCCTGGTCGTTCACATGGTCAAGAAGATTATTTTGCTTTGTATGTATCTTCTCACCTAATTTGTTTAGCTTGGCATTTAATCGTGTACTCGTCACAGCTACGTCATCTAAATCAAAGGCATCTACTTTTTCTGCGCCTAACAAAGCAGCTGCAATACTCAACACACCTGAACCTGAACCGACGTCGATTACGTTATCTCCTACTGCCAAAAATTGCTCTAAGGCTTGGATACTTAAAACCGTAGTTGGGTGGGTACCTGTACCAAATGCCATACCTGGGTCTAACTCAATGATAATCTCATCACTTGTTACGGGCTCATACTCTTCCCAAGTTGGTGTAATCGTAATTCTTTTTGAGATCTTAACAGGCTTGTAATACTTTTTCCAAGCAGTAGCCCACTCTTCCTCATTTACTTCACTTAGAGAGATTTGGTTCTTTCCGAGGTCAATATCATAAAGCATTAATTCATTAATCGCCTGTTTAATCTCTTCAACTGTCTCTCCAAAAAAGCTATTAACTGGAAGGTATGCCTTAATATAGACTCCTTCCTCAGGATATTCAGAAGGGTCAAGTTCAAATACTTCACCAAATGGAGTCGCATGTGCTTTCACTAAGTCCATTGGGTCTTCAATCACCAGGCCACTTGCCCCTGTTTCATGAAGAATGTTAGATATTGGCTCAATTGCTTCATTTGTTGTATGAATACAGACCTCTGACCATTTCATTACCGCTCACCCATTTCTCTTGAGAAATTAAGAAACTATTTATCTAAAGCACCAGCTTTCAATCTTTCCTATTCTCATAATATGTACACGGTGCTTAACGCACCGCTTATTCACTTTTAAAAGCTTTTTTAAATCGCTGGAACAGAGAACTCTCCTGCTCATCTGTAGCTTCATTCCCAGCTATATCATTAAATTCCCTTAATAATTCTTTTTGTTTCTCAGTTAACTTGGTAGGTGTAACTATTTTGACTTTAATATGTTGGTCACCTTGTCCATAACCACGAACATTGGGTGCCCCTTTCCCTTTCATACGGAAAGTTTTGCCTGTTTGGGTTCCGGCTGGTATTTTAAGCATTACATTTCCATGAACCGTCGGAACTTCTACTTCATCACCAAGTGCAGCCTGTGCAAAGGTTAGTGGCAATTCACAGAAAATATGATCTCCTTCACGTTCAAAGAATTCATCTCTTCTCACCTGAACCACGACATATAAATCGCCTGGAGGTCCTCCGTTTACGCCTGCTTCACCCTTACCAGTAACTCGAATTTGCTGTCCTTCATCTATTCCGGCTGGTATGGTAATATGGATTTTTTTATGCTTCTTGACTTTTCCATTTCCTCCACAAGTATTACACTTTTCAGGAATTATTTTACCGGTACCGCTACAGTAATTACAAACTCGTTTGTTTACAACCCTACCGAAAGGAGTGTTCTGTTCCATATTTAACTGTCCAGAACCGTTACAGTGCGAACATGTTTTTGTTTTAGTCCCAGGTTTAGCTCCAGACCCATCACATGTATCACAGTTTTCTTCTTTAGGAATTGTAATATCTGTTTCCTTGCCAAATATGGCCTCTTTAAAATCGAGAACCATAGTATATTGTAAATCAGCGCCTTGTTGCGGTGCATTGGGGTCTCTTCGTCTACCCCCGCCGCCGAAGAACATATCAAAGATATCTCCGAAACCACCGAAGTCTTGAGCTCCGCCGCCAAATCCACCGAATCCCTGTCCTTGAGGATCTGCATGACCAAATTGATCATATTGAGCACGTTTCTGCTCGTTACTAAGCACCTCATAAGCTTCTTTTGCTTCTTTAAATTTTTCTGATGCATCTGCTTCTTTATTCACGTCTGGATGATATTTTCTTGCCAATTTACGATAAGCTTTCTTTATTTCTTCTTTTGGAGCCTCTTTACTTACCCCAAGAACGTCATAATAATCTCGCTTACTCAACTCCATCACTCTCCCGACACACACTATTGCATAAATTTTATCATATCATCAAGTTAACTCGCATGGCAAATCGGTTTTAGCTTTCTGTAAAAACCACAACCACTCAACAAAATGAATTTGAACACTTGAAACAACAAAATCCTATATAGGTGATTTTTTTACTTTCACAATGTGTAAAAAAGTCAAAGCCAAGAGAATCCTGACTTTGACTTTGGATTACAGGGTAAGATCTCTCCCCACTATATTTATATTATAGCGAGATATCCTGCATTATTTATTTTCTTTACCTTCTTCGTCATCTACTTCTTGATAGTCAGCATCGACTACATCATCGCCACTGTTTTCTTGGCCTTCTTGACCTTGTTGAGCTTCTGCATCTTTTTGCATTTGTTCATACATCTTAACAGACAGCTGTTGAACTTGTTCTTGCAATGCATCTTTTTTCTCTTTAATTTGATCAAGGTCATCAGACTCGATTGCAGATTTTAATTCTTCTTTTGCAGCTTCTGCTTTTTGTTTTTCTTCGTCAGATACATTGTCTCCAAGATCTTTAATAGTCTTATCAGTAGTAAAGACAAGCTGATCTGCTTCATTGCGCAGTTCTACTTCTTCACGACGCTTTTTATCTGCATCAGCATTTTCTTCTGCTTCTTGAACCATTTTTTCTACTTCCTCGTCAGATAGACCAGAAGAAGATTTAATGGTAATAGATTGCTCTTTGTTCGTACCCATGTCTTTAGCACGTACATTTACGATACCATTAGCATCAATATCAAAGGATACTTCGATTTGAGGTACTCCTCTTGGTGCTGGTGGGATATCTGTTAGTTGGAAACGGCCAAGTGTTTTGTTATCTGCCGCCATTTCACGTTCACCTTGCATAACATGAATATCAACAGCTGTTTGGTTGTCAGCAGCAGTTGAGAATACCTGTGAATGACTAGTTGGAATGGTTGTATTACGCTCGATTAATTTAGTAAAGACAGATCCCATTGTTTCAATACCAAGAGATAGTGGTGTTACATCAAGTAAAACAACATCTTTCACATCACCTTGAAGCACTCCACCTTGAATTGCTGCACCTAGTGCTACAACCTCATCAGGGTTAACACCTTTTGAAGGATCCTGCCCGATTTCTCGTTTAATTGCTTCTTGTACCGCTGGAATACGTGTGGAACCACCAACAAGAATAACTTTATCAATATCATTTGAAGAAAGATCTGCATCTCGCAATGCTTTTCTTGTTGGAACCATTGTACGTTCAACTAATTCTGAAGAAAGCTCTTCAAATTTAGCACGCGTCATGTTCATTTCTAAATGAAGTGGTCCTGCTTCACCAGCTGTAATAAATGGTAGTGAAATTTGTGTTTGAGATACACCAGAAAGATCTTTTTTTGCTTTTTCAGCTGCATCTTTAAGACGTTGTGTCGCCATTTTATCTTTAGAAAGATCGATGCCGTTTTCTTTTTTGAATTCTTGAACCATGTAATCAATAATTACATTATCAAAGTCATCCCCACCAAGTCTGTTATCACCTGCTGTTGAAACAACCTCAAATGTACCATCACCAATATCAAGAATGGATACGTCAAACGTACCGCCACCAAGGTCATAAACTAGGATAGTTTGATCTTGATCTTCTTTATCAATACCATATGCAAGTGCTGCCGCAGTTGGTTCATTGATAATACGCTCTACTTCTAATCCAGCAATCTTACCAGCATCTTTTGTTGCTTGACGCTCTGCGTCATTAAAGTAAGCAGGTACAGTAATTACAGCTTTTTCTACCTTTTCACCAATATAATCTTCTGCATAGGATTTAATATGTTGAAGAATAATCGCTGATACTTCCTGTGGTGTATACTCTTTGTCTTCAATTTTAACTTTATAATCTGTTCCCATATGACGCTTAACAGATTGAATCGTATTAGGGTTAGTAATTGCTTGACGTTTCGCAACCTCCCCTACTTGACGTTCACCATTTTTAAAAGCTACAACAGATGGTGTAGTACGGTTGCCTTCCGGGTTAGGGATAACAACTGCTTCTCCACCTTCCATTACAGACACACATGAGTTAGTAGTACCTAAGTCAATTCCAATAATTTTACTCATCTTCCATTTCCTCCTTAACTGCGCTTCTCTTTATTTATTCACTTTAACCATTGCTGGTCGAATAACACGATCTTTAAGCATATAACCTTTTTGCAGCTCTTCTACTACGGTGTTCGCTTCTAATTCAGCATCTTCAATTTGCATTACAGCGTGATGAAGATTAGGATCGAATTCCTTGCCAGTGGTTTCAATTTCTTCCACACCAGCTGACTTCAATGCATCCTTAAGTTGACGGTAAACCATTGTAATTCCCTCAACCAGCCCCGCATTTTCTTCAGAACTTTCTACCTGAAGGGCTCTTTCAAAGTTATCAACCGCAGGTAACAAATCATTTACCAAGTCTTGTGATTTGTACTTGCGATCAGCTTCTTTTTGTTTTTGTGTTCTTTTCTTAAAATTATCGAATTCAGCCTGCAATCGCAAAAAGCGTCCGTATACTTCATCTTTTTCTTGCTTTAGTTTGTCCACTTCTTGTTGTAAGGGGTCCGGACTCTCTCCTGCGTTTCCAGCTTCTTCCATGATGCTTTCTTCTGAATCAATCACTTCTATATGTTCTGATTCATTATTTTCTGTTTCATTTTCATTTATAACGTTTTTATCTTCGTTTTCCACTATGTGCCACCTCCTATTAAATCATCCTGTTAAACTATACCACTTCATGTACTGTAGATAAAATGGTCTGCCTTCAACTGTTTACTCATTGTTTTTATACCACATGTACAATGCATCTGTCATTTCATTCGATACAATGTTCAGCAGCGAAATGACCTTTTTGTATTCCATTCTCATCGGACCTAGTAATGCAATCGTTCCAAGCTGCCCATCCCCTAACTGGTAGGAGGAGGTAATTAAGCTGAAATCTTTAATTGCATCTACTTCGTTTTCTTTCCCGATCGAGACATTAATACCATGGTCTGTATGTTTGAGCAGGCTAATTATTTCTTCTTCTTTATCCATCATGGTAAAGAAAGAGCGGATTTTATCCACATCGTTAAATTCAGGCTGTCTTAAAATATTAGATTTACCACCAATATAAAGTTTGACCGGGTGATCTGACAAAAATGCTGCTTTAAGGTAATCATAGGATCGATCAAAATCCTCTACATACATCTTCATCATAGCTGCAACTTCTGTGTTGAAAATCTCTTGCAGCTTCAAAATAGGAACATCATGCAGCCGATTATTCAAGATGTTTACCATTCTTTCCAAGTCTGATGGGTTTACTTCAGCCGGAATGGAAAACGATCTGTGTTCAACATGACCTGTATTCGTAACAAGGATAGCTACAGCTGTATGTGTCGATAACGTAATCAACTGTACTTGCTTCAACTTCGTTTCGAATAATTCCGGCCCCAAAATAATGGATGTATAGTTGGTTAATTCAGACAGTACTTCAGCTGACATTTGAACAATCTGTTCAAATTCGAAAAACCCATCCTTTAACATATGGCTGATCACATTCCCCTTGTGAGTTTGCCCCGCAGGAGAAATCAAATGATCAACATAATAGCGATAGCCCTTTTCAGACGGGACTCTCCCAGAGGAAGAATGTGTCTTTTCCAGGTAGCCTTGCTCTTCTAAATCTGCCATTTCGTTGCGAATTGTTGCAGCACTAAATGGTATATGCTCTTTCTTTGAAATAGCTCTAGACCCAACAGGATGAGCTGACTCGATGAAATCATCAACAATGACTTGTAGTATTAATAACTGCCTTTCCGTTAACATGATGATCACCCCTGTTAGCACTCTCTAGCAGCGAGTGCTAATTCTAATATTAAATTATCAAATCATATTTTTTTTGTCAACGACCATGCCTCACAAATTGAAAATTCCACATAAGAACCAACATTAAAAAAAGATTGGTTTTCTTCATTTCTTATATCGTAACCGGATCATCAAGTAAGAAACGTTCAAATACTTCGTTTGCAAGAAGAAGCCCGTCATCTGTTAGACGCACCCATTCTTTATCTTCAGCCAACCAATCTCTACGAATAAGCTCCTCAATCGAATTACTGTAAAGATCTGCTGGGGCAATGCCAAACTTATTTTGAAAATGCTTCTTACTTACCCCTTTCGTTCTACGAAGACCTAGGAACATTTCTTCTTCAATTCTTTCTTTCCTAGTAATAGTATCTACATGAAGAATTGGGTGGCCATCTTTCATTGCTTGCTTTGTATAAGCTGGAAGTGGTTTGATATTCCCGTAACGTTTACCTGGTAAATAGCCATATGCACCAGCCCCAAAGCCGTAATAATATTCATTACCCCAGTAAGTTAAATTATGCTTACTTTCGTAGCCTGGTTTCGCAAAATTACTTATTTCGTATTGCTCAATCCCATAAGCTTTCGTCGTCTCCCTTAGTAAATGGTACATGTCTACTTCTTCTTCCTGTGCTGGGCGATGAAGTTTCCCTTTTTTATGCTTCTGATAAAATACTGTCTTTGGTTCGATTTGCAATGCATAGGTAGACAAATGCGGAAGTCCAAAAGACATAGCTTCTTCTAATGATCCCTTGAACTGGTCTACCGTCTGGTTCGGCAAAGCATAAATCAAATCAAGACTTATATTTGAGAAACCATGTTGTTTTAATCTATCTACAGTTTGATAAACATCTTTAATCTTATGCAGTCGCCCCAGTTCTTCTAACTTTTGGTCATCAAACACCTGTACTCCTAGAGAGATTCGATTGACACCATATGCTGCAAGAAGCTGTATCTTTTGTTCATCAAAATCACCTGGATTTGCTTCAATCGTATATTCTTCGCAACTTGAAACATCAAATTTTGTATCAATAATTTTTAAAAGGGATGTAAGCTGCGTTAAAGTCAATGCAGTAGGGGTTCCTCCGCCGATAAAAATTGTTTTGATTTTGTTTTTCTCACCTGGTACATTCGTATTAATTTCATTTGCTAATGCCTCTATATACTCTGTAGCCAGCTTTTCATTAAAGAAAAACTTGGTGAAATCACAATAGTGACAGATCTGCTCACAGAACGGAATATGAACATAAACCGATTGAATTTCGTTTTTCAATGTAAATCCTCCAGTGTAAAAGGAAAAGGGAAACCTGCAGGCTTTAACACCCACAAGTTCTCCCTCCCTTTACGATTAATCATCATTCATTTGTAAGACGGCCATAAATGCTTCTTGTGGCACTTCAACAGAGCCTACCATCTTCATTCGTTTTTTACCCTCTTTTTGTTTCTCTAATAATTTACGTTTCCGTGATATGTCCCCACCGTAACATTTAGCTAGCACATTTTTACGCATTGCTTTAATAGTGGAACGGGCTACGATTTTATTCCCAATCGCCGCTTGAACAGGGACCTCAAATTGCTGGCGTGGAATAAGTTCTTTTAATTTGTCGACAATTTGCTTTCCTCTTTCATAAGCAAAATCACGATGAACAATAAAGGAAAGCGCATCAATCGTTTCTGCATTTAGAAGAATATCCATTTTAACTAATGTAGATTCTCTATAACCAATTAACTCATAATCAAAAGATGCATACCCTTTTGTTTGAGATTTTAGTTGATCAAAGAAATCATACACTATTTCTGATAAAGGAATGTTATATACTACATTAACGCGAATGTCATCTAAATATTCCATATCAATAAATTGCCCGCGCTTTTTCTGCGTTATTTCCATAACCGCACCCACGTACTCATTAGGTACCATTATCGTAGCCTTGACGAATGGCTCTCGAATTTGACTTATTTGTTGAGGATCTGGCATTAATGATGGATTATCTATCTCCATCAGTTCTCCATTCGTTTGCTCAACTTCGTAGATTACACTAGGAGCAGTAGTTATTAAATCAATATTAAATTCTCTCTCAACTCGTTCCTGAATAATTTCCATATGCAATAGACCAAGAAAACCACAGCGGAAACCAAAGCCTAATGCCTGTGATGTTTCAGGTTCGTATTGTAGAGAAGAATCATTTAATTCAAGTCGTTCAAGCGCCTCTCTAAGATCATTATAGTCATTCGAATCGACAGGATAAAGACCACAGAATACCATAGGATTCAGTCTGCGGTAGCCTGGTAACGGCTCTGTAGCAGGTCTATTAGCAAGTGTAATGGTATCCCCAACTCTAGAATCCCCAACATTTTTAATGGAGGCTGTTAGGAAACCTACATCTCCTACTGTAAGTTCCTTTTTACTAATAGGCTTCGGTCCGAAAACACCTAGCTCATTCACTTCGAATGTTTTTCCGGTTGCCATCATCTGTATTTTGTCTCCAACTTTTACAGATCCTTCTTTAATACATACATAGGCAACAACCCCACGATAAGAATCGTATAATGAATCGAAAATTAATGCTTGAAGGGGCTTTTCAACATCTCCCGCTGGCGCAGGGACCGCTTCGGTAATCCGTTCCAAAATGTCTTCAATACCGATATTCGATTTGGCGCTTGCTAGAATAACGTCATCCTGATCAATGCCAATAACATCTTCCAATTCCTGCTTCACACGTTCTGGATCCGCACTCGGGAGGTCAATTTTATTAATTACTGGAATTATTTCTAGTTCATTATCTAATGCTAGATAAACATTGGCCAACGTCTGTGCTTCAATCCCTTGGGCTGCATCCACTACTAGGATTGCTCCTTCGCAGGCAGCCAAACTTCTAGAAACTTCATATGTAAAATCCACATGTCCCGGTGTGTCAATTAGATGAAATATAAATTCTTCTCCACTTTTACTTGTGTATTCCAACTGAACTGCATTTAATTTAATTGTAATACCGCGTTCTCTTTCAAGGTCCATTGCGTCCAGTAACTGATCCTTCATTTCGCGTTGTGTTATCGCTTTGGTGTTTTCCAAAATCCGATCGGCCAACGTAGATTTGCCGTGGTCAATATGGGCGATAATTGAAAAGTTACGGACATTTCTCTGTTTTTTTGCCATTATTGGTGTTCACTCCTACACGCCTTTTATCTTAAATTAGATAAAAGTTCCAAATTTATCGTTGTAATTTATCCCGGTGTAACCGTCCGTAAGACTCCCACTTCAAACATGAGGTGAAACCGTTAGTAGGAGTAAACGGACGCTAACATCCCGATTCGCTCAACTAACAATCAGTGGGGGAAGAATGAAAACCCCCACTGATTGAAGTTTCACTTTATATAAGGATTATGAATCCCCTTTAAGTTCACTATCAAATAATAATCTATAACTCGGGTGGAGCAACCTCTTAAAAACTCCTACTTCTAACAACGATAAGGGCTAGCATTGATTATAGCAATAGCCTGCCTTATATTCAAGAAATATCGAAATACGAATAAAGCGTCACCACCTGACTTATGAGATAGAAAGAAAGTCTCTGGCTGAAATCTATAGCAAATCTTCTTTGTTAAGTTGAGAAAATCTCGCTAGTATTGAAAGGTAGCATGTGTGAACGCATCCTTTCATAGAACGAAAAAAAGCAAAGATGTTATAAGCATCCTTGCTCCCCCCCTAAAAAAAGATCTGTGAGATTTGGTACATAATCTGTACAATTGCTTCATAAAAGCCTTTAACACCGGCCTCCATTATAGAAGCCGTCTTTTGGGTAAGATTTGTTGGTTCTTCCATTTGGAGAGAGGTAGCAGAATTATCAGGTGACTCTTCTGTCTCTTTCTCATTCCCCGAAACAGGTAGCTCTTCCTTCGATTCATCAAGCTGTTCTGCTTTCGGTTCTTCAAGGATCATTGCTTCGTCCTTATTGAGGCCATATAGCATCCCCGTCAGGAAAAAGACAGCGAGCAATAACAAGACAACGATTGAACGTAACATCGATTACTCCCCTTCCGCATTGGCATCAACTTTCTCGGCATCCCAATAAAATTCACTAAACACATCTGCAATTGCATCGGCTGATCGGTAAAGCTCATCCATATTATTTCCCACTCCACCAACCTCTACTAATAACGCATTTTCCGTAAGATCTTGATTATAAATACCATTCACACCAGCGCCAGCTTTCGTTATTACCCCACGGCTCAGACCAGGGTACTTTTTCTCTATTAGATGATGAAGTTCCGTGGCGACTTTTAGATTCTTTTCATGATTTGGGTGCTCTAATCCCACTACAAACATGATCCGGGCGTAATTCTCTCCATTTAGCTTTTTGGTTGTTTTTTCCCTTGCAATCGAATCACGATGCAAATCAAAGACATACTGGATTTCCTTATTTGTTGCCAGTGCCTCAGCTGCGACTTCCCGAGAAGCGTCGTATGACTTTCCATAGCCCCAACCCTTGCCATTCAGTATACTCATAATGTCACTATCATCTACACTGGTACCAATACCATTTTTCTCTAATGATTCAGCAAGACGATCACTCACCATTGTTATATTAACTTCTTTGTGACTCGCCTGATTTGGATCTGTCACACCAGGAAGGTGCGGCAAAAAGGACTCTCTATTGTGTGTGTTGTATATATAAACGACATCTCGATCACCTGTGGTAGGCGTATCTTCTGTCTCCTCAATTTTCTCCTTATCCTCTTCTACATTGCCTTCGCTTTCTTTGACTACTGCATTACGATCTTTTAGAACATCCTCTAAAGGGGGAGATGATTCCATTGGTAAATTTGTATAGTTAGTGCCTTCTCCAGCGATCAGAATACGACTGTCAAACTCCGAAAATCCAGGTAATTCATTGCCGAGAAGGCTTCGTGGATCATTTGGCTTTACACTAGTTGCAACTTGTAATAATGCTGAAGATATTTTTGGCATCCTTTTGTCCTCTGGATATGCTTCTCTATAGACTCTATTTTCCATTCCAAGTAGATAGAGGAAGGTAGAGCTATCGATATCACTGGTCAAATTGGTAATGACTTCTGATGATAATCGGTAAGCTGGCTTTATGGTGGTGAGTATCCCGATACCAATAAATAGTACGATGATACCGAGCAAGTATAGCCCACCTCTTTTATATAAAGTCTGTATCCCTTTATTTCTCCGCAGCATACATCTAACCTCCCGAAATCCAACTCTATAGTTAACTCTATGAGCTGTGTTTCGGAAGTAGAACTAATTCTTTTAGAATGCTATGACTTTAATAGAGAGTCATTTACTATCTCGAATAGGAAGCAAAATTGTCGACATTTACTTTTTCATGAAGTGCTGCATTAATACCATTAGAAATAACACTTGCCATATCAATCATAAATCCATCTACTTCTTTTGGTGTTACCATTAGATTATGACCAATCGGTGTCAGCACTTCTGTAATTAATTTCCGCTTTTCTTCATCAGATAGTGTGCCGACAATACCAAGAAAGGTTTGTCTCTTTTCATCATCTGGAAGGTCTTCCTCTGTAAATTTTTTGGCGCCAAAATTCATACTTGCCGGTGCGAGCGCCTTAGATGGTCTGTCTTTCTCGTTCCATTCCCTACCAAAATGCTTTAAAATATAATCGATTGTATCACTAGTAATAGTTACGGCATCTACTACTGTTGGAACACCTATTGCCATTACCGGAACACCAAGTGTATCTTTACTTAGTTCTTTCCTTTTGTTCCCTACCCCTGAACCTGGATGAATCCCAGTATCAGATAGCTGTATTGTCTCGTTTACTCTTTCAATAGAGCGTGAAGCTAATGCATCAATTGCTAAAACAAAATCCGGTTTTAATTTCTCCACAATCCCAAAGATGATATCACTCGTTTCTATACCTGTTACACCCATCACTCCTGGAGTAACTGCAGCAACAGGGCGATATCCTTCAGAGACCGTTTCCTGTTGAAGCTTAAACAAGTGACTCGTCACAAGTATTTTCTCAACCGTCATCGGTCCTAGTGCATCTGGGGTAACATTCCAATTTCCTAACCCCACAATTAAACCAGTACTGTCTGGTCCTATATTATTTTTGGCGATTAGTTCTTCTAACTCCTTCGCCAAAATTTTAGCCGCTGCTTCCTGCCTGGCTGTATCCTGTTTTTTTACACCATCAGCATAAATGGTAATGTATGAACCAGGTTTCTTTCCAAGCATTTTGGCTCCCTCTTCGTCTATATCAACATAGGATATCTTTATGTTGTCTTGCTCTCTCTCTTTAATGGTCACCCCTGTTAGCTTTCTTTCATCAGATTGATCCTTTTCCACGTACATATCCTTTGCTTCAATAGCAAGGTCTGTACGGACTTGAAATACCTTATCTTGTTGCTCATTCATGTCTCTCATCCTTTCAGAACTCATTAGTAATTAGAATTGACAAATTCACCTAAAACATACAATTTGCCGAAGAAGACAACAAAGCTATTGAAAACAATCGGTTCCTTTGGTAAAATGTCTCTTGTCCACTAACAAAGTAATGAAGGCATTGCCTTTGCTTAAATTAGATTGGGATACATTAGAATTGGAATGTAAGTTGAAGTTCTTTTAGGAGGTGAAATAATGGCTAATATTAAATCTGCAATGAAGCGCGTAGAAACAAGCAGCAAAAAACGCTTGCAAAATAACGCTCAGAAATCAGAAATGCGTTCTCAAATTAAACGTGTTGAACGTCTTGTAGAAGCAAATGATGCGGAAAACGCACAAGCTGCTTTACAGTCAACAATCAAGCATATTGACAAAGCTGTTCAAAAAGGAATTATTCATCAAAACAACGGTGATCGTCAAAAATCCCGTTTGACTAAAAAAGTTAATACAATCGGTGCTTAATAGACCAAATAAAAAACGATCCCCTAAGGATCGTTTTTTTACTTACCAATAACTAATTTCGTTACTTAGACCAAAATCCTCCAATGACCCACATCATCTTATCTGGACTAAATCATAAAGCAAAAGTTCCAGTGTAAGCTCTTTTTCCATTCCGCCAACTTTCATTGCTGCATCGGCATTAGCAAGCTTGTCCATTATATGTTGCAACACATGAAGCTGAAATTTCTTCTCCCTGCTTAAGGCAATTTTAATAACATAAGGGTGTACACCAAGTTGCTTTTGCATCTGGGACTGTGTATAACCCTTCTGTTTTAACAGTTTTACTCTTAAGATGGTGCGAAACTGAAAACTAAGCAATCCAATTAGGGCAATTGGTTCTTCCTTCAATTTCTGCAAATCTTTGGAGATAGAGATTGCCTTATACAAATCTCCCTCTATTACAGCATCAACCAAACGAAGCGATGAGTTATCTGCAGTATGTGCAATTAACTGTTCTGCTATCTCCCTTGTGATAACTCCATCCTCTCCTACATATAATGCCAACTTCATCAATTCATTCTCTAACATCTGCAGGTTAGTTGACAACTCTGATTCAAAAATTTCCAATGCATCAGGAGCAATGCTCACTTTAAATTGAACAGCTAAGTCTTTAATCCATTTATTGACTTCATATTCTTTTACCGGGTTACATACTGCCACTGTTGCTTGCTTTTTAAGTAGCTTGCTTACTTTCTTTCGTTCATCGATTTTTTCATATGGTGCTATCAACACAAGGACCGTGTAATCAACAGGATTAGAAAGGTATGTTTCTAATGTACTTACCTCATGTTCAAAGGATAATTTATCAGGCTTAGCTTTTAAAAAGACTGGGTTATTTGCAAAAACTAACTTCCTACCACCAAAAAAAGGATAGGTTTCCGTATCCGTAACGACCTCTTGAATTGGTGTCTCATCTAATTCATATATCGAAAGATTTTCCTTCTCCTGACCTAACACCTGCTTTATTAGTTCCTTTTTAAGTTTCTCGATAAAATATGTTTCCGTTCCGTAAATCATATAAACCGGAGCAACTTCTTTTTTCAAACTTTTCATGACTTCCAGATAACTCATTCCACTCACTCCACTACTATGTATACCATAATGGTACGTCTTCAAAGGTGGAATAGCAAGGAATTTTTAGAGGGAAATAAACTTCATTATTTCCCTCCGATATCTATATAAACGCTTTGCTTCAAGGCCTAGGAACTATCAGCAAAACGATATTTGTTCTCCTTTATAGAGTATCCATCATGTCTTAAAGTATGGTTGTTAAGTCTTTCTATAATTGGAGACGTATAAATTGTCTGTAACAAATATTTAGCCATAAGTGGATTTTTTAACGTTTTTAATTTATACTAAATGGTGATATAGGAGGGGTAAAAGTGAATGATTTTGAAAAGAATGTACAATCCAAAAACAATGATGTAGTTGATTCCATTAAAGGCTTTGCTTTTTCATTTATTTTCTTCACTTTAATTTTTGCGATCGGTGTCATTATCAGCGTAGCCGGCCGTTAGACGTGAATAAAGTAATAAGTAGTCAGCAATATGCCGTGCTGATTAACCAAGAGACTGCTCCGATACAGTCTCTTTTTTCTTGGAGTTATAAAATGAGCACGTAGCATTCTTTAATGAAAGTAGCACCATCAGGCTAGCTTTGCTTCTTAACCTAACACTGCGCTTTTGGTCATACGTTATCCTATGGTAGAAATTTATAAAAGGTTCCTGCTTCTTGGGTAAATACAAACTGTACCGCTCCATCTTTATCTGTTCGTAAAATCGTGGCTTCAATATTCTCCAATCCAGCAATGACTTCCTCAGTTGGATGGCCATACCTATTATTCCTTCCAGCTGATATCAACCCAATTTCTGGCTCGATATGGTCTAAAAATGCATCATCCGATGATGAACTACTACCATGATGCGCAACTTTTAATACATCAATAGATAAATGCTCGTAAGAACGCATAAGCTCCTTTTCTTCCTCTCTGCCAATATCACCGGTGAATAGCCATGATTGTCCACCAAGTTCTGCTAGTAGTACGATTGAATTTTCATTTGGAGATCCTTTATCATTCATTGGTGCCAGCACATGTAGCTGTTGTCCGCCCAAATTAAGTTGATCCCCCTGTTTAACACGCTGAACTGCAATATTTTTTTGATTCCATAATTCTTTTGACCTCTGATCAATCTCATAATAATCACTCACTATAATCTGATCTGTCTTATACTCCTCTGCCAAATATTGGACACTACCGGAATGATCAATATCCTTATGCGTTATTATAATGGCATCAAGCTTGGTAACCCCTCTCGATTTTAAATAGGGCTGAATAATTTGTTTATATTTCGAGTTGGTTGGTGTTCGTTCAGGAAACGATACACCAGCGCCCGCATCTATTAAAAAAACTCCTTTGCGGTATGGCAATTCAACAACATAGGCATCTCCCTGCCCAATATCAAGCATTGTAACCACTCCATACGGCGAGAAATAGGGTATAGCTACAAAGTACGAAACAAAAATCACGATAGTTGAGCCGGCGACAAATGCATTTTTGTTGTCTTTGTTTTGTACATAATACATAAAAACAAAAAATAACCCGTAATAGACAGCAACAAACTCAATTGCCATTCCGTCCATTGTCCATGGATAATTAACATGCTCGTCAAAGAACGTAAGCAAAGTTAAAAGTACATTTTGCGCCATTGAAAATAACTTATCGAAGAGATTGATAATCGGGAAAGGAGAAATGAGAAGAAAAAGGAACATGGAGGGAATGATCAGAATAGAGAAATATGGAACGACAAGCGTGTTGACCAAGACAGAGAGTGGCTGAAAAATGTAGAAATGATGGAACAACAATGGAAGGATCATCATTTGGGCTACAAAGCTAATCTTTAACCCTTGTTCTATCAGTGAATTTGAATTAGAAAGCCATTTTTGTGAGAGAAGTAATCCTAGCGTAACGAGAAATGAAAGTTGAAACCCAACATGGTAAACCATATAAGGATTGATTAAAACAAATAGTAGAAACACAAAACTAAGGACGTCGGTGTAACTAAAGGCTCTCTTAAATTTTCTTAAGAGGATAAAACATAGTACCATCATGCTTGCACGCCAAATCGAAGGCTCTCCTCCAGCTACAACTGCATAGGCAGGAAGTAAAAATAGTATAAGCCACTGTGCTTTTTCTTTTGTAAGCAAATTGAGTTTTAGTAGGGCGAAATACAAAAAAGCCACAAATAAACCAACATGTAAACCTGAAATTGCCAAAAGATGAGATAGACTCCATCGTTGAAAAAGTTCAATGGTATCTTCGGGGATTGCGGAATCATCTCCCAGTACTAAGCCCTTCATCCAGGCACTCGTATTTGAAGATACTCGTTTATCTATATAGGTGGATAAATTTTCACGTAAGGTGTAAAAGCGGTGAAATAAGTCTTGGCCTGTACAGGTAACGTCATGTAAAGCGTTTAAATTTACTTGATACGTTATTTTCTTCGAAGCTAAATAGTCCCGATAGTTAAATTCTCCAGGATTCGTACTCGGATTAGGGCGTTCTGGAACCCCCTGGAATTCGCAAGTAGCGCCAGACTTTAAATGAGATGAGGTTAATGTTTCTGAAGCATCATTTTGGAAGTACATAACGAGGTAACGTTGATTAGTGGCGTTATCTTCAAAGGTGAATTGGATGTGTGTTGGGTTCTTTTCGATCGGCCCGTTAATTTGACCAATAAAGCTTTGTTCAGGAAGCGAGGTTCCTGAGAATCCAGGTTGGGAATCTTGGATCTTTGGAATGTAGAGGAGGAAAAAGCAAAGGAAGGCTGAAGCCAGAAGTAACGTAACCTTTCTCAGCCTTCTTTGAAATAATAAGTATCCAAGCCATATAATATAGCAGGTAACAAAGAGATAATTCGATGTCAGAACGGTGATAATACTAACCGTGACAGCCATCGCTACGATATGCCAGTTTCCTTTCAAGCTTAACCCCTACTAGTTGTTGCGGAAAATAAGGCATCCGCTTTCTCTTTTAGTTTTTCAAATTCCTTATGCTCGGTACTATCCGACAACATAGCAAGCAACTCGTCAACATAGTTTTGTTTTTCTTGATAATTTAAATCTACAGCTAAGTAATCCAAGGCAACCTTTTTCACAGAAACGCCAGCTTCTTTAAATAACTGAATGGCATATTCATTGTTTCGATAATCTTCTTTATAATAGATCGTTTTAATACCTGCTTGAATTAATTGCTTAGAACATTGGAGGCATGGGAAATGAGTCACGTAGACATCCGCATCTTGCGTTGGTACCCCAAATTTAGCACATTGTAATAATGCATTTGCTTCTGCATGCACGGTTCGTACGCAATGACCATCCACTACATAACAGCCTTCATCAATACAGTGGATACTTCCGGAGACACTCCCATTATAGCCACCAGCAATAATTCGCTTATCTCTTACAATGGACGCACCTACCATCAATCTAGTACAGGTACTTCTCAATGCGAGTAGCTGACTTTGTGCCATAAAATACTGATCCCACGATATTCTTTCCATTATTAAGTCCCCTTTTTCAATATGCTATTAGTAGTTTACCTTTCGTTATTTCTGTTCGTCAATAAAGTCAAACTTCAATCAGCGGGGGTTTTCATTTCCCCCACTGATTTTTATTTGAACGAATCGGGGTGTTAGCGTCCGTTTATTCCCACTATAAACTTACAGTTTCACTTCATGTTTGGAAGTGAGAGTTTTACGGACGGTTGCACCGGAATAAAGTGGTTATGGCACTTGAATAGAATCTTGTAACTGTTCGATTGTTTTTTCACCAATTCCCGAAACATTAAGTAAATCTTCCAACGATTGAAAAAGTCCATTTTCTTCTCGATAAGCAATAATTGCCTCTGCTTTACTCGGCCCAATCCCACTCAGTGTCTCAATTTCTTCTTTGCTAGCCGAATTAAGATGTACCTTTTCTGAGCCTATCTCGTTATTGGACACATTTTCAATAACGTCTCCGGTTGTCGGGACAGTAATACTCATCTCATCATGTACCTTTTGTGCAAGATTTACTTGAGTTTGATCAGCTTCATTTGTGAAGCCACCAGCTCTTTGGATCATATCATGGACTCGTTCCTCTGGAGTAGCTTCAAAGACACCAGGATTGTTTACCTCTCCTTTAATATCGACATAAATTGAAACATCCTCGACAAAGGCATCTTCAGTATCGTCCGGAGGATCATCCGTTTGGGAGGGGGTTACTTGATTGAGGTTTTTATCACCTGTAGCAGAATTATCTCTTGAGAGAAACAGAAACAGGATCATAACAGCAGCCGCGACAATAAAGATCCCCGCTTTTTTTACTGTTTTTAACAACGTTTTCCATCTCCTTTCATTAAAATTAGGGGATATCTTTTATATTCGATACCAACTCTCGTATTCCTTCAAACAAAAAAAGAGGAGGATAGTTTAACTATCCTTCCCTTTTTCAGCTGAAAAAAAGATTCTCTCCGCATGTTCCAAGTCAATTTCTTCATTCTCCTGGAAATCCCCGTGTACTTTTATGTTTTTAAAGCCTGTCCTCTTTAATAAATTTATATAAAAATTCGGTTTATATGTCCGTTGGTGATGATTTTCATCAAATCGTACATATGTGTCGTCCTCTTGAGACTGAAAAAAAGTCAACTCATGAAACATTTCTCCTGGCACCTCTCCTTGATGACAGAACCAAATATAGGAAGCATCTTCCAGTACATCTGCAAAGGTTTGGTTTACGTAGTTATTTTCGACTTGATGGATGGAATGCACATCAAAAATGAACAGCCCATCTTCTTTAAGGCTATCCGCCACTCCTTGAAAGACGCTTGTTAAATCATTTTCCTCAGTAATATAGTTGATTACATCACAATAGCTAATAGCTGCATCCAAATCCCCAAGGCCTTGTAATTCTTTTAGATCCTGATTTAACCACTGGACTTTAAGGCCTGCATTACTACACTTTTGTTCCGCATATGCTAGCATGTCAGAGGAATAATCAACACCTATCACCTGATAGTCCTCCATCGCAAGTCGTTTGGTTATCTCACCAGTGCCACAACCTAAATCAGCGATTTTTTGTACGGATTTTCCATATTCTTTAAAGATGTATTGCGTAAATTCAAGCCAGGCATCATACGGTGCACTCTCCATGAGGCGGTCGTATACGTTAGCCATCTGTTTATAGGCCATCTATCTAGCCCTCATGATCAAACTGAAGGCGTTCTGCGTCTCCCCAGAGTCTTTCAAGATTATAATAAACACGCTCTTCTCTATGGAACACATGACATACAACGTCACCTAAATCAACAAGAACCCATCTGGATTGTTCTAGGCCTTCAATTCGACTAACAGCTACACCTGCCTCATCCATCGCTTCTTTAATACCTCGCGCTATTGCCTGAACCTGTCTTTCTGTGTTTGCATGGCAAATTAAAAAGTAATCTGCAACTAATGACACCTCATTCATATCAAGTGCCGTAATATCTTCTGCACGCTTGTCATCACAAGCCTTTGCTGCTAATTTTACAATTTCCTTATTTTCCATTCATTCATTACCTCCGTTTATGTGACTGCTTAAATCATTGTAAGCATGGAATGTATCCGGGTAGATTTTAGCATTTTTTCTTATTAAATATTGTATTGTATTTCGAACTGCTAGCCAGCAGGCATGCTCCAAATTTGTTTTCGCCGACTCTCTAACTTCTTCTATGCCAGGAAAGCTTCTTCCTGGTTCAATATAGTCAGCCAAAAAAATAATCTTTTCTAACTTCGTCATATTGGCTCTTCCAGTTGTATGGTATTTGATAGCGCCCTTAATATCTTCGTCTTTTAGGCCACATTCCTCTTCAACCAAAATTGCTCCAATTGGTGCATGCCATAGCTCAGAATGAAAGTCCAATAAATCGTTAGGCAAGTTAAATGCTTTGATTTGCTGTTCCATTTCTTTTAAAGGACGATACTTAGCATAATCGTGTAAAATTCCTGCTAACTCCGCCTTTTCCTTTGACCCACCATAGAGATCAACTAGATAGCGCGCTGTTTCTGCTACCCGAAGTGAATGGTCAAACCTTGCCTCTGTTAGGTGAGGCTCTACAAGCTCCTTCGCCTTACTAATTTCCATATAAATAATTCTCCTTAATATACGCTTGCACACGTTCTGTGGTTAGATAAGTGATTTGTTGATTTAATTTTACCCTTTGCCTCAAATCTGTTGAAGAAATGTCAACACTAGGAATATCAACGATTATTACAGGGTAATCCGTGTCTAATGTCGATCCTGCTCTTTTAACCCCTACAAATTGTACTAAGTTAACTAACTCTTCAATTTGATACCATTTCGGCAAATATTCCACCATATCTGCGCCGATAATAAAATAGAAGTCATGATCAGGGTGCATTTCCTTTAAACGCTTGATGGTATCAATCGTATAGGATTTTCCCGTCCTATCTATTTCTATTGTATTCAGCTTAAAAAAGGGATTATTACTAATTGCACAATTAACCATTTTCATACGATCTTCTGCAGTTGTACCTAGATCCGCTTTATGTGGCGGAGTAAAGGAAGGAATAAACCAAACTTCCTCTAATTCAAGTTTTTCACGCGCTTCCTCAGCAATCATGAGATGACCGAGATGCGGAGGATCAAACGTGCCACCTAGGATACCTACTTTCTTCATATTAAACACCCCTTCTTTAGGGAAGTAAAAGCTGTTTGTTCTCTTCAGACTCGCGGTAAAGCACAATATTGTTTCCAATTATTTGAGCAATTTCCGCTCCCGTTCCCTCTGCTAGTTTTTCCGCAACAGTATGCTTATCCTCAAGGCAATTTTGTAAAATACTTACCTTAAGTAATTCCCTCTTCTCGAGTGCATCTCCTATTTGCTCTATCATGTTGTCATTTACCCCATCTTTTCCTACTTGGAAAATAGGCTTAAGCTGATTTGCTTCAGCTCGCAAAAATCGTTTCTGCTTACCTGTTAACATCGTATCATCCTTCCAATATTGTTTTTAATTCACTATCCATCTCACCAATAGGTACGCGCTTGCCTGTCCAAATTTCAAAAGCATACTGTGCCTGGTACAATAACATGGTATGCCCGTAGTGGAGCTTTGCTCCAAGATCATCAGCCTGCTGTAAAAAAGCAGTCTTAATCGGTTGGTAAACGATATCGCTTACGATTGCGCCCTTTTTTATTTGGTTTAATGGAATAATTGATGTATCCGTTTCTGGTTTCATACCCACTGAAGAGGTCTGGATAATGAGATCGTACCGTCCAGTTAGTCTTGCTGCCTCTTCTAATGTGAACACTTCTGTCACGGTTCCCTCACCTTGAAGAAGTGCAATTTCCTCTGCCTTTTCTATTGTCCGATTTGCAATATCGACGTTTTTAAAACCTGCATTCACAAAAGCATGATAGATTCCCCTACAAGCACCACCTGCACCAAGTAGTAAAACATGTACATTATCCTGTTTTATTATTTCTGGATATTCTTCTACAAGCGACCGTAAATAACCCATGCCATCTGTGTTATATCCTATCCATTGCCCATCCTCAACACAAATTGTATTAACAGCACCAATATCAGCTGCTCCGGGATCGACCTGGTCTAAAAAGGGAAGAATCTTCTGCTTATAAGGGACTGTAATATTAAAGCCTTTTAAATTTTCCTGTTTTAGCATGGAAATCTCTTCCTGAAAGTTCTTATCAGGCGAAATTTCTATCCGTCTATAGCTACCATTTACTCTAACTTGATTCATAAAGGACTCATGAATCCATGGAGAAAGAGAATGTTCAATCGGATATCCAATTAACCCAAGACGATAGACCATAAGCTCCCCCCCTATAATAATGATTTTCTAATAGAGGCGGAAACCTCTTTTGGACTGTGAGCCGCAACTGTTACATCTTCTGCGATCACACTTACCCAACCCAGGCCAGGAAATACGATATCCGTCTTTTCCCCACCTGTTAGCCGGAAAGCATTCTCTTTTAGTTCTGGTAGAACCTCTAATGTCTTTTGATCAGGTGGTGATAGTAGCTCCCCAATATGTTGTTCATATAATTCATCTGCATTTTCTAATTTTGTTCGGTGTATAGGAACTTGATTAGAGAAATAACATACAAAGGAAGTTCGTTTCCCTTTCACGAAGTCTAATCTTGCCAATCCACCAAAGTAAAGAGTTTGCCCACTGTTCAATTGATACACTCTTGGCTTAATTTCCTTGTTCGGTGTAATAAGCTTTAAGTCTTGTTCAGATACATAATGGGCAATTTGCTGCCTGTTTACAATACCAGGTGTGTCGATTAATGATGTTTCATCATCAAGAGGAATCTCAATGAATCCAAGGGTTGTGCCAGGGAAATAAGAAGTGGTAATTACTTCTCCATACCCGGTCGATTGTTTAATCAAGCGATTTATAAACGTGGATTTCCCAACGTTTGTCGTCCCTACTATATATACATCTCGGTTTTTACGTTGTTCCTCAATAACTTCAGTCAGGTGCTTCATACCGTATCCATTTGTTGAGGAAATTAAGCAAACTTCCTTGACATTAATACCAGCATCCTTGGCCGAGGACCGAAGCCATTGTTCCAATTTTCGCTTGTTTGTTGATTTAGGCAGCAGATCTACCTTATTACCGACCAATACAATGGGATTATCTCCTACAATTCTTGGTAGACTTTTAATCAGGCTGCCATGCACATCAAATATATCTACAACATGTACTACCAGCCCATTCGCACTTCTAATCGAACTAACCATCTTCAAAAAATCATCGTCTGTAATGGCTACGTCCTGAATTTCATTATAATGCTTCAATCGAAAGCAACGTTTACAGAGTATGTTCTCCTTTTCCAATGAAGATGCTGGTGTGTAACCAGGCGCTTGTGGGTCTGACGTTTGAATAAGGACACCACAACCTTGACAATATAATTCTTCCATCCCTATTCCTCCCAGGTGATTTTTCCTTTTTTCCTCATATAATGTAATATTCTTCGTTCAATCTTCCGGTTGATCTTCGTTATTTTTCCATCTGTTTGAACTATCGGTACAACTAAAATGGTATAGAAACCAGCAAAGTTCCCACCTAAAACATCTGTTAGCAACTGATCGCCAATCACTACAATTTCTTCTTTCTTCATTCCCATTTGTTTTGCTACCGACTTAAAGGCTTTGCTCAAAGGCTTTCTTGCACTAAAAACGAATGGCGTTTCCAATGGCTCAGAAAATACTTTGACTCGCTCCTGCTTATTGTTTGAAATAATCGTTACTTTAATGTCATTTTCTTTCATTTGTTTGAACCATTCGATTACTTCCGGAGTAGCATCCTTCACATCCCAAGCAACTAGCGTGTTGTCGAGATCTGTAATAATACCTTTAATACCTTTGCTTTTTAAAACTTCTGGATTAATATCAAAAACGCTTTTCACATGTTCGTTCGGCAAAAACTTTTTTAACAACCTTCACACCTCATATTCTCAATCATCAGTTCGAACTTCATACGAATCACCATTATAAACCATTCTATAATAACATTCCATAATGTAAAACTTCAATCTGTGGGGGATTTCTTTTGGTTGCTTGGTAATACTAGGAGGGTATGACCAAAAAGGGGATTGGACAGGATCGGACAATTACTTGGAGTTAGATCCCCTTTTCATCTCACCACTTGGGCATAGAATGCAGTGTGAATTAAAAGAAAAAGTTCTTTAGGGGAATTTCATGGAATTTTGCATAAATCGTCTTTCTATCATTATAAAAACGAAACGTAACTGTGTTGAATCTTGTAGATAGCTATAAATATTCCAAGAATCGTTCGACAAATATCCCTAAAATCCGCAATTGTGGATAACTTTACTAACATAAGAAAAGTTGTTGTAACAACATTTGTCGATATAAAAAAGTAATTATACACACCTTATCTACAAGGGTTTGTAGATAACTTTCGCCTTGTCCTGCCATATATAAAGTGGTAAGTTATTAATAACCTAATTGGGAAAATTACAAACTTTAGGAGGGCTGAGTTGATGGAACATTTGTCAGATGAACTATTAATTGAATCTTATTACACAGCAAATGAATTAAATTTGAGCCCTGACTTTCTAAACTTAATTGAAGAGGAAATTCACAGAAGGAGATTGTCCCATAAAATCACAGAAAAAAGACCTGTCTAAAAAATTTTATATTTAAATATGAAGAAACGCGTTAACCCCTATTATTTTGCGAAATAACAGGGGTTATTTATTTTTCTTAAATTTATATTGTGTTAAACTAATCCTTGAATATTGGAACCTACATAGCCTACAGCAGACCATCGTTTTTGTATTAAAAATGTGTTTGGAGAAAATATAAGGGTCTAGTAGATTTTGAATTAAAACCAATTACTCAATGGAAGAGCAGAGGATTTACACATAGAGATACAACTAAGATTTTATAAGGAGGAATACCGTTAGATGATATTTGCTGTATTAATACCACTTCTTGTTGCTTGTTTTATTCCCACACTCAGCAAGGCTAAAAATAAGATACATACTGGGATATTCACTTTCTTTGTGCCATTCTTTATCTTTCTGTATTTTATTAGATTTTTAGGAAAAGACTTTACACCTATTCGACAAACCTACAATTGGATCCCCTCTCTAGGAATTAATTTGGATTTCTATCTTGATGGGTTGAGCTTATTATTTGTTCTATTGATAAGCGGGATAGGATCACTTGTTGTCCTTTATTCCATCTTCTATTTGGATAAACAAGAACGACTAGGCCATTTTTACGTTTACTTATTGCTCTTTATGACGGCAATGTTTGGAGTTGTTCTTTCAGATAATGTATTTGTCTTATATACTTTCTGGGAGTTAACATCTATTTCTTCATTCCTGCTAATTGGTTATTGGCATTTTAAAGAAAGATCGAGATATGGCGCATTAAAATCAATGCTAATTACCATTTTTGGTGGTTTGAGCATGTTCGGCGGTTTCATTCTGCTCTCCGTTATAACAGGCACAACAAGTATTCAAGAGATGATCAGCCAAACAGATGTCATACTTTCAAGTGATTATCTTCCATTAATTCTTGCATTAATTCTGCTTGGAGCTTTTACTAAATCCGCTCAGTTTCCATTTCACATCTGGCTACCAGACGCTATGGAAGCACCTACTCCGGTTAGTGCCTATCTTCACTCGGCTACCATGGTTAAAGCAGGAATCTTCCTGATAGCAAGATTTTCTCCAATATTCTCTGGTTATGAAGGTTTCTTTATTACAGTTAGTCTCGTTGGAATCGTAACACTTTGCTGGGGCTCATACATGGCAGTGAGACAGACAGACCTAAAAGCAATCCTTGCATTTTCAACCATCAGTCAGCTAGGTATGATCATGGCAATGCTAGGATTTGGTACAACTGCGGCGGTCTTTGCTGCTGTCTTCCATATTTTAAACCATGCCACGTTTAAGGGAAGCCTCTTTATGATTGCAGGAATTATCGATCATGAAACAGGCACAAGGGATATTAGAAAATTAGGTGGATTGTTTACACTTCTTCCTATCTCTGCAACATTGGCTATATTTGGAACATTTTCTATGGCAGGTGTTCCGTTCCCATTCCTGAATGGTTTTTATAGTAAAGAATTATTCTTTGAAGCTACCTTGGATTTGGAGAGTGCTTCCTTATTAACTGAGCTAATTCCTTATTTAGCTATTCTTGGAAGTATCTTCACCTTTGTATACTCTATGTATTTCTTTTTTGGTGTTTTCACAGGACCTAAAAAGCTTAATCAATTACCGAAGAAACCACATGAAGCACCTGTTGGAATGTTACTATCACCCATTATTCTCGTCCTTGGTGTAATTTTAATTGGATTATTTCCTAACATGGTTAATGCACCTTTCATTCAACATGCTGCAGAAGCGGTTAACAGTAATGCAGAATACCATAAAATTGGTTTCTGGCACGGTTGGGATTTCACCCCACTTCATATGTCCCTAATCGTTGTTGCTCTTGGAATCGTGTTGTTCTTAACACGGAAAAAGTGGAGTGGTGTGTACAAAGTTCTACCTGGCAAGTTAAGTTTTAACCGAGTTTATGACGGTCTTGTTAACAAGCTGGATACCTACTCTGCAGGTATTACGAATTCATATATGACTGGTTCATTAAAACTGTACATGTCCTTGATTCTCGCCACGATGATTATCGTGACAACCGGCTTTATGTTGCTAACAGATGGATTTACGATTAGCTCAAATAACCTTGCTGACATTACCATTATTGAAGTGTCTATTGTCATTATCATGGTAGTGGCTGCCATCGCAACGATATTTACAAAACATAATATGGCTGCTCTTCTTATACTAGGAGTGGTTGGTTATGGGGTTGCTCTACTATTTGTTATCTACCGAGCACCGGATATAGCACTAACACAGTTTGTTGTAGAAACCATAACAGTAGCATTGTTTATTCTATGCTTTTACCATTTGCCGAAGTTAAGAAAAACAGACGATTCAAGTGGGTCCAAAACGCTAAATGCTGTATTGGCAATTGGGTTTGGTGCCATGATGACTTTAATTGGTATATCTGCCTATAGCACGAACTGGTTTGACTCCATTTCGGATTACTTCCTAAAAACCTCCTACAAACTAGGAGGCGGAGATAATGTCGTGAACGTTATCCTAGTCGATATGCGTGGGCTGGATACCCTATTCGAAATAGCAGTTCTCGGTATTGCTGCACTCGCCATCTTTAGCCTCATTAAACTTAAGAAAAACAAGGGGGCAGAATAATGGAAATAATCATCCTTATCTTATCAGGTATATTATTTGCAACGGCTATTTACAATTTACTGCAAAAACAATTACTACGAATTGTAATCGGGACTGCTCTTCTATCACATGGTGCCCATCTGTTCATTTTAACAATGGGAAAGCTAAAAACAGGGCAGCCCCCGATTCTCACGGATGGGGTATCCGACTATACGGATCCCCTTCCCCAAGCATTAATTTTAACTTCCATTGTAATCAGCTTTGGTGTGACCAGTCTGCTTCTCGTACTGGCATACCGGACGACACAGGAAAATAAAACAGATAATATGGAACAATTAAGGGGTAAGGCAAATGAGTAATTTAGCAGTTCTACCAATCATCCTGCCACTCGTGGCAGCCATTGTGTTAATATTTTTCAATTCTAAAGTGAACGTTTCCCGTACCTTAACAAAAGTTTTTTCTCTAATTGGGCTTGGTTTAAGTGGATACATTGTGTGGGAAGTTTTAAAGAATGGTACGATTATACTGGAGACAGGTGACTGGGTAGCACCGTACGGCATTGTCCTAGTAATGGATTCCCTTGCAGCTGTCCTTGTGATGACTACGAACGTCATTGCAGTTGCCTGTGCTTTTTACGCCCCTTCTTCCGGGCTTGGAGAAAAAGAAAATTACTATTTTTATCCCTTTTTCTTTTTCTTAATCACGGGTGTCTCAGGGGCTTTCATTACTGGGGATTTATTTAACCTATTTGTATTCTTTGAAGTATTGTTAATGGCTTCCTATGCACTTATTGTACTTGGTGGTGACAAAGTACAATTAAGGGAATCACTAAAGTACTTACTTATTAACTTATTTTCCTCCATGCTTTTCGTTACGGCAGTGGCCTTCGTGTATGGTGCAGTTGGGACAGTTAATATGGCGCAAATAGCGCAGCGCGTTCAAGAAGCAGATCAACAAGGAATATTAACAACTGTAGGTATCCTACTATTCTTTGTTTTTGCTACAAAGGCGGCTTTATTCCCCCTTTACTACTGGCTTCCAAAATCATATGTCGTTCCGAATCCAGTGATTTCTGCTTTATTCGGTGCCCTGTTAACAAAAGTAGGTATTTATTCGATCTTCCGTGTTTTCACACTAATTTTCGTCCATCGAGTGGACTTAACTCACGAAGTTTTTATCTGGTTTGCAGGATTGTCGATGGTCTTCGGTATAATCGGAGCTCTCTCAACTTCCAATATTAAGCTAATTATTGCATACAATATAATTCCAGCAATTGGGTTCATACTCCTTGGGATAGGAGTTATGAACGAGACTGCTATAAGTGGGTCCATCTATTATTTAGTACATGATATGATTATTAAATCAGCATTATTTTTACTTGTTGGTGTTATCGCCTATGTGGCAGGTACATCTGACTTAAAGAAAATGGGAGGGCTTATTCATACCTATCCCCTACTAGGTTGGCTCTTATTTATTGCAGCGTTTGTGCTAGCCGGTATTCCACCGTTTAGTGGTTTTATTGGAAAGCTTCTATTATTACAAGGAGCGTTTGAGGGTGAGCATATAATTATCATCCTTATTGGACTTCTAACAAGTCTACTTATCCTATATTCTGTTGCAAAAATTTTCATCCATGCTTTCTGGGGTGACAAAGATGCAATGGGCCCAATAGAGAAAAAATCTACCAAAGGGATGGTAGCCCCAATTGTATTCTTGCTCGCTCTTTCAGTCATAATGGGAGTCGGAGCTGAATATTTCTACCCTATTGCAGACTCAATAGCTGCATACCTGATGGATCCGCAAATTTATATTGATTCTGTGTTAAAGGAGTAGTGAACTAATGGCATTTCAGATTGTTATAAATTTAATCATCGCATTTCTATGGATGTTCTTAAGTGAATCGTATTCTGCTCCCAGCTTTATTGCTGGTTACTTGTTAGGTATACTTTTGCTTTTCCTTCTGCGCCGTTTTGTTCCTGATACCTTTTATTTGAGGCGAATATATAAGATTGGAGCTTTGCTCCTCCTCTTTATAAAAGAATTGTTATCTTCAAACTGGGAAATTGTAAAACTTGTATACAAACCGAAGCAGGACTTTGAGCCAGGTATTTTTGCATTGCCAATTGATGTGAAAAGCAATTGGGAAATTACGTTGCTAGCAAATCTAATTTCCTTAACGCCTGGTACCCTATCCGTAGCTATTTCTCGTGATAACACGAAAATATTTATCCATGCAATGCACATACAAGACAGTGAGGAAGCCATTTCTTCAATTAAAAATACATTTGAGAAAGCAATTCTGGAGGTGTCAAGATGACGGAGGTTTTATCCATGACCGAAAATATTCTAGACATAGCTGTCACCATCAGTTTTGCAGGTATAGCTATTTCACTTCTATTGCTTCTCTATCAGGTCATTGTCGGTCCAACCCAACCGGACCGTGCTGTTGCGCTAGATGCAATAGGAATTAACATTATGGCCTTAGCCGGTATCATGGCAGTCTATCTGGTAACATCCAAACTAAATGATGTTATTTTATTGGTTGGAATTCTTGCATTCCTTGGAACACTTTCCATTGCAAAATATTTAGAAAAGGGTGTTATCATTGATAGAGACGTTGATTAATATTATCATTAACATTCTTGTTATTATCTCCCTGTTGGCAGGTACCTTCTTCATCCTGTCTTCCTCCATAGGGATTGTGCGATTTCCAGATGTTTATACGAGGCTGCATACTGCTACCAAAGCCTCCACTTTAGGCGTTGCTTTTATATTAATCGCAGCGTTCTTATATCTCTACGCTGCGCACTCCATTGTGAGTGGTAAATTATTACTCGCAATCGTATTTATTCTTTTAACGGCACCAGTGTCGGCCCATATGATCGGAAGAGCCGCACATGCCAATGGGGTAAAACCAGTCCTGAAAAATCGCGGAGATGCATATCAGGAAGCGAAGGATGCGTATATCAAGCAACAATCATCAGATAAAAGTTAAAAGCGACTATAACTAGTTGCTTTTTTTCTTAAAAAAATACAAGGTATCAATTCAGTAAATATAAATAAATAGAATATGTTACATACGGATAAAATAAGTAATAAGAAGAATTAGAGGTGACGGTCAATGAATACAGAAAACTTACTAGAATGTCTCCATGTCAAACAAATAGTTGGTCCCCTTCCGCAAAACATCCAATCAATTCAGCAAGATTCAAGAAAAGTGGAAGAGGGTTCGATGTTCGTTTGCATAAAGGGGTATACCGTTGACGGCCACCACTTCATAAAAGATGCTATTGATCGTGGTGCAACTATTATAGTAGCGGAAGAGAAACCTGACATGGATTTACCCAACACAGCACTCGTTATCGTACCAAATACTACTAAAGCACTTGCTCATCTCGCAAATAGATTTTATTCCTACCCCTCTATAGATATGGATATTATCGGGGTTACTGGAACAAATGGTAAAACAAGTGTATCAACACTTATAAATAAGTTACTTGAACATTCTGGGCGTAAAACGGCTCTAGCTGGAACAAACGGAATTACAATTAATGGTGGAGTCAAACATACGGACAATACGACCTGTGATGTGTTAGGGAATCAGAAATTGTTAAAAGAGGCAGAGGATCTTGGAGTCGAAGATGTAGTTATGGAAGTGTCTTCACATGGGCTAGCGCAGGGCCGAGTATGGGGCATTGATTTTAATATAGCTATCTTTACCAACCTAACTCAAGACCATCTTGATTATCATCAAAGTATGGAACAGTATGGATATATCAAAGGCTTATTATTTGCCCAATTAGGTAATGATGCAACAAAACGTAAATATGCCATCCTAAATAAAGACGATGCCTGGTCAAAAATTTATGAAAACATGTCACCTGCTGAGGTCCTAACATATGGAATTTCAGAAGAAGCCGATTTTCAAGCCAAACAAATCCAATATTTTGAGGATAAGACTTTGTTTACCCTCCAAAGCCCTGAAGGAGATTATCCTGTAGAGACTAGATTACTTGGAGAGTTTAATGTTTATAATGTTCTCGCAGCGTTATCTACTTTATTCGTCAAAGGCATCCAGGTGTCAGCAACCGTGAATCTTCTCAAGTCGATTAATCCAATTGAGGGAAGAATGGAGAAAGTAAAGCACAATGCGCCGCTTAAAGTTTTTATCGATTATGCGCATACTCCTGATGCTATCCGAAGTTCCATTACATCCGTTTCAACATTTAAACGAAATCGCCTCATCTATGTAGCTGGAACAGGCGGCGACCGAGATAAAGAAAAACGGCCACTTATGGCCAAAGAAGCATCCACTGCAGACATCGTCATTTTAACTATTAATGATTTACGGAACGAAGATGCTACAAGTATCCTTCAAGATATGGAACAAGGAATGCAACACGAGAATTATGGTATGATTGCCGATCGTAAAGAGGCTATCGAACATGCAGTAGAGATAAGCGAACCTGGTGACATCCTAATCATTGCGGGGAAAGGTAAAGAGCATTATCAAATCACAGGGAACACAAAACAACCCCATAGTGATGAAACGGTAGTAACAGAGTGCTTAAACCGAAAATATAATAAATGAAATACCAAGTACTTCTTTCGGGAAGTGCTTTTTTTACACGTTAGAAAAGTATAAAATTTCAGCTAGGAAGCAATGTCGACGTAGTTAAAATTTTGAAGTCCCAAGTATAAGAAAAACGTACACATTCTCTAATAGACGAGCGAATGCGAGTTTTTCTAATTATCTTTAGAAGGACAGACACGAAAAGCCCCTTATCTACATAAAATCGAATTATAGGCAATAGCCCAGCCGGCACTTTTAGGAGGTGGATATATTTGTCCGGAATATTAAGCGTGCTTGCTCTTCTAATAAAAGAAACCCTTTTCTTTGTCTCATATGTTAAAAACCATGCCTTCCCCCAGCCACTCCCCCCAGAAGATGAGATAAAATATTTGAAAGAAATGAAAGAAGGAAGTGAGACTGCTCGTAACAAGCTTATCGAGCATAATTTACGCTTAGTAGCACACATCGTTAAAAAGTTTGAGAATACAGGTGAAGATGTAGAAGATTTGATTTCCATAGGTACCATTGGTTTAATCAAAGGCGTGGAGAGTTTTTCTGTTGATAAAGGCACAAAGCTTGCGACATATGCAGCCCGTTGTATTGAAAATGAAATTTTAATGCATTTACGAGCATTAAAGAAAGTAAAAAAAGATGTTTCCCTCCATGATCCGATCGGGCAGGATAAAGAAGGAAATGAAATCAGCCTTATTGATATTCTAGAGGCTGAAAACGATAATATTATCGAATACATCCAGTTAAATATGGAAATTGCCAAGATGCAGGAATACTTTACAATTTTGGATAAACGGGAAAAGGAAGTCATTATCTACCGTTATGGCTTAAATGACCATAAAGAAATGACCCAAAGAGAAATTGCCAAGATGCTGAATATATCAAGAAGTTATGTATCACGTATTGAAAAACGGGCCCTCATGAAAGTGTTTCATGAATATTACCGTAAAGAACGTAGAAGTTAAAAAATGAGCGCTGATTTGAATCAGCGCTCATTCTCTATTTCTTTCTTTATATTAAGCTGCTTAACCGCTAAAATTATTCCCGTTACAATACCAGCAAGTGACAATACAAATAGTATATCCCCATTGCCTGAGGGTTTCATAAACGTATTAATGATGGCACCCATATATAGGTAACTGCTTAATATTAGTAGAACTGCAGTAAAACGCTGATAATCTTTCCATTTCAACTCTAATTTCTTTTGTTTATCCAATACGTCCCCTCCTCTATAACGCATCATAACATAAATTATGCATATTTTTGGAAGGTAAATAATGGACATATTACATACTTTTGAGCATGGTCATAATTAGAGTAGCTGCATTTTTTGCTGCTTTCTCAAGAAACTGGTCAAAGGAAACAGATGATTCTTTGCCAGCAATATCTGAAAGAGCACGAATAACAACAAATGGCTTTCCGTATTGATGGCAAACCTGTGCGATTGCAGCTGCTTCCATTTCTGCTGCGATCATCTCAGGAAATTTCTCTCTAACGAACGCTACTCGTTCTGGATCCTGCATGAAGGAATCACCTGTTGCAATGATTCCTTCTTGATAACTTAAGCCCATTTCTTTTACTGAAGAGATTGTTTTTAATACAAGATCTGTATCGGCATCATACATAGCCGGCATGCCAGGCACCTGGCCATATGCATATTGGAAAGCCGTTACATCAACGTCATGATGTACCACCTGAGTGGAAATAACAACATCGCCTACTTCCATTTTTTCAGCAAATCCACCTGCGGAACCTGTGTTGATGATATGCGAGGGTTCGTATCTTTCATGCATAATGGTCGTCGCCATTGCTGCGTTCACTTTTCCTATACCAGATTGAAGAATGACAACTTCTTTTCCGTTTATTTGTCCTTTTACAAATTTACATCCGGCGATGGTTTCCTCACTTTGGTTTGATACATTTTGTACAAGTAATGCAACTTCTTCATCCATTGCTCCTATAATACCTATTGTCATGATTATGCCTCCAATTTGTGCGATTAGTTGTTATTAGGTACTGAATTTAAGACTTCTACTTTGGTTGGCTGCCAGCCTTCATTTTCCACCCATGATAAATAGACACGGTAAATTTCTGATTGACTTTCGTTAGAAACAGTAGCTTCTACTTTTTGATCTCCACCATTTCCGACCCAATGTGTAGTCATCGTACTAGCATTAAGTCCTGTGGCTAGCTCAACACCCCTTGCTATTTCCTGTCTATCCTGCGAGCCACTATCATAGTTTGTAGTATGAGGCCCCTCTTGGTCTGTTCCAACTGGTTCCCAATTTCCAGTGTAAGCTTCTTTTACATTATCTCCAGAAGGTTCAACCTGTTCTGTTTCAATATCTTCTGCAGACTGATTCTCTTCTTCATCCGTTTCAGCATCTGATTCATCTTCGTTGGCTTCGTTTGCTTGTTCATCTGAATTAGAGGAGTTGTTTTCACCCGTTTCGGCTTGCTCTTCATTTGATTCTTCAGTGTCGTTATTATTTGATTCATTTGTTGATTCCGTATTGGTAGATTCTTCTTCTGACGTTTGCTCGTCACCACCACCAAAAATCCACATACCAAGCAAAACTATAACAAGAAGAGAACCTCCTATCATTAAAACAGTAATGGATTTTGTATTCTTCCTTCTTTTTTCAAATTTATCAACTCTCGAATCTTTGTCAAAATCACTCACGGCTTTCCCTCCCTATGTTTACTCTACTATAGTATCATATTTTTAAGATAGAATAATATGATAGGGATATTACAATAATTTTCATTCGTGTTTTATTACACTTCCAATAGTATGGGTTCTACTTTGCTTCTTCTGCATGAATAGTCCAGATAACCTGGTTACTGGTCTCCGCAGCAATATTGCCAACTTTTTTTAGTGAAATAATAGTTACCTTTAAAATATAAATGTCTCATTCTCATACTGACTTCTCTTAATTGCAATTTTCACTATTAACGACCCAATACCCCTTTAACTAATTTACAAAAATTTGAAAATAACAACCCCAATACCATTAATTTAAACACTTCACTTTAAACCACATAATAAAACACACTCTAAATAGTCTAAACTAACTATCTAGAGTGTGTTAAACTTACAAAATCAATTACTGTAATTCCTCTTTTGCAATTTCCCAAACAACGTTGTTACTCTCTCCTGAGCCTTCTGTTATACCTGATCGCATTTTAAAGTAATACGTATCTCCATCATAGACCTCTGTTACAAATTGACCTGTAGACTCCTCATTTGGTGCAATATCATCAGTCATCTGTTCCACACTATCAAAACTCTCTGCATAATCACCATAACCAGTCATCTCTAAATCATCTGTCACTCTAAGACCGTATAGAAAATCTTGTGCATTCCATGTTTCTTCTCCAGTGTTCTTAATTGTTATATTCATTAAAAAGAAATGATCTGCTTGAGATTCCTCTCCATCTAATTCGTCTAATAACTCTGCAGAATTTACTGTCACCTCAAAAGTACCCATCGTGTCATCAAAATACCCTGTGTCACCTACTTTAAGTCCTATCTGGTCTGGTGTTTCAATTCCAAAACCTGCTGTTGTTTCCCTAATTTCAACTGAATCGCTCTGATTATCAAGAACTACATCACTTAAGTTTTCTTCGGACTCCTCAGAATCCTCCTCTGACTTATTGTTATCTTCAGTACTAGCTTCACTCGCATCGTTATCTGAAGAATCCTCACCTTTATTACTATTTCCTTCGATCGTTTCATTTAAATTTTGCTCATCCGCATTGGCTTTCGTATCCTCTTCATTTGCACAGGCACCCAATATCAATATACTACTTACAATTATTAAAAAACTCGTTAGTTTACTTTTCATTATTACCACCTCTTTACTAAAATTTTTTTTAGTATACTTCAATTTTGTCTACTAGTCTCAATTAAGAAAAAATGCTGTATAGTTTCAACTAACCTACACAGCATATGCTATTAATCCTTCAATTCTTTTATCTTTTTATTTAATTCATCCAATTTCTCTTCTTTTTCTTCTTTGTCCATATCTTTGTTATCTTCTGCTTTTTTCTTTTCTATTTCTAAGCTACCAATTTGTACCTGTTTGTTTTTAAGCTCTTTTCCTAACTTCATTGCTTCTTTATTGTTATCAAGCTCAAGATAGCTATTAGCTGCTAAGAGTTTAGCATGACCATTGTCGGAAATTTGCTTATATACTTCTAATACTGTTTCATAATCTTTCTCTAGCCATGCTTGTTCAATTAATACTTCTGGTGCATTGGACGTTAGTGATAGAATGACGTCATTTGCTTCATCACTTTCAAGCTGAGCTAATTTTTCCACGACTTCAGCTTGATAGGCTTCACCCATTCCAGCAGCTTTTTTCAAACTATCTACCGTATTCAACTTGATATACTGCTGGATTAACGTTTGCTCAGCATTTTTGTCAGGACTATTAACTTTCTCCAAGTTGGTAATCGCTGCTTCAGTATTGCCTGCCATTGCCTCTTGATATCCTTTTATAATAAGTTGGTTTTGATCTACCTGCTCTTGAAGCTCCTGATTTTCTTCCGTTAAACTATTCTCTTGCTCACTCATTTCACTTTCAAGAGCGCTGGCTGAATCTGCCAAAGGTACCACTTTAATAAGGTACAACCCGAGCATGCCAATTAAAACACCAATTAGCACACCTGACATAAGGGATAGTTTTATCTTTTTTGGTTGTTGCACTTCGGTTGTTTTGCGACTATCTTTATGGGCTTTCTTGTCTTCTGAAGAGACAGCTGGAACATGTGTGGCAAAGAGCTTTCGAAGTTGGTCGATAGAAGTTGCTACATTAATTGCACTCAGTAAGCTATTGTTTCCTGACACCAAAAGCTGCTTATCTTCAACTATTTCTTCAAAAGTATGATTGCTGTGTAATGCTATTAATATTGGCTTTAGCTCGTTTAATAAGCCTTGCTCAGTAAATTCCTCAGGTGGTAAAACAGACCGGATACTTCGATGTGCAAAGTTTACATCCCCTCGCTCATTTACATAAATGTTTGCAGGATGCAGAAAAGTGCTGAATTGTGTACCAACTAAGCTCTCTGTTTGCAAGAGTTTATCAGTCACTTTTTTCTTCTTCTTGTCGTCCATCGTCTTAATTTGGGCCAAGCATACATATCCAGCCTTTTTCTTATAAAAGATGGTAACAAGATCTTCCTTTACTTGATAATGCTGGCACGAGAAAAACAGCGATTCATCGCGTTTTAATTCTTCAAGTTGTTCTACATCTTGAATGTTCGTCTCTTCTCTGGAAATCTGATATGTAACCAACCCTTCGTTCTCCATTATCCGACCATATGGTAGCTTACTAAACTCACTCATTTTTTCGCCTCCTTACAAAGAAAATAATATAATTGTTGCAACTACTGCTAAAGAACCAATTACATATGGTAAAAGATTTTTTTTTGAGTACTGCTTTGATTTTCGATGTTCCCATTCTTCTCTAGCTTTTAATAAGAGTATCTTCGCCTCTCTCACATCCTGCAGTCTGTCTTCGGGATCCAATTCAACAAGTTGGTCAACACAGGTCTCAAGACTTTTCGGGATAGATGAATTGAGTGATTTTATTGGCTCTTGTGCGATATACACATATTTCCCTTTAGATAAAAGATAATAAAGCAATGCTCCAAGAGAGAATAAATCTGTACGTTTATCCGTCTGTTTTTTTTCGAATTGCTCGGGCGCTGCAAAACCTACTGTTCCAATCTGAACAGTGTCCCTCATCTGTTTTTCTTGGTATTTACGAGAAATTCCGAAGTCAATTAACTTGATCTGATCATCCTTCTTTAATAAAATATTTCCTGGCTTCAGATCACGATATATAATCGTATGAGGTTTGCGAGTATGTAAGTAATATAGTACATCACAAAGCTGTACCCCAATGTTTACAATATCCTCAAGCTTAAGTTCATTAGAGTCGTCTTCCAGAAATTGTGTTAAAGATACACCTTCCACATACTCCAACACAAGGTAGAAATAATTATCATCCTGAAAAAAGTCCGCTACACGCGGCAAAATAGGGTGATCTAGTTCACTTAATAGCTTTGTCTCATCTATCAGCTTTCTCGATAGCTTACTAGACATATTTGAGATCTTCACAGCCCACTCTTGAAATGAATTGTTCATGTCTTGTACGCGATACACCTCTGACATACCACCAGTTGCTATGTGCTCTACTACCTTGTATTTTTCACGTAAAATGTCACCTGGCTTCACGAAGATATTATGTTTACTCATTGTTAACACCCCATGCCTCCACTATCATTTCATTCCCAGTATTGATAACAAATTTCGTCTTCCTTTTGTTTCTGTTTTCTCCACATATAAGTTCCGAATGAGCATGAGTGTAATGTTGTCTTCAGCATTGGAAAAATTACAAAAGTTTATTAAGTACTCACACATCATTTGTAGATTTGTGTATTCCTTCTCCAGATTTATTAACATAGTTAAGATCTCTTCATTAGAATACAAGGAATGAAAGCCATCCGAACATACAAGAAACATATCACTTGATTGATATTGCCCCCTTTTTATTTGCGGGTTTATTTCATCCTCTATTCCAAGACATTGTGTCAATACATTTCGCTTCGGGTGATTGCGGGCATCCTCATCTGTTAAGATTCCATCCTTTACTTGTCTTTCCACCCATGAATGATCCTCTGTTAGCTTCACTAGTTCAGGGTTTGATTCCAAAATTTCTGTGCTCTGTTCTTGCAGGAGACTAGTAAGGTCCTCCTGGTTAGCATGATGAAAATATTGCTGTAACCCGTAATTCCAGCCTCTCATCTGATAAATCCTACTATCCCCAACATGGAGAACAACATATTGGCCTTTAAACATAATGAGCAAGGAGAGTGTCGTTCCCATCTTCTTCCCTGTATGCAAACTCGTTGCTTTAATTGAAGTATTTATCTGTTTCATGGTCGATGCACCCTCTCGGGCAATTCGTTCCATAATATCTCGCTTTTTTAATAGTTTGATGATGCGCTTATCCCACCATCTTTGAAAAAAAGATATTGCTAATTTGCTGGCGGTGTCTCCAACCTCATAGCCACCCATCCCATCTGCCACAGCGAACATCGCAATTTCGTTTCCTTCGCTATCAATGGCATGACGATGCAGATAGGAGTCTTCATTCTTATTTTTTCTAGTCCCTTTGTGTGTAGCTTTACCAGTTTGCCATCTTCTGCTCACGAGGAATGACTCCATTTAAAAATATAAGTGGCTTTTCCAAGCATAATTTCATCATCTTCCTGAAGTGCATACACCTTGTATGGGACCATGGTATTTCCATTTAGCTTCGAGCCGTTTTTCGACCCTAAATCCTTTATGCCATAAGAAGTGGAATCAATCTGGATAATTTCTGCGTGTAATCGGGATACCCCGGTTGCTTCCTCCGCATAGCTTACAGCGTCTGCATTTCTACCAATAAGAAAGTTATTTCGATTCAGTTCAATTGTTTCCTCCTGTCCATCAGGGGAAGTTTTAGATAATATAGCTGTTACATTTGATGGAGCAGTTGATGTGGCCGATAGATTAGCTTCATCTTCCAATAACACCGTATCATCCGATGGGGTTGTCAATAGTGTGGTATCCATTGCTGTTGCAGCGGCTAACTGTTGACTTGCATATGCTGGTTGCTGTGAGTGTGCCTGTTGTTGGAAACTAACAGGTGCTTGTTGGCTATATGGCTTTGACTGGGGTTGTTGCGTCTCTGGCTGTGACTGTTTGCCATTCCCTTTTTGTTTTTTGACTGGATTCGAAGTTTGTGTTTCTATTGGCTTCACTCCAGGGCGCCACCATTTAATGTAAGTAACAACTGCAACTACAATGATAATAGAAAGTCCACTGCTTACTCCCAGCATAGCCTGCGTAGTCACTGAATCGTATAACTTCCATATTAAAGCTAAGGCTAATAACGTCCCAGAGAATATATAGACTTTTTCTCTTGATGTTAGTTTTGGCAGCTTCTTTTTTGTTTTAAACTGAGTTGGAGTCACGGTTGACTGTTCATTTTGTGAGGTAGTTACTTTACTTCCATTATTGCTGGACGGCTGCTGTGTATTGGACGATGAATGGACCGGAATCTCATTTATTCCCGCTTCATTCGAAAATCCACTAACCTGGCTAGAATGGTTCACATTTGACCGTAAGGAAATTAACTCTAACAAAAGCTTTTTCAGACCACCTACACTAAAACCATCGTTTTTAATATAGTTCAAGATGCTTTTAAATTCGTTCCCTTGAAGGCCTTCTACTTCTCCAGCAACATCAGTTAAAAGTTTTTTCATATCCTCTGTAACATTGGTCTCTTTGTCTAGTTTTTTCACAGGTAAATAGGCGATATAGATATCACCGGGGTTCTTTCCAATATAAATAAAATCCTGTCTTAAGATAAATTTCTCTTGATCTAGCATATAGGAAGAACAGCTTTCCAAAGTAGATATAATAGACAGGAACACTTGATAATAATCATTCATTGTTGCATTCTTTTTCTGAAAATAAGATGTCAGCTTACTTTTTGAAGTAAGATCGTAAAACAGCTTTGTTTTTAAGTCCATATTTTCTACGGAAAGGGAAAGCAAATGTGGAATTGAATTAGACTGAATCATTTTCAGTTGAACCTCATTTAAATCTCCCGAAGTAATACTTTTACCATTTTGTTCTGTGAACACAATTGATTGACCGTTATGATTCGAATAATCATAGCGAAGGCCATAAATTTCACTCATTCTTTTCCCTCCTGGCTAATCGAATAAATTTTTAAAATTAGTTTTATCATTGATATAGATTTCTTCTACTGTAATTTATTCACCACCAGCATCTTATGATCTGTAAGCTTTATACTTTGAGCCAAAAATGGTAGTCAATATTATAAGAAGGATGATAACCATAATAATGATAGCTACGACGGTTGCATTACTTTCTTTGTCGACTATTCCAGTTAAAACAAGCAAATTGGCCAATAAATCAGTTAACCAGAAAAAGACCACAACGATATATTCCATTATTTTCGAGAAGATATTAGATAAAAAATCTATTATTTCTGTCATGAAAATTCTCCTTTTAAAAGGATTATTAAGTAGGTATGAATTTTTCACCTAGTTCATAAAACAGGTAGAAGTGTTAAAAAAAAGTATAGTAATATACCGTAATCATAGCCGGCAGGACAGCATACATAAAAGGAAAAGTTATGATTTTCTTTTCTTTATCTAAAAGTTTCCATTCTTTTTTTAGTTGCTTATTTAGTTTCATAACAAGTTTGTTATAGGATAAGTATAGACTTGTTCTTGACAGTAATAACAACAGCATTCCAATTATTCCTCCAAAAACAATGGAATACATTAAGATATACAATACAATTTCTATACCAGTAAACGCCCCTATGGCTGCGAACAATTTAACATCCCCGGCACCAACAGCTTTAAATCCATAAAGTATTAAGCAAATTACTCCCGCAGCAAGTAAACCAGTTATAGCAAATAAAAATCCTTCAATTGCTCCATTTATTAGATGAAAAACTAAACCAAATAACATCCCACTTAATGTCAACCAATTAGGAATTTTTTGGTGCCTTACGTCCCATATAAAAGCAACGATAACAAATATAAATAATAGATAATGAATAATTTCCCTCAATTCCTTCCCCCTACCGTCATGATTGCAGTGCAAATCTGTTAATATCCTCCCACCCACAATCTTTCATAGGCCTGCTTCTTGATGGTAATGGTTTTTTCTACAAATGGAACGGTCAAATCTAAATCATAGCTAGCTATAATTCCTAAGTAAGAACCTTCTCCACCATTAAGCGAATTCGGCATTTCTACTTCTACCGTTAAATTGTTAATACTCTCTGAATTAGAGTTCATATTTTCGGCAAATTTTCCTTTTATAATCGGTGTTATGGCGGACGTTCCTAAATCGTTCAAATAATTGGATCCAGATACATCTATATCTAAAAATTCCCTAATAGAAGTACCAACCAAATCTTCCACATCTGTTAAACTAACTTCTCCTAACGTCAAACCAGAAAGTTTGTCTCCAACCAAACCACTAGCCTCTTCTGCCAATATAGTAGCAGGATAAGCATGTGTTGCTATAATTTTGGAAGTTTCATTTACGGATTTGTTTAAGGCAATCTCCGCTACAGAAATACGAATTATCGAAGCCATAAATACAATAAAAAGCATAAATACAGGTAACACAAGTGCAGCTTCTAAAGTGATACTCCCGTTCTCGTTTCTAAAATGCAATTTCAGCTCCTCCAAGCAGAAGCAATTAAGGGGAACTATTCAGTTAAATAGTTCCTCAAGTGCTTCGTTTATTCGATCTACTTGGCTTCCTCAGGCGTGAATGTATACGTTACTTGATTCGTTAGCCCTTCCAGATTTTTTCCTATTGTCAACGTATATTCTTCACTTTGCTCAACATCATATAAAAGTTTTCCGGATTGTGTATCTCCTGGTGCAATTTCGCTATCCCACGCTTCCACTACACCCTCGATGTAAAACCATGTAAATCCACTTGTGTTTTCTTTTGTTTCTAACCTGGTACTGCTAAATGCATCTCCACCTGTCAGCGGCTCATCACTTAAATTTGTAACAGTTAAATCAACAATGACATAGTTCCCTTGTTCTGATGGAGTTTCACCTGCTTCTTGTGTTAATTCAACTGCATCCAACGTCATCTCAAACTCGGTGAAATTATTTTCTATCACTGCAGTGTCACCAATTTCCAATCCTAGTTGATCCTCAGCAGAGATTTCTTCCTCATTGCTATTATCTTCGGCATTTGTGCTATCACCATTGTCTTCCTCCTGCTGTTCTGAATCTGTTTCATTTTCGTTTGTACCTTCACTTTTATCTTCATTATCTAGAGACTCTTCATTATTGCTATTAGCATCTTGCTGTTCTCCCTCATCATTACAGGCTACTAATAGAAAACCTAGTGCTAAGACTAGAATTATACTTAACATTAAACGTTTCATTTATCTCATTCCTCCTATAGTTATGTTAGATTTTTAATATGAGTAATCTATCTGTTCTTCGATATAATACCTGCCATTTCTTACTTTTCCTTCTAAAATACCTGATGCTCCTAACATATCTATTACGCCTGGTATAAACCATAAATCAATGGATGCTTCTGCTTTTCCTGTAGCATAAGTTGGAGCCTCTATAATGTCCTCATTTGTTTTATCATCAACAACTGCCTGAATCCGGTTAATTCGTTGATCATCAGGATCTTGATGTAGGAATAAAAACAACCTTAAGTAAAACTTGTAGTCTGTATCAAATGGTTTTATACCCATTATCTTCAATAGTTGTACTTCTTCTCCATTAGTTAAATGCTTTACATCTTCTAATGTTTCCTTAAAGGCCCACCCAGTAGCGGCCAAAAATTTAGGTAGTGGGTGAGGAATTAACTTAACTTCATTCTGTGTAAACGCAGATATAAAGTTAAACGCAAATCGCGTTGCAGTGAGCTCTAGTAAAGCACTAACATAATTTGCTCCTGGTAAATGCTGACCGTATAGAATATATTCTACTTCTCTATTAATAAAGAGAAAATTATCAGGATAGCTTGAAGGCTCCATTATGCCAAGGCTATCATCTGAGGTAAACCTTGTTAAAATATACTCGTTTATATATGCTTGATCTCTCATATCTGTTGCTATTTCTCCAAGATTATGGAATAGGCTACCTATCATATCAAAGGCATCAGAGGCCCCTTCTTCTGGATCATCCATATCTAAATCTCCTGCACTATTTTCTGAAGCTGATCCGTAATCATTTACTAGACCTTGAAGTGTCTCATATTTTTCTGCATCTTCCAAAAAACCATTACCTTTATTTATTAAATCTTTCAATGTATTTAAAGCCTGAAAAGCATCGGAAAGGCCACCCTCTTCTCCCGTATCTCCAGTATCTGTCTCTTCATAATTATCATCTGCATATTTACGAGCTTCTTCAGTGTCATCAAGCGCACTTCTATAAAGAGACTGGATTTTGTTCATTACTGGGGTGAATGCTATAGATTCCCCTAACAAAAGTTCATCAAAGTGAATTATTTGATAATCAACATACGGGTGGAGTGATGCTGAATTTCCCGGAGATCCCCAATCAACCGATTCCATTGCATCATCCGTTTTATTAAGTGCAGTATTAAAGAAGTTATTATCCATAACGTAATCGTTAATTTGTTGGGTCAAACTATCAATTTCATCTTCCACTGCTGACATAGACCCTTGACTACAGTTTCCATTAGAAAGATTATCGTACTTGTCTTCAACATCTTTTCTTGTATCATTTATTTTTTTTTCAATTGATTGGTTAATAGTTTGAGCATCTCTAATAGCCTTTCTTGCTTTTTTTAGATCTGCATTTCCATCTCCTGCCTCCTTACGGATATCGGTTAACAGGTCCTCCAAATCCCTTTCAAATTTTCCGTCTTCTTCCTCTATGTATTCCGGAAAATGTTTTTTGGCGTCATTCAAATTATCTAAATTTGGATAGGTAGAAGATGAATTGTTCCTTACCTTGCCTTTTACTGATTCTATATCACTGTGAGCATTCTTCAAATGCGTTACAGCCTGTTTCATTTCTTCGTCTCTATCTTGAATCAAATCATTAATATCTTTTGATATATCAACATAGATCTCTGCCTCCATCATCGTACAGGTGTATGGGAGTATGCCATCCACAATTATTTTTCCATATTCAATGGGGGCAGTATATTTCATATCTTCTAATATTTGATGCCTTACAATTTCTGTGTTGGCAAAGGTCCGTTGATCATTCACTTCTAAAGTAGCGTTTTCTACGCGTGTATCAACGAATTTATAATAGCTGCCTTCCTCAACAGTGAGATTTTTTTCAAAAACATTAGAAAAAATCTGGTCTGGAGATTCTGCTCCTTCGTTTATTACAAATAATCCTTTATTTTGTACATCTTTATTATAAGAAGCAAACGAGGATCGAATTGCTGATTTAGAAGCCTGGTCGACCTGGTATTCTGCTACCATAATACGCACAAAATCTATTAATACAGCATTGAATAGAAACAACAGGAGGGTAACGATAATTACATAAATCGAAACAGCTCCATTTTCTTTTATAACAAACCGCCGAAAAGCTGCCCTGAACTTTTCTTTCAAGTGTCACCCTCCTAGTTGCGAGACATAAATTGCGTAATATAATTTGAGTATTCTTGCAGAGATTCAATTGCATACATAACAAGATCAGTTGTTCTAATAAATTCCGTGGGGTCTACCACAGATTGACTTACTTCCACCTCAATTTGATCAATTCCAAATAAGTTCGTAACATAGGCAGGGAAATTTAATGGACTATTTAAATGGACGACAATCTGGCTACCTGTCAGATTGTTCTCGTACCGAACTTCCCCAGTTGCGCCAGCAGGTAGAATACCAGACGAAACTCTTCCTAGCTTTTTCTGTGGAAGATCGCCTCCTCCTGATCCAATTGGAATACTGGCTCCTCCATTTGAAAAGAAATCAATGCCAAACTGGGAAAGGAACTGGTCATCTGTAACACGCCAGTAGAGCCCATCTCCACCATCAAATGAAGTATATTTGTCAAATTCGCCGGTATTAATGTCTTTGTCGCTGTTATTCCATACAAAGGCAAGCTTTTCAGCTACCGAATTGGCGCTGTAATGTAAGGCAGATTGCTGGTACATTACAAGGGCAAAGAATATAAAACAGAGCGTAAGCATCAAAAGGATAGGGAAAACAAGGGATGCTTCAATAGTGAAGCTTCCCTTCTCACTCTCTTTAAACTTACGAAAGTTTAGACTATCTGTTTTCATAGTTTGCTGTCCTTTCTTGTACTAAAAGCTTTTAATCATTGCTTTTGAAATCTTGTATTTCTCCGTCGCCAAATTCCAACAATTCTTTTATCCATCCCATAATGTTCTCTCTAAACAACAAAGCAATAACGACAATAACGGCAATTATCAACATAATTTCCAAGGTCTGTAGACCGTCTTCATCCTTCCAAAACTTCTTACAAGCGTTTTTAAGCTTTTTCATTTATGATTCCTCCTAAAATTTTATATATATAACCTGATTACATTATTGTAATCGCGGGGTAACCCACTATGATCATGACAGCTACAAAGATAATGATTAAGGGAAACACCATTTTGGATGATGCTTCCTCACCCTTTGTTTTGGAAATGTTTTTCCGCTTTTCCCATAAATCATGAGACAACTCTCGGAGTGCAAGTATTAAATCATTTCCACCTTTTCGATAGTTTAATAGAATGGTTGTAGTAAAAATAGAAATTTCTTGTATACCACACTTTTTACTTAGGTCATTTAGGACCTGGTGGAATGGCTCATTACTTACCATCTTATTTACTGTCTCTGTTAATTCTCGAATAAGCGGAGAGTTTGGATTTTGGGTTGTGGTAACACAACGAATAAGTGCCTGTTGTACCGTTTCCCCTGCGTTAACTAAGAGAATAACTTTATTTACCACCTCAGGAAGCTCTGTCAAAATATCCTCTTTTCTTTCCTTTTCCTGACTGGCCAGTTTAGCAACCATCGCATATGGAATCATGACCGTAAAGATAATTCCGACAAATAAGATCGTCGTATCCCCTTCAGAGAGCAATGTGAAAAGAAATGTTCCCAATAAGCAGACAAGCGATGTGGAAATTAATTGCGCGACATACATTCTTGTATGCTGTAATGCTGTACGATTGCCATAGAGACTAATCATTTTCTGCTGGATCTTAGCAATTTGACTATATAATCGCTCCATGACCTTAAAATGATCAATTAAATATAAAGAAACGGGAGCCATAAATAAAAGTGGATATTGGTTCTTAAAGCTTTCTACCACAACATCGTAGCGCTTTCCAACCTTTAAAGATAATCCAAAATAGATACCGATTATAATAAACGTTAATATTGCGTAAATAACCATACTTATCACACCTTAATATCCATGATTCGCTGTCCATACCAGTATGAGAAAACGAGCAATCCAAGGCAGATGGTCATAAATACCGGACCTCTGCTACTCCATTGATACATGGGGGCCAAGTAATCTTCTGCACTGTATTTAAGTAAAAGAATCATCCCTATGGGAGCAATACTCATAATTCGGGACTCGAACTTCTTCTGTGCCACCATTACAGCAACTTCTTGCTGTATATCAATTTTTTCACTGATAATGTCTGATGTTCTTCTAATTACTTCTACAAGGTTCCCGCCAGTACGTTTACATGTAATAAAAACGTTAGTGAAATTCTGTATATCTTCCATGTCGGAACGATTACTAAAATCAAGCAATGCGTTTTCAATCGTTTCCCCGTTTTCAATCCGTCGGTTAATAACCTCAAACTCGCGAATGATTAATGTATTAGGATCGGGGTAGAGCAAGTATAGATCTGTAACCACTTCACGAAAACTGTTCTCGATGGATCTTCCCGCCGCTAGGGAAGAAGACAAGGAGGCAATGGCTTCTTTGAACTGTACCTTAAGCTTTTCTTTACGTTTGTTTAATAAGGTTTTCCGTTGGACTTTTGGATAGAGTATCCCTAATGAACCCAGTACAATAGCAGCGATTATACTTTCATAAAAAAGATATCCTACGAAGGCAAAAAACGCCCCCGCTATAACGGCGTAAAACACAAATTCCTTCACTGAAAGCCGATAAACAGCGTAATTAACTAGATGGCCTTCTACTTCTTTGTTTTGCTTCTCTTTATGTTTTTCCATGAAATGCTTTTTTTTCAGCAGTTCCAATTCTTTGTTTTTTGCCTCAGCTAGCTTACTGTCTAGCGGTATTGCCGCTTCCTGTTTTTTTCTTTTTCTAACGGTATAAAAATAGGCTCCGACCAAACAAAGTAATAGGAGAATTAGTATAATATCTGTCATGTATTCACCCACTCAGCCTTTCCTGATTAACAGAAATTCCAGCCAACTGTGCTTTTGTTTCATTCAGAAGGTCATTACCTGTTGCCTGCAATTCACCAATCACTTTTCCTGTATCCGTTTCTCCTTCTTCAACAAATTCATAAAGCGGGTTGAGAAGGACCTCACCGTTTTCTACCCCAATCACTTCACTTATGGCGACTACTTTCCTCGTATTGTCCCTAAGTCTCATGAGGTGAACCATAATATCGATAGAAGAGCTGATTTGCTGGCGAATAACTTCTACTGGTAAAGATGCACCACTTAACACCATTGTTTCCAGTCTGCTGAGCATATCTTTCGTTGAGTTCGCATGACCCGTAGAAAGCGAGCCATCATGGCCTGTATTCATGGCCTGAAGCATATCCAATGCCTCGGCACCACGGACCTCCCCAACAATTATCCGATCAGGACGCATCCTTAGAGAAGATTTGATCAAATCTCTAATTGAAATTTCGCCCTTTCCTTCTGTATTGGCATTTCTAGTTTCCAAACTTACGAGGTTTGGGACACTTTTGATTTGCAATTCTGCTGAATCCTCAATTGTGATAATCCGTTCATCCTGTGGAATAAAGTTAGATAGTACGTTAAGGAAGGTCGTTTTACCAGATCCGGTACCTCCACCAATGAAAATATTGTATTTCGAGACAACGAGCTTTCGTAAAAACTCGGATGCTTCCTTTGAGATAGAGTTCTTCTCAATTAAATCCTCAATCATAAGTGGTTTTTCCGGGAATTTACGAATGGTCATGACCGGGCCTTTTAATGCAATTGGTGGTAAGACCACGTTCACCCTCGATCCATCATGAAGCCTTGCATCCACAATTGGAGAAGATTCATTAACCACACGATCCACTTTAGAAACAATTGCCTGGATTATATCCTCCAGTTTTTGTTCACTCTCAAACTGTATGTCTACCTGAGAGGTAGAACCATCTTTTTCGATAAATACTTCTTTATGGTTATTGACCATAATCTCTGTAATGCTTCTATCGTCTATTAATGGTTGAAGAACATCATAGCCTCTAAATGCATTGTAAATTCGACCTACAAGATATTTTATCTCACTCGATTTCAACTTGTGCTCACTTGCATAGTCAAAAACAGCGGCTTCTACATATTCTCGTAGCTCATCATTTTTGATAGAATGCATTAAATCAAGGGTTTCACGTAAATGCTGGATTAGTTCTTTAATTACCTTCTCTGTTTCCACTTACGACACCCTCCCTTACTGGGATGATTTTGTCCTGGATAATGGCCTGTAGTTCCTGATTAAATAGCTCATTTCCTAAAATCTCGGAGCTTGACTGCATACTAGACCAGGTTTCAATGTAAGGGAGATAACCATCAATGCTCATTTCTGCAGCTTCAATATGTTGCACAGGCGTTCCTATATGTTTGTTTAGAAGAACATGCGTCTTATCTTTCACAAGATTTTCTTTCCCTACTAATTTCTCTTCCTCTGCAAAGAAGCTTTTAAGTTTTAATTGACTTTGTACATCGTTCACGATTGTCCAGATGACATGATCTGCTTCCTTCAACACGGCAATATTGCGTTTATGCAATGAACTGTCAAGATCTACTACCACGTAATCGTAAGTACCAGTTTCTACAATCCCGTTCACTAATGTACCTACATCCTTTTCGGACATTTCCAGCATCTCATCAGCACTTATTTCCAAATCGAAGTAATCAACCATGGAATAGGGATCATATTTTTTTAATGCTTCTAATTTTGAGCGAAGTTGCTCTGTCTCTGCCTTTACATAATAAAATATTTGCAAAGATGGTCTATCTTCTGCAGATGTAAAATACAGGCTTGTTGAATTAAATAACTCAAGATTCAGATAGAAAACTTTTGCATCTGTAAGTGCAAGCTGTTTACTTAGATTTACTGCAACGGTTGTTTTACCAGCTCCGCCACTTGTTGAATAGGATGCAATAACCCTTGTTTGCTTACTTCTACTCAGAAGCTTTCCAGCTACTTCATTGTGTTCATAATAAATAGCTAACATGGAGGATATCAGTTGGTTTAATCTTTGATATCGATATATAGCATTCAATCCGTTTTTTCCTTTAACTTCATCATCCTCTAACGTCATAATCGTTGTGCCAGGATTTACTTGAAGATTTTCTGTTACTAAAGAAGTACTAATCAATAAGATATCGATCTGTTGACCTTGATGTATGTATGTGTGTAAATTAGTAGCTTCCGTAAAGCACGTTACAATAAACTGATTTGTCTCTTCTGAGGTCCGCATAAATGCGGATAATGACTCCAAGTAATCTTTATTATCATCCAATATGACTACACGTAACTTTTTCATGCATTCACCACCGTCATTTCACTATCGTCTTTGTCACTTCTAAATATTACTAAATTTGTAACATGAAATTAAGAGCTATAAGCAAAAACAGTTCGATTTACCCATTGTCATTAGTATATTATCTTAAATTCAAGATAATTTTCTGGCTTATTTTAGAGAATTTAATCCAAAAAACGTATAATTTTATAAAATATAAGGAGTAATGTTCGGATTAAAAGCGTTTTTAACTTAATAACCGTCTTTAACTGAATAATTAATAATTTTGAATAATTAATCAAAAAAGCAAGAATGTAATTTAATGGAAGTGTATAGAGACCATATGCCTGATCCTTTTTATCTAATTTTGTTTAAAAGTAAAAATAAACCGGGATTGTAACAAAAATGTAATATTTCAAAGGAGAAAAATTGAAGTTTTATACCTGTTGTAGAATAAAAAATGTGTAGTAGCATTACCTATTACCCTTTTAGAAAGTGCCAGGTGTTTTCGAGATTAATAATATATACCCAGATAAAAAACTTCTAAACAGTAAAATTGGTTCATAATTAATCAACTTGAATATGTTACGATTAATTACATACTATTACAATTCGTTTAAGGAGGGATTTATCAAGTGAAATGTAACCATTGTGGTGCCGCTTTAAAAAGCAATACGAGTAAATTTTGCCCTGAATGTGGAGCAGATCTTACAGAACAAAAAGTAAAGGCAAAAAGAAGAAGTAAAAAGATTTTATTCATCATTGTCCCCGTTCTGGTTCTCGTTGCGGTACTTTCTGTTTTCTTTTTTATAGCGAAGGGGAAATTCACACCAGAAAATACTGTAGCTTCGTTTGAAGAGGCAGTTGAACAGGAAGATGCTGACATGTTAGCTGATTTGTTGACTCCAGCACACGATTCTCTTGAAATCACGGAAGAAAATACTGCTCTATTCATAACCTATCTAAAGGATCACCCTACTGCGTATGAAGAGCTTTTAAGTAGACTACATAACCAGGTAGAATTCATCAAGTCCACGCCTGAAAAGAGTAATGGAACAGCCTACTTAGATGATATGTATGGAACCGTTAATATCAGACAAGACGGCAAGGAATGGCTCCTATTTGATGGCTACCAGTTACAAGTCGTTCCAGCATTTATAAAATTAAATACAGCAAATAAAGATGTTCAATTACTTATTAACGGAGAAGTGACAGGAAAATCAACTGAAGAAGATTTCACGGATACATACGGACCGTTTATGCCTGGATCCTATGAAGCAATGGCCAATTTTGAAAATGATTATTCTCAAGTAGAGGAAAAAGTAGAAATAGAACTCTTTACAATGAGACAGGACACTGTAGAGGAGTCTTTTAAGTTACCCATAAGTGAGATTTCTGTTGAATCCTTATTAGATGGCTATACGTTAGCTGTCAACGGGGAGAAAACTGATATTGAGATTAATGAAGGAATACAAGCAGTCGGAGTATTTCCAACTGATGGGTCCGTTTCTTATTCATTCCATAAAGATTTTCCATGGGGGGAGGTAAGTAGTGATGAAGAACCATTGGAAAGCGATTTTGTGGGACTTGATACTGTAAATGCGTTAACGCCTGAAATGCAAACAAACATCATGGAACAACTTAATACTACAATTGCGGAGTACCATCAGGCATTAGCTGAAAAGGACGTATCCATAATGAAAACTGGTGTTACCAATAAAATGAAGGATACACTAAAGGAGAGACAGGAAAATATTGCAAAAAAATATCCTGAATATCAAGGTAAACTTATACGCGCAGAATATGACCTCTCTAAAATCTCAAACCCTGAATTCGACGAGGAATTAGATGCCTACACGATAACAATGAGAGCCCACTATATTTTTTATGAACCAGTGGAAAACCTTGGGTGGTTGCTAGCTGACAGGGAGAAAGATGAATATACGCGTAGTAGAGAATTAGAGTTAGTTTACGATGAGGATGCGGAGCAATGGAAACTGGATACTTATGAAAACGAGTATTTTATAATTACTTCAAGTGTCGAAAAAGCATTCGATTTATAGTTAAATAAATTTATAATTGTTAAACATAAAAAAAGCGGGGATGCACCCCGCTTTTTCTTTCTTCTCTATTCTACTTTTGTAATTTTAACCTGAATGTCTCCACCAGGTGTTGCAACTGAAACTTCTGTACCTATTTCATGTCCTAAAAGACTTTTCGCCATCGGAGAATCGTTCGAGATCTTCCCTTCAAACGGGTCGGCTTCTGCACTACCTACAATAGTATACGTTTCTTCATCACCATCTGGTAGTTCTTGAAACGTTACAGATTTACCTAGTGAAACAATGTCTGGGTTATCGTTATCATTTTCTATAATAACAGCATTGCGTATCATTTTTTCAACTTGAGCAATTCTAGACTCAACAAAGGCTTGGTCGTCTTTTGCTGCATCGTACTCGGAGTTCTCAGAAAGATCACCAAAGTCACGAGCAACTTTAATCCGTTCCACAACCTCTTGTCTACGCTCTGTTTTTAAATGATGTAATTCCTGTTCTAACTTTTCTTTCCCCTCTTGTGTCATATAAAAGCTTTTCTCTATTGCCATTAAAAAAACACTCCTTTTCTGACTTCCTTGGAAATGATTAGCTATATCAATTGAGAATAATTCTCATGATAAGTAAAAATATACTAAACAATACTATGGCAGATTTTATTTATATTTTCAATACTTTTCTTATTATTTTCTAAAATTTTCCTTAGTTTGTCTTTCTGAGTGTATAAAATTTTACTTAAGTTGCTTGTTTTTTTCTAATATATTTTCAATTTTTGTTGCCATAAGATCTATTGCAACATGGTTCTGCCCACCCTCTGGAATAATAATGTCGGCATAACGCTTCGTTGGCTCAATAAATTGCAGGTGAGATGGGCGGACATTTTGGATATATTGATCAATCACGGAATCAAGTGTTCTGCCGCGCTCCTTAATATCCCTTAATAGTCTACGAATAATTCGTAAATCGGCATCCGTATCAACAAATACCTTTATATCCATCAAATCAACCAGTCTAGGGTCCTCAAGAATTAAGATTCCCTCCAGGATGATAACTTCTTTGGGCTCTACAGGAATTACATCACTTGAACGTGTGTGTAGCTTGTAATCATAAACAGGCTTTTCTATTGGTTTATTTCTTAATAACTCGTGTAAATGTTCAATTAATAAGTCATTATCAAACGCTAAAGGATGGTCATAGTTTGTGTTTAACCGCTCCTCTAGTGGTAGATCACTTTGGTCCTTATAGTAATAATCTTGCTCAATAACGAGCACCGTTTTATCGGTAAAGCGCTGGGATATAGATCTAGTAACAGAAGTTTTTCCACTACCACTTCCCCCTGCTACACCAATTACTACTGGTCTATCTTGCATTCTTTGTTACTCCTTTCAGGGCTTTCGTACACTAATTGCTACCCCATCACCTATCGGAACAATAGACGTTGTGAAGTGTGGGTGCTGCATTAGCCATTCGTTGTAATCAATAATTTTACCCACCATTTTTTTATATCGACCAGTTGCCATCTCAGGCTCAGCGACATACCCTTTGAATAATACATTATCTGAAAGAATAACGCCACCCGTAGACAACATTGGGCTAGCTAGCTCGAAAAATCGTTTATATTGTCCTTTTGCTGCATCGATAAATACTAAATCAAACTTCCCATCCAATTTAGGGATTTCTTCCAAGGCATCACCAAGAATAACAGAGATATTATTCTCTTTTCCTAGCTGACGGATTCTCTCTAAAGCCTGTTTATATCTTTCCTCATCACGTTCGATCGTAACAATGCTTGCTTCTGGGTTTGCTTGTAACATACGTAATGCAGAGTATCCAATAGCCGTACCAACCTCTAATATTCTTTTTGGTTGATTCATGCGAATTAATTGCGTTACGAAATGCATACTGACTTTATCCATAATTGGGACGTGGTCAGTAATCGCCTCCGCTTCCATCTCTTCTATCCAGGCTTCCTTCGCTGGTAACAGGTCAATTAAATAGTTGTTCATTTCTTCTTTCAGATACATGCAACTACCTCTTTTCCTTAAACTCTAACTCATTACACTTAAAACTTGTTACTTTACTATAAAGACTTATATTGTCTCGTTGTGTTAGAAAAACTCGTATTCGCTCATCTTTTTAGCGAATGTTTCCGTTTTTCTTATACTTGGGACTTCAAAATTTTAACTACGTCGTTATTTCTCCCTAGCTAAAATTTTATACTTTCCAAATGTGTAAAAAAGGGAAATGTGAACGACTCATTCACACTCCCTATTAGTGCGTGTTCAAAAAGGAGGATATAAAGGACCGAGAAGTTCGAGGCGGCGTAGCTTTGAGTACCGAAACGTATGCAATTAATACGTGAGGAACAAAAAAGCAAGCCAACGAGCTTCCACAGGATGTGGTGACTTCGACGTTCGACACAGGACGTGTCGGAATTTAGTCGAAGGTCATCAGTACCGATGTGTCATTTTTACCGGACTTTTTGAACAACCTCTTATAGATTTAATTAATATGTTCATCCTTATATTGCAAATGCTCTTCATAGGTCTCGGCGTAATAGATATCGCCTTCCCCATCATGTAAAAAATAAAGAAAATCTGAATCCTCAGGATGTAATGCAGCATCCAGTGAGCTCTCTGCAAAATTGCCAATTGGCCCTACAGGAAGTGCGTCTACATAGTACGTATTATAAGGCGATTCGATTTCTAGGTCTTTATTCAGTACTTTATCTTTATGTTCTCCCAGAGCGTATAGAACAGTTGGGTCTGTCTGAAGCTTCATTCCCTCTTCCATCCGGTTTATGAATACACCAGAGATTTTCTTGCGTTGTTCCTCATTTCCAGATTCCTTTTCAACCAATGACGCATAGGTTAACACCTCATGGAGGCTAAAATCGGATTCATTAATCGCCTCTCGGTATTCTGCAATAACGGAGTCTGTTTTATTCAACATTTCTTCGACCACCGCTTCTACAGATGGCGAATCGACATAGAAATTATACGTTGCGGCAAACAAATATCCTTCTAGAGGTGTCTTTATCTCTGGGTCAAGGATGTCTTCTGTTAGTATCGAAGGATATGCTTCAATAAGTTGCTCAATGTATGCCTGATCATTTACAGCGTTTAAAAAGTCTTCTTTTGTAAACGATAGTTCCTTGGCATATATTTCAGCAATTTCCTCAATTGTTTTACCCTCAGGAACAGTAACAGTATGTACCGGCTCCGCAATTACTCGGCCTTCTTTGAGTGATTCAATTATTTCATCAATTGACATAGACGGTGTGAATGTATACTCCCCAGCTTGAAAGTCTGATTCGTTTTTAAACTTTATGTAAAAACGAAATATCCGCTCATCTTTAATAATCCCATTATCTTCAAGAATTGCAGCAATAGTAGAGGTTGAAGAACCAATTGGTATATCAACGGTAACCTCTTCATCACTAGAAGGATCCACAGGTTCTAATGCAGATTTTACATACAAATAGCCGGATATACTACCAATTATAAGTATAAGAAGCAATGAAATGATAATGATTGCTACAATCTTTCTCACCGTTTTAGCTTCTTCACTTCGAGCAATGAGATTGTCCTTAAAATTGCCATTCTTTTTCTTCTTGGACATTAAGTATCCCCCTCTCATCCGCTATATTATACTAAAATAAACGATTATATGCCATTATAATCCTACAATTCGACAGGTACGGGTTACATTTCTTATTGCTATTGCCTAGAGAATTAACATAATCATACAAAATATATTACTTCCCATTCCATTTTCATTAGTAGATATAGACACATTTGAGGGAATTATTGTAGAAATTGCTTACAGCGAAATGAATCATTGTATGTCTCTATTGAGCTGAGGGAGACGAGAAAAAATAATAGTGCTCAAAAAAAGCTGGTGCCCTTTATTAGGACACCAGCAGGTTGTGCATTTTTTAGGATTCGTTCTCTTCATCTGCAAGTGTGTGTAGCATTTCTTCAACCATTTCCCATTCTTCATCTGATTCGATTGGGAATAAAGATAAGTCATCATCATCTTTTGACTTCTCTTCATAACGGAAAGCATATACTTCAACTTCCTCGTCTTCTGACTGTTCCACTGGTGTAACAGCGATGTACGAATGACTTGTTTTGTCTACATCAAAAGTAAATAAAACCTCAAATAAATGTTCTTCCCCGTTTTCATCCGGTATTATGATACGCTCTTTTTCTTCTAGTGCCATTTATATCACTCCTTTATTTTTGATTTAGAAAGCCTTGCAATATCATCACGGCAGCCATCTTATCGATAACTTTCTTCCTTTTCTTCCTACTCATGTCTGCTTCCAAAAGAACACGTTCAGCAGCTACAGTCGTTAGACGTTCATCCCATAATACGGTATCAATGTGATGGGTTTTTTCGATATGTTCTGCATAACGCTGAGATGCTTCGCCACGTTCTCCAATAGAACCATTCATATTTTTAGGAAGGCCAATGACGGCTTTTCCAATCTCGTTCTCTGCAATAATTTCTGCAAGTTTTGAGTCTGCAGAAGTAATACTCTCTTCGTTCCATTCGATTGTAGTTAGCCCTTGAGCAGTCCAACCAAACGCGTCACTTACAGCAACACCGATTGTTTTGGAGCCTACATCTAGTCCTAGTATTTTCATTTAGTTATCCCTTTGCTGTTGTTCTAAATAAAATTTGACCAGCTCTTCTATGACTTCATCCCGCTCAATTTTACGGATCAAATTCCTTGCATCATTGTAGCGCGGGATATATGCAGGATCACCTGATAGTAAATAACCCACAATCTGATTGATCGGATTATATCCTTTTTCACGTAGCGCTTCATGCACGGTAAAAAGGATTTCCTTTATATCCTGATCAAAAGGTTCCTCCGAAAAATTAAATTTCATCGTTTTATCAATTGAGCTCATCATGACACCTCGATCTTAGAATAACACTTTGTTCCTGCTTTGATTAATAGATTTGTTCTACTCAAACCAGTTTGTAACCAGATTTTCCCGAACCTGTCACCGTTAAATTCATTCTAACATGTCTGTGTGTTTCATTATACTTATTCCTATCGCTCGTTACAAGCTGAAAGGAAATTATTTCAGATTATCCGCAATATATTCGCTCGTTACAGATAGAGCATCACCGATTTTGCTAGTGTCTTTTCCACCAGCTTGTGCCATATCTGGGCGGCCACCGCCACCACCGCCACAAATTCCAGCTGCTAACTTGATAAGTTGCCCAGCCTGTAAGCCTCGTTCAATTAAATCTTTGGAAACACCTGAAGCTAGCTGTACTTTTCCATTATTTTCTGCTGCTAATAAAATGACACCAGATCCTAGTTTTTGTTTTAATTCATCAACCATGTTCCGTAACTGGTTCATATCTTTTACATTTACTTTTTGAGCAAGAAACGGAACATCTTGGCTTTTTTCTACTTTATCTAAAATGGAAGAAGCCTCTACATTGGAAAGTTTCGCGTTCAATGATTCATTTTCCTTCTGTAGTGTGCGAATTTCATGGAATAGACCATTAATACGCTCTGGAACGTTTTCATCTGTTGATTTCACTTGACTTGCAGCCTCACGTAATACATGCAGCTTACTATTCAGGAATGTGTAAGCATGCTTGCTCGTAACTGCTTCAATTCTTCTTGTTCCTGCCCCAATCCCACTTTCTGAGCTGATCTTAAACAGACCAATCTCTGACGTATTGGAAACATGACAGCCACCGCAAAGTTCAATACTATAGTCTTCCATTTGTACAACCCTGACAACGTCACCATATTTCTCACCAAACAGGGCCATTGCCCCCATTTCTTTCGCTTCGTCCTTCTGCATCGTCTCAATCTTAACCGGCATAGATTCCCATATTTTTTCATTTACAATTGTTTCGATTTGCTGTAATTCTTCATCTGTCACTGCGTTAAAATGAGAAAAGTCAAAGCGCAGTCGATCTGGACTCACAAGGGAACCAGCTTGATTAACATGATCACCTAGTACATCCTTCAATGCTTGGTGTAGCAAGTGTGTTGCAGTATGGTTTTTTACCACTGCCGCTCTAAACGGATTATCTATTTTCGCTTTGAGGCTATCCCCAGTACGAAGCTCTCCTTCGGTTACTGTTACATGGTGAACATGCTGCCCTTTTGGCGCTTTTTGAACATCCTTTACATAAGCAGTCCCTTTTTCTGAATAGAGCCAGCCTTTATCCGCTACCTGTCCACCACTTTCGGCATAAAACGGGGTGCGATCAAGTAGTAAAAAGACTTCCTCGCCCTCTTTTGCTACATCTGTTCTTTCATTTTCATTAATAATGGCAGCAAGTTTTGTTTCTTTTTCCAGCTCGTTATAGCCGACAAATTCACTTTCTACCTCTATATCTCCTAAAAGACTATCTTGAACCTGCATAGAATCTACTTTCTGACGAGCATTCCTTGCACGTTCACGCTGTTTCTTCATCTCTTTTTCAAAGCCTTCAAGGTCGATCGTAAATCCTTGTTCTTCCACGTACTCTTCCGTTAATTCTTTAGGAAAACCGTACGTGTCATAAAGACGGAAGACTTCCACCCCTGGAAAGACATTGCTACCCTTTGTTTTTTCTTTTTTAATGATCGTGCTCAAAATCTCTAAGCCATCATTTAAGGTTTCGTGGAAACGTGTTTCCTCAACTTTAATGATATTCTCAATCAGTTCACGTTGTTTTAACACTTCTGGATAAAAATCCTTCATGATGTTGCCTACTGTTTCGACAAGTCCGAACATAAATGGTTTTTCTATGCCGATCTCTTTAGCAAATCGTACGGCACGACGTAATAGTCTTCTAAGAACATAGCCTCTCCCTTCATTTGAAGGAACTGCTCCATCGCCTATTGCAAAGCTAACTGTACGGACGTGGTCGGCAATCACTTTAAATGCTGTATCGCCTGTCTTTGTCTTTCCATACTTGGTGTTCGCAAGTTCTTCTGTTTTCTGGATAATAGGCATAAACAAATCTGTTTCAAAGTTAGTAGGAACATCCTGGATAACCGAAACCATTCTTTCTAGTCCCATGCCTGTATCAATGTTTTTCTTAGGTAATGGCGTGTACGTATCATCTGGATTATGGTTAAACTGTGAGAACACTAAATTCCATATTTCTAAATAGCGATCATTTTCTCCACCAGGATACAGTTCAGGGTCTTTGGGATCGTTACCGTATTTTTCTCCTCTATCATAGAAGATCTCTGTGTTTGGACCACTTGGGCCCTCCCCAATATCCCAGAAATTTTCCTCTAAACGTATGATACGTTCTTCTGGAATTTTTATGTCATGTAACCAAATATCAAATGCTTCATCATCTTCTGGATGAACAGTAACAGAAAGCAATGCTGGATCAAATCCAATCCATTTACTGCTCGTTAAAAATTCCCATGCCCACTCAATTGCCTCTTTTTTAAAATAATCCCCTATTGAGAAATTACCCAGCATTTCAAAAAATGTATGGTGTCTTGCTGTGAAACCAACATTTTCGATATCATTGGTTCGGATAGATTTTTGGGCATTTACAAGTCGTGGATTATCGGGGATCACCCTACCATCAAAATATTTTTTCAGTGTAGCTACCCCACTATTAATCCATAGCAATGTCGGATCCTCTTGTGGAACGAGTGATGCACTTGGTTCAACACGATGTCCTTTTTCCTTAAAAAAATCGATATACATTTGCCTTACTTCTGCAGATGTTAACTGTTTCATCCATATACCTCCTATGTGTTTTATAAAAAACAAAAAAACCCCTCTCTGCACAATGCAGGGACGAGTTTTGTTCGCGGTACCACCCTAATTACAAATAAGTATAAGACTTATTCATCACTTGATCATGGTAACGGTATGAAACCGACGGGGATTAACCGCACTCTGGTTTAGCATTCCATGCGTCTCTATTCAGGTTTTCTTTCAGCCAAGGAAAACCCTCTCTTATCAATCGACCTTCATGTACTTGGAACCTTCTACGTATTGGTTTTATTGTTATTAAACTATGCACAGTTATTTATTATAGTTCAGCGATATTATAGAAAACATTCTAGCCAATGTCAAGAAAAAGCCGAGACGTCGGTTAAAGGGGTATCGACCGGATTAGATAATCTCTTGTCTCATTCCACTTAAACTGTTAAACATCAACCAAGTTAATGCTCTGTATGAAGCAAATGCTTTATGATGACCTTGGACGTTGTAAAGACAGGTACAGCAAGGATCATACCAAGTACACCAAACAGCTGTCCGCCAAGTAATAATGCAAATATAATGGCAATGGGGTGCATATTTATGCTTTTCCCAACAATATAAGGGGCAAGTAAATTACTTTCAATTAACTGCATTACAAACACCGATAGGATAACAAATATAACCATTTTCCCCGACATTGTTAACGCGATTGCTACGGCAGGAATTGCCCCAATGATAGGGCCAAAATAAGGAATGATATTTGTAATTCCCATAATGAGTGCTAAGAGAAGGGCATACTGCAAACCAAGTAATTGAAATAGAATAAAAGAGGTTATGCTCACAAATAGACAAACAATTAACTGACCTCGAATATAATTACCAATTGTTTCATCTACCGCTCTTACCATTTTACCTGTCCTGGGCTTATACTTTTCCGGAATATATCTTTTAATATAGGATTTAATTTTGGTATCATCCTTGAGAAAATAGAATACAAGAACCGGAATAACCGTTATGACGACAATCATATCAAATATCTTTGTTGTACTTTCTATTATATTTGAAAGCAAACCATTCACAAAACCTTCGAGTCGAATAATAAGCTCGTCAATTTTATCATGGACCGTTTCAGGTAAGAAGGAAGTATATTCATACATTTGATAGATAAGTTTTTCGTACATGCTAATAAATTGTGGAAGCTGTTCATTTAGATCCCTAATTTGGATTAACATAACTGGAAAAATGCGATAGACTAAGTAACCTACACCTCCGAAGAATAATAAGTAAATGAGTAAAATTGCCAAGCCTCTTGGAATACCTAAACTGTGAATTCGATTTATAACCGGATAAAGCAAGTACGCAATGAAACAAGCAATGATAAAAGGTGCTAATAAATGCCATAGAAAAGAAAATACAGCTCCGTAAAATGGGAACAGCTTTATCATTAAATAAACAAATAAAAAAAGAAAAATACCAAAGATTAACCAGTAGAGAATAGTCAATCCCTTCCTGTCTTTGAACATAGTCCGTCCCCCTCACATACTACATACTTCATTTAATGCTTCAGGTGACTACCATTGTATTTTTCTTTCTTCTTGAGAGAAAAGATCGTCTAGTGAACTAAGCGAGCCATCTGCTTCAACCTGGTGAACTTTTAGTTCATCGTCGACGACCGCCATTTCAATAAAACAAGTCCAACAATAATATTGTTGTACGCCAATTTTACCAATATCCCTGCCATTACAATTCGGACAACGCATTAACTCAAGCCCCTTTAACATAAAACTTATTAAGCTAGGCTTTCCCAAATTGTAACAAATTATACATTACATAAAGTCATACGGCGAAATATCGTCTTCTTCGTTTTCTTCAATTACATCTAATGGTTTTTCAAGTCGTGCTTGCAGTTGTTCTTTTAAAGCTGAATAGCGTTTATTTGTATCCATTGTTTCAATGCCGCGAACGAACGCACGCTGTTCCCCACAAATAATAAGGGATTGTTTACTACGGGTAATTGCTGTATATAACAAATTCTTGCGTAGCATTCGGTTATATGCAGACACTACTGGTAAAATTACGATCGGAAATTCACTACCTTGTGATTTATGAATCGAAATACAGTAGGCATGCATAATATTTGTGTAGTCTTTCCTTTCATACACCACTTCTTTTTCATCATAGACGATGACGAGTTGTTCCACATTATCTGTGTTTTCATCTTCCGTAAAAATGGCCACAACCTCACCAATGTCACCATTATATACACCATCTTCAGGTTGGTTAACAAGCTGAATCACTTTGTCTCCTACACGAAATACTGCATCCTGTGTTCGTACCTCTCGCTTTTGCGACGTTTTTGGATTGACCAATTTCTGAAGTTCCTTGTTAATCATCGTTATGCCAGCCTGTGAGCGATACATTGGTGCAAGCACCTGAATATCACGGACTTCAATTCCTTTATCCATTGCCTTAGAAAAAATCTTTACGATAACGTCTAGCAGCTGAGGCTCATAGCAAGAAATATAGCTAAAATCTTTATCATTTTCCAGGTTTGTCGCCTGGTCATTTTTTATTTCGTGGGCAAGCTGAATAATTTTTGATCCTTCTTTTTGTCGGTAAACTTCGGTTAGACGTACAAAAGGAATGTATCCACTGCTAAGCAAATCAGAAAGGACTTGGCCAGGTCCGACAGAAGGAAGCTGGTCCTCGTCTCCTACTATTAACACCTGCATGTCTTTAGGAATAGCTTTAAACAAACTGTTTGCAAGCCAAATATCTACCATAGAAAATTCATCGATAATTAAAAACTTCCCATCAAGTTGTTCGCTTTCTCCTTTTTCAAAGCCGCTTACTCCGTCCCAGCCAAGCAGGCGATGAATGGTAACGGCAGGAAGTCCAGTTGATTCTGTTAAACGCTTTGCAGCACGGCCAGTTGGTGCCGTAAGAATAAATGGATACTCTGAGCGATCCTGGTAGTCCTCTTTGTTTAACGAGAGATTATGGATGGAGGCATAAGCATTTAAAATACCTTTCACAACAGTCGTTTTACCTGTCCCTGGCCCACCAGTTAATATCATCATTTTGGAATGGATTGCCTGATTGATCGCTTCAAACTGTTCCTTCCCATAGCTCAAAACTTCCTCTTCTTCCATCGATCCGATGATTTTCATTAATTCTGCAGTTGGAGTCTCATGATCTGTCTCTTCACTCATAATGCGTTTTACCTGTGCTGCAAAACCATCTTCTGCATAATAAAGGGAAGGCAAATAAACATTGCCTTCTTGAAGAATAATTTTTTTCTCAGTATTTAACTCTGTCAATCTGTTGTGAATGACATCATGTGTTAAGTCGACTGTTGCTAGCAAATCGAGAACCCTGGTAGTACATTCATCCATTGGCATATAAACGTTGCCTTCTTGAACGCTTTTTTGCAACACATAAATACAGCCTGCTCCAATACGATTAGGATGTGTGGGGGCAAGTCCATTTCTTCCGGCTATTTCATCAGCTGTTTGAAAGCCAAACCCTTCAATATCAAAAACATAACGATATGGATCCTCTTCCAATATATCAATTGCTTCTTCTTTATACGCCTGATAAATTTTTTGTGCCATTTTTAGACCAATATGGTAGGTTGCAAGATGAACAACAACATGTTCAAAACCCTGGTTCTCTTGCAACGTTCTAGCAAGAGATTCTGCCTTCTCTTTTTTTATCCCCGGAACGTCCTCTAAAACTTTAGGGTCATTCAAGATTTTTGAAATAGCACTTTCTCCAAGCTTCCCAACTATTTTTTCGGCTGTTTTTTCGCCAATCCCGTAAAAAATATCACTGGAAAGATACGCCACCAACCCATCCTTCGTATCTGGAATAAACGTTTTATAGGAATGAACATTATACTGCATTCCGAATTTAGCATGCTTCTCAAATTCTCCATAAAAAAAGTAGGGTGTATTTTCCTGGAGAGTGGAAAAATACCCCTTTGCCACAACATCCTTCTCTTGAAAATCTTCATCTGTTTCCAGTATTCTAATCTTCGCAATAGAAAAATGCTCTGTCTCATTATGAAAAATGGTGTAGACTAGTTCTCCTTTTATATAGCCAACTTTTTCTTCCTCGGAATGCCTGCCCATTTCCATTTAACACAACCCCACAATCTTACATTTCGCTTAGTAAATGTTCTGCGTTTTTCTTTCCGTTCTGTGCCAGAACATGATCAGGTTGAGCTTCAAGCGCACGGTCAAAATGCTCCAACCCTTTATTTACCTTATCTTCAAATAGTGCAATAACTCCAAGGTTATAGTGCGCATCACTATGTGCCTCATTTAAACGGATGACTTTGTAAAAAACGGAACCAGCATCCGAGATGTGATCACTTTGCGCAAGTGCTAGTCCGTATTGAAAGAGAATTTCCTCATCCTCTGGTGCCAGTTCAGCGGCCCTAAGCAAATAAGGAAGTGCTAGCTTATCGTGCTCCTGTTGCAAGAATGTCATACCAAGCATGTAGTACACATCTGCTTCTTCTAAACCAAGTTCAATCGCTTTTTGGTAGTTGACCTGTGCTTTTCCATAATTAGCCTGTTCAACATATAAATTTCCTAAGCCATAGTAAGCAGTAGCAGCCTTCTCATCTAGTTCGATGGCCTTTTCAAAAAAACGTTGGGCACGCTCTTGATCATTAACATGCAATAGTAAATTACCAAAGTTAATGTATCCAACAGGATCATTTGGCTGCTCCTCAATTACTTCCGTAAAAAGAGCTGCTGCCTCTTCAAATTTATTATCTTGCATATAAGCAATAGCCTGCTTGTTTTTATCCATCGTAAAACCCCTTATTTATCCAACATAATTTAGTGCTTTCTCATCTTTTAAAATTTCATCTATCGTACCGCCACCTAGGCAAACCTCACCATCATAGAATACAACAGCTTGTCCTGGTGTAACAGCACGTTCCATTTCAACAAAATCAACTCTTACCTTGCCATCTTCCAGCAATGACACCGTAACCTTGCTATCTTTTTGACGGTATCTAAATTTAGCCGTACATGTGAATGTGTTCTCTACTTTATCTTTGTTAATCCAATTTAAATCAGTTGCTATTAGACCGTCAGAGTACAGGGTTTCATGTGAATAACCTTGCTCCACATAGAGAATATTTTCATTAAGATTTTTACCGACTACAAACCAAGGATCTCCTGCTCCACCAATTCCAAGTCCTTGACGTTGTCCAATTGTATAGTACATTAAGCCGTCATGCTTTCCTTTTGTTTCTCCAGATAATGTCTTCATTTCTCCAGGTTGTGCTGGCAAGTACTCACTCAAAAACTCTTTGAAATTTCGTTCACCGATAAAGCAAATTCCTGTACTGTCTTTTTTATCTGCCGTTACAAGGTCATGTTTCTTTGCTATTTCTCTAACCTCTGATTTTGGAAGGTGCCCGAGTGGGAACATAACTTTCTCTAGAACTTCTTCTGTCAATTGGTTAAGGAAATAGGTTTGATCTTTATTGTCATCTACCCCACGAAGCATTTCCACTCGTCCGTCTGTTTCACGAACTTGTGCATAATGGCCTGTTGCCAAATAGTCCGCTCCGAGTGAAATAGCGTGGTCTAGAAAAGCCTTGAATTTTATTTCTTTATTACACATTACATCTGGGTTCGGTGTTCTACCAGCTTTGTATTCATCAAGGAAATAAGTGAATACTTTATCCCAATATTGTTTCTCAAAGTTAACGGCATAGTAAGGAATATCTAACTGGTTACACACTCGTACAACGTCATCATAATCCTCTGTTGCTGTACAAACTCCAAATTCATCGGTGTCATCCCAGTTTTTCATAAAAATCCCGACAACATCATAGCCTTGTTGTTTTAATAGTAAAGCTGCAACAGAGGAATCTACTCCTCCGCTCATGCCCACTACAACTCTTGTATCTTCAATTCTTTTCATTTTCATTCATCCTTTTTATGAAACTAATCGTTTTACTATTTTGGACACTCTTTCTGCAGCTTCTTCTACATTTTCCTTTGAATTCGCAAGTCCAAAGCTAAATCGGATGGAATTAGTTGTACATGGATGTCCTTCACCAAACATCGCACTAAGTACATGGGAGGGCTCTACTGAACCTGCTGTACAAGCACTACCACTTGAAGCAGCAATTCCACTAAGATCAAAATTAGTAAGAAGTGCTTCCACATTGGTTCCAGGAAAACTAATATTTACAATAGAAGCAATCGCAGATTCCGGATCGCCATTTATAGCAAAATCTATTTCATTATTTTTTAGTATTTGTACAAAGTGATCCTTAAAGCTTTGATAAAGCTTGTTTCTCTCCTGTCGCTTCTCCATAGCTATTTCAACTGCTCGTTTAAAACCCACAATAGCCGGAACATTTTCTGTACCTGGGCGACGTTTTCGCTCCTGTTCACCGCCAAATTGCAATGCCTGCATTGCAATACCTTCCTTTACATATAGAAAGGCTATTCCTTTAGGGCCGTTTATTTTATGAGAAGAAACGGTGAGCAGATCAATACTCATTTCCTTTACATCCAAATCCAGTAATCCATATGCTTGGACTGCATCTGTATGAAAATACGCCTGGTGTTGGCTCACAAGCCTCGCTGCTTCTTCAATGGGCTGTATAATTCCCGTCTCATTATTTACAAACATAATAGAAACGAGAATCGTATCGTCCCGAAGAGAGGTACGTAAATCCTCAATTGCTATTTTTCCGTCCTTATAAATCGGTAAATAGGTAACTTCGAATCCCATTTTCTCCAGTTTTTCTGCAGTATGCAATGTCGCATGATGTTCCTGGCTTACCGTGATAATATGTTTTCCTTTATGCTGATTAGCTAAAGCAGTCCCAATTAAGGCCATATTATCTGCCTCTGTACCACCACTTGTAAATATAAGCTCTTTTTCATTAGCATGGATGCTCCCTGCTAATACTCTTCTCGCTTCATCCAGCTGCTGTCTCGCTTTTCGTCCAAACGAATGAACACTGGACGGGTTACCAAATACGTCTTTATATATCGGATTCATAGCAGCAATTACTTCCTCGTGCATCGGGCTTGTGGCAGCGTGATCCAAATAAATTTGTTCCATTGTAATCGATCCTTCCAAACAATTTATCTCGAAATGATTTACCTACCTTATGGTGAGATCATAATACCCCCAACATATTGGCGTTTCACTTTATATATAAAACATGTAGCCTTCTTCAGGCTGCTCCCCGTTATGGTTCGCCAAATCCTCTAATGTTGTAGTATCCAAAACATCTTTCACTGCATCTCTTATTCGCATCCATAGTGCTTGCTTAGCAGGCTCTTCGTCCTCAATGCCCTCGACTGGCGTGATAGGTCCTTCTAAAACTCGGATAATATCTCCTGCACTAATCGTAGCAGGTTCTTTTGCCAGGATATACCCTCCATATGCACCTCGGATGCTCTTAATTAATCCCGCGTTTCTCAACGGGGATGCTAACTGTTCCAAATAGTGTTCTGATAAATCATTTTCTCTTGCAATATTTTTTAAAGAGGTCGGGCCATTACCGTGCTTTTTAGCTAGATCGATCATAATGGTGAGACCATATCTTCCTTTAGTTGAAATCTTCACTTGTTACACCTCTATTTTAAGTACAATGCTATCCTGTTTATACATGATAGTATAGCACGAATCTTGTCTTTCTTGCATTTTATCGGCATCATGCTTAAGCTAAGGTTAGACATATCTATTACTCATGTAACACTTCTTAGATGGGTTGATAAAACAATAGAATGCACATTTTTTTAAAGAAACTACTATTTTACTATAGAGGGCGGTATAAATGAAACAGAAACCACTTGCCTTTCGAATGCGACCTGAAAACATTTATGAAATTATTGGACAGGAGCATTTGGTTGGAGAAGGAAAAATTATTTATAGAATGGTAGAAGCGAACCGATTAGCTTCTATGATTTTATTTGGGCCACCCGGCACAGGCAAAACTTCAATGGCTCAGGCACTTGCCAAAAGTCTTGGTTTGCCTGTAAAAAAACTGAACGCTGTGACAGATAAGAAGAAAGACATGGAAATTGCTGTAGAAGAAGCAAAAATGCGTGGACAACTCGTTTTAATATTGGATGAAGTACACAGGCTGGATAAAGCGAAACAGGACTTTTTACTTCCTCACCTAGAGAGTAATTTAATTACATTGATTGGCTGTACTACGAGCAATCCTTACCATTCAATTAATCCAGCAATAAGAAGTAGGTGTCATTTATTCGAGCTTCATCGATTGTCTGAGGAACATGTTAAGGTAGCCATCAAAAGAGCAATTCAAGATGAACAAGAGGGTTTTGGTGACCTGACAATAGAACTATCAGATGAAGCATTAAGTCACTTTTCCGGAAGTGCAAATGGGGATATGCGATCAGCTCTAAACGGACTGGAACTGGCGGTGGCTTCTACCCCCAAAAACAGTGATGGGCACATCGTAATTGACTTAAATATAGCAGAAGAATGTATGCAAAAGAAAAGTTTTTCTCATGATAAAGGGGGCGATGCCCATTATGACGTCCTATCAGCATTTCAAAAATCAATCCGTGGGAGCGATGTCGATGCAGCGCTCCATTACTTGGGAAGGCTGATTGAAGCAGGCGATCTTGATAGTATTGCACGCCGAATGATTGTAACCGCCTATGAGGATATCGGGCTTGCAAACCCACAAGCTGGCCCACGGGCTATTGCTGCCGTACAGGCAGCTGAACGTTTAGGATTTCCGGAAGCTCGCATCCCCCTCTCCGTTGCCATTGTGGAATTATGTCTTTCTCCTAAATCAAATACTGCTTATAAAGCATTGGATGCAGCACTTGCAGATATCCAGAATGGGAGAAGTGGAGAAATACCATCCCACTTAAAAGACGCGCACTATCAGGGAGCAAGTAAACTCGGACGAGGCCTAGAATATAAATACCCTCACAACTATGATAATGCCTGGATTGACCAACAATACCTGCCTGACTCTATTAAAAACAAACACTATTACCAGCCAAAGAGTACAGGTAAGTTTGAAGCAGCCATGAAACAAGTGTATGAAAAGCTACAGAGTGAGAAGAAACAATAAAGTGAAACTTTAATCAGTGGGGGTTTTCAATATCCCCCACTGATTGTTAGTTGAACGAATCGGGGTGTTAGCGTCCGTTTACTCCCTCTTAAACCTCATTGTTTTACTTCATGTTTTGAAGTGGGAGTCTTACGGACGGTTGCACCGGGATAAGGTCTCCCTAACTACTAGCCTGTTTTTTCAAGAGAAAATAGTAAGACAAATTATACAGAAACAGAGAAGCCTGGCGATAATACTTTTAAAAAGTAATACAAGAAAAAGAACGACTCTCATAATCAAGGTATAAAATGACTCCATATCGGTAAAGATAACATTATAAAACATAAAATCTATGATTTATTTTTATCGATGAAGGAGTTGAACCAAATGGTTAAAGTAAGACAGGATGCATGGTCCCATGAAGATGATTTATTGTTGGCGGAAACCGTTTTACGCCATATTAGAGAAGGTAGTACACAATTAAATGCGTTTGATGAAGTAGGGGATAAACTAAATCGCACCTCTGCTGCATGTGGATTTCGCTGGAATGCAGAAGTTCGTACAAAGTATGACAATGCTATTGATCTTGCAAAAAGACAGAGAAAAGAGAAGAAACGCGCTTTGGCTGGACATTCTCCACGCGTAATGAAACCCGTGGCCCAAATTGCAGCGCAAACTTCCGAAAGCGACTATCAGCCTGTGGAGCAAACACCAACACCTGCAGTAGTTGAGAGCACACCTATCAACATGGATACCGTGATTCGCTTTCTAAAGGATGTTAAAAAAGACTACTATGCTTCCAATCAATCAAAAGCTTCTCTTGCTCAAATGGAACAAGAGAATACGAAATTAAAAGAAGAAGTAAAAGAATTAAATCACCAACTGAAACAAACTGAGAAACAACTTGCAACCATTCAAGAGGATTATCAGGTATTCATCCAAATTATGGATAGAGCCAGAAAAATGACGGTCCTAGAAGAAACTGGATCTTCAGCCCCACCAGCTTTCCGTATGGACAAAAACGGAAACCTTCAGCAACTTGCTCAAGGAAATTAAGGAAACAAAAGTGCAAGCGACTGCTTCTGTAAAGCATGATATGAGGCTCGATTTTCCCTCCGATCTATCAAGTAAAAAACCCCCTGTATTATTTCTACAGGGGGGTTTTTTATGTAGTAATCCCGATTGTGCCGTCCGGTAACAAGTTTTGATCCCGCTCATAGCAGGTGGGTGCTCTGTTCTGCATATATTATGCTTCCTCTCCACAAGGGTGAGGCCTGCACGCAACACAGAAACGAAACGAGCTCCCAAATAATCAGTTGTTCGGTCAAACACTTTATTCAGACGAACACATCAGGATTAATAACTTTATGATTTTGTAAATTTATCTTAACATATACCCCGTTGCTTTTCAACGGTGGTATTTCTTCGTCTTACTCTTTCTCAGTTGTGGCTTTTTCTGTTAACCCGATTGAAAGCTCATCCAACTGGGTATGGCTTACCGGACTAGGTGCTTCTGTAAGTAAGTCAGATGCAGAAGCTGTTTTTGGAAACAGGATGGTGTCTCGTAAATTCGTTCTTCCGGCCAATAGCATTATAATTCTATCTAATCCTAGCGCCACACCCCCATGAGGTGGAGCTCCATATTCCAGTGCTTCCATCAAAAAGCCAAACTGGTCATTTGCTTCTTCCTCAGTAAAGCCTAGTACGCGGAACATCTGTTGTTGCTGTTCTTTCTTATATATACGAATGGATCCCCCACCAAGCTCATATCCATTTAAAACAAGGTCATATGCATTTGCTCTTACATTACCTGGATCTGTCTCTAACAGGGAAGCGTCTTCCTCAACAGGTGATGTAAACGGATGATGCGCAGCAAAATATCTACCAAGCTCTTCATCATACTCCAGTAGCGGCCAATCCGTTACCCATAGGAAGTTGAATAAATTATTATCAATCAAATTAAGTTCTCTTCCCAGTTTTAATCGGAGTGCGCCAAGACTGTCATATACAACGCTTGTTTTATCAGAACCAAATAATAGAAGATCTCCGTCTTCAACATCCGCAGTCTCTTTAATCCCTTTCACTTCATCTTCTGATAAGAATTTTGATATTGGTCCCTTTAAGTCTTCTCCTTCTGCTTTGAGCCAGGCCATTCCCTTTGCACCATAAACTTTAACAAATTCTGTTAGTTTATCAATGTCTTTTCTTGAATAATTAGCTGCCTGCCCTTTTACGTTTAACAGACAAACTTTACCGCCTGATTCGATAGCACTTTTAAACACTTTAAAGTCAGAGTTTGCTAATACTTCTGACACATGTGTTAGTTCCATGCCAAAGCGCGTATCCGGTTTATCGGAACCATATCTAGCCATTGCTTCATCATATGGCATTCTCGGAAGTGGAAGTGTAATATCTAAATTCTTAACTTCCTTCATAACTTGTTTCATCATTTCCTCCGTCATAGCCATAATATCATCACTTGACATAAAGGATGTTTCAATATCAATTTGTGTGAATTCTGGTTGACGGTCTGCTCTTAGATCTTCATCACGGAAACAGCGTGCAATTTGATAATACTTTTCAAATCCACCCATCATAATTAACTGTTTAAACAGTTGAGGAGATTGTGGTAAAGCATAAAATTCTCCAGCATGAACTCTACTTGGCACAAGATAGTCTCTTGCTCCTTCTGGTGTGCTCTTTGTTAAAATAGGTGTTTCCATTTCAAGAAAATCATTGTTATTTAAATAATTCCTCACTGCCTGTGTTGTTTTATGGCGTAGCTTAAATGTTTCTTGAAGCGGCCCTCTGCGCAGATCCAGGTAACGATATTTCAATCGCAAATCCTCGGATACTTCTGTCTCATCCTGGATGACAAAAGGAGGCGTTTTTGCTTTGTTAATAATCGTTAATTCATTTGCAAGTACTTCGATTGTCCCGGTACTCATATTTGGATTTACCGTGGATGGATCTCTTTTTACAACATTTCCTTTTATTTCAACTACATATTCTGTTCTTACTGCCTCAGCAGTCTCCAATGCTTCCTTTGAAATGTCCGGATTAAAAACAACCTGAACGAGTCCTGACTTATCCCGAAGATCTATAAAAATCAGACCACCAAGATCCCGTCTTTTCTGTACCCAGCCTTTTAGTAAAACGGATTGCTCAATATGCGCATCGCGTAGCGTTCCTGCGTAAACTCTTTCACTCATTTCCTTTGCCTCCCTGCAACGTTTCTTTCATGTATGAAACAACTTCCTCTAGCTTGACTTCTATTTGATCGCCTGTCTCAAGGTTTTTAACATTTATCATCTGCTTTTCTAATTCCTCATCACCTAGCACTAGAACATAGCTACTGTTAAAGCGATCAGCAGATTTAAATTGCGCCTTCATTTTACGTCCGAGGTAATCTTTATCTGCCTGAATTCCAACAGCTCGTAGTTCATGAAGAATTTTTACAGACTCTTTTTCAGCTTGGTCGCCCATAGCTACAACATAACAATCTAATTGCTCCTCTATTGCGACTTGCTTATTCTCAGCCTCTAGTGCCATAAGGAGACGCTCAAATCCCATCCCAAATCCGATTCCCGGCGTGTCAGGACCGCCTAGCTCTTCGACAAGGCCATTATATCTGCCTCCACCAGCTAATGTCGTGATGGCACCAAAACCTTCTGCTTCACTCATGATTTCGAAAGCTGTGTGATTATAATAATCAAGTCCTCTAACCAGATTTTTATCAACTTCATACTCAATACCCATCATCGTTAAATAGCTTTTAACCTGTTCAAAGTAATTCTTGGATTCATCGTTTAAGTAGTCTAGGATTGATGGCGCATTTTTCATGGCAGGGTGTTCCCTATCTTTTTTACAGTCTAAGATTCGAAGCGGATTTTGCTTTAGCCTTATTTGACAGTCACTACATAGTTCTTCCTTAACAGGTGAAAAGTGCTCTACAAGCGCTCTTCTGTGATTGTCTCTACTTTCACTGTCACCAAGTGAATTAATGACAAGCTTTAATGAAGTCAATCCTACCTCTTTATAACACGTCATAGCTAAGTCAATAACTTCAGCGTCCACCGCCGGATCAGCACTTCCTAGCACCTCTACCCCAAACTGGTTTAACTGCCGCATTCTCCCTTTTTGTGGGCGTTCATAACGAAACATCGGCGCGAAATAGTATAGCTTTGTTGGCTGAATAGGATTACCAAATAATTTGTTTTCGACATAGGCTCGAGCAACAGATGCTGTCCCTTCTGGTCTAAGGGTTAGACTCCGTCCACCTCTATCTTCAAAAGTATACATTTCTTTTTGGACAATATCTGTAGAATCTCCTACACCGCGTTGAAATAATTCGGTGTGCTCAAAAACTGGTGTCCGGATCTCATTAAAATTGTAACGATCGCAAATATCTTTTATTTTTTTCTCGGCAAACTGCCATTTCCTCGTGTTTTCAGGAAGTAAGTCCACAGTACCTCTTGGCGCCTTCATATTCATTGCAAATCCTCCTATATAACATCATTTGATAAAACACTAATATTTTTCTGTGCACGTGGATCTCGGGTCTTTTCTAAAAAAACATAAAAAACTCCCGTCCCTTAAAAATAAGGGACGGGAGTTCACCCGCGTTGCCACCCTAGTTGATGCAATAATATTGCACCCGCTCTTCACAGTTAACGCCTGCAAAACGTTTATACTTACATATCAGCATAAAGCCTCGGGAGTGTCTTTCGTTGAGCCATCAAATGAAAATGCTCTCAGCCTCTGGCATTTTCTCTCTTATTAATGTGGTACTCCACTACTTTTTCCGTCATCGGTTCTTTTATTCGTGTATTATGGAATGACTATTATATTAATTGCTACATGGAGGATTGTCAAGCACGATTCAGTTTTTTCTTCAGCATTTTCACTTCACCTAAGGAAATTCCGAATTCGTGAGCTATTTCCATATGATTAGCATGTCCCTCCATCTCTACAAACCGATGTAGATTCACGCCAAATAATTCTTTGTTATTGGCGGAAGTCCATTGTTTCTCACCATATCGCATGCAATTTTACCTCCAAGATCCTCTAAGATTTCCTAACTTACCATTAGTTTTGCCTAAATGGTCTGTTTTTATTATACTTTGTTAAAGAGTACATAATTTAGGAGGAACTATTTTGCGCTTAGAGAGAAAATGGCTTACCCTCTTCAGTTTAGCAGTAATCTGGTTTGCATTCCCTTTTACTATTTTTGCTGATGAAATAGAACTTACAGGAGACAGTGTAAACATACGTAGCGGTCCTGGTACTAATTTTGACGTAATTGGAAGCGGAAATTCTGGAGAAACATACGAACTGCTTGAAGAGCAAGGGGATTGGATAAGAATCCAATTTAATGAAGAGGACGGCTGGGTAACAAGCTCCTTCACAAAGATGGCAGAGGCAGAAGAAGAGGATGAAAAAGAAGATGAGAAAGCAACAGAAACGAGCACAAGCTCTGTAGAAACAATATCTATTCCATTTGATAACACTCATATCCGGTCCGCTCCCACCACTGACGGGGAAATTGTTGGATTTGCTGAAAAAGGAGATACTTTTAAGGTGACTGGTGATCAGGAAGATTGGTTTGAGGTTTCCAACGATGATTTATCCGGCTTTGTATCCAAACGGATAATCAAGAAGAGCCCTAGCTCATCTACTTCTACGTCAGTCTTTAAAAACAAGACTATCGTTATTGATGCCGGCCATGGCGGACGGGATGTTGGAGCGATTGGTTCCGCTGAGGTACTTGAAAAGGATGTAACGTTTCTAACCGCACAAGAATTAGCAAGCGAACTTACCATGCTTGGTGCTGAAGTATTACAGACTCGAACAGATGATGAATACATTTCATTGGGCAGCAGAGTAAGCTATGCCAATACGATGGATACAGACGCCTTCATCAGCATACATTATAATAGCATACCAGAACACCCTGATGTAACCGGGATCGGCACCTATTTTTATAAAGGAAAGAATGAAGTTCTTGCTTCCTATATTCAGTCCGAACTGGTAAAAGAAACAGAAGCAACAGACAGAGGTGTTACCCATGGGAATTTTCTGGTCCTAAGGCAAAGCATTCAGCCTTCTGTTCTTTTAGAACTAGGCTTCCTATCCAACCCAGATAAAGAGTCTTTACTTGGAACAGTTGCTTACCAAAAGAAACTTGTTTCCGGAATTATCAGTGGCCTGGGTAAATACTTTGCCAACGAGTAATTGAAAGAAAAAGCTGGACATGTTCGAATAATTATTCGACTTTGTCCAGCTTTTTGATTTTCATACTTTTATTGTCTTATTATTAGCTATCATCCTTACCACGAAATATTCTCTAAATGATAACTCTGGTTATTACGCTTTAGCAATCATTGTTCTTATGCGCTGTAAGCAGTTCTTCACTCTATCTTTTACTTCTCATTCACATTCTTACTCTTTACTATCAATAATGAGAGTCACAGGTCCAGAATTTGTTAACTGCACGTCCATCATTTCGCCGAACTTACCAGTTTCCACATGTATATTTTGTTCTTTAACAAGCTCATTGAATTGATTATAGAGCTTTAAAGCATCATCTGGCCTGGCAGCCTGCATAAAGTTTGGTCTCCTGCCTTTTCTCGTATCTCCATAAAGGGTAAACTGCGATATAGAGAGTAGACTCCCATCCGTATCCTGTAAAGATAAATTCATTTTTTCGTTTTCATCCTCAAAGATTCGGAGGTGAATGATTTTCTGAACTAGGTATTTTGCGTCCTCAATAGTATCTTCATGGGTAATTCCCAACAACACGACCAATCCATTGTCAATGTTGCCAATAACTTCGCCACCCACTAAAACACTGGCATCTTTCGCGCGTTGTATTACTGCTCTCATTCAGGCATTCCCCCGATCTGCTCTTTATTGAAAGTTTCATTAAGCTCCTTGCGTTAATAACTGGGCTCTCTTTGCTATTGTCACTACTATTGCAGAGTACGTGTAACGGTATAAACATCTTTTATCTGTTTAATTCGCTCTACAATTTTTCGTAGGTGTCCGGTATTATGGATTAAAATAGTGATCTGGATGAGCGCCATTTTATTTCGATCTGATTTACCATTTACGTAGGTAATATTTGTTTTCGTTTCGTTTACTGCCTGTAGTACTTCATTTACGAGTCCTCGGCGATCATATCCAGATATTTCAAGCTCTACATGGTATTGTTTTTGGACAGAATGGTTCTTTTCCCATTCCACATGCAAATAGCGTTGTCTAGCTTCATCGGTTTGAACATTTGGGCAATCAGATCGGTGGACGGAAACGCCTCTTCCCTTTGTGATATATCCCATAATCTCATCACCAGGAACTGGGTTACAGCACTTGGATAAACGAACTAAGAGATTATCGACACCTTCTACTCTTACACCTGAATCACGCTTATGAGGTTTTTTCTCTTTGAGCTCCGTTGTCTTTACTTCTTCAATGGTCTGAGCAAGATCTTGCTCTTTTAGTTTAGTCTGTCTGATTTTATCAGTAAGTCTTGTAGCGATAAGTGCTGCTGTAATTCCCTGATACCCGACAGCTGCATACATATCATCTTCATTCATGAAATTGAATTTCTCATAAACCCTTTGCAAGTTCTCTTGTGTCAGAACCTCTTTTGGTTCCAAACTTAACGCTTGGATTTCCCGATCTACCGCTTCTTTACCCTTAGCAATATTTTCGTCACGGCGTTGCTTTTTAAAGAATTGCTTAATCTTGCTCTTTGCTTGTGACGTTTGGGTGATCTTCAGCCAATCCTGTGATGGCCCATAAGAGTGCTTAGAAGTCATCACTTCAATAATATCGCCATTTTTTAAACTGTAATCAAGTGGCTCCATTTTCCCGTTAATCTTCGCACCAATTGTTTTATTGCCTATTTCGGTATGAATTTTATAAGCAAAGTCAAGTGGGACAGATCCTGAAGGCAATTCAATTACATCGCCTTTAGGTGTAAATACATAAACCATATCGGAGAAAAGATCGACTTTTAATGTCTCCATGAATTCTTCCGCATCATGTGTTTCATTCTGCCAGTCAAGTATTTCTCTGAACCATGTTAGCTTTTCTTCAAAAGATTTCTTACTAGTATGCGCCTGCTTCCCTTCTTTATAGGCCCAATGCGCAGCAATGCCATACTCTGCAATCTCATGCATTTCTTTCGTGCGGATTTGCACCTCTAATGGATCCCCTTTTGGCCCAATTACTGTCGTATGAAGCGACTGGTAAAGGTTAGGCTTAGGCATCGCAATGTAATCCTTAAAGCGCCCTGGCATGGGTTTCCAGCATGTATGAATTATGCCGAGCACTGCATAGCAGTCTTTAATACTATCCACAAGAATACGGACAGCAAGTAGATCATATATTTCATTAAACTGTTTATTTTGCTCCACCATTTTGTGATAAATGCTATATAGATGCTTCGGCCTTCCGGACATTTCCGCCTGTATATTTACGTCAGCTAATTGCTTCGTAACTTCGTTCATTACTTCATCTATATAGGATTCTCGTTGATCCCTTTTTTGTTTCATCAGTTGAACAATACGGTAATATTGTTGTGGATTTAAATAACGTAGTGCTGTATCTTCCAATTCCCATTTAATCGTTGAAATCCCAAGCCTGTGTGCCAAAGGTGCGAAAATTTCAAGGGTCTCATTAGATATACGGCGTTGTTTTTCAGGAGGCAGATGTTTTAGGGTTCTCATATTATGGAGGCGGTCAGCAAGTTTGATTAGTATAACTCGAATATCTTTTGCCATCGCGACAAACATTTTGCGATGGTTTTCTGCCTGTATTGCTTCCTTCGATTTATACTTAATTTTACCTAACTTGGTAACGCCGTCAACTAGCAATGCTACTTCTCTATTAAAAGCAGTCTCCAGTTCTTCCACAGTTATTTCTGTGTCCTCCACCACATCATGTAGGAAACCTCCAGCGATTGTTTCTGCATCCATCTCTAAGTCAGCTAGGATTCCTGCGACTTGTACTGGATGAATAATATAGGGTTCCCCTGATTTACGAAACTGCTCCGCATGTGCATTTTCTGCAAATTTATATGCATGCCTAATAAACGTAGCATCTTCTTCTGTTAGATACTCGCGCACCTTTTTAATAATGTCTTCTATTGATACTATATTATCCTTTGCCATGTAATCACCTTGTTTGGAAAAGTTCGTTATGTTCCGAATGTATTTTAAGTGCGTTTCATTTTAATTCTTAACGTTCATTAGCTTCTTAACTAATAAAATATATAACGGTAGTAAAAAACTATATAATGCATATTATATGCTTTTCCGACACGTATGTACAATGATTATAAAATATAAATATATTATGATGAATTGCTGTAGAATTTAGAAGAACAGGTCTGACGGATATTATTCCATCAGACCTGTTCTTCGTTCTAGTAATTAATAGCTCATTAAAGATAGTACATCATATCCGTCGAGTTTTTGCATACCATCTAAGTAACTCAACTCTATTATGAAAGCGCACCCAACTACAATGCCACCCAATTCTTCAACTAATTTAATAGTTGCTTCAATTGTACCGCCTGTTGCAAGCAGATCATCCGTGATCAAAACACGTTGTCCTGGTTTGATTGCATCTTTATGAATAGTCAGCACGTTACTTCCATATTCAAGACCATAGTTTACTTTAATAACTTCACGTGGAAGCTTTCCTTCTTTCCTTACGGGTGCAAACCCAACTTCTAAGGCATAGGAAACCGGGCAGCCAACAATAAACCCACGCGCTTCAGGTCCTACTACAATGTCAATCTCCTTCTCTTTTGCAAACGACACTATTTCGTCAACAGCTGATTTAAAAGCTTTCCCGTTATCCATCAAAGGTGTAATATCTTTAAAGCGAATACCCTCTTTTGGCCAATCTTCTACTATTTTTACATATTGTTTATAATCCATAACTTAGTTCCTCCTTGGGACTTTCCACTTGGTCCATGCAATTATTGAACCAGTTTCTCAATTCGTTGTAATTTGAGTAATATAATGTCTTTTCTATTTCAGCTTGTTCTAGTTGTGTCTGATATGCAGAAGACTCCAAAAGATCTTTTTTATCTGGTTTTGGATTCACTGTAATAATACCGTTATCTATTTTAACAAAGCCGAGTTCAAAAAACACCTCTGAAATAAAATAGATGCGTTCTTTGCTCCACCCTTTTGTATTCATAACTACATTTATCTCACTATTTAGGTCAAGAACCTTTTTCTTTAACAGAACAGCATAATACCATTTAAAGTCTTCGCGTGTCGGGAGAGCATTCAAAAAGGCACTGTTTTCTATATAATAGCATGCATGAATATTTTGTGGTTTTGCCCTTTGTATTAACTCTTTTAATTTTGAAAGATCCTGTGGCATATCATAGATGTAAAGAGCATCTGTAGCAGGTACCACTTCCATGGAGTCATATTGAATATATTGTACGTCGCCCCCCAAATCAATTTGCGGATTACCAACTACTAGGTTGGCGTTATGGTGCTCAATGTATGGGGTGAGATTTATATTCTTTCTGCCACGGTGATCAAATAACTGCCACTGTCTAATTTCCATATCCTGCAGTACGATTTGGGGTTTTCTATTGCTGTTCCATTCATTTATTCCCAACTCCCCAACAATCGTTACGGGGGTATTAGGAGATATATGTGGGTAAAGCTCACCAAAACCAAAACCAATTCCCTCTACATTCTTTCCTTCTTCTTTAAACAATAACTTAAGATGCCGCTTCGTGCTCCCTATTTGTCTTAATTCAGACGGGATTGCAGTCAGTTGAAATATAGGTTTAGGATTCCTCATTCCGAAAGGAGCAAGCTTTCCTATTTCGTCAACAAGCTTCTCATTAACATCTTGTATACTCACTTCACTACTGATTTCTAACAGCTGTTTAAAATCTTCTTCTGCTAGATCATTACGAATGAGTTCATTTAAGCGAATTTGCAATTCATCCAAATTCTCAAGTGGTAATGTCATGCCAGCCGCTTGTGAATGCCCGCCAAAATGAGTAAATAAGTCCCTTACAGTCATACAATTCTTAAATAAATCAAAAGCAGGGATACTTCGTGCAGAACCTTTTACTTGGGAGGTTTCTGGCTTTTTAGTTAATACAATCGCAGGCTGATCAAATTTTCGTACTAGCTTTGATGCAACAATACCTAGCACACCTTCATTCCAGCCCTCTTTTGCTACAATAATGACACCTTTTTCTTGATTTGGATCGACCATTTTTTCGGCTTCTTTGACTATATCATTTACAATTTGTTGTCTTTTTACATTGATCTGGTCAATCTCTGTAGCAATCTCTTCTGCTTCCGTTTTATCGTTTGTCATGAGAAGCTGTACAGCCAAATCGGCATCCTGTAATCTTCCTACAGCATTGATTCGGGGACCAATTAAAAAGCCAACGTCCTCTTCGGACACGTTCCCTTCAATATTACAGACACGCATAAGTTCCTGTAACCCAACATTATTGGTTTGGGCAAGAGCTCGTAATCCATGATAAGCCAAGACGCGATTCTCACTGACCAGTGGTACAAGATCAGCAATTGTCCCAATAGCCACAAATGGGAGAAATTGTTTTGGAAAATATCCCAGTAGGTATTCTGCAAATTTAAAGGCAACACCAACTCCTGCTAATTCTGGAAAAATATCAGCTGTAGAGCGCTTTGGGTGGATAATTGCATATGCGTCAGGGAGCTGCTCTTGAATTTCATGGTGGTCGGTTATAATTAAGTCCAGACCAATCTCTTTAGCTACTTCTGCCTCATGTACTGCAGCTATCCCATTATCCACTGTTATAATAAGTGCATAGCCTTGTTCTTTCGCTTCTCTAAAAGCAGCTTCATTTGGGCCATAGCCCTCTTTAAAGCGGTTTGGAATATAGTAATCACACTCTGCGCCAAGCTCTTTTAATGCAAGGAGCATAACTGTTGTAGAGCTAACTCCATCGGCATCATAGTCTCCATACACTAGAATCTTCTCATGTTGGTCAATAGCCACTCGAACACGATCTGCAGCTACCTCAATGGAATCGAAGTCTGCAGCGTTATGTAATGTACTTATATCAGGTGAGAGGAATTGTCTAGCCTCCTCGCCAGTCTTTATACCTCGCTGAACTAAAAGCTCTTTGATAATTGGCGATAACGTAATGGAGTCGTCCATCCAATAGTCTTCCACATTCGTTATTTCTTTACTTCTCCATTTTGTCTTGCTTTGTAACATAAATTCACCCCTGACTAATCTATTATACAAGAGTAAGTCAAGGGTAGCAATGCTGTTTTCTTCCATTGTTATTTTATCCCGGTGCAACCGTCTGTAAGACTCCCACTTCAAAACATGAAGCGGGAGTAAACGGACGCTAACACCCCGATTCGTTAAACTAACAATCAGTGGGGGGTGAACAAAAACCCCACTGATTGAAGTTTCACTTTATCTCGTCTACCTGGTTTGTATCAGTATCATTCTGGATGTTCTCACCAGGCTCTAAGCCATTTTCGCGCAATTGTGTATGCAAGATTTCATTTTCTTTTTGTAAACTTCGAACTTGTCGCTGTAGGCGAAACATTCGAATCACACCCACCGCAGCAGTAATAATTCCTCCCATTAAGACCGAGAAAAGAATAATTAGAATAAGCGGGGATTCCGCTGTCCAGAATAAATAGTTAACTTCAACCGGATCTACATTAGTTACTGCAAACACTGCCACAATAATAACGAAAATAATTGCCAAAATAACATAGCCTTGCCCTTTCATGTAATTCCTCCTTCTAATATCGCATTCTTAAGTATCATACCCTGGATTTGCTTTAATTAAGCAAGAAACTAGTGACAGTTCATTAACCTAAACCTCAACTAAGCAAGTGGTTTCTAGGTTTGCTTATATTGAAATGGATAAAAAAGTCGAACAGATTCGAAGGAAGAGCCTTCAAATTCTGTTCGACTTTAGCTTTAGTTAAGGCTTATAAATGTTTTATTATACTTGTGGACCTTCCACACGTTTTTTCTTGGTAAAGTCTACAGGTTTTTTCTTAATCATTTTCCCTCTCCAAACTAACCAAATTTGCGCAGCTAGGAAGAGAGAAGAATATGTTCCGACAATTAGCCCTACAGTTAATGCAATAGCAAATCCTGTTATAGGTGAAGCTCCGAGGAACAAGAATGCTAAAACGGCTATCAATGTCGTTATAGTTGTATTCAAGCTCCTTGTTAAAGTTTGTACAAGACTTCTATTCACAATAACAGCGAGATCCTTAAACGATTTAATTCGTTTCTCTTTACGCAGATTTTCCCTGATCCTATCAAACGTAACAATTGTATCGTTAATCGAGTAACCGACAATCGTAAGAATTGCAGCTACAATCGTGACATCAAACTCGATGCGGGTAATACTGAAAATAACAAGAACAAAAAATGCATCATGCAACAATGCGATAATCGCTGTTATTGCAAAGAACAGTTCAAATCGGAACGCAACATAAATAATCATAAATATGGAAGCAATTCCAACTGCATATAGTGCATTTTTCACTAGTTCCTCCCCAACAATTGGGGATACCACACCGATATTAGGTGGGGTTCCGTACGCATCTTCAAAATATGTGGTGACTTCAGTGACCTTGTCCTCCGATAGCACCTTATCAAATCTTGCCACACCTCGGTCATTATTATCACCTGATATAACGACGTCAGCTTCTAAGCCGAGGTTTTCAAAATCTGATGTGACTTGCTCTTCAGTTATACTGTCTTCTGCTATTACTTCAACCCGAGAACCACTGGTGAAATCAATTCCTGGATTTAACTTAAATAGAAGTAATGAAGCAATACCCACTACTACCATAGCTATCGATATAGCAAAGAATTTTTTACGATGTTGTACAATGTTAAGTTTTTTATTAAAGAATTCTGGTTCAGGTTGTTCTTTACTGGAAATATCCTTCACGGAATCTTTTTTAACCCCAAACCAACCTAACCGCTTGTTTAGCACTTTACTCTTCACCCAGAGTCCCAGTAACAATCTTGTCCCAAATACAGCTGTCAAGAAGCTTACTACGATGCTAACAATCAGCATTGTGGCAAAACCTTTCACTGAGCTAGTACCAAACATAAAGAGGACTGCAGCAGCTAGCAATGTCGTAATATTTGCATCAAATATAGTCGACAAGGAGTTTTTAGAACCTGTTTTAAACGCCGCTATTACAGATTTTCCTGTCCGTAACTCTTCTCTAATTCGTTCAAACGTTATAACATTGGCGTCTACTGCCATCCCAACACCTAAAATAAGTGCAGCTATCCCTGGGAGTGTCAACACACCATTCATAAGCTCGAAGATAACGAGTATTAAATAGATATAAATACTTAAATTAACTGCCGCTACAAATCCTGGTAAACGATAAACAATTATCATAAATATAAAGATCAATGCTACACCGACAAAGCCAGCAAAAACTGTTTTATCTAGTGCCATTTCACCGAATTGTGCTCCTACGGAATTAGAGTACATTTCCGTCATATGAACAGGCAATGAACCGGAATTTATAATATCAGCTAAACGCTGTGCAGATTCTACCGAGAAATCACCAGATATCATAACGTTTGTGGTATTTAGTGTCTCTCTGATGCTCGGTGCGGAAATATACTTGGGATCTTCTTTTTCCGATTCAGCAGCAAAAGAATCGCCTTCCTGATAATCCATCCAGATGACAAGTAAATTATCTGGCGCTCCCATGTTTTTAATTTGCGTTGAGACTTCGCCAAATTTAGCTGCATCCTTTAATTGCAAAGTGACGATCGGAGCATTTGTCGTCTGATCAAAATCCTGCTTCGCACTTCCTTCTTTCACATCATTACCGTTTAAAAGCTCATTGTCATTGACATCTCGGAAAGATAATCTTGCAGAGGTTGAGAGGATTTCTCTTGCCTCTGTCTGATCTTGTACACCGGCAAGTTGCACCCGTATTCTATTTTCTCCCTCAATATCAATGCTCGCCTCACTGATTCCTAAGCGGTTAACACGATCATTTAAAGTTTGTACGGTTGACTCCAGTAAGTCCCTATCAACCTCTTGGCTTTCATCAACCGGTTCTACTTCATAGAGTATTTCGAAACCACCTTGAAGATCCAACCCTAAATTAATATCCTTCGTTACACCAGTAACCGTTGATCCGATCAGACCCCCAAAAATAAGTACGATCAGAAAAAAGGCGATGATTCTGCCTCTCTTTTTCATTTTTCTTTGCCTCCAAACAATTGGCCAGTTTTTTCCAGCCAATACTTTTCACTAAATTTTCACTAGAAATTAAAAACATTTTTTGCGTTTATGTAAACTATCCACCATCTTCTTGCCCACCCGCAGTTAAAGCGGAAATGGATGCAAATAAATTATCATCCTGATAAGCCGCTACAGTCAGATAACTAATATAGGTTCCAGATCCAAGGTGGAAAATATCTTGCACCACTTCGTATATTCGTTTTTCTGGATCACCTTTCCAAACCTTTTTAACTAGGCAGTCCCAGATCTCTTCGGGATTAGCCCTTGAGTATCCCATCATTTGAAATTCATCAGCCTTACTCTCTAATGTTGGTAAAATCATGGCTTTCCATTCTGATACAGTTTGTACAATTTCCATAGTGTCCCTCCTTACACGGAGAATAGAATCTATTTCTTCTTTAATCCTTCTTGTCATGCTTGGCCCACTTGCAAGCATATATATCATTGTATATGAAAAATTATTATTTGAGAAGGCAGGTCGGCTATAATGACCAAACAAACATTTCTGCAAGGCACACTTATTTTAATTTTAGCTGGTATGATTACCCGATTTCTAGGTTTTATAAATCGTATTGTCGTAGCCCGGCTCATGGGAGAAGAAGGTGTTGGCCTTTATATGATGGCACTCCCCACTTTATTTATGGTAATGACACTGACTCAGCTAGGGCTTCCTGTCGCCATTTCCAAAAGAGTTGCGGAAGCAGAAGCTAAAAATGATTCACAAAAAGTGAAGAAAATAGTAATCGTGTCATTAATCGCGACGGGAATAACCAGTGTTCTATTCACTGTTGGTCTTATGTTTGCGGCACCCTTTGTCGCAACCTCACTTTTGACAGATGAACGGACACTGTATCCTTTAATGGCTATTAGCCCTATTATTCCTATTGTTGCAATATCCTCCGTTCTAAGAGGATACTTTCAAGGTAAGCAGAACATGAAACCACAGAGCTATGCCCAGGTGATCGAACAGATTGTTCGAATAACATGCGTTGCTTTTTTCGTTAAGCTATTACTTCCATATGGCGTAGAGTTTGCAGCAGCAGGCGCCATGATCAGTGTCATCTTGGGAGAGTTTATTTCCCTCTTATACATGATTTACATGTTTAAGAGAAAGAAAAAAATTAAGATTCGCACGAAATTTTTTAGCTATTTAAAATCTAGCCGTTCTACAGTAAAAGAACTGTTCTCCATTGCTCTTCCAAGTACAGGCAGTAGAATGATAGGCTCCTTTACAAATTTCTTAGAACCCATACTTGTTGCGCAAAGTCTCGCTATTGCAGGTATTTCAAGTTCACTGGCAACAAAGCAATACGGTGAGCTCACAGGCTATATCTTCCCACTACTTTTTTTACCAACATTTATTACACATTCCTTGTCCATCGCTCTCGTTCCGTCTATTTCAGAAGCAGAAGCCAATTTAAACAAGGGCTTGGTCCATTACCGTATCCACCAGTCCATTCGCTTGTCATTCGCATCCGGCGCCATTGCAACAGTAGTGCTATGCCTATTTTCTTCCCCGATCCTCACCTATATGTATGGGACAGACAAAGCTAGTAGCTTGCTTGTATTAATGGCACCTTTTTTCATTTTACTCTATGTCCAATCACCATTACAAGCTGCATTACAAGCACTCGATTTAGCAAAACCAGCTATGTGGAATAGCTTAATCGGGGCGCTGTGTAAATTGAGCGTATTGTTCTTTCTCGCATCAAACCCTAGCTTTGGGATTCATGGTGTAGCTATTGCCATGTCTGTTGGTGTAGTACTTGTTACTTTACTTCACTTTGCAGCCTTACAAAAAGCCATTCAATTTTCCATTCCGTTGATCGATATTGGTAAAATGATTCTTTTAATCGGTATAACGTGGGTGTTCGGCTCTTGGATCAGAAATCTATATGAATCCATGGGGCCAAATTTAATTCTGTTTATACTTGCTCTAAGCATTCTTCTTATCTTTTATGTTATCACTCTCTTTATCCTTCGATTTATCTCAAGAGAAGAACTTATACAATTACCCTTGTTTAAAAAATGGCTGAAGTAATAATATGAGCACAGGCATCTATACTAGTGAACGCCGCCTATGCAGTAAACCATTTTATCGGCCTCCCTTCACTCACAAATCGATAACATTTATCGCCATGAAAAAAAGAGACATGCCTATGGTTAAAACCTAAGCATGTCTTCTTTTTATACAACAAAACCTGCCAGATGGCAGGTTTTATAGTTGGCTTATATATGGTAATAGGTATCGTAAATATATATAAATCGTTGAAATGACGAGGGATAGTAACACGATTGGCACCCCAAACAGCATAAATCGAACGAATGAAATTCTATCACCTGAACGCTCTGCCAATCCGGCAACTACCACATTTGCAGAAGACCCAATTAGTGTACCATTCCCACCTAAGCAAGCACCGAGCGATAGTGCCCACCATATTGGATCCAAGTATACCATCCCATAGCTTTCAAACTCCTGTACTACAGGGATCATTGCCGCTACAAAAGGAATATTATCCACTATTCCAGAAAAAATCCCCGATACCCAAAGCACTAGCAACGTAGTATTTACATAATCCCCATCTGTTGTAAGGACAATAGCACGAGCAAGTTCATCAATTACTCCAACCTCTTGGAGCCCACCTACAAGCGTAAATAAACCGACAAAGAAAAATAGCGTAACCCATTCTACCTTTTCAAAAACCCTCTCAGCTTCTAATTCGTCTTGGGTTAGAAACAGTAGAAGTAGTGCTCCTGCTAACGCAATCGCGGTTAGATCGATGTGAACAAAAGCATGAAGCAGAAAGCCTGTTATCGTTAATATGAGAACGCTAATCGACTTATAAAGCATGGGAGTCTTATGTAGATGAGACGCAGCGTCCATCTTTTCTAACTCCCTAGCATCGATCACTGAATTTGACAGCGTTTTTCTAAAACAAAGGTAGATAAAAAGTATCATGGTTAGAAACATGACCAGTGCAACCGGGCCGACATGTATAAAGAAAGAAAGAAAGGTCAAATGTTCTACTGCTTGTCCAATCATAATATTTGGAGGATCGCCAATTAATGTTGCCGCACCTCCTATATTTGAACTAAATATAATCATTAATAAGTATGGAAAGGATGGTATGTTTAATAGTTTTGTGATTTTCAGGAGAATAGGTACAAAAATAAGAACGGTTGTCACATTATCAAGCATTGCTGATCCTAATGCGGTTAATACCCCAACACCTACTAGAAGGGGAATAGGTCTTCCCCCTACCCGTTGCGCAAAGCGGATTGCAATAAAAGTGAATAAGCCCGTTTTTTCTGTAATAGAAATGAGCACCATCATAGAAAATAGCAATGCAATTGTAGCCCAGTCGATGTATTCTGTGAATATGTCCTGTGTTGTAAAAATTCCAGTTAATAATAAGAGGGTTCCTCCAGATAGTGCTACTATTGCTCGGTTTATTTTATCAGTCATAATAAAAAAATAGCTAACTATAAAAATAATTGTTGCAAGAAGGACGTCCATTTCTCACCCACTTTCACAATTCGTTGTAGATATTGCTTTCTATACTATTTCTATGTGAGGACAGACTAAAATATTTTTCGTCTATTTTATTTTTTCTTGAATACTATTAATGTAAGTGGACAATCTCAGGGGGGATAATGAGTGAACAAACAACAATTTACAGCCCTATTGTATGGGTGGATTATCGTGTTAGGTCTTATACTACTTGCCAGCTTCATCTTAGCGTTGCTACTTCGTTTTTCTACATTTAATGAACCGGCCTTAACGTGGGTAACACTCGTAATTGGATTAATTTCTCTTTTTATAGGTGGAATGGTAGCTGGGGCCAAAAGCAAAGCCAAGGGGTGGATTATTGGAGCTTTAACAGGAATGGGATTTACCTTGTTTACATTCCTTGTCCAATATCTAGGGTATCAAGTCGGGTTTAGCATGGAACAGACCATTCATCATACAGCCTATATTCTCGTAGCTTTATTTGGTGGTGTAATAGGTGTTAATATTACCGGAGGACAGGTTGAGAAGTAGTGAAGCTTATTCGCATACTTTGGTAGAATACGAAGGATATGTAACGTTGACAAACTAGCATTCGCTTCTTTAGCAAACGTGTATGCCAATATTATTTCCTAGAAATAAAATAAAACGAAGTTAACAAGATTCCGTTAACTTCGTTTTTCTATGTATTAGATACATAATGTTACCTAAAAACCATCCACCACAGGAGAAATGCCTATGGTGGCACCTTAGACTACTTACTATTGTCTAACTTCACGGATTGCTGAACGGTCATACGTCAGCTTAGTACCGTCACCAGACTGAATTACGACAGTGTTTTCATCGATAGCGTGAACAACACCGTGGAATCCACCGATAGTAACAACGGATTGGCCTTTTTGTAGCTCTGACTGCATCTGTTTCACTTGCTTCTGGCGTTTTTGTTGTGGACGTATTAGCAAGAAATAGAAGATTACAAACATAAGAATAATTGGTGATAGTGATATAAGCATATCCATCTTTGTATTCCCTCCTTTCAAAATATATAAAAAACCTCTTTAGAAGTTCTTCGCATCCGGTTTATTCAGACCATATTGCTCAAAGAATTCTTCTTTAAAGTCACCAAGTCTATCTTCAGCAATCGCTGTTCGGACTTGCTCCATTAATTTTAACAGAAAATAGAGGTTATGATAAGTAGTAAGCCTAAAACCGAATGTTTCGTTACATTTAATTAAATGGCGAATGTACGCACGCGAGTAATTTTTACATACATGACAGTCACAATTCTCGTCAATCGGCCCAAAATCTCTAGCGAACTTTGCATTTCGTACAACAAGTCGTCCATTTGACGTCATGCATGTCCCATTTCGTGCGATCCTTGTTGGAAGCACACAATCAAACATATCAATCCCTCTAATAGCTCCATCAATCAAGGAATCAGGTGAACCAACACCCATCAAGTAGCGTGGCTTATTAGATGGCATTAGGGGAGCCGTAAAGTCTAATACACGGTTCATAACATCTTTCGGTTCTCCAACAGATAGCCCGCCAATTGCATAGCCGGGTAGATCTAAGGAAACTAAATCCTGTGCACTTAATTTACGTAAATCTTCATACTCGCCACCTTGAATTATACCAAACAAGCCTTGATCATGTTGTCGTTGATGCGCTTCTAGACAACGTTCTGCCCAGCGTGAGGTACGCTCTACAGAAGATTTCATATACTCATAGCTGGCAGGATATGGTGGACACTCGTCAAAGGCCATCATGATGTCTGATCCGAGCGCATTTTGAATTTCCATTGCCCTTTCCGGTGATAAAAAGAGTTTATCTCCACTTAGATGGTTTCTAAAATGAACACCTTCTTCTTTGATTTCCCGCATGTCACTCAAACTGAAGACTTGAAATCCACCAGAATCAGTCAAAATAGCGCCATCCCAATTCATAAACTTGTGTAATCCTCCAGCTTCTCTTACGATGTCCTCTCCTGGTCGAAGCCATAGATGGTACGTATTAGACAAGATGATATTCGCATTCATCTCTTGAAGCTCTTCAGGGCTCATCGTTTTCACAGTTGCAAGTGTCCCGACTGGCATGAATGTTGGGGTATCAAATGAACCATGCGGTGTATGGACACGTCCCAATCTCGCCCCTGTTTGTTTACATGTTTTTATTAATTCATATGTTATGGGTGTCATAAAGTATTCGTCCTTTTTAATATATTAAGCATGAGGAATCTATCCTCATGCTACACTTACTCTCTAAGTAGTCTCTAGTATGCACATTCAGAATGTTTCATTATCAAATCAAATAATTAACATAGCGTCGCCGAAACTAAAGAACCGGTATTTTTCTCTTACTGCTTCTTCATAGGCATGTAAAATGGAATCTTTGTCTGCCAAAGCACTGACTAACATAATTAACGTAGATTTAGGCAGATGAAAGTTTGTTATAAGTCCATCAACTGCACGGAATTGGTACGGTGGATAAATAAAAATATCTGTCCAGCCACTTGTTTCCACAAACGTGCCATTATCTCTAGCAATTGTTTCTAACGTTCTAGTGGACGTTGTACCTACTGAGATAATTCGTCCACCTTGCTCTTTTATTTGATTTAGTGTGTCAGCTGTTTCTTGGGACATATGATAAAATTCTGAGTGCATTTGGTGATTATCAATATTATCTACACTTACTGGACGAAACGTTCCTAATCCTACATGTAGGGTTATGAAAGATACTGTAACGCCTTTTGCTTTGATCTCATCAAGCAATTCATTTGTGAAATGTAGTCCTGCTGTAGGTGCTGCAGCCGAACCCTCTTCTTTTGCATATACGGTCTGGTATCTTTCCTTTTCAGGTAGCTTTTCTTTTATATATGGAGGAAGAGGCATTTCTCCGAGCTCATCAAGAACTTCATAAAATATGCCGCTATAGGAAAATTCCATTACTCGCCCACCATGCTCTTTCAACCCTACACAAGTAGCTTGTAACTTTCCGTCTCCGAACGTAATAACAGATCCTTGCTTTACTTTTTTGGCAGGCTTAGCTAGTACTTCCCAAGTATCTCCATTTTCTTGGTGTAATAAAAGCACTTCAATATTCGCTCCAGTGTCTTCCTTCACACCGTATAGTCTTGCAGGCAATACGCGCGTATCATTTAGTACAAGGGCGTCACCAGGTTTAATGTAATCTTTTATATCTTTAAATTTCTTATGTTCCAGTTCTTTCTTGTTTTTATCTAGGACAAGTAGTCTAGAGGATGTACGATCTTTGAGTGGTGTTTGTGCAATTAGTTCCTCTGGTAAATGAAAATCAAAATCTTCTATATTCATGTTGCATCTCCTTACTTAACGAAACTTTCCTACGATAAAGAATACCAAGGAAAGTATAATACTTACAATTATTGAAGTCATAATCGGAAAATGCACCGTGACATTTCCCTTTTTGAAAGAAAAATCACCAGGTAATTTTCCAATAAACGTCCAGATAATTCCAATAAGGACCATAATAATCCCTGCGACAATAAGCAATTTACCTATACTCATTCTGTGCCAGGTACTTTCATTCCAAAATGTAGGTATGCTTTTGGTGTGACAATTCTCCCTCTTGGTGTTCTTTGGATAAAACCGATTTGTAATAGATAAGGTTCGTAAACATCTTCAATCGTTTGAGATTCCTCGCCAATTGTAGCAGCTATTGTATCCAACCCAACAGGTCCACCTTGGAAGTTTTCTATCATACCTTTTAATAGCTTATGGTCGATGTGGTCAAGTCCTTCATCATCTACCTGTAACATCGTTAAAGCTTCAGCTGTCGTATCTGCACTTATCTCTACCTCGCCCTTCACTTGCGAGATATCTCGGATTCTTTTTAGCAAGCGATTTGCAATCCTCGGGGTGCCCCTAGAACGTCTGGCCACTTCCGTAGCAGCTTCCTTTGTAATAGAGGTTTGAAAAATTTCGGCTGTTCGCTCAATGATAGAGCATAAATCTTTCGCTTCATAAAACTCCAAGCGGCTAAGTACGCCAAATCGGTCGCGAAGAGGTGCTGATAATAGTCCTGCCCTTGTAGTAGCACCTACCAATGTAAATGGGGGTAAGTCGATCCTAACCGACCTTGCACTCGGTCCTGTGCCTATAACAATATCGAGGAAAAAATCCTCCATTGCAGGATATAATACTTCCTCTACAGAACGCGGAAGGCGGTGAATCTCATCAATAAACAGCACATCACCAGGTTCTAAAGAAGACAATATAGCTGCAAGATCTCCAGCTCGTTCTATGGCGGGGCCAGAGGTGGAACGGAATTGCACTCCCATTTCATTTGCAATAATTGCTGCTAATGTGGTTTTCCCTAATCCTGGAGGGCCATACAACAGAACGTGGTCCAATGGTTCTTCTCTCATTCTAGCTGCCTTAATAAAAATACTAAGATTTTCTTTAACCTTCTGCTGTCCAATATACTGATTTAAAGCAGAAGGCCGAAGACTTAGCTCAACTGAATCTTCTTCTTGAAATTCTCCTGTAACCATACGTTCTTCCATTATTCTCCCCCTCTCCTACTTTTTCATTAATAAAGATAATGCTTTTCTAATAAGCTCATCCGCGTTTTTACTATCCGTTGCTTTTAACTCTGGCATAATACCTTTTATTTCCCTATCCGTATATCCAAGCGCCTTTAAAGCTTCCGCAGCCTCCTGAAGACCTTCTGCATCTGCATGCTTTGCATTAGCCATATCGGTTTCCACTTCGGTGATGGTAAGGACGTTTGTAAGCTTTCCTTTTAGATCCAGAATGATTTGCCTTGCTGTCTTTTTCCCTACCCCTGGAAAGCTCGTTAAGAATTTGTCATCTTCCCGTTCAATTGCTGCTGCGATGCCGGCTACCTCTACTCCACCGAGTATTGCCAATGCGCCTTTTGGGCCTATCCCGGAAACAGAAATTAGTTTAGTAAACAAAAATTTCTCATCTTCATTTTTAAATCCAAATAAAATCTGAGCGTCTTCCCTTACGTGATGATATGTATGGATCTTAATCTCTTTATGTAACGACGACTGAAACACAAAAGGATTGGCACAAAATAGTTCGTAGCCAATACCTTGAACGTCTATGATGATGGAATCATCTAAAATATATGTAAGCATTCCTTTAATATATGCAATCATTCATCCGTCTCCTTTACAATCCTTTCACTATTTTATCATAACTTTACAATCAGCGAAACTTACAGTTATTACGCATATTTAACTAATAAAAGAAGCTCCTATCCTCAAACGGGAATAGAAACTTCCTTGTTAAATGAATTAATTTGATTCTTCTAAATTGTGGTGAATGTCCTGTACATCTTCGTTTTCTTCTAACGTCTCAATGAGAGTTAACATTTTGCTCTCGTCGGTTTCATTCAGAGCACTGTATGTTTGTGGAAAGAGGGTTACTTCTGAATCAGCTATTTCATACCCATTTTCTGTTAGGTGTGCTACGACATCTTGGAAGTTTTCGGGTTCAGTAAAGACTTCATAAGCTTCTTCTTCTGTTGTAATGTCCTCTGCTCCTGCCTCAAGAGCTTCTAATGTAAGTTCATCTTCATCAATTTCTCCATTTTCATTCGCAATTACGATATATCCTTTACGGTCAAACATGAAAGAAACACTTCCATTTTCTCCAAGGTTCCCGTCATTTTTCTTAAATGCATGGCGAACTTCTGCAGCTGTACGATTTTTATTATCTGTTAAAACATTAACGATAACTGCAACACCACCAGGACCATACCCTTCATACGTTAGTTCCTCAAAGCTAGCACCATCAAGTGTACCAGTTGCCTTTTTTATTGCACGATCAATATTATCATTAGGCATATTATCCGCTTTCGCCTTATCTACTACCAGACGTAGAGAGGCGTTTGTTGCGATGTCCCCGCCTCCCTGTTTTGCAGCAGTATATATATCCTTCGCGTGGCGCATAAAAACTTTACCCTTTTTTGCATCTTGTGCATTTTTTCTTCTTTGTATATTCTTCCATTTAGAATGACCAGCCATCGGACATTCTCCTCTCTAGAAATTTCCTTTTTAACTATACCAAAAAAAAGGAATTTCATAAAGCGAAACTTCATTTAGCAGGGGTTTCACTACCTCTTCCACCAAACGTTCGTTTACCCTGGCCAGCCCTTTACTGACAGTTTATCCCACTACAAAACTTAATATGTCTACCGTCGAGCCCTTTCTATCAGTTTAAGTGGGATAAAAGCTTATGACTAGCTGATGTTATCCTAAAATATAAATTTAAGGCGTATTTCCATTAGGTTTTGCATCTCGGTTCTTCATATATTCCCAATAAGCATTATCTGTAAAGACAATAATTTCCTTTTTTGTATCTGGAAGTAATTTTTGAATCTCCTCTTTCACACGCTTTGGTACATCTTCTGTAGCATACTCCCTTTGTATGAGCCCTACCAAAATTTGATCCTCGGTGGATGCAACCTGAGCGGTTACAATATCTTTGCGATTTTCCAATTCCTCGGATAGCCATAACGCCTCTTCGTTCGTATAAGCATCTGAGTAACCGTTTTTAAAATCAGCATCATTGGCACCTTCCTGTTTACTTTGCGGGTAGCCCCCTCGCTCACCTATAGAAAGTTCTTTCCCATGTTCTCTTTCTTTATGTTCTTTTTCAGTCTCATAATTTATATACTCTGTTTTTTGCTGGTTATCATCTGACTGCCCTTGTTCCTCCGTACCAGAATTGCATCCAGTAAGTATCAACAATGCTAGCCCAAACACTAATTTTGTTTTCATAAAAAAACCTCCTTTATCCATAGTTTGGATAAGGAAGGTTTTTTTACACAGTCAATTTTAGGGAATTATATTATTGCTCGCGCTTAAATTGCGGAAGTGCCTCGCGCTTGTGGGCAGACTTTTTATGCAAGGATTCAATAATTTCTTTATCGTGTTCAGGGATTTGCTTTCCTTTAAGATAGGCATCAATTGTATCATAGCTTGTTCCCATCTCATCTTCATCCGTTTGCCCTTCCCATAGATCGGCACTCGGCTTTTTCTCAACAATATGACTAGGAACACCAAGGTAACTTGCCAAGTCGCGAACTTCCTGCTTTGTAAATTCAACGAGTGGAAGAATATCAGCACCACCGTCACCGTACTTTGTAAAGTAACCTGTATACCATTCTGCTGCATTATCTGTTCCAACTACCATGTAATTATAATTCGTTGCCAGTGCATATAAAGTGCTCATACGAAGGCGTGCGCGAAGGTTAGCACCAGCTAATTTATCATTTTCTTCAATAAATGTGTTGCTTTCATTTAAAGTGTCTTTAATTTCGGAATACATAATTTTATGTGTCTCTGTAAGATCAACTGTCATAGATTTAATTCCACTGCTCTCCACTACCTGCTTGGCATCATCCAAATTCGAATCACTTGTATAAATTGGAAGCAAAACACCTAAAGAATTGTCTGGGAAAGCACGTTGAATTAAATGTGAAACGACAGCAGAATCTAATCCGCCACTAATACCTACCACGAGGCCATTTACTCCAGCTTGCTTAACTTGATCGCGTAACCACTGTACAATTTGGTCTACCTGTTTTTCCACTGCTATCTCTCCTTTTATATGTTCAATATTAAACATTTTATCACTATTCCACTTTTTTTAAAAAAATAACGACGTTTAAAGTGTCTCATCTACACTTTCTTGTACGCATTATTACCTACAAGCTTTTATTCCCGTCTCTTAAAAATACAAACATAAAAAATAGTAGTAACGTTGGAACCTATATGTAGAGTTCTTCCCAAAAAAATAGAGACGATATCTTTTCTCGTCTCTATGTTTATTCTATTCACTTTTAGTTGAATCCTTATTATCTTCCTCTCGATTACTAAAATCAGGATATGCAGGGGGCGTCGGTGCAAAATTCGACATACCCTCAAATTGTTGGGGAAACATTTGTGGTTGAAACGGTTGCTGCCCTTGTTGTTGGAATGGCTGTTGCCCCTGATTTTGGAATGGCTGCTGTCCTTGTTGTTGGAATGGCTGCTGTCCCATGAACATTTGTTGTTGCATAGGATCGAACATCATGTGGTGTGGGTTACCGTGCATTTTTGGTCCAGAACATCCGCAATCGTCCTTACCATGCTGCATATGTGCAGGAGCCATTCCGTGATGAGAGTCCATAGCATGCATTGGCCCCATTGGCCAGTCAGAAACTTGGGCCATTACCGGAAACGGGACAGGTGGATAACATGGATGTACGATGTGACAGCACATTGGAACCGTATGTGTTGGTGCCTGTTGTGGCTGCATGTGGTACTGTGGTTGTATTTCTGGTTGTGGAGATGGCTTCGGATAGGTTTTAGCTTCAACCTTTTGCTTCTCTTTCGGCTTTTCCTTTTTCATCTCCTTCTTCGGCTGCACATGATGATGTGTTTCCGGGAAGTTTATCGTCGTATAATTTTGAAATTCCTGTTCTAAAATTGGCATTTGCATAATGGGTTGGTTTGGCATCTGCGGCATTTGGGGCATCTGTGGTTTGGGCATTTCTTTTTCGTCTTCCTTCATTACTGGCATCGGTTTAGGAGAAGTGTCCTTGTATGGTTGCTTTACCGTTTCCTTTTTTGGCATGTGTTCCTGTTTTACAGCTTTAGAACTGCTCGGAATTTTAATTTTCATTCCAGGCATAATCATATCAGGACTCGACAATTGGCTATTCATTTGCTTTAACTCTTCAAAATCCACCCCATATTTCTTGGATAATTCCCAGAGTGTATCTCCTTTTTGAACAATGTGTATTTTCAAAACGAACCGAACTCCTTTCGATATAGAACTGGGCTAATTACTCTATATCAACATATGCAAGCATACAGAAAAAGTTGAAAGATATTTTAGAAAAAGTCTGCTACTGGCACCACCTGACTTTTTTACGAATGACTTTTTCAACCACAAAAAAACCGCCTATCTCAATAAATAGGCGGCATAAGATGCATTTAAATAGTTAACTTATAAACGGGATATGTACCCATTATCGTTACATTACAACCCAAAGCTTCTAATTCCCCTTTTACTCCTGGAAACAATACATCATCATAGGGTTGATCGACATCAATGATAAAGAAATAATTTCCTAGGCCTGTTTTCATTGGCCTAGATTCTATTTTAGACAAACTCATTTTTCTCCAAGCGAACGCAGACAGGACTTGATGCAAAGCACCAGCTTGGTCACTAGGTAAGGAAATGAGCATACTGGTCTTCTCTATGCTAACAGGATGTTTAATGTTTAGCTTTTTTTCATCCTTGCAGAGTACCACAAAACGAGTATGGTTATTTGAATAGTCATGGATGTTTTCCTGTAATAATTTGAGACCATACACCTCTGCTGCTAATTTGTTTCCAATTGCAGCGATCGACAAATCGCTCTTACTTACAATCTCTGCAGCTTTCCCTGTTGAAGTGGTGTACTGAATCTTAGCCTCAGGTAGTGACTGGTGAAGATATTGATGACATTGTGCGATCGCATGACTATGAGAATGCACTTCAGTAATATCACCAAGGCTACCTTGAAAGGTCGGTTGTACCAACAAATGCTGCTGTATAGGCACTACAATTTCAGCCACAATCGGTAGTCTAACTTGGTGTACCAAATAATCTACTGTTAGCTGAACCGTCCCTTCAATTGCATTTTCAAGTGGCACAACAGCAATATCTATCTCTTCATGTTCCACTGCGTCAATACATTCGGGAATGGTTGCATAGCTTTCTTTATGTTCCCCATTAAATGCTGCATCTACAGCTAGTTTTGTAAAAGTCCCTTTAGGTCCCAAATAACCGATAGTTGCTGACAAAATTTCTCCCCCTATTTCCCTTAAAACTGCATCTTTTACTCGATAAATTCAAATTCAAAATCAAGCAGTCGAATCGTATCGCCGTCCCTCGCACCTCGTTCACGAAGGGCTTTATCTACGCCCATTCCTCTTATCTGTCTAGAGAAACGTTGGACTGCTTCATCTCTTGCAAAGTCCGTCATTTTGAATAATTTCTCAATCTTAACTCCTGAAAGGACATACGCGCCATCATCGTCACGTGTAATTTCAAATGGTGCATCCTCTTTTGTATGGCGATAGATCACTTTTTCTTCAACTTCATCCATCTTAGGAGCAACCTTAGGAATAGCATCCAGTTGATCGGCAATTGCAAATAGAATATCACGCAAGCCTTCTTTAGTTAGAGCAGATATTTCGTAAACGGGAATATCTTCACCAAGCTGTTCTTTAAACATTTCTAAATTATCCGAAGCACCAGGCATATCCATTTTATTTGCTGCAATAATTTGTGGGCGTTCTGTCAGCTTCATGTCATACTCTATTAGTTCCTGGTTTATTTTCACAAAATCGTCGTAAGGATCTCTGCCTTCTGTTCCGGCCATATCGATTACATGAACAATCAATCTTGTTCTCTCTACATGGCGTAAAAACTGGTGGCCAAGCCCTACTCCCTCATGGGCACCTTCAATTAAGCCTGGTAAATCAGCCATAACAAAGCTGCGCTGATCACTCGTGTCGATGACACCCAGGTTGGGAGCAAGCGTAGTAAAATGATAATCAGCAATTTTGGGTTTAGCGGCACTTACAACAGAAAGAAATGTCGACTTACCTACACTTGGGAAACCGACCAATCCAACATCGGCAATTAATTTAAGTTCGACTTTTATGTTTCGTTCCTGGCCTGGTTCACCATTTTCAGCCATATCCGGTGCAGGATTTCTTGGTGTAGCAAACCGTGTATTCCCTCTCCCCCCACGTCCACCATGGACAATGATAGCCCGTTGCTTATGTGCTGTTAAATCAGCAATAACTTCCTCGGTTTCTTCATCAATAACCGTAGTGCCTGGAGGAACGGGAACTACTAATGGTGCAGAATTTTTACCATGCTGTGTTTTGCTCATCCCATTTTCGCCACGCTTGCCTTTAAAATGTCGATTATAACGAAAATCCATTAAAGTATTTAACCCTTCATCTACCTCAAATACAACATCGCCGCCATTACCACCGTCTCCGCCAGCAGGGCCGCCTTTCGGTACATATTTTTCTCGACGGTAGGCTACAAGTCCATTCCCACCATCTCCAGCCTTCACATAAACACTAACCTGATCTACAAACATTGTTGACTCACCTCATATTTCACACGGAACTGCAAACATACACACGATTCCGTCATTGGTATTTTCTATACTCATTTGATATTCCAATTCCAAGCTATTAAGCTCTTTTATTACTTCTTCCTTGTCTTTAAAATTCCCATTAATGGACAATTTGACACGTAAAACTTCCTGTTTATCTGTATCCTCGAGAAGGAGTTTTGCCTCAAACAGCTCCATTTTTTCGTGTAAGTGACTAATAAGCGATATTACACGGTTACATTGTCTAACCAATTGCTCATCTGATTGGGATATTTTTTTATTTTCGGTATGTATTTGGTAGGTCAGTCGAAAATCTTCATAATAGCCATTAAATTGAATGACCCACAATGTTAATAACGTGCCTTGTAAATGCATGAGTTTTCTTTCTTCATTGTAATATTCCAGACTTTCTTGGACTTTACTCTCCACTCTGTCTGTTTTATTCATACTTAAGTAGCCATGAATTATTTGTAAATGGTTCATTAAATCATGACGATAATGCTGCAGTAATAAGATAACATCCTTCTCGTTCATGTCTTCCCTCCATTACATATCAAAGTATAGCAGAAAAACCAGTAATCTTCCTAACCAGAGAAGTATATGTAATTAGAAAAGCGCGGAGCGGCCGTAATAAGAAGACGGCTAAGTCTCTGGTTGCAACCAGTCGACAAGTCTTCCTAGCCAAAAGTCGATTTTCAAAGTCAACTAGCTTGGCGCTCAGAGCTAGACATCTGTGCAGATTACTTTTAGAAAGGCTGGGGCACTTTAATTGAATGGACAGGCTTAGGACCTACCATTTTAAACTAGCATAACATAAGATACTCTTCTGTACCGAATATAGCTTTATTCTTTACATCGGACAAGGGTATATTGTTTCATATACTAAAAAAACTCCAACCTTAAGAAAGTTGGAGTTTTTTAAGTACATGCAAAATGTTATGCTTCCTGTGCCACTGGATAAACACTAACTTTTTTGCGGTCACGACCAACGCGTTCAAACTTAACAACGCCGTCAGCTTTTGCAAAAAGTGTGTCATCTCCACCACGACCAACGTTTTCACCTGGATAGATCTTTGTACCGCGTTGACGGTAAAGAATAGAACCACCAGTTACGAATTGGCCATCAGCACGTTTAGCACCAAGACGTTTGGATTCTGAATCACGACCGTTCTTAGTACTACCAGCACCTTTTTTCTGTGAGAAAAACTGCAAATCAAGACGTAGCATACCACTGCACCTCCTTATAAAGTACGAATCTTAATGAATTCTCCATATTCACTCTCAATAGATTGCAATGATACCAGCATGCCTTCAAACAGGAGTTGTACCTGTTCTATGTTATCCACTGCTTTGGTGGGAATCTGGACATAAAGATATCCGCCATCCTCGCCTTGCTCAATTTGTAAATCAGCATCACACAGTGTCATAACAGCATTAACTGTACCAATCGAAACTGCTGAGACTCCTGCACAAACAAGATCATAGCCATAAGGTCCACTATCTGCATGTCCAGAAAGTTTAAATGCGGTTATTCGATTGTCATTACGATAAATTGTAACCTGAATCATAGAGAAATACCTTTATGCATTGATTTTATCAATAACTAATTTTGTATAAGGCTGACGATGACCTTGTTTACGATGATAGTTCTTTTTAGGCTTGAACTTGAAAACTGTAATCTTTTTCTGACGACCATGCTTTTCAACTTTAGCAGTGACAGTTGCACCTTCAACATATGGTGCGCCTACTTTCACATCGTCTCCACCTACGAATAGAACTTTTTCGAATGTTACAGCGTCATTTGCATCTGCTGCAACTTTTTCTACGTAAATTTCTTGGCCTTCCACAACTTTAACTTGCTTACCACCTGTTTCGATAATTGCGTACATAATAACTTGCACCTCCTTAATTAACTCAGACTCGCCATTCAGGTACTCTATCAAGAGTTTATCCAAACCTGTTCTGTGCGGTTGTAGCACTGGTGCTACGATGAATAACGTATTGATGTTACCATGTATTAACTAGGTTTGTCAAGGCATCGCACGATAAATTCTCTATGTTTCAAGCACCTTTCTCTATAATTCCCCCAACATTTTGATGGTATTTTTTATGCTTGAAATAGGCTTGCAAACATTCCTGCTCCTCTATTACAGTATGCCCACCATGTTTATCTGTCACATAGATGGTATGCTTTTTTTCTTGGCTAAAGCCAGAAAACACTCTCATCAAAGAGCTATCTGATGATACATACAGTGGCTTATGTTTCATTATCTTAGTCTTTTTTTCATACCGTTTTAGTAAAAATCGCATAAACACGTAATGACGTTGTTTCCATTCTGACTGGTTTTCCATAAATAAGAAGAGCGCGATAAGAAATGTGCTTAGCGTAAAAGAAGGAAGTATTAGTTGTACAAGAAGAAAAACCACCGCTAACACCATAGAAAAGAGTATAACGATATGATAGGCACGTTTGTATGGAAGTACTAGGGCAAGCAACAAAAACAATAGCTTTCCACCATCAAGTGGCCATAAAGGGAGTAAGTTGAATAATAGGATAGCTGTATTATAGTATAACATCAAATCGATTAATGAAGTTGGCAACAAACCGCTATATGATAGAGCAAATATGCCTGCATAGATCCATACATGCTGTAGTGGGCCGGCAATTGTGACGAGAGCTTCTTCCGCAATTGGCCTGGTCCCATGCTCGTCTGTTTTCATTACCCCACCAAACACCCAAAGCATAATGGTGCCAATTCTCCAATCAAACCATTTCGCCATCGTAAAATGCCCAAGTTCATGAATTAACACAATAAGTAGTATTACTGCCATTTCCACGAAAGTACCCGTCAAAAAGGATATGAAGAAAAAAGCAAGTAAGATGGGATGGAAATGGATTTTTGGCAAGTAATTACTCACTATCGTCAACTTTAATTACCTGCACGGGATCAATATAGTCCTTATCTTTTTCAATGGCAAAATATACGGTGGTACTATCAGACTGAGGCGTAAAATGCCCAATTGGCTGATTACTCTTTACAAATTGATAAAGATGAACATTCAAGTCACTAAGCTCTCCATACGTTGATACACTTCCATCAGCATGCTGAATCTTAATTGTTTTATTAGTGGAACTATCATTCCCAGCAAACACTACAACGCCATCACGCAAAGCTGAAACAGCAGCAGAAGTGTCTTCAGGTGCTATCTTAATTCCCGTCCCATTAGCTTGAAAAGACTCTGTTACACTGCCGGATACAGGTAAAGCTAGTACTTCCTCTGTAACGCTTTCAGCTTTTTCACCATTAGGGGGCACGGCCAACGGTGTTCCAAATGATTCCTGATACCAATGGTTAACTTTAGCAAACGGAAACTCCTCTGTGAGCACACCGCTCGTCCACTCCTTTGGAGATTGCAATACCGGAGCATTAATCTCCCATACTAAGGCCACGCCAAAAAACAGCATGGTAGATAAAATTCCTTTTAGCAGGAAACCACCCATTACATTGTTCTTCTTGCCACCTGTAGCTCCCTGACCATCGTATATGGGCATATAACCATGCTTTTCTTCATCTTGTGGAAATACAGGTATTACCTGTCTTTTTCCAGCTTCTTTCCCTGTTATACCGCGAGCTTTCTTTCTTTGATTAATAGATTGCCTAACCTTTTTAACTCCATTATCCATTATCCTCACAATCCTTCTCATACTTTTGTACAAGTTTATGAGGGACTTTTGTGAGATATGTTAAAAACCTGAGAACACGAGTTTTTACTCGTATTCTCAGGTTACTAGTTTACTATTATGCACGTATACCTAAAAACTTTTTCACTTTCTGAAAAACACCTTTTTCATCTTCAAGAGATTGAAGGGGAACCGTTTCACCAAGAATTCTTCTCGCAATATTACGATAGGCAATAGAAGCTTTCGAATTTGGCTGGAGAGCTACGGGCTCCCCACTATTAGATGCCTTTATAACATCATCATCATCCACCACAATCCCGATTAAATCGATGGATAAAATTTGCACAATATCATCAATCTCAATCATATCGCCATTTTTCATCATATGGTTACGAATACGGTTAATAACGAGGAGTGGTGGGTCAATACTTTCCTGTTCTAAAAGCCCTACAATGCGATCAGCATCTCTTACACTTGATTTTTCAGGAGTAGTAACAACAATTGCTTTATCAGCTCCCGCTATAGCATTTTTAAATCCTTGCTCAATGCCTGCAGGACAGTCAATAATTACATAGTCATACTCCTGCTTCAATTCTCCAACAATCTTTCTCATACCTTCTTCTGTAACAGCCGACTTATCGCTTGTTTGAGCTGCTGGCAAGAGGGATAAGTAATCAAAACGCTTGTCTTTAATCAAGGCTTGTTTAAGTTTGCAACGCTCTTCTATTACATCAACAATATCGTAAATAATTCGATTCTCAAGCCCCATCACAACATCCAAGTTTCGCAAACCAATATCAGTATCTATCAAGCATACCTTTTTATCCATAAGTGCTAAACCCGTACCTATATTGGCTGTCGTAGTGGTTTTCCCTACTCCACCCTTTCCAGATGTAATAACAATTGCTTCACCCATTTTGCATTCTCCTTCCGAATCCGCTTATTTCGCTTTTATGTGAAAGAACTTGTAGTCGGTCTATTACGATTTTATCTTGTTCTTCATCAATAAGACCACATTCCATATACACACCATCAGATTCATAATCTGGAGCACGACTGATATAGTCTGCAATTCTAAGCTGACTTGGCTTCATATAGGAGGCTGTGATAAAAGCCTGCTTGTCACCATTAATGCCTGCATGAGCAATTCCATTCAGTCTTCCCATTATGTAGATATTACCTGTCGAAACAACTTTTCCTCCAGGGTTTACATCTCCTATCAAAAGTAGGTCGCCTGTAACTTCCAGCACCTGTCCTGAACGTATAATACGATTAACTGTTTTAACCTCACTCGCTTCTTGCCATTGCAAAGCTTCGTCTCTTCGGACCACATCGGAGACAATCGAGTCAATCGTAAACCTTTCATCCTCGGCAATAATTTTTCTCAATATTTCTTTCTGTTCTTCCTGTACATATCTATTACCTAGCTTCACTTTAACGGATACAACCGGTTCATCATGCTTCGGGCGGCTTGCTTGTATTTTTTCACGCAATTCATTTAAAGCATGCTCAAAAGTACAGGAATCATCAACAAATAAAGTGAGTCCTTCCTTTGTACCCTTTATGGTTATAAACTGTTTTTTATCAAGCACGATTACTCACCTCATTACTGTTACCTTAGCAATAATTCAACTTACTATCGGCTTTTCAAGAACCCGATCGTTACAAACACTTCTTCAATGGTACAAACATAGTAGCACAATACTTTTTATAATGTATTACTTCTAGATAATTGTTCCTGTCCCCAAGTAGTAAGACGCTTTACCACAATAGGATAAAGAACGACCAAGAAAACAAGGTTGGAAATAAGTGTTGGAAGTAAACGTGTCATAAAGTAGTCCTTCCACATCATATCGTTTACTCCTGCTACCAAATAAATAACATGGATAGAAATATCGGAAAGTATGACCGCTACAGCCCCCAATAAAATGCTGACATGAATATTTCCGTGCAACATTTTATTCAAAAGATGAGTAATATATATAGCAAATGCATAGGAAAACATATATACACCTAATATTCCCGTATATACCACATCAATTAACAGACCAAAAGTAAGTGCATAAATGATAGAAAAGTAGGTCGTCTCCTTATCATAAAAAATCGTGATAAAGACTAGAAATATAAGAACCCAGTGCGGCACAATCAGCAGATCTCCTGTTAAAAGACTTCCTGGTAAAAGATCTAGTGCCACACCTTCCATTACAAGAAATAGAAACAGGATTAGTGGGAGGTATAGCCGTTTCATTCAGCCTCCTCCTCACTGTCTGCTGTGTCCTCTTCTTCATCCATGGCTCTGTCCACCACGATTACTTGGTTTATATCATACATATCGGCAGCTGGCTCTACTAAAGCAGTGCGTGTTAATCCATATTGATCTGGTACCACTTCTTTCACTTCACCGATTGGTAAACCAGAAGGAAAAACACCACCTAGTCCGGAGGAGAATACTAACTCTCCTTCCTTAAGGTCTTTATCTGATTCCTCTATTATTCGGAATAAAAGGGAGCCAGATTCTTCATCATATTCTTCTATCATACCTCTTATATCTTTATCGCTGTCTTCACGAGAAACAGAGGCAGAGATCCGGTTAAATTGATCAAATCCTGTTAATAACTGTACCTTAGCAGTAGACGAAGATGTAGTAAGGATCTTTCCAATCATGCCGTCGGGTGTGATGACAGCCATGTTCTCAGCTACCCCATCATCTTTACCCTTATTAATCGTAACTTGTTCAACCCAACGTTCCGGAGATCGAGACATGACAGAAGCTTGGATTGGCGTAAAATTACGCAATTGATCTGATTCCTTTAGATCCGCAATTTCTCTCAGTTCTTCATTCTCCGCTTTTAATCCTTGGACTTCATAAATTAATCCTTTATACTCTGCCAATTTCTCTTTCAATACCTGGTTTTCTGTGTACGTGTCACGAAAATCATCAATATTTGTAAAGATGTCGGTTATAAAATTAACTGGTGTGTGTACTACTTTTTGTGCAAATCCTACTGTATCAAGTACAAACTGTTCGGCAATCGTTAAATTCGCCCTATCCCTTAATGAGAAACCAATCAAAGCAACAAGGACGATAAAGCCAATCAAAAAAATAAATAGTTTTCTTCTACGTAAAAATGACATCTTAACACCTGCTTAATCTATTGTAGGTCGTGATGATACATTCGGATGGGAACGGAAATGTTGAATGTAATCTAAAGATTTACCTGTACCGATTGCTACACTTTCTAGCGGGTCCTCTGTAACAAAAACAGGCATTTTTGTTTCATCACTGATAACCTGGTCAATGTTTCGAAGAAGTGATCCTCCACCTGAAAGAACAATTCCACGGTCCATAATATCTGCCGCAAGTTCGGGTGGCGTCTTCTCGAGTGTCGTCTTTACAGATTCTACAATAGCTGTCACCGTATCTTCAAGCGACGTGGCAATTTCTTTTGCTGTGATCGTAATGGTTTTCGGCAATCCTGTTAACAGATCACGGCCCCGTATGTCCATCTCATCGTCTCCAGTAACTTCTCCCGCTGTTCCAATATCCATTTTAATAGACTCAGCAGAACGTTCACCAATGAGTAGATTATAATTCTTTTTAATATAGGAAATAATCGCCTCGTCCATATCATCTCCAGCTACACGAATGGATTGGCTCGTTACAACGCCACCCAATGAAATCACTGCTACTTCTGTAGTTCCGCCACCAATATCTACAATCATACTTCCAGTCGGTTCCCATACCGGAAGGCCAGCACCAATAGCTGCAGCAAATGGCTCTGAAATTGGAAATGCCTCTTTCGCACCTGCTTGCTTAGTGGCATCAATGACAGCTCTTTCCTCCACCATGGTTATCCCTGAAGGAACACAAACCATCACGTTTGGTTTTTTTGCAAAATAAGATCGATTTTTCATTGCTTTTTTTATATAGTATTTCATCATAACTGCTGTTGTATCATAATCAGCTATTACTCCATCCTTCATTGGACGGATAACTGTAATGTTACCAGGTGTTCTGCCAATCATATTACGGGCAGAGTTTCCAACTGCTTCCACATCACCTGTTTGAATGTTTTTCGCTACAACAGAAGGTTCACGTACTACCACGCCTTTTCCTTTTACAAAAACCAGAGTATTGGCGGTACCCAAGTCTATTCCCAAATCTTGAGATAAATTAAAAATTCCCAATCAAATCTCCCTCTCCAAAATCACACTATATCGATTATTTATATGTTTTGTGCTGTCAGGTTCTTTACCTTCATTACATGCACGCACTTAAGACTGCCTGAGTAACAATCTTAATAGCGCCACTTTCAAAATAAAATCGAAAAATGGCGCTGTCTATATGTTCGTCAATATAATTATACGAGAAAATCCATAAAATAGATAGTATTATCCATAACCTCTATTAGGATTTTTAACATGTTTCGATTGCAAACGATATTATACAAACATATCTTAATTAAAGTAAGACAAGTTAATTCGGTTGTATGTCGTTATTTCGTGGAAGTGTGGAGTTACATTTCGCTATGTATGGGCATGCGCTATGCTTATAATTATTTTTCTTTTATTCCTTTTCTATTGGTTTCTTGATATTATTTGTAATCGGTCTGAGTTCAAAAAGTAATTGAACCCAGACCTTTTTTTGCAACCCTGTAATGTGCCAAATAAATATGATCGTTAATTTATTTCGATTCTAACATGTTTTGAATTGTCTCTAACTGCCTTTCCAAATTTTCGAGCCTTTTTTCTAACTGTTCATCTTTTTTATTCTGTAGGACTTCTTCTTCGATTGCTTCTTCAATAGCTAATGATGCCGCATAGGTCCCTAATGCATCTCCCAATGTACTGAGTAATCCTGCGACCCAGGCGACTTTTAGACTTCCAGCAAACGTTGCATCTTGTTCTGGTGTAGAGCTTTTGGCATTATTTTTGTAATTCTCATTCATGCGTCCCAACCCCTGTACATTCACATCTTATAAATAAAATATTCGAGTTGGGCATTTTCCGTTAATAATATTTACCATCTAATAATCTATTCTCATTAAAGTTCAATTCCCAATCGAAACATATTAGGTTAGAGTTGCCACGTTTTGTCTTACTATTTACACATATCCTTTTTCTTTCAAAGAGACAAATTTTCGATCTCCGATAATAAGATGATCTAATAGCTCAATACCGATCATTTTTCCTGAGTCAACTAATCTTCTCGTTACATGGATATCTTCTTTAGAGGGGGTGGGGTCCCCTGAAGGGTGGTTGTGGATGACGATAATAGAAGCTGCTGAACGTTTGACTGCCTCTCTGAATACTTCTCTAGGGTGAACGATGGAAGCATTGAGACTGCCGATAAAAATGGTTTGCCTATGAATGACTTGATTCTTCGTGTCTAGGAAGAGAACAACAAAATGCTCTTGTCGTAAACTGCGCATTTCTTCCATGACATAATTCGCTCCATCTTCTGGGGACCGAATGACATAACGAACATCCGGTTTGTATTGATTCATACGCTTTCCCAGTTCAATTGCGGATAAGAGTTGAACACCTTTTGCAGAACCAATCCCTTTAATAGCGGTCAATTCTTCGATTGTTGCATCGTGCAACAGTTTGAGCCCTTCAAAATGCATAAGTACACGATTTGAAAGGGCCATTACAGATTCAGCTTTCGTCCCCGTACCAAGCAAGATAGCCAGTAATTCCTGATTTGATAGGTGATCTGCACCATACTCCAGCATCCTTTCGCGAGGGCGATCATTTTTGGGAACATTTTTAATCATAATGGAGGAAACTGTCATCGTCTATCATCCTTTCTTTGATATCCTCCATTATATATTTACTAGCGAGCAGAACAACTCTATAAAATAATATTTCCGTCATTAGCTTTTTTGGTAAATATGCTTTTTCTACTAGATAAAATCCTTTATTTAAATAGGTTAGTCATTAGATAATCTAATTGTTTATAGTTACTGTATTATTGCTTATCCGCTGAATTCGTATAGAGATTCCACAACAAAAGAAGCTGATGCTGTGCCTTCTGTAAAGTTAAATCTTCTGCCAATTCTGCGCTGTTTCTCACTTCTTCAGCAAGTGCACTGAATTGACCAGCTTGTTTGGGTATTAGTTGAGCCAACTTGTCCCATGTTTCTTTTTCAAAAGGACGTTCATTAGAAAGTCCCTTTTTGGTTTCAATCCAATTTTTTTGCAACTGTTCTAACCAAGCTTTGTTATCTTCTGATACATGCAACGTACCTGCTCCAGTACTCCATTCCTTCACATAAAATTCTAACCCGTCCTTGGTCATCTCGTCCCGAAGCTGTGTTGCTCCCTCTTTATCTTGTGCCATTCCTGCCAGGAGATAGAATTGATTGTCTTTCTCCCACAAAATGGTCGATACGCCGGCTTCTTTATATGTTTCAGCCCATTCTGAAGCATTCTCTCTCCCTGAAAAAACACCTGCTTGTAAAACAAAAGCGTTCACTGGTTCAAGTGCTACTTCGGCATTACTACTTTCCTCATTAGCTGTTTCTATTTCTGCCGGAACAGCAGCGCTACCATTTGTTGGTACCTCTGGATCAATCGTGCCAAACATTCGAAGCATGATAATTCCCAATAATGTCCCTACCCCCAATGCAGAGGCAATGGTAAGCAAAACAGGCTTAAGAGCACCCCAACGTTTAGGCTTATTCGATTTTGAATTATATTTATTCGGCATCTTTCTTTGAAAAAGTGGTACGTCCTCATTATCCTGCAGTCGTTCCACCGATGCTGCTGCTTCTTCCTTGGACCGGGGGTCAGACAATTTACTTGAAGAGGTATTTACTTTCACCTTAATCTGCTTCCCGTTTTCCCACAACACGACCATTTTGTCCTTGTCCACATTTTCCCCTCCGATACTGGAATGGTAGTTACACACACTCTAGCATACGTCGTTTGAAAAGTAAGAAGAATCTTGTCACACTATCAAAAAACCTTTAGACATAAATCGCCGTTTCAAAACATAACTAATCAATTTAAACGACAGACTTTACCTTTTAGATATATCGAAAAAGCCTTCAACCTGCATAATAAAGTGAAGAGAGCCTGTAATGAAATACACAGCGTTTGCATCATTCATTGCGTTAACCGCTTCACGCCATGGAACAAAGTACAGAGAAGGATCGTTAACAAGAAATGATTGAAGATCACCTTTACTAGCTGCACGAGGATGATCGAACGTTGTTAAGGTTATCGTAGCAAAATAAGGCCGCAGTTTGTCTAGCATTGCCTCCACGTCTTTGTCTTTAAAAACACCAAACAAAAGATGCCTTTCCTTGCTCGGATAATAGGTCTGTACAGAAGAAAGAAAAGATTCAATTCCGTCTGGGTTATGTGCACCATCCAAGATCACCTGCGGATCACGACAAACTTGCTCAAATCTTCCAGGCACTCTTGTATGCTTCATAGCTGTTAGGGCAACAGGTAGATCCATCATATAACCTTTTTGCTTAAGTAGTTTTATTGCCTTTACTGCTAAAGCAGCATTTTCCGCCTGATGAACGCCTTTCATTTGCAGTTGCAATGTTTGAGTCATAGGAGAGCCATCCTGCCACGTCACATGCTGTAAATCGTTTTTAATTACTGGTGTACGAATGGTAAAGTGGTCGCCGAGTTGATAAAGATCTGCTTCACACCTGTTTGCTTCCTCTACAATGACGCGATTTGCATTCAGCTTCAGATCACCTGTAATAACAGGTATTCCATTTTTTATAATGCCTGCCTTATGGAAAGCAATTTGCTCTATACGTTCGCCCAAAAAGCCAGTATGATCCATAGCCACATTTGTTATAATGGATAGGATCGGTACAAAACAATTTGTGGTATCCTCTCTACCACCCATACCAGCCTCTATAACAGCAATATCGGTATGCTGGGAAAAATAGAGACATGCGATTGCTGTCATAATCTCAAACTCTGTCGGATGCATATCCTGCTCATCGAGTACGTTAATAACTGGGTAAAGCCTATTTAGCTCTATGATGAACTCACTTTGGGTGATTGGTCTGTCTTGGTTCCAAATATGCCCAGTTAACGTTTGACTAGGTGAAGAAAATAGCCCTGTTTTGTAGTTATTGGCTATAAGTGCGTCTTTTAAGAAATGAGAGGTTGACCCTTTGCCGTTCGTACCAGCAATATGAATAGCTTTCATCCGTTTTTGCGGTTCGTCGGAAAGTCTCAATAGTGCTTGTATTCGCTCAAGGCCTGGTTTGATTCCGAAGGTTTTTCTTTGTTCAAAGAAATCAACCACCTGGTCAAATGTTGCAAACATATATATCCCCTACCTATAGTGTATTATGATAGTTTAAGTTCTAGAAATTCTAAACTAGAATTAGTATAGCAGAAAGGAGCATTCTCATGAATTTACACGGTTGGATTGTTTATAATGGAAGTCTAAAAGGTAATAAGTTTCTCGACTTTGCTGAATGGATACAAGAGGCAGCCTTAAAGCAAGGGAGTTCCACAACTATCTATAAAAATAATGAGTTGCTTGTATCATTACAAACAAATAAAATAAAAATCTTATCTGATAATTTGCCATCATTACCGGATTATGTCGTTTTCGCTGATAAAGACATCTATCTGGCAAAGCAACTGGAATTACTTGGAATTCCAGTGTTCAATCGTTCATCTGCAATTGAGGTAAGTGATGACAAAATCGCTACGTTTCAGCAACTATCCCAATTTGATATTCCCCTGCCAGCTACTATTGTGGCCCCGAAGGTATTTATGAAAGACAATACTCATTTAGAGGACGTACATATCATTGTCAAAGAACTCGGGTTTCCTCTAATAATTAAAGAAGCTTTTGGGTCATTTGGCGAGCAAGTTTATCTAATCCATGACGAAGACGAACTACACAAAAAGATACTTGAACTTCAAGGAAAACCATATCTTTATCAAGCTTTTATTTCCTCCAGCTTTGGAAAAGATCTTAGGCTTCACGTAGTCGGCGATCAAGTGGTGGCTGCCATGAAACGACAATCATTGAATGATTTTCGCGCTAATGTATCTGCCGGCGGCACCACGCAAACTTACACTCCTTCAGTTCAAGAAGAAGAGCTGGCTATAGCCGCGACCAAGGCAATAGGAGCAGATTTTGCTGGAGTGGACCTACTTATTGGCGAGGACGGACACCCCATCGTTTGTGAGATTAATTCTAACGCCCATATACGCAGCATGTTTGATTGCACTGGAATAAATGTAGCCGACTATATGGTGCAGTATATTTTAGAAGTTATTAAGAGCGGAAGAAAAAGGAATAGCCATGATTAATGGGTGGCTTATTTATGATAAAGAAAAAGCAGAGGAAAATCACTCTTATATAGACTGGTTTATATCAGAGGCTTCCCAGCAAGATGTCTTGCTTTCCCTAATTTACAGAGAAGATCTCCTCATTGGGATAAGTAATGATCAGCCCATAATAAAATGGAAAGGTGAGTTCGTCTCCTTTCCAGACTTTGCCGTTATAAGAACAATTGATACATTGTTAAGCAAACAACTTGAGTTCATTGGTATTCATGTCTTTAACTCATCTGCAATATCATATATGGCGAACAACAAGGCAATGACTCATCTTGCTATACAACGATTAGGTATTCCAATGTTAGACAGCTTTTTCCTTAGAAAAGAAGATGCTTTGCATGGACAACCTCCTATCGATTTTCCATTTGTTTTAAAAGAACCGCATGGTAGAGGTGGGTCCCAGGTATTCTTGATCGAGGATATCCCCATGTTCGATCAATCAATCCCTTACATAGATTCTGACTATATGGTGATCCAGTCATGTAAGGTACAACTTGGTAAAGACATACGTGTATTCGTAGTTGGGAAAAAAATAATCGGGGCAGTCTTGCGAAAGAGTGACAAAGACTTCCGTGCCAATTACAAACTTGGTGGATCTGCTGAAGCTTATGTATTAAGTGAGAAGGAACAAAGCCAAATTGAAAGAATCATCGCTTCATTTGAATTTGGAATGGTTGGTATCGATTTTTTATTGGATGAAAAAGGAACCCTTCTGTTTAACGAAATAGAAGATATTGTTGGTTCGAGGACACTTAGTGCTGTTAGTGATGTCAATATTTTAAAGATCTATATTCAGCATATTAAAGATGAATTGAACAGGAACCAGGCTGGAACATAAGAATTCTATCAAAAAAAGTCCGAACTATGATTGTTTTCTACTCAATCTAGTTCGGACTTTCATTTGCAAAAGAAGTGACATCCTAATCTTGAAGTGTATATCAGGTGTGATAATAAGAGATCCTATATCGCGTCTAGTTTTTCACTAATAAAATAAGTTATGTCACGACCTCTTTAACTTAACGTTATTTCAATTCCTGCAATCTTGCCTTCACTTTGGCTTGCTTATCTAAATAATCTTTTTCTTTCTGTTTCTCTTCTTCTACTACATGATCTGGCGCTTTGCTGACGAAACCTTGATTCGCTAGCTTTTTCTGAACACGTTCCACTTCTTTCGTCCATTTTACTAATTCATTTTCAAGCCGCTCTATTTCTTTAGCAAAGTCAATCAATCCTTCAAGTGGGAAGAAAAGCTCCGCTCCAGTAACAACCGAACTCATCGCCTTCTCAGGTACTGAAACCTTCTCAGCTATCTCTAACTCACTTGTATTACAAAAACGTTCAAGATAATGACGATTATGTTCCAACTCTGCTGAAATCACGGCTGATTCGGTTTGGATAAGCAGTTTAATTTGTTTAGACATTGGTGTGTCTACTTCAGCTCGAATATTTCGCACTGATTTGATGATTGAAACGAGACGTTTCATTTCATTTACCGCTTGTTCGTCTTCAAATGCAGGATTTTCTTCTGGCCATTTTGCAATGGTGATAGAAGTTCCTTTATGTGGTAACTGTTGCCAAATTTCTTCTGTAATAAATGGCATGAATGGGTGCAACATACGCATCGTCTGATCTAAAACATAGGCAAGTACAGAGCGAGTTGTCTTTTTCCGGTCTTCATCCTCACCATACAATGGTAGCTTTGCCATCTCAATATACCAATCACACAAATCATCCCATATAAAGTTGTATAAATGACGGCCCGCTTCACCGAACTCGTATTTCTCATTATTTTTTGTTACATGCCCAATTGTCTCATTAAGTCTGGCCAGTATCCATTTATCTGCTAGAGATTTTTCCCCTGACAAATCAATGTCTTCATACGTAAAGCCTTCCATGTTCATTAGTGAGAATCTAGAAGCATTCCATACTTTATTGGCAAAATTCCAAGTTGATTCAACTTTTTCCCAATGGAAACGCAGATCCTGCCCTGGGGTAGACCCTGTTAATAAGAAGTACCGTAGAGAGTCTGCTCCATATTTTTCGATGACATCCATTGGATCAACACCGTTTCCGAGGGATTTACTCATTTTCCGGCCTTCTGCATCCCGTATTAATCCATGAATTAATACGTCATTAAAAGGTTTAACGTCGGTGAATTCCTTCGATTGGAAGATCATTCGTGCGACCCAGAAAAAGATAATATCATATCCAGTCACCAATACACCAGTTGGGAAATATCGTTTAAAATCGTCCGAATCTGTATCTGGCCAGCCCATTGTAGAAAATGGCCACAATGCAGAAGAGAACCATGTATCAAGTACATCCTCATCCTGTACCCAGTTTTCACTGTCTTCAGGAGCTTCTTTGCCAACATACAATTCATTTGTTTCTTTATGATACCAAGCAGGAATCCGATGGCCCCACCACAACTGTCGAGAGATACACCAGTCTCGAATATTATCCATCCAATTCAGATAGGTGCGTTCAAATCGATCTGGTACAAAATTGACTTTATCTTCTGTTTGTTGCATTTCCACAGCAGCATCTGCCAGTGGTTGCATGTCTACAAACCATTGGGTAGACAGATAAGGCTCTACAACTGCCCCACTTCTTTCCGAATGTCCCACTTGATGAGTATGGTCTTCTATTTTAAATAGCACGCCCATATCCTCAAGATCCTTCACTATCTGCTTACGGCAATCAAAACGATCTAAACCTTCGTATTTCCCAGCCTTTTCATTCATTGTTCCATCCTCATTCATAACAAGGACTCTTTCCAGGTTGTGTCGATTTCCTATTTCAAAATCATTCGGATCATGTGCGGGAGTTATTTTAACAGCTCCTGAACCAAATTCTCTATCTACATAATCATCGGCAACAATTTCTATCTCCCGACCAGTAATTGGTAGGATAACTTTCTTACCAATTAAATGGCTATAACGCTCGTCTTTCGGATGTACGGCAACTGCTGTATCACCAAGCATCGTTTCAGGCCTAGTGGTGGCAATTTCGATATACTCGTTACTATCCTTAATTGGATAACGTAAGTGATAAAATTTCCCCTGTACTTCTTCGTAAATAACCTCAATATCTGAAAGCGCGGTTTTGGTTTTCGGATCCCAGTTAATAATATATTCACCACGATAAATCCAGCCTTTTTCATACAATTTAACGAACACTTCTTTAACTGCCTCTGACAAACCTTCATCAAGCGTAAAGCGTTCACGAGAATAATCTAATCCTAAGCCTAATTTTTCCCATTGTGAACGGATAAAATCTGCATATTCGGATTTCCATTCCCAGGCAGTTTCGAGAAATTTCTCTCTACCTAACTTATAGCGATTGGTTCCTTGTTCCTTTAGCTTCGCTTCTACTTTGGCCTGAGTAGCGATGCCAGCATGGTCCATACCAGGAAGCCATAGTACATCATATCCCTGCATTCGCTTCATTCTTGAGATCGTATCCTGCATCGTCGTATCCCATGCATGACCAAGGTGGAGTCTTCCTGTTACGTTAGGTGGCGGAATTACAATAGAATAGGCTTCTTTCTTAGAATCCTTTCCCTCTGCTTCAAAATACTTTCCATCTAGCCAAAATTGATATCTGTTTTCTTCTACTTCCTGCGGGTTATACTTTGCAGACAGTGCTTGTTTTACTTGTTCACTCATACTTCATCCTCCTTTTTTCATTTAGAAAAAATAGCAATCGCTAGTGGTTAACGAATGTGTACGTTTTTTCTATACTTGGTACTTCAAATTTTCAGCTACATCGTCCCTTTTCCCTTGCTAAAAATCTCATACTTTTTAACGTAAAAAAAACCCTTTCATCCTATAAAAAGGACGAAAAAGTTCTAATTTCCGTGGTACCACCTTTGTTTACAGGTCACATACAGACCTGTACACTTCATTAATTGATAACGGTTCGTAACCGGCATTCTCCTACTAACGTAAGCGTTCAAAGATGCAGCATCAGGAGCGACCTTCCAGAATACGCTCAGCCGGGAAACTTTCACCATCTGTTTCCCTCTCTTTAGACAGCTCATTCTGTACTCTTCTCCATCATCACTATTATAATATCTAGATACATTTTATAGTTAAGCTGTATTTACGTCAACTATTATTTAGCAGGGTTGCACAATCACCCTATGTTTATACATAGTATATTAAAACACACACCAAAAGTGAAGGGGTAGAAAGGAGAGATTATAATGGCCCGTTATTACCGGTATAAACTCCCACCATGGGCAAGAAACTGCTTATTTGTAGCCGAAAAGGTCACATTACCTATCCTGATATTTCAGTTAGTCCGCACATTATTTTTTCCGACTACATTTGATGTTTTTTTACTTGGTTTAATCGTTGGGGTCTTTATAGCTTTTTATTTGGAGTGGATTTAGCTATCTAGATCATCAAAATTAATTGTTTCGTGCTCCTTTTCCACATAATCAGACCATTGCAGGCCAAAAGTCAGCTGTCTGTATGCACGTTGTAATTGTCTCGTTCTTGCTAACATTGTTTGGTTTGAAGGGTCTTCAAGATATTCTTGAACTAACCGAAAATAGGAAGATGGGTGCAGTAAATGGATTGTTAAAAGCTGTAACTCTTTTTCAGTTAGTTCATTTTCCTTTATGTAAGAATGAAATTCCTCAGTATATGCAGATATTGGAGCATCATAATCAAGCGTTTCGGAACGATAAAATCGCACTAAATCCATTGTAGCATTCTCATATCGTGCTTGTTCCCAATTAATAAGCTGGGCATTGTTATGATGCACTATGTGATCTCTGCTTAACTGCCCATGACAAAAACTACTATTCCAGGTTACTTGCTCATCGTTGGACACATAAACAAGTTGATCCAGGCGATTATTCAAAACTTGAAGAACCATTTCAATATCGCGAAACTGTGAGCATACCAATAATTCAAATGGAGACATATAGTGGTTTCGCTCAAAACGATCAACCGTTCTGTTTAATTCATTAAAAAGTGTTTCACAAGCCTGCTTGTATGTACCAAACTCACGAACGAAAGTGTCTTTTTCAATTTGTTTAGTCTGTTTCGTTTTTGCATGCACAGCACCAAGGTTGCTATAAAAATCGGCAATGTTTCGTTCCGTGCCCCTACCGTTATCATGGTCGACCCATGGGGTAAGATAATAAAAGCTACCGAGATGTTCCTGATATAGTTGACCATTTCTTGTCATATATACTGGCAAAATAGCATGTAGCTGATGATACTCAGCCAATTTAAACGACTTTTCCCAATTTGCGATCGTACTGGAAGACAGCTTGCTTTCTTTTAGTGCATAGTTGCGATTTCCATCGCTTATTTTCCATAAACGTTTCGTAATCTTTTCTATAGTCAATGGGTATACAGAATACGACTGCAATATATATTCGGCTTCCATTCTAGCTCACCACCTTAGAGGAATTGTTATTCCCGTCTTTGCTCATCATTCTATCTAGTAGAGATTTATTTTTTCCTAACATGTAAATAAGTACTACCCCTTGTTTTTAACCAAGGGGCAGTGAATTAAATTTATCTCTTCTTTGGAATGTATAACAGCTGTCCCTCCGACACTTCAAACGCATCATCGAGCTGGTTTTGCTTGATAAGTTGTAGTGTTGTAACCTGATAGCGCTCTGCAATAGATTCGATTGTATCCCTTTCTTGCACGATACAAAGACGCATCTTTGTATATTTTTCCTCCTCACTATCACGGAACATGTCTGATAGGTAGCTAACATCCTGAACAGGGTCTTCACGGTTTTCTGAACTATCCTGTACGTCATACTCTACCGTGGATTCTTCCCAATCTTCTTCGTTTTCTTCTACATCTAATATCTCAGATTCACTTTCACTGCTACTTTCTTCTGGTGCAGATTTGTTAAAAAACTCACTAAAGGACTTCGTTTCTTTATATTTCCATCTGCCTTCTTCTGTTTCTTCTTTACTACCATCATCCAACTCTTTTTTAAGTTCTGGAATTTCAGGAGGAGAAAACGGAAAGGCTTTAACCTCTTCTAATGGCTCTTCCTTTTCTTTTAACTCAAACTGAAAATCCAATTTTTCTCTATCTAATAGAGACTCGTCATCTTGTATTTCCTCTTCTTCCCTTTCTTCATTGCCTGTTTCATCTGGCTGCTCATCCTCTTCTTGCGTCTCAAATGAATGAGCTGGTTGTTCCGTGTCATCTCTTAATTGTTGCTCTGCGTTCGCTACCTCTTCCACGTCTGTTTGGTCTATTTCACTTCTCGGTGTTTCCTTTATTTCACTTATCCCATATATCTCAATGGTAGAATACAGCTTAAGACTACTTTCATCTGGAATCTCGTAATCAAAGGAATCGATATAGACCGACACATCATTAAGATTGTGTACGCGATAGGTAGGTACAGAAATTTCCACTGGGAAACGGTGGGTAAATTCCACTCTACCATCTGGGTATTCTTCGACTTTTTCAACAAAACGCTTTGCTTGATAGTCTTCTAGTTCAATCGTATCTTCTTTCTGAGAAGCAACCTTTTGATATTCCCCTTTTAACTCAATTACTCCACGTATGGAAATGTATTCATTAAAAGGTTGTATCGAAATATCAGGTTCTAACGAAATGCCTTTCATCTCCGCGACTTCCTGACCTCTTTCAAAAGAAAGAACTTCATTCAATTCAAAACTAAAAACTGAGCGATCATTTGACACCTAGCTTCCTCCCTTCAACATATTCCATATGTTTATATGTCTTATTCATCTATATGAACGACAAATTAGGGATATGCTTGATTTAGCCGATTCGATCTATACCCTCCAAAAAAGAATGGACATACCAGGTAAAAAAAGTGTAGAAAAATTTACTTTCAAACGCTTATAAAGTGAAACTACAATTAGTGGGAGTTTTCACTATCCCCCACTGATTGTTAGCTGAACGAATCGGGGCGTTAGCGTCCGTATACTCCCACTAAAAACTAACGGTTTTACTTTATGTTTTGAAGTGGAAGTCTTACGGACGGGTGCACCGCGATAAATGAATAAGCATTCATTTCAATTAAAATGAAAAGCCGTGCGGACTCGACTTCTCAAGGAATTCGAATCACACACGGCTTTTCTATAGCAAAGTTTTAAAATTATTTATTTATTGACGCAAAGGCATGGTTAACAGCACTAATTGTCTTTTCAATATCTTCATCAGTGTGTGAGGTAGAAAGGAATAATCCTTCAAATTGCGAAGGTGGAAGGAATACTCCCTGCTCCATCATCGCTCTATAATATTGAGCAAAATAATCTAAGTTGGCTGATTGTGCAGTCTCATAATTAATTACCTCTTGATCAGTAAAGAAGACACCTACCATGGAACCCGCCCGATTAATCTGCAGTGGAATGTCATGGGCATGAGCAGCTTCTTTAAATCCTTCCATCAAGCGATCAACTTTTTTATTTATTTGCTCATAGGAGGATTTGTCTAAAGCACTAAGTGTCTCCAGTCCTGCCGTCATTGCAAGTGGGTTACCTGATAAGGTACCTGCTTGATAAATTGTCCCCGTTGGAGCTACCTTTTCCATAATTTCACGCTTACCACCGTAAGCACCTACTGGCAAACCGCCACCAATTACTTTCCCAAGGCATGTTAGATCTGGTGTCACTCCAAAGTGGCCTTGAGCACAATGGAAGCCCACACGGAACCCTGTCATTACCTCATCAAAGATAAGAAGTGTGCCATTTTCTTCCGTGATATTACGCAAATCCTGTAGGAAGGAATCCTTAGGAGGAACAACACCCATATTTCCGGAAACCGGTTCAACAATTACTGCAGCAATATCATCGCCAAATTGTTCAAATGCATAGCGAACACTTTTCATGTCATTATAAGGCACAGTAATGGTGTTCTCTGCGATTCCTTTCGGTACACCAGGACTATCCGGTAGACCTAATGTTGCTACACCCGATCCTGCTTTTATTAATAAGGAGTCACCGTGGCCGTGATAATTCCCTTCAAACTTAAGAATCTTGTCCCTTCCGGTAAACCCTCTTGCAAGCCTTAAAGCGCTCATGGTAGCCTCTGTACCAGAATTAACCATTCTCACCATTTCTATGGATGGCACACGATCAATAACCAATTGTGCCAACTCATTTTCCAGTAAAGTTGGAGCACCGAAGCTTGTCCCTTTTTCAACAACTTCTTTTAATTTACTAACTACTCGGTCATCTGCATGTCCTAATATAAGGGGTCCCCAGCTTAGTACATAATCGATATATTCATTACCATCAATATCGTAAATTCTGGAACCTTTGCCTGATTGCATGAATACAGGTGACATGCCAACAGATTTAAATGCACGTACAGGAGAATTTACTCCGCCTGGCATTAAATCAACCGCTTCTTTGTATGCATCTTCTGAATTTGTTAAATTAATCATATCGAATCAATCACCTCTATTGAATTTTATCCTGTCCCGCAGGTAGGCTCTTACTTTTCATTCAACCATTTCGCTACATCTTTTGCAAAGTATGTGATAATTAAGTCTGCGCCTGCACGTTTCATAGAAGTTAATTTTTCCATCACAAGCTCTTTTTCATTAATCCAGCCATTTAAAGCAGCTGCTTTTACCATGGAATACTCCCCACTCACATTATAAGCCACTACAGGAACATTCGTATTGTTTTTAACGTCACGCACAATATCTAAATAAGAAAGGGCAGGTTTCACGATTAAAAAGTCTGCACCCTCTGCAACGTCTGATTCAGCTTCTCTCAATGCTTCCTGGCGGTTTGCAGGATCCATTTGGTACGTTTTACGGTCCCCAAATTGTGGCGTACTGTCTGCGGCATCACGGAAAGGACCATAAAATGCCGAAGCATACTTTACAGCATATGACATGATGGGAATATTTGTATAGCCCGCTTCGTCCAACGCATGACGAATTACAGTTACAAAACCATCCATCATGTTAGATGGTGCAATGATATCTGCACCTGCTTCAGCTTGTGATACAGCTGTTTTCGCTAACAGTGGAAGAGATGCATCATTGTCAACATCATGATTATGGATTAGACCGCAATGGCCATGTGACGTGTATTCACAAAGACATGTATCTGCTACAACAAGGATACCAGGATAGACTGCTTTTACCTTTCTCGTAGCTTGTTGTACAATTCCTTCCGCAATAAATGCCCCTGTTCCTTCTTCATCCTTTTCGTTCGGTACACCAAACAACATAATTGCTTTAATTCCTAACTCATGGATCTCCTTAAGTTCTTCTTCTAAACGATCGAGTGTTACCTGAAAAACTCCAGGCATGGAAGGAACCTCGTTTTTAATATTTTTTCCTTCTAATATAAATAAAGGGTATATAAAATCATCGGTGCTTAATGTTGTCTCCCTTACTATTGAACGCATGGAAGCAGAACTACGTAGCCTGCGATGGCGTTTAAACTCAGATGTATTTGACATATTATCTATCCCTTCCTTGAAATGTGATCACTTATGCTTTGTATCATTCCATCAATGGTGAATTTAGTTGGTGTTAAAATATATTGAAACCCAAGCTCTCTTGCCCTTTGACTCGTTGTGCTCCCTATACAAACACAGGGGATGATATCTGGTATATTCTCCACCATTTCACAAAAAGCTTCAACGGTTGAAGGGCTAGTAAAGCTAACATAGTCTAGATTATTCTTGCTAACGGCATCAATAAGCTGAGGTTTTCTTGCATAACTGAAATGTGTATCATATACTTCCAGCATATCAAAATCCAACCCAGCTTGACGAAATTTCTCGGGTAACACCTTCCTGGAACGATTGCCCCGGATGAGTAACAATTTACCAGGGGCAGGAAATCTCTTTAAAAAATCGCTTGCCATTGTGTTCGCATTATATGTTTCTGGTGTAAAGGTTTCCTCATACCCATATTGCTTCAAAGCACTACTCGTTTTTTCCCCTACTGTGGCAATTTTGGCGGAAATAGAAGAAGAGCTCTCTAGCTTTTTCCTTAACTCAAAAAAACAATCGACTCCATTAGCGCTTGTAAACAAAATCCAGTCATATTGAGATAGGTTTCTCAATACTTCCCAAGTAACCTCTGTTTCCTTACACACGATTTCTAACAGAGGAACAACCACTGGATTACCTCCGTGTTGGGTAATTTTATCGGCAAAGAGATTCGCCTGTTCAGCTCCCCTTGTAACCAAAATGTTTTTTTGCATAAGGGAAAAAGACATTAGCTGTCCAGCTCCTCTTTTACCCTCTCCACTATTTCTTTAGCTCCTTGGTCGGCAAGTAGACGTGCAGCTTCTTCCCCAACTTTATAAGGATCTGTCCCTCGTACAACCTCTTTCAAGATAGTTTTACCGTCTGGTGTTCCTACTAGTGCTGTCAGTACTATCTCTTCCTTATCCAAGTATGCATACCCGCCAATCGGAACTTGGCAACCACCTTCTAATAAATGAAGGAAGGTTCTTTCTGCTGTTACCGTTATTGTTGTATATTGATCATTAATTAGATCTAGAAGTGTATGCAGCTCTTGATCATCTTCTCGGCATTCAATAGCGAGTGCCCCTTGTCCAACTGCTGGTACACAAACCTCCGGCTCAAGGTATTCTGTAATAAGTTCTTCACTCAAACCAACCCGTTTCAAACCAGAAACAGCCAGAATAATGGCGTCATAGTCTTCTTCCTGCAATTTACGAATCCGCGTTTCAATATTTCCACGAATCCACTTGATTGATACATCTGGTCGTTCAGCAAGCATTTGCGCAGCACGTCGTAAACTACTTGTTCCGATGATGGCACCCTCTGGAAGATCCTCCAGGGCCACATTTCCTTTTGAAATAAAGGCATCACGGTGATCTTCACGAGTCGGTATAGAAGAGATTGTCAGTCCCTCTGGCATGCTTGATGGCATGTCTTTCATACTATGTACAGCAAAGTCGATTTCTTTGTCATACATTGCCTGCTCGATTTCTTTTACAAAAAGCCCTTTTCCTCCAACCTTAGAAAGCGTAACATCGAGAATCCGATCGCCCTTCGTTACAATTTTCTTTACTTCAAACTCATTCCGAACGCCCGCTTTCTTTAATTGTTCAATTACCCAGTTTGTTTGCGTAAGGGCAAGATTACTTTTCCTTGAACCAACTACGATTTTCCGCATAAATATCCTCCTATATGATCGTTAAAAGTGAAAATTTGAAAGTACACTAAATAAAAAGAAGTTTACCAATAATATCAGAAATGCTGCAGAATTATATATTGCAATGCGCTTCCCATTATACCCACGACCTACCCGTAATAAAAGATATACAATATAGACGAGCAATACGAGAATGGATCCCGCTGTTTTTAGATCAAACCAATAAAACTCTGAGCTGGATACGTAAGCCCACACAACGCCTAGCGTGATGGCAATTAATAACAAAGGCACACCGATTGTGATCGCTAGTAGCGCATACCGATCTAACATTTTTAAATCTCCTAAACGCCATATCCATTTTAAACCTTTCTTCTCCTTCAGTATTCGATATTGCGCAATATACATTAGTGAGCAGAAAAAGGAAAGCGTGAAGAAACCGTAAGATAAAATAGCCAAGGAAATATGGGCCACCAGCATTTCATCTACTATTCGCACTCCACCTGTTGCGAAAGTTTCCTGAGCTTTTGTGGAAATATAGAGTAATAGAATAAAGAAACTAAATAAATTAATGAAAAACAAAATAAAGTGAATCGTAAATAATGCATTTACGATAAGCGATAATGTAAGAAGCACCCAGGAATAAAAGAAAAGGCTGTCTGTAAACGTGAAAATTGGTAAATTATGTTCTAAAATGACTTCAAACAGCAAGAATAACGTTTGAATAACCCATACCATACAAAGCAACCAGAAAGCTGTTTTATTTGCCTTCCGGTTGTTCTGGATGAAATCAATAAAGTACCCAATCAAACTTAGTCCATAAATAATTAAAATGAATTCATAAACCCATTTCAGTTCAAACATCATCTGAAAATCCTTTCATCAAATGGTTGTCATACTGTCCAGCATTGGAAAGGATACTTCGTTCTTATTTATTTTTTTGGAAGTACTATTTTTTTTTACCTGTTTCGCAAGTTCTTCCTGTAATTCATCCTCTATTCCAAATATCTCAACAAACAGATCCAATGATTCTTTTGCTTTGTCATTGCCAGCCATTTCTTTTGCTTGTGTAACAGGCTGCTTTAAAAGCTGATTAATAATGCTTTTGGTATGTTTGTTAATTACTTTTTTCTCCCTATCTGTTAGGTCAGGGATCTTACGCTCAATGCTTTGTACCGTTTCAGCTTGAATAGAAAGAGCTTTTTGGCGCAGTGCGGAAATAATAGGAACAACACCAAGCGTTTTTAACCATTCCTTAAAAGTAACAATTTCCCCTTCAATCATTATCTCAATCTGTTCCGCTGCTGCTTTTCTTGAAGCAAGGTTTTCATCCACAATATGCTGTAAATCATCAATATCATACAGGAATACATTGTCCAATTCACTTATCGCAGGATCCAAATCCCTTGGGACCGCAATGTCCACTAAAAACAATGGACTGCCTTTGCGTTTTTTCTGAATTGGAGCAAGCATACTCTTAGTCAATACAACATCATCAGAACCTGTTGACGTAATTAGTATATCAGCATCAAGTAGGACATCTGATAACCCATTTAACGGAACCGCTTTTGCTGCGAATTTTTCTGCTAGCAATTCTGCTTTTTCCAATGTTCTATTTAATACCGTAATTTCCGTTGCTCCTGAACCTTGCAGGTTTTTGGCAGCAAGTTCACCCATTTTTCCAGCACCAAGAATTGCTACATGCTTGTTCTGCAAATCACCAAAAATTTTCTTTGCTAGCTCGACTGCAGCATAGCTAACTGATACAGCGTTTTGTCCTATAGCTGTATCTTTCTGCGCGCGTTTACCAAATGTGATCGCTTGCTTGAACAGCTCATTTAACACAGTTCCCGTTGTATCGCCCTCTTGGGAAGTTAAAAAGGCATGCTTTACTTGCCCAAGGATTTGCGTCTCTCCAACGACCATGGAATCGAGGCCTGTTGTGACACGGAATAACTGTTCAATAGCAGCATCATCCTCAGCAATTCGCAAATAGGTGGAAAGTTCTGCTTTATCAATATCAAACCAATCAGTCATGAATTTTTTAATATAATAACGTCCTGTATGGACTTGATCCACTACAGCGTAAATTTCCGTACGATTACAGGTGGAAACAATAACATTTTCCAACACACTCTTTTGCTCATTTAACTTTACCATTGCATCAGAGAGTGCATCCTCGGAAAAAGTAAGGTTTTCCCTAATTTCGACTGGGGCTGTTTTGTAGTTAAACCCAACCTTCAGTATATGCATCACATCTACCCCCAAAAAACTTTCAAGCCAGTCCATCTTCGTGCCATGGCTTTCGACATATTAACTATATTATAACATGTGTATCCAGTCACATTGTAGAGAAATGTGAACAGATTCTGAAACAATGTGTTAGGATATAACGTATATGAATTAGTACGAATGTACTGTATCATAAATAAGATTGAATAGGCAAGAAATCAACCTATATGAGGAAAGGTTTGTGAAATAGTGAAAAAACAAAACGCACTTCCAGCATATATACTAATAGGAATCGGTATCTTTTTCTTATTGCGGCAATTAAAACTTCCGATTATAACCGATTTTTATTCATGGCAGACTATTATCATTATTATCGGTTTAGCTCTTCTTATACATAGTTATACTTCCAAAAGCTATCATAATCTATTCAGCGGCTCGGTTTTACTTGGTATCGGCATTCATTTGCACGGCATACAGCATTATGATTTTTGGATAGATCATTGGGCTGTATATCCTCTAATTATTGGGATTGCCTTCCTTGTTAGACGGACAAAGGTCAAACAAGGGCTTTTCCCTGGAGTCATCCTTACTGCCGTTTCTATCCTGCTTATATTCTCGGTATCACTCCCCCCTTGGCTCGATTGGGTCTATCAGGTGATTGATACACTTGAACAATTTTGGCCGGTTGTATTAATTATAATTGGATTGTATTTACTTATGAAAAGGAAATAGGGGAAATCAGCCTTGTTAGCTGATTTCCCCTTGTTTTAACCCCTTTATAAGATGGAGCTTAAAAATGCTTTTGTCCGCTCCTCCTGTGGATGATCAAATAAATCAGATGGTATGCCAGTCTCCACAATTTTTCCATCGTGCATGTAGACCACCCAATCCCCAACTTCTCGAGCAAAGCCCATTTCATGTGTTACGACTACCATTGTCATTCCTTCCAACGCAAGCTCTTTCATGGTAGCTAGCACTTCTCCTACTAACTCTGGATCTAGTGCAGAAGTTGGCTCATCAAACAACATCACATCAGGCTTCATGGCAAGCGCTCGTGCAATCGCAACACGTTGCTTTTGTCCACCAGACAATGTTGACGGGTAAACATTATATTTGTCTCCAAGGCCAACTTTATCGAGCAGTTCTTTCCCTTCCTTCTCTGCCTGCTGTCGACTAATTCCTTTCACCTGTATAGGTGCTTCTGTAACATTACCAAGAACCGTCTTATGTGGAAATAAGTTAAAATGCTGAAATACCATTCCAACCTTTTCTCTAATTTTATTTAAATTGTGGGTTTCTTTCTCCACATTTTCTGATTCAATCGTTATAGTCCCACTGTTTTTAATTTCGAGGAAATTTAAACAGCGCAATAATGTACTCTTTCCCGAACCACTAGCCCCAACTAATACGACAACATCACTTTCATTAACTGTCATATCTATGTCCTTCAGCACGTGTAAATCGCCAAAGGATTTATTAAGCTTATCCACTCGAATCATTTCTCTTACTTCACTCATCGTTTACCTCCCGAATCAATCGCTCCGTGCTAATTTCTTCTCAATTTTATTTACTATTAATGTAAGAATTAAAACAATGAACAGGTAGTAGATGGCAACCGTAATGAAATACGGTAAATAGTTAAACGTATTTGAACCCATTGAACTTGCCACACCAAATAAATCCTGCATTCCGATAAAGGAAACAAGGGAAGAATCCTTTATGCCAATAATGAATTGATTCCCCAAGGAGGGGACTGCCCTACGAAACGCTTGCGGTAAAATAATTCTCCGCATTGTCATACCACTTGTCATACCTAGAGAGCGACCTGCTTCTCTTTGTCCCTTATCGATTGACTGGATTGTCCCTCGAATGATTTCGGCAATATATGCACCACTATGAAATGCCAGACCTGCGACGCCTGCCCAGAACATTGGTATTAGAAATATATCTGTTAGTCCGTAAAACAAAATGAAGATTTGGACAACTAATGGCGTGCCGCGTACAATCCAGATATACAGATCAGCAATCCATTGTAAGATTTTAATGTTGGATATTTTTAAAATAGCAATAAATAAACCAATTACAAATGCGATTAACAGTGAAGCGATTGATAATTTGAAGGTAATCCATAATCCCTCTAAAAATAAATCAAAACTACCAACGAATATATCGTAAAATTCTAAAAGTGACGACAACAACATTCATCTCCTTATTCGTACAAATGTGCGCAAGGTATGCGCACATTTTCTCTTTATTCCGTTGTTTCTGGTTCTTCTGTAATATCTTCACCGATCCACTTTTCAGCTAGCTCTGCAAGTTCACCGCTGTCTTTCATCTCTTGAAGTGCTTCATCAATTGCATTAAGCAGTTCTTCATTTTCTTTGTTAACGGCAATTGCTTGATTACTCACTCCGAGTTGGCCACGATTTTCAATCTCCAGCCCATTTTCAATCGCCGTGATGCCTGTTATATCATCGGTGATTACAGCGTCATGGTGACCACTTGCTAATGATTGTAGCGCCACTACATCACTGTCAACTTGGGGAATATTATCCGTGTATTCTTCCGCCATGGATACATAAGAAGAACCTCGTGATACGGATATTTCCTTGCCATTAAGGTCATCCGCCGAAGTTATATCACTATCAGGACGTGTATAAATAACCGGTCCTGAATAATAATATGGTTCTGTGAAATTAACCTGCTCTTTCCGCTCGTCCGTAATGGTATGACTAGCTACCGCGATATCATAACGGCCCTCATTTACACCTGTAACAATGCCCGAGAACTTAGCCTTTTGCTGAACAGGTTCTAACCCTAGTTTTTCAGCAATGGCCTCCCCGACTGCGATATCATAACCAACCATCTCACTGCCTTCCATGTAACTAAATGGCTTAAACTCTCCTGAAGCAGCAAATGTAAGCTTGCCATCTTTTATCAGATTATAGTCCCCACCTGCTTCTGCTTCACCTGAATCAGCGTTTGTACTACCCTCTTCTGATCCGCACGCTGCCAATAATAAAATAATTAAAGCAGAAAAAATCGCAATATTCAGTCTTTTCATCCGTTAATCTCCCTCTCTTTAATATGCTACGTTGTTTTCATTCCGGATACACGCTTGTACTCGCTCTATTGTCGCGCACCGATAACTAAAATTATAGCAATCTACGCTGCTTACTACCAACCTCCTATCCTCCCATTTCACCACATGTATGTATAAATAATTTAAATATGGTGTAATTACCTCTCTCCTTCTTATATATACCCGTATTACCTCGTCAATACTCCTAAATTCTTAAAATTTTTAAAAAGTCTATTATTTCAAGGGAAGGCATATTCTTTGCCTCTTAACTTCGCTTTATAGTAATTCCCATACCAAGAGCAAGACTTTTTACCCTAATAAAAAAGCCAAACACCATTCAAATAATTTTGACTGGTGTTTGACTGTATCAGTTAATTTAGCAAATTGCCCATCTAGAAGGAAACTTAAGTACAACAGAAGAGCGGAGATTAAGACATTCCCTAGAACAAGGTTAAATATATTGGCTTAGCAATCTCCACGCTTCTTCTTTGCCTTCCCCTGTTTCTGAGGAAAAAGGCAGGAGATGATCCTCTTCGTCCATTTCTAATGCCTTTTTTGTCCTTTTCACATGGCTAGCACGTTTGTTTTTAGGTACTTTATCAAGCTTTGTAGCAACAATGATAACACGCAGGTCATAATGTTTAAGAAAATGGTACATTTGAATATCATCGTTCGTTGGCTCATGGCGGATATCCGTTATTAACAATACGGCCTTAAGTGTTTCACGTGTTTCGAAATACTCCTCCATCATGACGCCCCACTTTTCTCTCTCCTTTTTAGAGACTTTGGCATAACCATACCCAGGGACATCTACAAAATAAAAAACATCATTTATTTTATAGAAATTGAGGGTTTGGGTCTTCCCAGGTTTGGATGAGGTTCTGGCAAGGTTTTTCCTATTAATAAGCTTATTTATAAAGGAAGATTTCCCAACGTTTGATCTTCCAGCCAATGCGATTTCTGGCAGGCGATCACCTGGATATTGCTTTTGACTTACTGCACTAATTACGATTTCTGCATTATTTACTTTCATTTTTCTCCTCCACCAGTGCATACTTTAGTACTTCATCTAAGTGTGAAACTTTGATAAAGGTTAATTCATTTCGCACGCTCTCCGGAATATCCTCTATATCTTTTTCATTGTCAGCCGGAATAATAATTGTCGTTATCCCTGCGCGGTGTGCACTTAAAGACTTTTCTTTAAGTCCCCCAATTGGAAGAACTCTTCCACGTAGCGTAATTTCCCCGGTCATCCCAACTTCTTTCTTCACTGCACGTCCTGTTAGTGCCGAAACAAGGGCGGTTGCCATCGTAATCCCTGCTGATGGTCCGTCCTTTGGCGTAGCCCCCTCTGGAACGTGAATATGAATGTCGTATTTTTCATAAAAGTCAGGCGCTATTTTAAGTTCTGTAGCTCTTGAACGTATATAACTAAATGCAGCTTGTGCAGACTCCTGCATGACATCACCAAGCTTCCCAGTAAGTGTTAGTTTTCCTTTACCAGGATAGTGGGATACTTCAATAGAAAGTATGTCTCCGCCAGCTGCTGTATATGCCAGACCTGTCGCTGTACCTACTTGATCTTCTTGTTCCCTTAGGCCATAACGATAAATAGGTTTGCCCAACAGCTCCTCAAGGCTTTTTTCGGTAATAATGACGCGCTTTTTCTCTTCAGATATTATGATCCTTGCAGCTTTTCTGCAAATTGTAGCAAGCTGTCTTTCTAAATTTCTAACTCCTGCTTCACGTGTGTATCTACGTATTAATTTTAATAATGCTTCATCTCTCATTTGTAGGGTGCTTTTCTTAAGCCCATTTTCTCTTAGTTGCTTTGGTAATAAATGTTCTTTCGCAATATGCAGCTTTTCCACTTCTGTATAACCGGCAATAGAGATAAGCTCCATCCGATCCAGCAAAGGCCCTGGAATATTGTTTACATAATTTGCGGTCGCAACAAATAATACGTTCGACAAATCATATGTTTCTTCAATAAAATGATCACTGAAGTTACTATTTTGTTCAGGGTCTAGTACTTCAAGCATTGCAGATGAGGGATCTCCACGGAAATCATTAGACATCTTATCAATTTCGTCTAAAAGAAAGACAGGGTTTATTGTCTTTGCCTTCTTCATCCCTTGGATAATCCTTCCTGGCATTGCACCAATATAGGTTCGACGGTGGCCTCGAATTTCAGCCTCGTCCCTAACACCACCTAGAGATATACGTACAAAGTTTCGATTAATGGATCGCGCAATCGATTTTGCCAGTGAAGTTTTCCCCACACCAGGAGGTCCTACAAGACAAAGGATTGGCCCCTTAATAGAATTGGTTAATTTTTGAACAGCAAGATACTCCAATATTCGTTCCTTCACTTTATCTAGCCCATAATGATCAGTGTTTAGGATATCCTCTGCCTTATTTATCTCAATGGTATCTTCAGATTGTTGCGTCCAAGGTAATGCAATTAGCCATTCTAAATAATTTCTAATGACAGAACTTTCCGCTGAGCTTTGTGGCACTTTCTCATAACGGTCTAATTCTTTTAGTGCAACCTCCATAATATTTTCGGGCATATCGGAATTCGTTATTTTATCTTTTAACTGTCCAACTTCCCCTGTTTTGCCGTCTTTCTCTCCAAGTTCTTTCTGGATCGCCTTCATTTGTTCGCGTAAGTAATATTCTTTTTGCGTTTTTTCCATTGAGGTCTTTACTCGTTGCCCAATTTTTTTCTCAAGGTCAAGCACCTTTTTTTCGTTTGTGATAAGTTTAATAAGATATTTGAGTCTTGCTACGACATTCTGCGTTTCCAGCAATTCCTGTTTTTCTTTTATTTTTAGAGATAAATGCGAGGTAATGAGATCAGCTAGCCTTGAAGGCTCATCTATATCTGCAACCGTTGCATAGGTTTCTTTATTAACTTTTCGAGAAACGGATACATATTGTTCAAAAAGCCCTAATAAAGAGCGCATAAGTGCTTCCTCTTCGTTCGAGTCCCCGTGTATATCTTCTCTTTTTTCGATTTCTACCTGAAATGCATCACTACTATCTTCTGTGTAACGAATGATCTCACCGCGGTGTAAACCTTCAACCAATACACGCATTGTTCCATTAGGCAATTTTAACATTTGCTTCACTACTGCCATAGTCCCGATAGAATAGATATCTTGAGGCTCTGGTTCATCCATACTTACCTTCCTCTGTGCTACAAGAAAAATGGTTTGGTCTCCCATCATTGCTTGCTCAAGTGCAGCAATGGATTTATCTCTTCCTACATCCAAATGTATCACCATTGATGGAAAAACCAGTAATCCACGCAAAGGAAGGAGAGGGAGTTGTATTGTCTCTTTAGTCATGAAACGACCTCCGTATTTCGTTAATATGTATAATATAAGTTAAAATTCTTCTATGTGTTCTTAAAGTTTATATAAAGCTGTACCATTTGTAAACGCGAAATACTATACATCTTGTTTATATTGTAGCATTCCCTTCATCAACTCAACCTAATCAGAAAAATACTTCCCAATGGATTGGGGAATATTTTTGGATTAGCATGGGTGGAATTGAATTAGAATAGTACTTACAACTCTAGTCAAAGATGCAAAAAAAGACTGTCTTGGCAACTAAATCACTCAAGACAGTCTTGTGCTACCCGTTCCGTATCTTTGTAAAACAGCGATAAGCTTAGAAAGGCTTAGGCACTTTCTTTAGGCTCTTTATTTCCTTCTTTGACGGTTCCATCGCGGAAGATAAGTTTAGGACTGCCATTCTCTTCCAGTACGGTATCTTTCGTAATAACACATTTTTCAATATCATCTCTTGAAGGAAGTTCAAACATTACATCAAGCATAATCCCTTCAATAATGGACCTTAGACCACGGGCCCCTGTTTTTCGTTCAATTGCTTTCTTGGCAATTTCTTTTAATGCTTCTTCCTCAATTTCCAACTCTACATTATCAATTGAGAATAGTTTTTCGTATTGTTTTACGAGTGCATTTTTGGGTTTGGTCAGAATTTCTACAAGTGCTTCTTCATCTAATGGTGTCAAGCTACCAATTACAGGAATACGACCGATAAATTCAGGAATTAAACCGTAACGAAGTAGATCTTCTGGCAACACTTTAGAAAGTAGTTCACCCATTTCGAAATCCTGTTGCTTCTCATTTGAGCCAAACCCAATAACTTTTTTACCAAGACGACGTTTAATTACCTGGTCGATACCATCAAATGCTCCGCCAACGATAAACAAGATATTTGTTGTATCGATTTGAATGAATTCTTGATGAGGATGCTTACGTCCTCCTTGTGGTGGTACACTCGCTACAGTTCCTTCTAGAATTTTCAATAGCGCTTGCTGTACCCCTTCACCAGAAACGTCTCTTGTGATAGAAGGATTTTCAGACTTACGTGCAACCTTATCAATTTCATCAATATAAATGATGCCTTTTTCTGCTTTTTCTACATCGTAATCCGCTGCCTGGATCAGTTTAAGAAGGATATTTTCTACATCTTCTCCTACATAACCTGCTTCAGTTAAGGAAGTAGCGTCCGCCATTGCAAACGGCACATTAATGATTCTTGCCAACGTTTGAGCAAGAAGTGTTTTTCCGCTACCAGTTGGGCCAATCATTGAAATATTACTTTTAGACAATTCCACATCATCCCCAGTGGCTTTCGGGGAATTGATCCGTTTGTAGTGGTTGTATACAGCAACTGAAAGATTTTTCTTTGCTTTGTCCTGTCCAATTACGTAGTCATCTAGTATTTCACAGATCTCTTTTGGTTTTGGGATTTCTTTCAGTTCAGTATCTTCCTCTGTACCTAATTCCTCTTCCACAATTTCCGTGCAAAGCTCAATACATTCATCACATATATAAACGCCTGGTCCGGCAACTAGCTTACGTACTTGTTCTTGACTCTTTCCACAAAACGAACATTTCAGTTGTCCTTTTTCTTCATTAAACTTAAACATTAATTTCACCCCTAAAAGTTTAAATCTCCACCTGAATGGAATTTTCAGGATTCAACTTTCATAGTCATCATATCAGATCAAATTTAAAATACAAAGCGATACACTTTCATAACAATAGCATAATCTAATTATGGATAATAATCCGTAAAAGTCAAATCATACTACTTATACTATATGTAACTTTCTAAAATTAAGTATTTTTATTAAAACAGATAATCCATCATATTTTTTAGCCTAGGGGCTAAGATAATAAATGGAAAGTAATATGAGAAAACAAGGTGCGACTTCTCTGCACCTTGTTTTAGTATTTACCTTATCTAACTGAGTCTAAACAAAATTGTTTGAATTAGACAGTTTTACTGTTCTCAACAAGAAATTCAATTGCTTTGCGCATTTTAAGGTCGCCTTTTACAGCGTCAGTATTTCCGCCAAGCATTTGTTTCAACTGATCCAATTCAGTTCCGTACATAGACGCCATTTTTTCAAGCTCTGCTTCTACGTCTTCTTCGGTAACCTCAAGGTTCTCCTCGTTGACAATAGCTTCCAGTGTAAGGTTTGTTTTGACGCGTTTTTCAGCATCTTCTTTCATTTGTTCTTTCAACGCACTCTCATCTTGACCGGAAAATTGAGAATACATTTCCAATGTCATCCCTTGCGCTTGTAGACGCTGTTCAAATTCTTTAACCATTTGATCAAGCTCTGTATTAACCATTGCTTCAGGTATCTCAACCTGTGCATTTTCAGAAGCTTTTTCAATTAAGGTTTCTCTGGTTTGATTTTCAGCATCTTGTTTTCTTTGAGCTTCAAGTTCTTCTTTTTTCTTGCTCTTCAATTCTTCTAGAGTTTCTACTTCTTCGTCTACATCTTTAGCGAATTCATCATCAAGCTCAGGAAGTTCTTTTGCTTTTACTTCATTTAATTTCACTTTAAATATAGCTTTTTTACCTGCAAGTTCTTCAGCATGGTAATCTTCAGGGAATGTAACTTCAATTTCTGTTTCTTCACCAGGAGTTTTTCCAACTAATTGCTCTTCAAATCCTGGAATGAATTGCCCGGAGCCAATTTCCAGTGAATGGTTTTCACCTTTTCCACCTTCAAAAGCTTCTCCATCTAGGAAACCTTCAAAGTCCATAACAACAGTATCGCCTTCTTCAACGCTGCCTTCTTCTTTTACAATTAGTTCTGCGTGATGCTGACGTTGATGCTCCAATTCGTGGTTAACATCTTCATCTGTTACTTCAACAGACTGTTCTTCTACCTCAAGACCTTTGTATTCACCTAGTGTCACTTCTGGTTTAACTGTCACTTTAGCAGTGAAAACAAGTGGCTGACCTTGTTCAATTGTTTCAATATCAATTTCCGGCTGTGCTACTGGATCGATTCCTGCTTCTTCTACTGCACTGATATAAGCCTCTGGTAGAACAATGTCAACAGCATCTTGATACAATGCTTCTACACCGAAGCGGTTTTCAAAGATTTTACGCGGAATTTTCCCTTTACGGAATCCAGGAATTTGAACATCCTTGGAAACCTTTTTAAAAGCTTGATCTAATCCTTTATCAAACGTTTCTGCGGAGACTTCAAAAGTAAGTACTCCTTCATTTCCTTCTTGTTTTTCCCATTTTACTGACATAAAATTTCCCTCCAAAATCAAATCTATTGTTTCCAATCATTTTACACGTTCATTATGATAACTACTTATATAATGATCTAAATTTACAACCATCTTATTATAACATAATTACTATGCCTTTCAAGCATTTCAAGCCCAGCTTCTACTACTCTTCAATAATGCTTAAGTAGAGGGAGTCACATAGCATAACCTCTTCACTAAACTGTTGCATTTTGTCAGATTGTGACGACCCCTCTTCCATATGTATACCAAGGTATTCCTGGCCAACATGCTTTATTGCCTCAGCCAGCTGGAATACTTCCTCTGAAGGGGGAAGTATTGGATAATGCACATACAAGAAACGAAACAACAATTTTTCTAGCATTTCAAATAGCGTAGGGTTTTTCTGCTCCGTTTCTTCCAATAAACTTCTGGTTTGGTGTAATATCGCAATATCATCAAGCTTCTCTAACTCGGAAGGTGTTACGGTGTGTTCCCTTCCGAACTTATGTATGCCTACTTCTTGGTTATAGTCTGATTCCGTTAACCATTGCATAATTACCGTTTTGACAACAGGGTGTACTTTCTCATTAGTGAGCATTGGTGGAATCGTTTTAGTTGGCAATGCGGACATCTGCCTTAAACTTTCTATGATTCTCCACTGTTCTCGATGATCCTCTTCTTCAATAGCTTCAATGAGACCATTTAGTTGAGAGCTTGACTTCTCCACCGTTAAATCTGCTTTCATCTTACTGCTCATCGTGTATAACTGTCGAAATTGTTCTTCCAGTGGCGGTGGAACGTCACCCATTTCAAATTCATAATCCACTTGTTCCATTAACAATTCATACTGATTCGTCTGAAATAAAATCGTCAAATAAATATGTACGTAATGATAATAATGTTCATCTTTCTCTGTAAGTAATTCCTCACATATCTCTTGTGCTTCAGTATGTCGGTCCAATTCCATTAGACAAATTAGCTTCCCAATTATTATTTCATGGGATCTTATGTGGTAGCTTAACAATTTATCCAACTTAGAAAGGGCCTCTTCATACCTTTTATCTTTAAGGGCCTGCACACTCTCTTCTTCCAAAACATCTTTCCACTTTGGGAAGAGAATAACATTCTCTTTTTCTGTATGCTGCTGCATCAATTTCCTCCTTTCCAACGTATTTATTCTATTATTAATCAGTCAATAGAGATACATACCCTGATTTTGTATAAATAAACCTCTTTATAAAGAATTTTAAATCCAATAAAAGAGATTTTAGCCTGTTTCTTCATTTCGTTAACAAACTATAAGTAAGAAGAAGGTTTCCTCTGTATAAGTGCAAATCACCTACAGAATCGCCGTACACTATGTAGAACTAAGCTATGTAATTATAACATGAATCTAAGCCAACATACCGAAATAGTACGTGGTTATATACTTTAATCATTTTTCTAGAAAGTTTAACACATATACCTAATGTTTGCTATAACACATCCTGAACAAAAAACCTACCGTGCCTTCAAGGTCACTAAACTTTAAACTATCTTTTCTACTAAAAACAGACGATTGACTTGAGCAAACTGCCATTCCAAACTATCACTTTTAGAATAAGATACATTATCAAGATAAAAGGAGGGAAAAACAATGGGAAAAAGAAGAAGTCAAAATAGAAGCTTTGATCAGCATGGAAACCAAGAATATTACTTTGCAAAAGCGCATGCAGATGTAGACTTTGACAGCGATATCGACGTGGACAACGACAACGACAATGACAATGAGAATGAGAATGATCTAAAAAACAAGAACAATAACTATAATATCGTAAAAGTTTATGTCAACGGTTGTGATGTTAGAGCTAATAGTGAGAATGAAGAAGTTGATGCAGAAGCCGAAGAAGCTGAACAACAACCAAGGAAAAGGTGCAGAAATAAGAGAAACAACGTGTTTGGCGCAAATCAACGTAACCAAAAGCACAGAAGTTAATTTGTAGTGTTATGTGAAATGTAGAGAGTCTGCTTTCTTTATTTGTAAAGAAAGCAGACTCTCTTTTAATTCTATTTAATAGACACAGGGTTTTTTATAGTATTTGTCGAACGAAATAGTTATTAGTCTATAGTAGTTAGAATAATCGCTATCCCGTTAAAAGTTCCATGAATGATCATCCCAGGTATAATAGAATTTGTTTTTTCGTAAGTCCATGCGAAAATCAGACCGGAAATAAAATTGACAGGCAATGTATTATACGTAGGAATGTGAACGAGCGTAAATATTGTGGAGCTAAAGAATAGGCCAGGTACTAAACCCCATTTAACTCTAAACCACTTATAAAGAAAGCCTCTGTAAAAGATCTCTTCATATACGGGAGAAATTATTGCGGCTGAGACAAAGCCAATCGTTATAGTTATCCAGTTCATATTTTGTTTCAAGGATTGTGTTTTATTATTATCAGTACCTATACCAAATAAGTCCATTATGCTTACAAGCGCGATACTCGTTGCAATTAAGATTAGTAGCCAAACAAATATCCGTTTCCAATAATCCTTCTTAAAGGAATGAATCCCTATTTTTCTCCAACTATAATTAAATGGTCTTAAAGCCACCACATACACAGCAGTAGTAAAAACAATCGCCATAATCAATCCTGTTAACGTACCTGCATATAGATTACTGTGGAAAATGTTGCTTAATAGGTCTTGTAATAGTCCTTCTAACGCGAAAGGTACAATTACAAAAGTAAGTATCAGTAAAATGATAAGTTCCTTAGCTGTCCATTTTGCTTCAAAAAAATGTTTCAATTCTGATTCCTCCAAATATAATATGGTATATTTAGAATAAAAGATTACGCTACGTAACCTGCAAGCATAAAAGGGGAATTTTTTATGAAATATTTTTCTACCGGTGAAGTTGCAAAAAAACTAAACATAACAAAACGTACAATTCGTTATTACGATAGCATTGGCTTAGTAGTGCCAGATGTGAAAGATCAGAATGGTAAGCGATGCTACACAGAAGAGGATGTTCTACTTCTGCAAAAAGTCCTACTACTAAAATCTACTTCTATGTCTTTGGTTAATATTAAAAAAATGATTACCCAAATTTCAATAGAACAAATTGTGGATATCCATAAGGAACAACTTTATACAAATATAGAAGATTTAAAGAAGGCCTTAGCCTACACTCATTCGCTTATTAATACAATTAAGCTGGAAGGCTCCTTACCATGGGAGCGACTTTTACCACTTGTTTCCGAAGATCTTGATACTAGCAATGAAAATAAAAATAAGGTAATGGATAAATTATTTGTTGAGGAAGAAAAAGAAGTTTTGGAGAATAATCTCCCCAAAATGGGGTCAGATTCATCCAGTATTAAAAAATGGATTAATTTAATAAGAAGAATTGAATTAAGTATGAATGCAGGGAACTCCCCTAGTACCGTTGAAGCTCAAATTATAGCGGAAGATACGTTACTATTATCGAAAGACATGTTTAATGGAAATACTGATTTGGAAAGAAAATTTTGGGAGGCTAGAAAATCAAAAGAAGACTCACAGGCAATGAAATTATATCCAATCGATGAAAGCATTCTAGAATATTTGGATGAAGCGATAGAACAATATAATAAGGTGAGAACTTAGTGTAAAAGAAGCCCAGATTGCCAGAGGGCTTTTTTAATACATTAAAATAGAATATAAAAAAACCTTACAAACGAAGTGTTTGCAAGGTTTTTTTGAGACGTCCCAGGCAGGATTCGAACCTGCGACCCACAGCTTAGAAGGCTGTTGCTCTATCCTGCTGAGCTACTGGGACAAGTATGTATGGAGCGGGTGAAGGGAATCGAACCCTCATCATCAGCTTGGAAGGCTGAGGTTTTACCACTAAACTACACCCGCATAGAATATGCTATTATTTTGTCAATATAACACGTTTTATAAATGGATCTTTATTGCCTCTATAAAACAAAGTATGTATTAATTTCTTACTCATTTCGTTCGTTACTTTTTTAACGGACAAGAAATATTATATTAATAAATCGAGAAAATGTCAACACTTTATTAAAAAAAGATTAAAACCTGCCTGGCTTGGTGAAAAAATAGCCTCGCAGGTCTCTCTTTCCTCGTTTATATGGAAGCACGAGTAGCTAAATCTTTTACTTCTTTTCCATCCAATGTGTAAAATGTGACGTATATTTCACCTGGCGTTTCCCACTCCATGATAGCATAAGTCTTTTCCATTCTTCCTCTTGGCTGGCGAATACTTCCTGGATTTATAAATAACTGGTCATTCACCTGTTGCGCACCTGCTACATGCGTATGACCAAAACAAATGACCTGTGCACCTAATTCCTCAGCACGATACCCAGCTGTTAACAAATTTTGTTTTACATTATGCAAATGTCCATGCACAGCAAGGATTTTAACTTTATCAATTTCCATTGTCTGTTCTTCTGGATATCTTGTGTCCATGTCACAATTTCCTGCTACTTTAAAGAAACCTTCCATCTCTTCAGAATCAAGATCCAGTTCAGAATCTCCACAATGGATCATGTATTCTAAATTATGCTCTTTTTTAATTTGCAGTAATTCATCTGTTAATCCATGACTATCACTTATTATAAGAACCTTTGTCATTTAACATCACCCCAACTATGTATAATCTCACAGCGGCAATATGATCAGAGAAAACCAATTCTTTATGCTTTTCCTTTTTTATACCCTTTTATCCATTCATCAAACTGCTGAATAGCTTTCGTTCTATGACTAATACGGTTCTTTTCTTCGGCAGTTAATTCAGCCATCGTCTTCTCTTGATCGTTTGGTATAAAAATAGGGTCATAGCCAAAACCGTTTGTTCCGCTTTTTGTTTCCGCAATGTGTCCCTCACAGAAGCCAGTTCGAAAGATTGTTTTCTCTCCAGGAATGGATAACGCAATAACACAAACAAATCGGGCGGTGCGCTCCAACCTGGATACTCCTTGCAGCTTCTTTAATACTTTGTCCATGTTGGCATCATCGTTTTTATCGAGGCCAGCATATCTGGCCGAATATACACCTGGTTCACCATTCAGAGCGTTAATTACTAATCCTGAATCATCCGCAAGTACAGGTATCCCCAATTTTGTAGAAATTTCTTCGGCTTTTAGTGCTGCATTTTCCTCAAAGGTAACACCAGTTTCTTCAACATCTGGTATGTCTTCCGTAAGATCAAGCATAGACAATGCCTCGATATGATAACGGGAAAAGAATTGCTTAAATTCAGCAGCTTTTCCTGCATTTCTAGTCGCTATGAGAACTTGTTCCATTACAATCACTCCGTTATTCTTTTGTTTCACCAATTCGTTCAGCTAAGTCACCAATTGTTTCATGTTGAATTTCAAAGATCTGTTCTATTCCCTCTCCAGCTAACTTAAGCATTGTCTGTAATTGATTAGCTGTAAAGGTAGCTTCCTCACCTGTACCCTGTATTTCTACAAATTCTTGCTGACCAGTCATGACGATGTTCATGTCAACATTCGCTTGGGAATCTTCTTCATAATTTAAATCTAATATTTCCGTGCCATCTGGTAAAACACCCACTGATACGGCACCAAGAAATTGTGTAACAGGCATCTTTTTGATTTTCTTTGCTTCTAGTAGTTTGCCGAATGCCAGGACCACTGCAACAAATGCACCTGTAATAGAAGCTGTACGCGTACCACCATCCGCTTGAATAACATCACAATCTACCCAGATGGTGCGCTCGCCTATACTGTCCAAGTCCACAACCGAACGCAAAGCTCTGCCAATTAAACGTTGAATCTCCATTGTTCTTCCACTAACTTTCCCTTTAGAAGATTCACGAATATTTCGCTGTTCTGTAGCCCTCGGTAGCATAGCATACTCAGCAGTAATCCAGCCCTTTCCCTGACCACGAAGAAATGGTGGAACTCTGTCTTCAATACTTGCATTGCAAATTACTTTTGTATTTCCTACCTCAATTAACACAGAGCCTTCTGGATGTGTAATATAGTTCGCTGTAATATTTACAGACCGTAAACTATTTATTTTTCTTTCATCGTTTCTCATGAATGTCTCCTCCTTGTTTCAACCAATAGCTTAACATATTTTGCACGAAATCAACACGTTAATACATTATAAGAAAAGGTATTTTGAGTCCCGAATCTAAACATCAAAAATAAAAAAGAGGCTATATTGCTTAGCCCCTTCGCTTAAAGCTTTTCAGTTGGTGTAAATTGTTGTTTCGTTACAGGCTCCTCGTATGTCTCGCCGTTTTCATTGACCAGTTGCTCGACATTCTCCACTTTTACATCAACTGCTTCAATACCCTGCTGCTCTGTCAATGTCCTTACAATCGTCTCCATCACCTCGTCCGCGATAACGCCTTCCCCATCTTTCAGTAAGATATCTTCATTAAATGTTAGGTTCAATACACCATCACTAAGTGTTGGTTCCCCTGTCAGGAGTGTAGTAGAGTTAAAGACGTGCTGCACGTTCGTATTAAAACCAGGTCCCTCGAGTAGAGATTGTATAATGGAAGCATAAATTTCTTCATCATTTGTCTCTACATATTGTGTTACTGGAACGTAATAGCGATTCTCATCATGCTCTGTCGGGTAATACATCGTAACAGCTTTACTATTAATTAAATCAGTAGTGTCTGTTTCTGTAACATTAATACCGTTTGCCCTAGAATAACCTTCACCAATTGGGGTACCATTGACTGGCATTTCTTTTACCGCATGTCCATTAATTTGCAGCTGAACGGTATTAACATTTTCGAACTGGGTCAGTGTATGTGTTATTGATTCAAGTATTTGTAATTCCTCTTTTGCATCATAGTCTTGAAACTCCTCTGAGAAATCGACCACTATTGTTCCGTCTTCCTGAAGATTCACTCCAAGAATTTGTGTCCCTTCTGGAAGCACAGCCTGGAATCCATTTGGCAACATGGAAGTGACTGGCCCACCTTTAACTAAGTGTTCCAATACTTGAGAAGCTACCTCTTTTGATTCTGGATTAGGCAATTCTATAGTCTGTGCCGCTACCATGCCATTCGCATCCACTAAGTACAATTCTCTTGGTACAGTTTCGTTTACGCTTGTTTCTTCACCGTCCCCTGCCACACTTTCATTATCTTCCCCGTCTTCTATATTATCAACGGGTGATGCATTTTGTGGTGGATCCATGTCCTCCAGCGATTCCTCTCCCTGGAAACAACCTGTTAATAATATGGCCATTGTAATACTTCCTGTTAATAATATCCCGCGCTTATACATGTCTTTCCCCCCTAGGATGGTTTGTACTACTATGTATACGAGCCTCCAGTGAAAATAGACCAAAACAAGATAAAAATAAGTGAGAAAGAAATAAGTGCACTTTATAAATAAGTTGAAAAATTAGTATGTTTGGCGATTTTGCAAGATAAGGCCATCCTTTCTAATAGATAAATAAAAAACCCAGTAACCTATGAAACTAGGTTTTCTGGGTTTGCCCAAGCTGAGCTTTTTTTATGGTAACCATTTGTAAATATGGATCTTTGAATATACTTTTAGCAATCTCAATAAAGATTTCCAACTCACCTGTTGTATAAAACTCGTGAACAGGTATGACATCACCTGTTTTAATAATCTTATGCACATCGAGGATAGTACTCGTTTCTCTGGCTGTTTCTTCACTCGATGAGATAACTGTCACCTGTTCTCCCATCACATTTTGAATCGTTTGTTTAAGCAAAGGATAGTGAGTACAGCCAAGTATCAATGTATCCATCTCGCCTTCCATTAGAGGAGATAGTGATGACTCTACAACTTCCTGGGCTTTTTTACCGGTTAATATCCCCTGTTCAACCATCGGTACGAATAACGGACAGGCCAGTGCATTTACTTTAATGCTTGAATGGATGCTTTCAAGTGCCTTGGTATAAGCCTCACTACGAATTGTTCCTTCTGTTCCAATAACACCAATATTATTATTTCTTGTAAACTTAATAGCAGCCCTTGCACCAGGTTGAATAACACCGATAACCGGAATATCTAATTTCTCTTGTAGTTCCTGTAGTGTAAACGCTGTTGCAGTATTACATGCCACCACGAGCATTTTAATATTTTTCTCCAACAAAAAATCTACTAACTCCCAAGTGAACTTTTTCACTTCTTCTTCCGATCTAGGTCCATACGGGCATCTAGCTGTGTCTCCAAGATAGATTAATTTTTCTTTCGGCAGCTGCCTCATCAGCTCATATGCTACCGTGAGTCCGCCTACCCCAGAGTCGATGACCCCGATTGCCTGCTCCACAAAAATCCCCTCTACTTTTCTATTATTTTTTATCTACTTGTATCATTTCTTCATGTAAAAAATCGAGTAGTTCACTTAATTGCTCTGTTTGTTCAAGGGAAAATTTATCAAGCACTTCACCAAGATATTCCTGCCTCTTTTGAATTACCTCTTCAATGATGGATTCTCCCTTTTCCAACACATGAATTCGGACTACCCTTCTGTCCTTAGAATCGCGAACGCGTTCTACCAGTTCATTTCTTTCCATACGATCCACCAAATCAGTCGTTGTACTAAATGCCAAACTAATTTTATTTGATAATTCACCTATTGTTAAGTCGCCTTCTTCAAGCAACCATTGCAATGCAACAAACTGCGGGGAGGTAATAGGATAATTATTTAAAATCTTACGTCCATTTTGTTTAATGATACCTGATATATAGCGCATACGTTTTTCTATTTTGTTTATTGTGATCGTAGATGCATCGGTTTTCAAAAATGTAACCCCCTAATGATCTTTCATTGTTAACCACTATCATGTAAACAGGATTTCAACCTATAATATTCAGTAAACAGTCAAAATGTTTCATTTTAAAGTAGTCCTATTCTACTGTTCCCATTATAGCCACAATTGGTATAAAAATAAATGATTAACCTATTATACCAAAATTTCATCTGTTTCACAGTGAAGTTATTGGAATTGTACGCACCGTTTTCTCATTCCCTTCATACTTTATAGAGACTAAATAATTTCCCTTCAATTTGCAGCTCTATAAGAGCAAGGAGGGGTTAACATTTGAAGGACAACGAGTTTAAACCGAAGCAACTACTGACAAAGCGAGAGAAGGAAGTATTCGAATTGTTAGTACAGGATAAAACAACAAAAGACATTGCTCAGGAGCTTTTCATATCAGAAAAAACTGTCCGCAATCACATTTCAAATGCTATGCAAAAGTTAGGAGTCAAGGGGCGATCACAAGCTGTTGTAGAGCTCCTTCGTATGGGGGAATTAAAGCTCTAGATTAAAAAAACCGACTTTCAATAGGAAGTCGGTTTTGTTTGTATATGGAGAAATATTAACTTCAGGTCCATACTCAGTTTAATGACCTGTAAGGTTGGCTACAGTTTTTTTAACCTATGTTGCCAGCAATTCTTTTTTTATTTCTTCACTAATTGGCATAGGTTTTCCAGTCTTAGGGTGAACATAAACAAGCCTTCCTCTTCCCGTCAAAGCGACTTTCCCATCAACAACCCCCATATAGTGAATATCCATTGACGTATTGCCAACATGATTCGCTTTTACATACATGGTTAAGTTTTCATTGAAATACATTTGTTGCAGGTAGTCGCACTGTAAATCAGCGACCACTGGTATACCAGCATCTTCTTCAGACTTGGTATTGAATAAGCCAACCGATTTTAAAAATTCAATTCTTGCTTGTTCGAAATAAATAAAAGGAGAGACATTATTAACATGTCCAAACATGTCCGTCTCGGAAAATCGAATTTTTATAGGCGTGGAAAAAGAAAAAGAACTTCTCCACTCCTCTAGATTTTCAATATATGATATCGTTTTCATTATTTAGTCCTCCAATTGTTCGCTAAATAATAGTGTAGCACAAAGCCCCCTTGTTACCCATCGAGGCAAAAGGGGGCTTTTACTACCACTTAATGTGCGTGATCACTACCAAAGAAATTTTTAAATGCTTGAATGTTTGTAGCACGATTCATTGCTGCAATAGATGTAGTCAAAGGTATCCCTTTTGGACAAACTTGCACACAGTTTTGTGAGTTACCACATCCATCAATACCGCCTTCATCCATTAAACCATTTAATCTTTCGCTTGCATTCATTTCACCAGTTGGGTGAGCATTGAAAAGACGTGCCTGTGATAATGCTGCAGGTCCAATGAAATTAGACTTATCATTCACATTAGGACATGCTTCAAGACAAACACCACATGTCATACATTTTGAAAGCTCATAAGCCCATTGACGTTTCTTTTCAGGCATACGAGGTCCTGGTCCTAGATCATGCGTTCCGTCAATTGGAATCCAGGCTTTTACTTGTTTTAATGCATCAAACATGCGTTCACGATCAACAATTAGATCTCTTACAACAGGGAATGTAGACATGGGCTCAAGACGAATCGGCTGCTCTAATTTATCTACTAGGGCTGCACAAGATTGTCTAGCTGTTCCGTTAATGACCATGGAACATGCTCCACAAACCTCTTCTAAACAGTTCATATCCCAGTAAACAGGAGCGGTTTTATCACCGTTCGCGTTTACCGGGTTTTGCCGTATTTCCATTAGGCCAGAGATAACATTCATGTTTTTTCGATAAGGAACATGAAATGTTTCATCATAAGGAGCAGATTCAGGACTGTCCTGTCTGGTAATAATAAACGTAACGGTTTGTTGTTCAGCCATCATTACTTACTCCCTTCACTTTTTTTCGTATAATCGCGCTTACGTGGTGTGATTAGAGACGTATCTACAGGTTCGTATGTAAATACAGGTTCTTCTGTCTCTTGGTTAAATGCGGCAACGGTTGTTTTCAACCACTCTTCATCATTACGATCAGGGAACTCTGGTTTGTAATGCGCACCGCGACTTTCATTACGATTATATGCACCGATTGTAATAACGCGAGCTAGGTGAAGCATGTTTTTCAACTGACGAGTAAACATTACACCTTGATTGCTCCATCTGGAGGTGTCATTAATGTTAATGTTTTCCCAACGCTCCAACAACTCTTGTATTTTCTTATCGGTGTTTAATAGTTTCTCATTATCTCGAACAACTGTTACATTGTCAGTCATCCATTCGCCTAGCTCTTTATGAATTTGATAGGCATTTTCTGTACCGTTCATATTCATTAATGCTTCAAACTTCTCACGTTCTTCTTTTTCAGTTCTCTCGAATAACTCTGGAGAGATATCATCTACATGATTATCCAGCCCGTCGATGTATTTAATAGCATTAGGACCAGCTACCGAACCACCATAAATAGCAGAAAGCAACGAGTTAGCACCTAAACGGTTCCCTCCATGCTGGGAATAGTCACATTCTCCAGCAGCAAAAATCCCAGGGATATTTGTCATTTGATCATAATCAACCCATAGACCACCCATTGAGTAATGCACAGCAGGGAAAATTTTCATTGGAACTTTTCTAGGATCTTCACCTACAAACTTTTCATAGATTTCGATAATCCCACCAAGTTTTACGTCCAGTTCCTTTGGATCTTTATGGGAAAGGTCTAAATAAACCATATTCTCCCCATTAATTCCAAGCTTCTGATTAACACATACATCAAAAATTTCACGTGTAGCAATATCACGAGGTACAAGGTTTCCGTAAGCAGGGTATTTCTCTTCAAGGAAGTACCATGGTTCTCCATCCTTATAAGTCCAAACACGTCCACCTTCTCCACGAGCTGACTCACTCATGAGACGTAGCTTGTCATCACCTGGTATTGCAGTTGGATGGATTTGAATAAATTCGCCGTTTGCATATTTTGCACCTTGTTGATAAAGCACACTTGCAGCAGAGCCTGTATTAATAATTGAATTGGTAGATTTACCAAAAATAATTCCTGGACCACCGGTAGCAATAATTGTTGCATCCGAAGGGAAAGATTTAATTTCATGTGTCTTAATATCCTGTGCTACAATCCCTCTACCTGTTCCTTTGTCATCTATAATGGCGCCAACAAATTCCCAGCTTTCAAATTTATTAACAAGCCCTTCAACTTCATAGCGACGAACTTGTTCATCCAATGCATATAGCAACTGCTGTCCTGTTGTTGCCCCAGCGTACGCTGTTCTATGATGCTGGGTTCCACCGAAACGGCGAAAATCAAGTAGCCCTTCTGGTGTCCGGTTAAACATAACACCCATCCGATCCAACATATGGATAATACTTGGGGCTGCATCACACATTGCTTTTACAGGAGGTTGATTCGCTAGGAAGTCTCCACCGTATACTGTATCATCAAAGTGAATATCTGGAGAATCCCCTTCCCCTTTCGTATTAACCGCACCGTTAATACCACCTTGTGCACAAACAGAGTGAGAACGTTTAACAGGTACAATAGAGAATAAATCTACATTCACACCCGCTTCAGCTGCTTTGATTGTTGCCATCAAGCCGGCAAGTCCGCCGCCAACAACAGCAATTTTGCGATTACTCATAATGAACACTCACTCCTCTTTCTATAAATTAAACGCCGTAAGCAAATTGAATTAATGTTCTTACACCTAAATAGCTTATCGCTAAAAAGATTAGCAATGTTGCATATGTAGCGATCTTTTGAGATTTTGGTGACTGTGTGAAGCCCCATGTTACAAGGAAACTCCATAAACCATTTGCAAAATGGAAAGTAGTAGAAATGACACCAATAATATAGAACCAGAACATAAATGGATTGGTTAAAATATTTTCCATTAGACTATAATCAAGATCTACATTACCCATCCCTAGCTGTATCCGTGTTTCCCATACATGCCAGGCAATAAATACAAGTGTTACAATGCCTGTGAATCGCTGTACGTAGAACATCCAATTTCGGAAATAATTGTATCTTTTCATGTTATTTCGCGCGACAAATACAATATAGACCCCTAGAATTGCATGAAACAGAATTGGCAGATAAATGACTACGGTTTCAAGCAATAGCCTAAATGGTAGTCCATGCATAAAACCAGCTGCCTTATTAAAACTTTCTTCACCATACACAGCAAAATGATTCACCACCAAGTGCTGAACCAGAAAGAGCCCAATTGGTATTACGCCTAACAGTGAGTGTAATCTCCTGTAAAAAAACTCACGATGCTCTGCCATGTGTTACCCCCCTTAGTTTCAAAGTTTACGATTTTCATAACTAGTAACATCAACAAATAGTATCTGTTTTTATGTTGTTTCCTTACTATTTGCATAATGTACAATTTGCGACATATTTATTGTACTTCTAACTAGAAAAAGCGTCAAGAAAACGTTATCGTATTCTTATAGAAAGTCTTCCTGAAATAATTAAATTTATAAGAAGAACTTCCAACGGTACACTTGCTAATTTCATTAATTATATAGATAATAAGACTAGCAATTTACTTCTTCATACATAAGAAGCAGGCTACCTATTTGGAAAGGATGACATTCATGTCAAAGGAACAAGATACACTTGATAATTCTTTATTAACTAACCTTCAAAGCACTGGTGCCGGATACGATATACTTCGATACATTGGTTTACCTGAATTATTTGGTAATGAATCCGATACATTGCTTTATTTTATGGGACGAAATCTTGCTAGAAAGTTTGCTATTGAATCCATGGAAGATATTTATGATATTGTGGAGAAATTAGGATGGGGAAAATTGGATCTTGTAAAAGAAAAGAAAAAGGAACTAGTCTTTCAGTTGATGGCCGATAGCGTGGCACAACGACTACAAGCCCCATTAAATACTGATTTTCGACTTGAAGCCGGATTTCTTGCAGAAGCTGTACAACGACTAGTAGGATACGAATGTGAGTGCACCGAGGATATACACCGAAAAATCCACCAAGTTCAATTCAATATTATGTATACGAAATAAATTCAATGAGCTTATTAGAAAGCTCTATATTGAAAAGCCACGAAGCAATGCTTCGTGGCTTTTCATATTCACGGACTAAAAAATTTTTATTCGCTATCCTCATTTTCTTTCGTTAAATGCGCTAAAATGTCTTCAGCAGTGTTTATTGGGATACCTAATTTCGTGATATCGGTAACAGTTGCCTTCTTTATTTCCTTCACTGATTTAAAGTGAGTAAGAAGCAATTTTCTCCGTTTTTCACCAATCCCTGGTATCTTATCAAGCTCTGACTGAAACAAGTTTTTTCCCCGTAACTGTCTGTGGAATGTAATAGCAAAACGATGGACCTCTTCCTGTATTCGTTGGACGAGATAAAACTCCTGCGACTGACGTTTTAACGGGATTACTGCTGGCGGGAATCCGTACAATAATTCACTCGTTTTATGGCGGTCATCCTTCGCCAATCCGCATAACGGAATATCAAGCCCTAATTCGTTTTCCAAAACATCTAACGCTGCACTCATTTGTCCTTTCCCACCATCGACTATAATCATATCTGGCAATGGCAATCCATCCTTAAGTACCCTTGAGTATCTACGACGCACAACTTCACGCATTGTATCATAGTCATCAGGTCCTTCTACATCTTTAATTTTATACTTTCTATATTCCTTTTTATTTGGTTTTCCGTCTATAAAGACAACCATAGCAGAAACAGGATCCGTTCCCTGAATATTTGAATTATCAAAGGCTTCAATACGATGTGGTGTCTCAATATTAAGCGTTTCACCCAGCTGTTCAACCGCCACAATGGTCCGCTCCTCATCTCTTTCGATAAGCGAGAATTTCTCCTTCAATGCGATTTCCGCATTTTTGGTCGCCAATTCCACCAACTCTTTTTTACGTCCTCTATATGGCGTATGGACATCTACTTCTAATAATTCTTTCACCAAATCATTATCAATACCAATTGGAACAAGAATCTGCTTCGGTTTTGGATGGTGCTGGTGTATATAAAACCTTCCGACATAGCTGAGAAATGTATCCGCTGCATCATCAAAGAAAGGAAACACTGCGACATCACGCTCAATTAATTTCCCCTGCCTAATAAAAAACACTTGAACACACATCCAGCCTTTGTCATAGCTGTAACCAAAGATGTCACGATCGGCATTGTCATTAAGCGTCATTTTCTGCTGTTCCATTACTATTTCTATATGCTCAATTTGATCCCGGAGCTCCATCGCACGTTCAAAGTTCAGCTGTTCACTAGCCAGCAACATTTTTCGCTTAAGATCAGCTTTAATCTTTTTATATCCTCCATGTAAAAAGGAAGAGATACTCTGAACAATTGAAAAGTATTCCTTCTTAGAGGGGGGGTTTTCACTACATGCTTTACACTGCCCCAAGTGATAGTATAAACAGACTCTACCTGGTGGGTTATTGCATTTTCTTAATGGATACAAGCGATCTAGAAGTTTCTTCGTTTCTCTTGCTGCAATAACATTTGGGTATGGGCCAAAATACTTCCCCTTATCCTTTTTAACTTTACGGGTTATTAATAATCGAGGATGTCTCTCAGACGTAATTTTTAGGTAAGGGTAGGATTTATCATCTTTGAGCATAACATTAAACTTAGGGTCATACTTCTTAATTAGATTCATTTCTAATATTAGAGCTTCTATCTCTGAAGTCGTTACAATGTATTCAAAATCTACAATTTCCTGTACAAGTCGCTGTGTCTTCCTGTCATTAGCACCAGTAAAATAAGAACGGACACGATTCCGTAATAGCTTTGATTTTCCTACATAAATAACGGTACCATGTTTATCTTTCATTAAATAACAGCCCGGTTGCGATGGCAGGACAGCCAGTTTCTCTTTAATCGTCTGATTCATGTTATCCATTCCTTTTATCACTTAGAAAATCCCTTGTTACATAGGCAACAAGGGATTTTAATTTACTTTCTATTCACTATACCATTATTACGCGTGCTTGTTAATAAGATCTACAAGCGCTTCTTTAGGTTGGAAACCGATAACTTGATCTACTACGTTACCATCTTTAAACAATAGTAGTGTAGGGATACTCATAACACCATATTTACCAGCAGTTTCCTGGTTTTCATCTACATCAAGTTTAACGATCTGTACTTTATCTTCCATTTCGCCATCGATTTCTTCGAGTACTGGTGCAATCATTTTACAAGGTCCACACCAAGGTGCCCAAAAATCAGCTAACACTAGTCCTTCAGCAGTTTCTTTAGCGAAGTTTTGATCTGTTACGTTCGTAATTGCCATTCTAATTCCTCCTTAAGTGAAGCTTTAAATCATACACCGAGTATACCATCGTTATTATTTCCTTGCGAATACTTTGCTTATACATAAAAAAAGCGCAGAGCCCTGCTTAGAAACGTAGCGGCTGGAGCGAATCAACTGAGATAAAGGAATCATGCCCCTGCAAAAGGGGTATATCGGCGTTGGCCGGCAAGGCCGGTTTTAGTCGACCGCCCTTGATTGACGAACCGATGATAACTTTCACCTTCCAGGTATAAGTGCGACTAGGCCTCTAGTTGTCACCAATCGGCAAGTCTTCTTTTCACCCTCCAGGTATAAGTGCGACTAGGCCTCTGGTTGTCACCAATCGGCAAGTCTTCTTTTCACCCTCCAGGTATAAGTGCGACTAGGCCTCTGGTTGTCACCAATCGGCAAGTCTTCTTTATCGTAGGGCGATTCGTGAAATCGCCTTGTTTCTGGAGCTCGGAGCTAGACATAAGAAAAGCGCAGAGCCCCTGCTAATTGGGAACGCCGACTAAGAACAACCCGTCCTAGGTCAACGTCGGCATGACCCGGTTCCTCCGGGCCCACGTAGTAATTAAATAGAAAATAGAAAAAGCAATAGCTTTTTCTATTGCTTCATCTTCTTAATTTCTTCAATTAACAATGGGAGGATTTCAAATAAATCCCCAACAATTCCATAGTCTGCTACATTAAAGATGTTTGCTTCAGGGTCCTTATTGATGGCAACAATAACCTTAGAGTTGGACATTCCCGCAAGATGCTGAATTGCTCCAGAAATACCTACAGCAATATACAAGTCTGGGGTAACAACCTTCCCAGTCTGGCCAATTTGTAGAGAATAGTCGCAGTACTCAGCATCACATGCTCCGCGCGAGGCACCGACTGCACCACCAAGTACTTCTGCTAGTTCATACAATGGCTTGAAGCCTTCTTCACTTTTGACACCTCTACCACCCGCAACAATTACATTCGCTTCAGAAAGATCTACTCCTTCTGCTGCTTTTCGAATAACATCTTTAATTACAGTTCGAATACCTGCAACATCTATATCTTTTGTGATAACGTCACCTTTCCGGCTTTCATCTCGTTCCAGTGCTGGTACGTTGTTTGGTCTTATCGTAAAGAATGTTAACCCACTTGTTACCGTCTTCTTTTCAAATGCTTTACCAGAATATATCGGCCGAGTAAAAACTGGTGTATCCCCTTCTAGCTCTAAATCAACCACATCTGAAACCAGACCACTCTCTAATTTACTTGCAAGCTTTGGTGTAAGATCCTTACCAACCGAGGTGTGTCCCATAACAATACCAAAAGGTGCTTCTTCTTTAATTACGGATAGTATGGCCTGCCCATAACCTTCTGACGTATACGCTTTCAAATTATCATGCTTAATTGTAATTACTTTATCGGCACCATAATAGATCATTTCATCAGCTTGGCTTTCTTGATTTGTATCACCACATATTACACCAACAACTTCACCTTCTGGCTGAATCTTCTTAGCTGCTGCAATTGCTTCATATGTCACATTTCGTAATGTACCTTCCCTTGCTTCACCAATAACTAAAAATTTATCACTCATTACGTCTTCCCCTTTCTGACTGAACGGATTTATAGCACTTTTGCATCGTTTTTAAGTAAAGATACTAGCTCCTGAACCTGATCACCAATTTCCCCTTCAAGAACTCTTCCAGCTTCTTTTTCCGGTGGCAGAAAAATCTCGACTGTTCTCGTTTTCGCTTCAAGTTCATCTTCATCAAGGTCTAAATCTTCTAATTCCAGCTCATCAAGAGGTTTCTTTTTTGCTTTCATAATGCCTGGAAGAGATGGATACCTTGGTTCATTTAAACCTTGTTGGCATGTCACCAATAAAGGAAGTGTTGATTCTACAACTTCCACGTCTCCTTCTACATCTTTTTCTATGGAAACTGTCTTATTATCAATCTTTAAGCTGGTGATCGTTGTGATGTATGGCATCCCCAACAATTCAGCTAATCTCGGGCCGACCTGTCCACTCGCTTCATCAATCGCAACATTACCAGCAAGGATTAAGTCGACTTGTTTATCTTTAAAATATGCTTCGAGGATACGTGAAGTAGTATATTGATCTCCATCTTCTAAATCTTCCTCCGTATTAATTAAGACTGCTTTATCCGCTCCCATTGCCAACGCTGTTCTGAGCTGTTTCTCAGATTCTTCATCTCCTACTGTTACTACTGTAACCTCTCCTCCATGCTCATCCCGTTGGTTAATTGCTTCTTCGACTGCATACTCATCGTATGGATTAATAATAAATTCAGCGCCGTCATCTTCAATTTTTCCTGACGATATGTTTATCTTTTCCTCTGTATCAAACGTTCTTTTTAACAGTACGTATATATCCAATTTTGTTCCTCCTCAATTAAAAGTGGATTACTTATCTATAAAGTTTGGCTTGCGTTTTTCCAAGAAAGCCTGGATACCTTCTTTAGCATCCTGGGAACCAAAAACTTCTTTAAATGCATTTGCTTCGGCCTCCAAACCTCTGTCAAAGAGGTCCGTTTTCGCATAAGGCACTAAGCTCATAATATGTTGAATGGAAGGTTTACTTTTTTCTGCTATTTTTTTTGCAAGTTTACTAGTTTCAGTATACAATTCATCTTCTTCCACGACCCTATTGGCAAGCCCAAAGTGATATGCTTCCTCTCCAGATATAGGTTCACCAGATAAAATCATTTCATATGCTTTGGCATTCCCTACATGCTGCGGTAAGCGCTGTGTTCCCGCAAAACCTGGAATAATACCAAGGGTAAGTTCAGGCAACCCAAGCTTAGCAGATTTTGTAACAATTCGAATATGGCATGCCATTGCCAGTTCCAATCCTCCACCAAGTGCAGCCCCATGAATTGCTGCAATAACTGGTATTGGAAAATGTTCTATCTTGTTAAAAAGCTGTTGCCCTTTTTGTGCTAGTGATTTAGAATCTGAAGAATCTTGAAAAGAAGTAAACTCTTTTATATCTGCCCCTGCCGAGAAAAACCTTCCTTCCCCTTTTAACACTATTGCCTTCACACTCTTATCAGCTTCCACTTGTTTTAGTTTTTCTTCCAATTCAAATAAAAGTGTGCTAGAGAGCGCATTAGCAGGTGGACTTTGAATAGTTAAATATGCTACCCCGTCCTTTACATCATAAGCTAATATAGACATCTTTCTCCCCCCTTTGTTATTTTACAGTAAGACCATTTGTAAGTAATTGATGAACGTCTCCTGCCTGATCTCCTAGGTTGTATTTTCTTTCCTTCATTACCCAATTGGTCACCGTTTCATCCAATGTTCCAAATATCATTTGCCTTACAAGTGGTAGAATTAATTCCTTTCGAAAAGTTCCATCCTGCATTCCTTCTTTAATAATACTGTCAATTAAGGTCAAATAGGGCTTTAAAACTTGGTTAATTTTCACCCTCAACTCAGGATTAGACTGGCGTAGTTCTAGCTGCGTTACTACAGCCAAATGTGGATTACTTGCTAACTGTTGAAAATGCATTTCAATTAATGCTAAAAGCTTTTTATTCGCATCTTCTTTTTGCTCAATGGACTTTTCGGTTTGTTCTATGAACTGTCCCATCTTCTCTTCAAAAACAGAGACTAAAATATCCTCCTTGTTTTTGAAATATAGATAGATGGTGCCATCTGCTACCCCTGCCTTTCTGGCAATTTTTGAAACCTGTGAGGCATGATAACCATTTTCAGCAATTACTTCCACTGCTGCCTCAATAATTTGCTTATACTTTGGTTTTCGTTTATTCATCTTAATCTCCTAATCTAAACAAGAAATAATCAACTGAATGAACCATCATTCATATTTCATTTTACGTTCAAAGATGATTTCTGTCAACCGATATAAGTTGTCCAAACTTTTTCCAACAAGAGCCTTATGGGCTCATGCTTTTTGAATGTGTTCCGCTTCTTCTTCTTTCCGTTTTTCTTTTTCTTCATTTACTAAGCTACGTCTAAGTATTTTCCCTACTGCTGTTTTTGGTAGCTCTTTTCTGAATTCATAAATTTTTGGTACTTTATATGCTGCCAAATGCTTTCTACAAAAGCGATTTAATTCTTCCTCATTTAAAGTTGATCCAGACTTAAGTACGATGTAGGCCTTAACAGTTTCTCCTCGATAAGCGTCTGGTACTCCTGCGACTACCGCTTCTTGAATACCCTCATGCTCGTAAAGCACTTCTTCCACTTCTCTAGGATAAATGTTGTACCCGCCTGCAATAATCATATCTTTTTTACGATCCACTACATAGAAATACCCTTCTTCATCCATGTATCCTAAGTCTCCAGTGAATAGCCACCCATCTTTCAGTACTAGATCTGTTTCTTCCTGATTATTCCAGTAACCTTTCATTACTTGCGGTCCTTTTACTACAATTTCACCTATCTCACCTATTTCTGCTTCCTCATCCGTCTCCATTACCACGACTTTACATTCTGTGTCAGGCCAAGGTACTCCAATACTTCCATTAATCCTCTTTTCCCATACAAAGTTCGCATGGGTTACAGGAGAAGTTTCTGTTAGTCCATACCCTTCCACCAATTTACCACCAGTTAGTTTCTCAAATTGCTCCTGTATTTCGATAGGAAGTGGAGCGGATCCACTGATGCAGGCTTCAATAGAGGATAAATCATAGTTAGATAGATCAGGATGGTTTAGCAGGCCAATATAGATGGTTGGCGCTCCCGGGAAGAGTGTGGGCTTTTGCTTATCAATTGTTTTCAATACTTCCTTTGCATCGAATTTAGGCAGTAATACCATTTTGGAACCCACCATGATAGAATTGTTCATGACGGTTGTCATTCCGTACACGTGAAAGAAAGGCAGAACTCCGAGAACAATATCCTCTTCACCTTTTGTATTATATAACCAAGCATCACACATTTGAACATTAGAAACTAAATTGTAATGTGTCAGCATAACGCCTTTGGGGTATCCTGTTGTGCCACCCGTATACTGTAGTAATGCAAGATCCTCCATTGGATCAATATCCACTTTTTGGTACGAAGTTTCTGATGCAGAAAGTGCTCTATGCCAGCTATGGGTTATCTCTGATTCTTCTACTTTCACAACCATTTTATATTGTCTTTTTTGAATAAAAGGATAAACCATATTTTTGGGAAATGGTAGGTAATCCTTGATGCCAGTGACAATGGAATGCGTGATGTTTGTCTTAGGAATAACGTTGGTAACGGTAGGAAGGAGAATATCCAAGCAAATAATAAAGCTTGCCTCTGAATCTTTTAACTGGTACTCCAGTTCTCTTTCTTTATAAAGGGGGTTAGTCTGTACAACAACGGCCCCAGCCATAAGTGTAGCGTAATACCCAATTACCGCTTGAGGACAATTTGGTAGCATAATGGCGACTTTATCGCCTTTATTTAGTCCTTTCTTCTGCATAAAGAATGCCAGTTTTTTTGCTTCCTCGTACAAAGCCTCAAAACTTATTTCCTTCCCCATAAAATAAAGCGCTTTCTTTTTTGCGAATCGGGAAGCACTTTCTTCAAGAAATGCGTGCAAGGGCTTCCTGTCATACGTAATACTGGTAGGTATCTCAGAGGGGTAATGCTTTAACCATCTTTTACTCTGCCCCATTCTATATCTCCTCCTTTATTACTATACTATTTTCATTATAACGGTAAATTTCAATTTTTGAAAATTTTATGTAACTTTTATTTAAATAAATACACAATGCCAACTATCATAAAAATAACCGCTACAACTGTTAATATTTTTGCCAACCTGTCAAGTATCATAAAAAACGCTCCCCTATTCTATGCTAACACCAATAACAAAGGCTAATCCAATGGATATCATCATGGAAATTAAACCAACTGCTTTGTTTCCTTTTCCAATTTCTTCGTCAACTTTTATCGTTGGGGTGAGAAATTCAAAAATAAAATACCCAAACAATAATAACAAAAAGCCAAATGCTCCCCAGCCAATACTTTGAAGCACCGTGTCATTATGCTCAATGGAAAATCGAAAAATGGTAGCTATTCCAAATATTTTCCCTCCAGTTGCCATTGCCACTGCTAAATTTCCCTTTTTAATCTCTTCCCAATTTCTATAAGATGTTACTGTTTCAAATATGGCTAGGAATACAAGTGTGGCTAATATAACCACACTGTATCTAGCAGCCGTTACAACAATAACATTTTCCCAAAATGTACTCACAGCGCTTCCTCCTATTTGTCACTAACGCAATTCTATGACGGTAACTCCACTACCGCCTTCTCCCGATTCTCCAGGTCTCTGCCCCGCAATTCTCGGATGCTTCTTGACGAACTCTTTTACACCATTGCGCAAGGCACCTGTTCCTTTACCATGTATGATGGATACCTTGCTATATCCTGCAAGTAAGCTGTCATCAATATACTTTTCTAGTTTTAAAAGTGCATCCTCAAACCTTTCTCCACGTAAATCAAGTTCTGTACTAACATGATAATTAGATCCACGTATTGTAGTGAGGGGTTTTTCATAGGTTTGCTTTTGCTTTCCTAATGGCTGGAGATCCTCACGCTTCATTTTGACTTTCATTATACCGACTTGTACGAGAAATTCCTTATCACTAACCTTTTCTACAATCGTACCCTTCTGATTAAGTCTCAGAACTTTCACTTCATCACCAGCTTTGATCTCTTTCTTGGACTGTGCTGGCGCAGAAGGCTGTTGTTCTTTTTTCTTTTGTAGCTTAGGCTGCGCATCTTCTAGCATCTTTTTCGCTTCGATCCACTCATGTTCCTTTAACTTCGTCTCTGTTTTCATTTTGCGTATTTCATCGACAATTAGCTCGGCTTCCTCGCGGGCTTTTGCTAATGCTTTCTCTGCCTTTTCCTCAGCTTTCTTATATAAAGCTTCTCGTTTCTGTTCAAATTGGCTCCAGGCATTTCTTATGTCTCGATGTAATTCTTCACTTGCTATAAGCGTTCGATGTGCTTCTTCATACTCTTTTTCAGCCGAAAGTTGTGAATCTTCGAGTGAGGCAATCATGTTTTCCACGCTTTTTGTATCAACACCGATTAACCCTTTAGCCTGGTCGATCACATGATCATTCAATCCTAGCCTTTTAGAGATTTCAAAAGCATTACTGCGACCCGGAACGCCAATTAATAGACGATAAGTTGGTCGTAGCGTCTGCACATTAAATTCTACTGATGCATTTACTACATTTTCTCTATTATAACCATAGGCCTTTAATTCAGGATAATGAGTGGTTGCAATTACTCTGGCCCCTCGACTTATCACATCATCTAAGATGGACATCGCAAGTGCTGCTCCCTCTTGTGGATCGGTACCCGCTCCAAGTTCATCGAATAAAACTAGTGTCTTATCATCAACCTTCTTCAAGATATCTACGATGTTGGTCATATGCGATGAAAAGGTACTCAGGTTTTGCTCAATCGATTGTTCATCTCCAATATCGGCAAAAACGTGTTGGAACACAGAAAGCTCACAGCCATCCAATGCGGGAATCTGTAAACCAGATTGTGCCATGAGCGTGCATAATCCGATCATCTTCAAAGTGACTGTTTTCCCACCTGTATTTGGGCCTGTTATGACAATAGAGGTATATGACTCTCCAATTTCCACATCATTCGGGACCACTTCCTCTTTGGGGATGAGTGGATGTCTTGCTTGTTGCATTTTAATTATTCCATTATCATTCATTTTCGGCATCGAAGCCTTCATTTCTTTACCCAGTTTTGCTCTAGCAAACATAACATCGATATCTGATAATACCTCGATATTGATTAGTAATGGGGCTTCCTCTAATGCAATCTGTTCGGTGATTTCCAGAAGAATTCTTTCAATCTCTTGCTTTTCTTTTACCGTTGCTTCTTGGAGCTGGTTATTAAGGTCTACGATTGCTTTAGGTTCCATAAACAATGTCTGACCTGAGGATGATTGATCATGTACAATGCCACCTATCGCTCCTCTGTACTCTTGCTTTACAGGCAGTACATAGCGATCATTACGAATGGTAATAATGGCGTCCGAAAGCATATTGCTATTGGTACGTGTATAATTTTCCAATCTATCCCGGACTCTGCTTTCATAGGTCCTTATAGAAGAACGGATACTGCGTAATTTTTGGGAAGCACTATCCATCACATAACCGTGATCATCAATACAGCTTTTTATTAGTTGCTCAAGTTCTCTTAACGGTGTAATCTGCTCCACAAGCTCTTCTAAGACAGGGTACGTTTCTTCCAACTTGCCAACAAAATCTTTAACTTGCCTTCCACCATAAATCGTATTTGCCACATCTAAACATTCGTCAGTCCCTAAACTACCTCCGATTACCGAGCGCTTGATGCTTGCCCGTATGTCAGAAATACCACCAAGAGGCATTTCTGCATTTAAACGGAGAATTTGGGAAGCTTCATCCGTCTCTTTCTGGCGCTGTATGACTTCTTCCATGTCCACAGATGGCTTTGTTTGAACAGCAAGACGTTTACCTAAAGACGTTGCTGCATGGTCTTTTAATTGATCTATAATTTTATCGAATTCCATTACCCGTAGGATTCGCTCATTCATAAAAGTGTTACTCCTTTTTTCTTCCTTATTTATTCCGTGAAAAATATTTCTTTAACTCTTCAACGGACCACGTATTCATAACAGTATCTTTTTCAATCCAACCTTTTCTTGCAATGCCTACTCCATACTTCATATGCTCCAACATTTGATAGTTATGCGCATCCGTATTTATTGCAAGGTTCACCCCTGCCTCTTGGGCTTTTCTGGCCCACTCTGCAGCTATGTCCAGGCGATTTGGGTTGGCGTTTATTTCTAAAGCTGTATTTGTTTCTTTTGCTTTTTTGATAAGTTGTTCCATGTCTACTTGATACCCTTCCCGTCTTCCGATCAACCTACCTGTAGGATGGGCAATTAAAGACACGTAGGGATTTTCAAGCGCTGTCTGTAACCTAGCCATTATTTTCTCTTTCGACTGATTAAAATTGGAATGAATCGCCGCAATAACAAAATCCATTTCCTTTAAGAAGTCATCCGAGAAATCGAGAGTTCCATCTGGACGTATATCCATTTCCACCCCAGCAAAAATTTGGATATCTTTATATGTTTCGTTTAGTTTTTCAATTAGTTCTCGTTGCTTCCTTAAACGGTCTTCATCAAGACCATTTGCTACCCTTAGGTACTTAGAATGATCTGTAATCGCAATATAGCGATAGTTTCTTCTTCTTGCTTCTTCGACCATTTCCTCCAGTGACTGTGCACCATCACTCGCTGTGGTATGCATATGTAAGTCACCACGAATGTCAGTAAGTTCAAGCAGGTTATTTGAAGAGCGGAATTCTTCCACTTCCCCTGTATTTTCTCTTACTTCTGGAGGGATATTTGGTAAACCAAAATGTTTAAAGAAAGCTTCTTCCGTGGGAAAGTGTAATGTCTCACCTGTTTCCTCAACGTCTACCCCATACTCATTAATTTTCTCGCCCCGTGATTTCGCAAGCTGTCGCATGGCAACATTGTGATCCTTTGACCCTGTAAAATGATGTAAGGTAGAAGCAAATTCGGACTGATCAACCAAACGAAAATCTACGTTAATATCATAGATATCCTCAAGTGTCACAGATACCTTCGTATCACCTTTTGCGATGACATCTTTAAGGTTCTCTATATTTAATAATGCCTCTCTAACACGTTCAGGCTGTTCGGTTGCAATGATAAAATCAATGTCTTTTATTGTCTCCCGCATTCGCCTGAGGCTACCAGCACGGGAGTACTGCTGGATTTCACTAACTTGGCTTAAGTATGCTTCAATTTTTTCAGCAATTGGAAGCATGATAGCAATTGGCAGACGTTCTGGACGTTTCCCCACTTCCTCTAGTGCAGAAAGAATTTTTTCTGCCGTTTTCTTTCCAAAACCAGCCAATGCCTCAACCTGTCCATTTTCACACGCTTCTTTTAGAGAGGCTCCATCCCTTACACCAAGCTCTTGATATAGCTTGGCTAATTTCTTACCACCAAGACCAGGTAGATCTAATAAAGGTATAAGTCCTTCTGGTATTTCCTTTTCTAATTGTGCAAGTGTTTCCGAATTTCCTGTTTCAACGAATGCTTCAATTACCGAACTGGTTCCCTTTCCAATCCCACTGATTTTTTGAAAGTCCTCAATGGCAGAAAGCGACCTTTCATCCTTTTCAAGACCCTGCGCTGCTTTTCGGTATGCAGCTATCTTAAACGTGTTTTCACCTTTTAATTCCATATAAATTGCAATTTTTTCAAGTAATTTAATGACATCTTTTTTATTTAAACTCATTGTAAATCACCTACATTCATTAATAATCTTTTTCATATACTTCAAACATTAAAATTTTACCTATGTCGTCATTGCTTCCTAGCTAAAATTTTTATACTTTCCTAACGTGTAAAAAAGACTGATTCAAACTAGTTAATACCTATTGTACATGACATACAACTGTATCACTACTACTTGAACCAGTCAGTTACGGTACTACTATGTTTTTTCATTCACGAGTACATTATTTATTCAGAACGAGCCACTGTATTAAACCAAAGATCTTTTAACTTCTCTGATAAATAAGGGGTGTTTTCTAACATCCCGAGGGCGATGGAAGAGTCGTTTATCCATGTTTGTATGCTAGCAACTGGCGTGAGGGCCAAGATATACAAGACAATAAACAATAATAGATAAACCTCTATAAATCCTAGCACTGCACCAAGCAGTTTATTTACTGAATTCAAGACAGGTAGAGATGCCACAAAATCAAGCATTGAGCCAATAATCTGTAATATAATTCTTACTGCAAAAAATATGATAACAAAGGCAATAGCATTATAAAAACCGCTTTCTAACGGTAATGCTTGAAGAAACCCTGCCCAAGCTCCCTCATCTGTTAAGTCGGGGTAAGGTATCCATAGTTTTAGCTTCGGACCCAAATTATCATAGTATAGGGAGGCTGCTATTAGTGCCACAATAAACCCTAATAAATGGAATAGCTGGAGGATGAAACCCCGCTTCAATCCCACTAACAAACCAAAAACTAATATAATCAGTATGATAAGATCAAACATATCTAGTTATCCTCTTTCTTTTTTAATGAGCCTAATAATGCTGCATAATCCTCTTTTAATTTTAAGTAATCATTCATAGTATTAACCGCTGTAAGTACTGCAAGCTTGGTGGTATCAAGTTGCCTGTTAGCCTCTTGAATTTCATTCATTTTTTGATCAACTAGGCTGGCAACGAGGCGAACATGACTTGCAGATTCCTCCCCAACAATCGTATATGATTTATTATGTATATCAACAGTAATCCGCGATTTATTATTTTGGGTCACGGGAATGCCCTCCTGCCTGATAAAAAATTCTACATCTTATATTAACATGAAGTGAATGAATTAGGAAACCGAGATATCATGGAACAAACCCGTTTTCTTCTGTCGCTGTTTTTGCTATAGTCAATCTATCGGAAAAAGAGGAGTTGTTTAAATGCCACAGTCTGTGCATACGTTACCATATAATACAATTAAGAAAATGATGCAACATTATCATACATCTCTAACTACTACTCCACAAGGGGCGGTTTTCCGGGCAAAGACCGAGCATGCAGTCATTACTGCCTACAAATCAGGGAAGGTATTATTTCAAGGTGCGAGTCCTGAAAAAGAAGCAGGTAGGTGGACAGATGCAGCAGCCGACACTTCCACTAAAAAAGGGAAGCCAACAGGGAAACCGCAATCAACTTACGCACCCCCTTCTACTTTATTTTCCCAGAGTCATATCGGAACAGATGAAGCTGGTACAGGAGATTACTTCGGACCTATAACAGTAGCAGGCGTTTATGTAAGTGCAAACCAAATTGATACGTTGAAAAAAATGGGTGTTAAAGACTCAAAAAATCTACATGATGATACCATTAGGAAGCTTTCAAGGGAAATTGTAAAAATGAACATCCCTTATACGCTGATGGTGCTTGCGAATGAAAAGTATAATAAGCTACAGGCCAGTGGGTGGTCACAAGGTAAAATGAAAGCGATGCTACATCACTCTGTCATTAAAAGCCTTCTAAAGAAAACAGAAGATAAACCCATGGAGGGTGTATTAATTGACCAGTTTTGTGAGCCGGCAGTCTATAAGCGCCATATTGCTTCTGAAAAACAAGTACTTGCAGAAAAGACCTATTTTATGACAAAGGCAGAAAGCTATTCCATTGCAGTTGCGGCTGGCTCAATCATTGCTAGAAGTCGTTTTCTAGATGAAATAGATAGACTGACAGAAAAGCTTGGTGTTACGATCCCAAAAGGAGCGTCCAAAAAAGTTGACCAAGTTATCGCCAGACTCATCACAGAACATGGGGAAGACGCATTAAACCAATGGGCTAAGACCCATTTTGCAAATACCACAAAAGCGAAAGCCTATTTATAACCATAAAAAAGCCGACCAATTAATCGTGTTTCATCTATCGACTAATTGATCGGCTTCTATAATAATATTATTATGATCTTACATATGCATCATATTTTTCATTTACGTTATGAAGGATGTTAGTATAAGACTCCTCGACTTCTTCGTCTGTAAGAGTTTTATCAGGGTGTTGATATACTAGGCTGTACGCAACTGATTTTTTGTTTTCCCCTATGTTTTCTCCTTGATATACATCAAATATATTGACTTGTTTTACTAATGGAGCTCCTAATTCTACAATCGTCTGTTTCACATCCCCAGCAGGAATCTGCTTATCCATGATAAAGGCAATATCCCTTGAAATGGATGGGTACTTCGGAATTTGACTATAGGAAGGGACAGCACTATGCTCGGCAATCACTTCTTCCATATTCACATCAAATACATACGTATCTTTAAGCCCACTTTCCTTTTGTAAGGCAGGGTGTACCTGGCCAATAAAGCCGACTTCTTTACCATTAATAAGTATTACAGCACTTCTTCCTGGATGCATCTGTGGTATTGTCCCTTTTTTGAAGGAGACTGGTAATTTTAGGTAGTCGAACAATCCTTCCATTATGCCTTTCACTACATAAAAATCAACCTCTTTTTTCTCCTGTTGCCAAGGATGCTCCATCCATTTGCCGGAAAGTGCGCCAGAGACTCTAAGTTGCTCAGATGGTTGGCTCGTAATCATCTTTTCCTGGGAAACGAAGATTTTACCTAGCTCAAAGTAAAACAGATCTGTTTGATTTCTTGCCTGGTTATAGGAGATGGTACTTAACAACTCTGGCAAAAGACTTAACCTTAAATATTTATGATCCTCACTCATCGGCATAGATAGCGCAACGGCTTGTGGGTCTAAATTTTGAATTTCTGGACTGATAAGTTGGCTGATCTTTGCTGAGCTTGTTAAGGAGTATGTTATTGTCTCCATAAGCCCAGCACTTTGTAAGTAGCGTTTCACATCCCGTTTTAGCTGTTGTGTCTCTGTAAGCGCCCCAGCATGGGCTTCCCCTTCTGGCAATGTAAAAGGCAAGTTATCGTACCCATATACACGTGCAATTTCTTCGAGTAAATCTTCAAAAATGGTTATATCGCCCCTGCGAGTTGGTGCATAGACAATAAACTCTTCAAGGTCCTGCTCAAAATGGAAACGAAGCTTGCGAAATATATCAGCAATATCTTCAGCTGTTATCTCTGTTCCAAGTCGCTTATTTACTTCACTTGTCACAAGGTTAATCTTTTTCTCGGTTCGATCAATTTGGTCGAATTCAACCACATTAGCTAGGACCTTCCCACCAGCATATTGTGTTAAAAGCTGGCATGCTCTTTGACCTGCTTCTCTTACTCTATTTGGGTCGATTCCTTTCTCAAAACGTGTACTTGACTCACTACGTAAACCGGTATCCTTCACTGCTTTCCTTACAGCAGACGATTCAAAATAAGCGGCTTCAAGTAATACCGTTTTAGTCTTTTCATGAACTTCTGTATCAAGCCCACCCATTACGCCGGCTAATGCAACAGGCTTTTCGCCATCCGTAATAACTAGATGTTCTTCTGAGAGTGTTCTTTCCTGCTCATCAAGCGTCACAAGTTTCTCGCCATCCTTAGCACGTCGAACCACAATGTTTTCTGACTGCAAGCGATCATAGTCAAATGCATGTAATGGCTGACCATACTCCAACATTACAAAGTTGGTAATGTCCACTACATTGTTAATCGGTCTAATACCCGCTGCGATTAGATGATTTTTCATCCAAAGTGGCGAATCTTTTACCTCAATATCTTTAATAACAAAAGCTCCATAATACGGATTTAAATCTTTAGCTTCAACTTCAACTTTTATATAGTCTGTAGCATCTTCATCTGTAACTTCTACTTCCTCACTTGGCAGTTGGAGTGGCTGATCCAGTAGTGCAGCAACTTCATAGGCTACCCCTAACATGGAAAGACAGTCCGCGCGATTGGGTGTTAATTCAAATTCAAGTACAGCGTCGTTAAGGTTTAATAATGGTTCTACACTTTCTCCCACTGTTACATCTTCAGGAAAAACAAAAATTCCTTCAGCGAATTCTTTTGGTACATATTTTTCTTCGATCCCAAGTTCCTGTAGCGAGCAAATCATACCGTTTGATTCAACGCCACGTAATTTGACTTTCTTAATTTTAAAGTTACCTGGCAACACAGCCCCTGGCTTAGCTACCGCAACTTTCTGTCCTTGCGCGATATTCGGTGCACCACAGATAATCTGTAACGTTTCTTCTCCCGTATCAACTTGACATAGATTTAGCTTGTCTGCATTAGGATGTTTTTCACAGGATTGTACATATCCTACGACCACATTCTCACTTTTCTCCGCAACGTACTCTACACTTTCCACTTCAATCCCGGACTTTGTTACTTTCTCAGCTAACTGCTCCGGACTTATTTCTCCAATATCTACATAATTCTTTAACCAATTAAGTGATACTAACATTGACCTCTACCTCCTTACGCGTTATGGTACTGTTTCAAAAATCGTTTATCATTTGTATAGAACTGTCTAATATCATTCACACCATATTTCAGCATGGCAATTCGTTCTGGACCCATCCCAAAGGCAAAACCAGTGTATACTTTCGGATCATACCCGGCCATTTCCAACACATTTGGATGTATCATACCTGCACCGAGAATTTCAATCCAGCCTGTGCCCTTACATACAGAGCACCCCTGACCATTACATACCTTACAAGAAATATCCATCTCAACAGATGGTTCTGTAAATGGGAAGAAGCTAGGGCGTAAGCGGATTTCCCGATCTTTCCCAAACATCTTCTTCGCAAACTGATCCAATGTTCCTTTTAAATCACTCATGCGGACGTCTTTCCCTACATAAAGCCCTTCTATCTGTGTAAACTGATGGGAGTGTGTTGCGTCATCTGTATCTCTTCTGTAAACTTTTCCAGGACAAATCATTTTGACCGACTGATCTCCGTCAAATTCCTTCATCGTCCTTGCCTGCACAGGAGAAGTATGTGTTCGCATTAATAATTCGTTTGTTACGTAAAATGTATCCTGCATGTCTCTTGCTGGATGGCCTTTAGGTAAATTTAATGCTTCAAAGTTATAATAGTCTGTTTCCACCTCTGGACCTTCTCTTACTTCATAACCCATCCCAATAAATAAATCTTCAATTTCTTCTACAATTTTTGTTAGAAGGTGTTCTCCCCCAACATTAACTGGACGACCTGGCAAGGTGACATCTATTGCTTCTTCCTCCAGCTGTTTTTCAAGTGCGAGCTCTTCAAGTTTTTGCCCCTTTTCTTCAAGGGCTGTCGTAATTGTTTCGCGTACCTCATTTGCTAATTCCCCAATAATTGGACGCTCTTCCTTTGATAGTTTACCCATTCCGCGTAATACACCGGTTAAAGAACCTTTTTTTCCAAGGTAGGCAACCTTAATGTCCTGTAACTCTTTTAATTCATCTGCACTCACAATCCTACCAAGTGCTTCTTGTTTAATTGTTTCCAATTGTTCCTTCATACTGTTTTACCTCCTTCTATCTTTGTAAATGCCGCATGGTTCTTAATTAAAAGATCCTTCTTTTTTAATCTGCTCTACGCAACAATGAGAAGTGAATCGTTTAAAAAAGAATACAAAAAGCCCCATCCCAGAAAAGGGACGAGGCTATAAATTCGCGGTACCACCCTAATTGACGCATTAACGTACAAAATGCATCCAGCTCTAACATGATAACGGAATGTTCCGGATCACCTTTACCTGTAGTATAAAACAGGGTCCCGGTGTCAGCTCCAGAGTGAAATAATAACAGTCGTTATGGTAAAAATGCTTTCAGTCTAGGCATTTTTTCCCTTTCCCACATGATCATGTTATCTGTCTCTTTCTTCGCTTTTCTATTAAGAATACACTTATTATATGCAATTTAAATTACTTGTGCAACATTATCCTTTAATATAGTACATTAAAATTCCTGCTGCAATGCTGACATTAAGAGATTCTGCTTCCCCGTATATGGGAATTTTGACCACAGTATCTGCCTCTTCCTGTAAAACTTGTTGCACGCCAGCACCTTCATTTCCTAAAATAAGTGCAACCTTACTATTCCTGTTAGTTTCACTGAAATTATGCGCATTTTGTAAAGCAGTTGCCCAAATTGTATACCCGTTCCGCTTTAATTGCTCTATTTCTGTATCTAAAGGAGCTGCTTTAATAGGAATATGGAATAGAGATCCTTGCGTCGATCTAACCACTTTATCATTGTAAAGATCAACGGTACCTGAACCAAGGATGATTCCACCAAATCCAGCGGCATCTGCAGTACGAATCATTGTTCCTAAATTTCCAGGATCCTGAATAGCGTCAATTAACAACAGATGATTATCTAAATCGACTATTGCTTCTTTCATTTTTACAATTGCAGCAATACCTTGAGGAGACTTCGTTTGGGATACATGCTGAAATACTTGTTCTGTTACAAAACTTACTGGTATTTCTTCACACCATTTCGGAAGCTGAATATCCTCCTGGGCAATAACCTCCAAAATAGTATAATTGCTTTTCCATGCTTCTTCTACCAAGTGATTGCCTTCAACTAGAAAGGTTCCTGTTTCCGTTCTTTCCTTCTTTTTATGTAGCTTACGTAACGCTTTTATTTTTTCGTTTTTTGCTGAGGTAATCATAGACTTTTCATCCTTCATATTAAAATTAAAATCGGTTAAAACATCTGAGTAATATTAGTTTGCATTAATAGTCCTTGTATCAATTAAATCCATTTTTATTATCATACATATTATTTTACTTCCGGGTCAAACTATCCCTAGCTTTAATTTTCTAAAAGAGGTGAAAAGAAATGGATTTAAATTTACGGAAAGCAATACTAACAAATATCGCGACTAATGACCAATCTCAATTAGAAGCAACCATTGTGGATGCAATCCAGGATGGAGAAGAAAAAATGCTACCGGGTTTGGGCGTGCTATTTGAATTAATTTGGAAAGCATCAGATGAACAAGAAAAACAAGAAATGATCGACGCCCTTGAACAAGGTGTCAAAAAGGAAACTGCTAGTTAATAAAAGTGCAAAAAGGTAAGTAAGTTTACGTTTTTGGCGCTCGGTGCTAAACGAAGAACTAAGAACGTTTGGTCATTTAAGAAAATAAATAGACCGATACTAAAATAGATGCGATTCGCATCTATTTTTTTAAAATAAAGAAAAAGACCTATGCACATCGATACAATTTCTTGAAATTACCAATTATATTTCCACTATTTGTAATAAAACAAGGTCTAATTACCCCTATAATTATCTTGAAGTCAAAGTATTATAACCCTTGATATGACAATCTATTTACCTACCTTTGTGAAACCATTTGACTATATTTTTTTAATCTGATAAAAAGAATGAAGATACTTTGTCGTTATGTATTTTTACTCTAAGCATATATAATAATGATAAAGGACAAAGGAGAGGAGCAAGATAATGGATGAAACTGTAAACAATACTCCAGAGAAAAAGAAAGGAGTATCCAAAGGACTTATTGCAATCATTGTTGCCGCAGTTTTGGTGATAGGAGGTAGTGTAGCTGCCTTTGTATTATTAGAAAATTCGGCTAAGGCTCAGTATTTTTTAGCAGAGAAAAACTCACTTGATTACATAGGTGATAAATTTGAAGATCGATATCAACCAGAGATGGAGTGGTTAGAAACATCAGAAGAAAATCCTACAGAGTCAACAGTTGAGTTATCAGCTGAATATAATGACCCAAACGGTGGGATGGGATACGGAATGGGATTGGATCCTAGCCAGATCATTAATAACTCTACTATCACCTTAACAACTGCTGCTGACATGGAAGAAAAACAAATATCCACAGAACTAGCTGCATCATTCGGTGAAATGGAGATAGATGGGGTTCAATTCCACGTGACAGCAGAGAAGATTCTTCTTGGCCTACCATTCATCAATGAAATATTACAACTAAAAGATGAAGACCTTGGACCTTTATTAAAAGAAGTAGACCCGGAAACCTTCACAGGTGAGGAATCTATGAATCTAGAACAATTATTTGAAGGAACAAACTCGGAAGATTTAGAGTACTTTAAAGAAGAATATGGAAAGATGATTTTTGATGAGTTACCTGAAGATGCATTTGAACAAACGGAAGAATCTATCAAGGTTCAAGATCAATCTTTAGACACAGAGAAACTTAGTCTTCATCTTTCTGAAGATCAGGTTAAGGACCTTATTGTCAAGACATTAGAGAAAATGAAAGACGATGAAAAACTGAAAGAAATGATTCGTGAGCAAATGGCTTTACAACAGTTTGGTGGTACAGCAATGTCACCTGATGCCGACCAATTTATTGCCGATTTTGAAACTGGTTTAGAAGAAGGAATTAATGAAATAGATAAAGTAAGCATCCCAGATGGGTTAAATTCTACAATTTGGGTCAAAGATGATTTAATTGCCCAGCGAGATTTTTCTGTAAAATTAGGTTCAACAGAAAATGAGGATACCGTTTCCTTGGCTGTAAAAGGTTCGCAACTACTCGAAGATGCAAATCAATCCTTTAACTATGATTTTAGTTATGACGATGGGTATACCGAGGGTACAATGAACTTAACAGGTGACCTTTCTTGGAAAGATAATCAAGCAACTGATTCACTAGCATTAACCTTCGCTGATACGGTTCTTTCTTATAATGGAGAAGAAACCCTTGATGGGACCGCGCGTGAGTTTGAGCGGACATTCTCGTTTGAAGATCCAATGAATGGTGAAGGAAGCTTGATCTGGTCTGGAAATGCAAATTATGAAGGTGACCAAATGACTTCTGAACATTCCTTCTCTGTGAACACGCCAGATATGAGTCAAGACATGTTCGCCTTACATGCTGCTGTTGAAGGGAAAACAATTGATAGTGTCGAGCTACCAAACGAGGACAACGTGAAAGACATAGGAAGTATGAGCATGGATGAATTGTCACAATACTTCAATACTGAGGTAACACCACAATTTCAGCAATGGGTTTCAAACCTTCTTTACGGAGGAGCAGGCTTTTAATCTTTAAAGAAATGGAAGTGCTAGAATGCATTTCATGAGGAATGTAAGATTATTTGTTAAAAATAATGTATTACAGTTTAGGAGGAAGTGGCTCTCACTTCCTCTTCTTTTGCTTTTTCCGATCTTATTAACAGGTCTTGTGCTATTTATTATACTTCAGTTTTTTATTAACGATGAGCATGCCCCTGTTCAAGTCGGGATCGTTGATCAAGACCAATCGGAAGAAACACAACTCGTGAGTCAATTAATTGAAGAGACCCCGCTGAGCTCTTTCCTCGAACTTAGAGGGATGGAAGAGCAGCAAGCGATTGAACGAATAGAAGATGACAGCTTGAGTGCTTATCTAGTCATCCCAAAAGGGTTTACAGAAGACCTCTATCAAGGTCGATCAGTAGAGTTTCCAATCGTAGGTAATCCAACACAACCGGCACAAAGCCAATTAGTAAGAGAGTTAATTGAAAGCGTGACACGACACATACGTGCTTCACAGGCTAATATTCTGACTATTAATTATTATGCGAAGCAGTTGGATATAGATAGTGAAACAAGAAGCGATCTACTCTTTGAACAATTCAAGGAATACTTTTTCTACACAATCGGAAAAGACAGAATAGTAAATGAAAGTGAAATTAGCAATGCGGCTACATCTAACCCACTGAATTATTATAGCTTGTCTTTTTGGTTTACTTTTGTAACATTATGGCTTTTTGTTATTTATAACTTTTTATCTAAGGAAGACACTGTGCGACTTAAGCAGCGGATGAAATTATATGGTGTTACCGAGTTACAGCAGACATTTGCCAAAATGAGCGTTACGCTTATAGTAGCTACGTTATTTTCCGCAATTGCCCTTTTTCTTTTCCATTCATTACTTGATTGGGATATGACGATAGAAGACTATGGACGGGTCTTACTGCTTAGCATGCTTTATAGTACTCAATTTCTCTTTGCTCTCGGGATGGTAGAAATAATAATTTTCTCGCAAAAATTACGTATGCTAACCCAAAGTATATTAAGCGGTGTTTACCTTCTAATAAGTGGTGCACTTATTCCGACAATTTATTTTCCAGTCGTCATCCAAAAATTTATAGACTATGTTCCCTCTGTGGAGGCACACCATTGGGTGCAAGAAATTGTTTTAAATAACAGAGTATTTGTTGACTATATTCCACTCTTGCTTCTAACGATTGCTACTACTCTTATTTTTATAGGGACAGCTATTGGAAAGGAGCGAATTCAGGAATGAAAGCAATTCTTCAAACACGCTTCATCCATTTAAAAAAGCATTGGGGATCGCTTCTTTTTTGGCTCCTATTTCCTATTATTGCGACTCTGGCCATTATGGGGTTAACAAATTCTCTACAACAAGATAGCAAAGTCCCAGTAGGAATTGTCGTAGAAGAGACCACCCCTATGGCATTGGACTTGGTTGATTCTATCAAACAGACGCCTATCATTCGAGTTGAACAACTATCTGAAGATGAAGCTTTAACTCAGCTGGAACAACACCAGCTTGATAGTGTATTTATCATACGGGAAGGCTATGAGGAACAAATAAAAAAAGGAAGTAGAAACCGTCTGATCAAGAGTTATCGTTCAGACCTATCCTTTGCTTACTCTCCTATTGCGGAAATGGTGATGTCCTACGTCCAGCAGGATAACGGTAGAACGAAAGCAGTGCTCACTATTCAGGAACTTAGTGAACAATATGCAAATACAGGGGGAAATTGGACATGGGAAGAAATTGTGGACAAAAGTAAGGCAGTAGAAGCAGAAGAAAACTTACTACAGACTTCCTTTACTTTTTTAAACGCGCAAACTGAAGAGGATGCAAACCGATTTGTTTTATTTAATCCCTGGGGATTATGGGCCATTTTTTCAATCCTTTCGACCTTTATGGTAATGGATTGGATTATACGGGAACGACGCAAGAGCTTATCGCCACGTTTTTTCTTTATGCGAATAGCACTTAAATCCTATCTACTGCGTAATGCTGTGGTCTATGTCCTGTTATTTATCATTGTAGACACCGTAACAATTGCAGTATTTTACAAATCATTGGGGGAAGCTGTAACGCTGGAACTCATTTTTGCAGTCCTCTCCTTTCGACTTACCATTTTAATGGGGGCTTTTTTACTAGCCATATGGATTAATAAATTACCCATCTATTATGGTTTCTCGTTTGTGCTCACACTTTTGATCGCCATTATAAGTGGTGCGATTCTTCCGACTGAAGGATTAATAAGTCGCTATCCATGGCTACAATTAGGAAATCCACTAGCACCCTTTCTTTCTAAAGAAATTGGATATGGATGGAATATATTATTGGTTATCCTAATTGCAATATGGTTTGTGCGAAAGGAGAAGAGAAATGTTAAAGGTGCATAACCTATCAAAAAATTACGGAACGCGAAAAGTATTACAAGACATTAGTTTCAACGTTAACCCAGGAGAAGTCATCGGATTGGTTGGGGAAAACGGTGCAGGGAAATCTACTCTGCTGCAGATCCTTGCCACCTTGCAAAAACCCACTATTGGTAGCCTTTCACTGTATGAACGAAATTTTGAAGATAAAAAGAAACTTCGGAAACAGATTGGGTTTGTCCCCCAAGAAATAGCCTTATGGGATGAATTTACCGTAGAGGAAAATATGGTCTTTTTTGAAAAGCTGGCTTGGAGCAATAGAACTAAAACCCAGCTAAAACAACTCTGTTTGAATATGAAGCTCGATAGATGGAAGGACCCAGTTAAGTCCTTGTCTGGTGGAATGAAGCGTAAATTAAACATTGCAATCAGTTTAATTCATGATCCGGATCTACTGTTGCTTGACGAGCCTACAGTAGGTATAGATCTTAAATCGCGCAAAGAGATCGGCACCTATTTACAACGATTAGCTAAAGATGAAGGCAAAATTATCATTTACACTTCCCATGATATGGATGAAATTATTTCATTATGTGATCGAATTGTCTGTATCGGAGAAGATCCTTTTTATAAAAACTTACTTGAAGAAGCAGGTAAGTCTATTATTCCAGTTTAAATTTATATTGCATAATAGATAGATTATAGTAAAATAATCCTGTAAGCTATTTTAAAAGAGAAAGGGGGCAGTTACTATGGAGATAAGTGAGTTACAACAAATGATTCAATATCAGGCAATGGCTACGTTGACTTCATCTTCTGGCTCAAGTCCTTACTCTAATGGTTCCCCCATGATGGAATTAGCATTTAAACAAATGCTGCAGGAAAGAATAAACCAAGCAACAACTCAGAGTGCTGATTTAAATAAAAATGTTTCAAATATGAATACTCTTTATACTGCAATACAATCCAGCCCGTCACCGTCTTTCACAACAGAGGCAACTGGTGCTACTTCACAATATAATACATATGTACAAGAAGCAGCGACAAAGTATGGCTTGGATGAAAAACTTATACATGCGGTTATTAAAAATGAATCCAATTATAACCAAAACGCACGTAGTACTGCTGGTGCCCAAGGTCTAATGCAACTGATGCCCGCTACAGCTAGAGGGCTTGGAGTAACAAATCCATTTGACGCACAGCAAAACATAGAAGGTGGAGCAAAATACTTAAGTCAGATGCTTAGTCGATATAACGGAAATATGGAATTGGCACTTGCTGCCTATAATGCTGGTCCAGGTAATGTTGACAAACATCAAGGCATTCCACCATTTAAAGAAACACAAAATTATGTAACAAAGGTTATGAACAGCTACTTAGCATAATTTCACAAAAAAATGTGGACATATAAACGCCGAACGTTATTGTAACTCTTTTAGAGCTCAAATCTCGTTCGGCGTTTCTTTATTCTATACTCTTTAGTCTATGCAAGGTATTTCCTTATCCCTGCTTAACTTAGTACAATGTCTTTTACTGTATCTGCGTCCAGTTTTTTAATGGTTTCTACAATGATCTTCACAGCATTTTCAAAATCATCACGATGCAAAATTGCTGCATGAGAATGTATATAGCGAGTAGCTACCGTGATAGATAATGACGGTACACCATTTGCAGTTAAATGAATAGAACCTGAGTCCGTACCACCAGCCGCGATAGAAGTGTACTGATAAGGAATGTTGTTCTCATCAGCAGTTGCTAATACAAGATCTCTAACTCCTTTGTGAGATATCATAGAAGCATCGTATAAAACAATCTGTGGGCCTTCTCCTAGCTTACTGTCAGCATCTTTGTCTGATACACCTGGCATATCTCCAGCAATTCCTACATCAACACCAAAACCAATATCTGGCTTTATCGTATGTGCAGCTGTCTTAGCACCACGCAGTCCGACTTCTTCCTGAACAGTTCCCACTCCATATACAACGTTAGGGTGATCTGTATCTTTTAACTGTTTTAACACTTCTATTGCGATAGCACATCCGATACGATTATCCCAAGCTTTTGCCATTAGCAACTTCTCATTATTCATTTGGGTAAACTCAAAATAAGGGACAATAGAATCTCCAGGTTTTACACCAAATTCTTTTGCCTCTTCCTTACTAGAAGCGCCAATATCAATAAACATATCCTTGATATCTACAGGTTTCTTACGTGCTTCTGCAGAGAGAATATGTGGTGGTTTTGAACCAATTACACCAGTTACATCTCCTTTAGTTCCCATAATCGTTACACGTTGTGCGAGCATAACTTGGTTCCACCATCCGCCAATGGTTTGAAAATAAACGAAGCCTTTCTCATCGATCCGTGTTACCATAAAGCCAATCTCATCCAAATGACCTGCAACCATAATGCTTGGTCCATTTTCATCGCCAGCTTTTTTAGCAATTAAACTCCCTAGATTATCGGTATACACCTCATCTGCATATGGAGAGATATATTTATGCATTACCTCTCTTGCTTCTTTTTCATTCCCAGAAATCCCTTTAGCGTCAGTTAAATCCTTCAGCATTGTTAATGTTTCATCTAGTTTTGCCATATATGTACCAGTACCTCCTATAATATAATGTTCCCTTACAGTATAACCGTTTTTTGAAAAATAACAAAACAGAAACGTAGTTTTGAAAAGGCATCCTCATTTATTTTCCAGAGGAACCAAATCCCCCTTTATCTCTAGCAGTTTCAGACATAATGACTGTTTCAACAAGATTTATTTGTGCGACAGGCGCGACAACCATTTGGGCAATTCGCATTTGTTTCAAAACCTGGAAATCTTCTTTCCCATGGTTAATTAAGATTACTTTTATCTCCCCCCGATACCCCTCATCAATTGTTCCGGGACTATTCAGAACCGTAACAGAGTGCTTTAACGCTAACCCACTTCTAGGTCTTACCTGTGCCTCTGTTCCTTGTGGTAACTCAATTTGAATTCCCGTTCTTACTAAAGCTGACTCGCCTGCTTTAATTGTTTTTTCTTCAATTGAGAATAAATCCATCCCAGCATCCCCTTCATTTGCGCGGAATGGTAATGTTGCTTCCTCATCAACTAATTTTACTTTTAATGTATATGTCATGAAATCAACCTCTCCCCTATTTCCATCTAGCTACAATATGTGTGCGCGATAGCGATGCACTTGTTCTTCTTTTCTTAATCAACATTACAATCATTTCATTTTAACATGATTGGACCTTTAATATTAAACAAGACATTATTAAAGTCATGAAATTATTTTTTAGACAAAAAGTGAAACCTTCCTCCCTTGGTATACGTATAACGAGTATTAATCTGCAGGGAGACGTGTATCTTTATGATTGTGATTCTATTTCGCGTACTCGTTATCATCGCACTGGTACTCCTCGTTTATACATTAATACAATACTATCGCAATCCTTCACGGCGGCTGCGTCTGGCCAAGGTAGCAAATGAATTTTTCTTTCTTGACGAACCAAATAACAGTAAAAAAAATGTGCAGTTTGTCTATAAAGGTTGTTTATTTGAAGGAGAAAAGTATTTAGGTACAACCGAGGATGCATTTGAAGTAGTGAACATCCATGTTACGGTACGAGATCCCCTTGAACTAAGAGGGCTTACGAGAGATGATCTTTATTTTATGGAGAAAGAAATTTTAATGCGATATCCATATGCAAGTATTGAATGGAAGCATCCAATAAATCAGCTGCTTCTTACAAGCATTGAGTAAATATTATAAAACAAACTAAAAACCACTCATCATCAGATGAGTGGTTTATTCATTAAATTATGTCGCTGGGTGGAAGAATTCATTCCATTTAATTATTATCTCTTTTCGTCTCAATAAGTATAATAAAGGAAGCAGAGCCATTAGGAAAATGAAGATATGAAGTGGGGTTAAATTAGAAATCCATTGACCAATGGATGTGTAAACAAAGGCTAATGGAATGTTGGTAATAAGTGCAGACTTTGTATAATCCTTAAAGCCAGCTGAAATTTCCATTAAACATAGGGAAAGTAAGTGAAAATGGATAAATGGCACAAGCCTAAGTAATGCAATTTGAGATGGTGTGAACGAGGTCTGCTTTCCGATTAATTTATGTTTGACACGGACTAATTTGTTAAACGTTCCGGGCATCCAACGAATTACATAGTAGAACATAATACTGGATAACGTAATACCAATTAATGAATAAACACTGCCAGCAACCGCACCAAACAGCACCCCTCCGGAGATACAAATGAAAACAACTGGAAGGAAAAATAACGGCCTTAATAAGTGAAAGCTGATGAATAACAACGGTGCCAAAAATCCTCCTGTTTCAATAAACGCCATCAGGTAATTTCCAAACAGCTCCATAACAAACCTCCTCGCTTCAGAGCCTGCTCAAGCCTCTTTGCCCACCTCCTCACCTCATTATATGATGGTCATTGTCGGATTATGCCCTAATAGAGCGTTATGTAAAGTTTTAAATGGAATAAAGCAGATACACAACGGAAGCTATATTGACTAATAGCAAGATAGGCATACCCCATACAAATGTTTTATGCTTGGTTTTGTGTCTATATCGTTGCATTCCAATAATCGCCCCTAGAGCTCCACCAACAATCGCTAAAAGCCAGAACGTCCTTTCGGGTATACGGTATTGTCTCTTTTTTGCTTTTTGCTTATCTAAACCCATCATAATAAATGCAATGATATTAACGCCTAGAAGATATAGCAGCAATCCATTCAACTCGTCCATTGGAATACCTTCCTTCTTGTAACTACTTGATAATTTTAAATGATAGACTATGTATTATGCTATTTTAGAAAAACTCACATTCGCTCGTCCTTTAGCAAATGTGTACGTTTTTCTTATACTTGGAACCTCAAAATTTCAACTGCATCGACTTTGCTTCCTTGCTGGAATTTTATACTTTCCTAAAGTGTAAAAAAGACCAGATCTCTTATAAAATAAAAGATTTGGCCTTCTACCATTTAGGGCCGAATCAGATGGAGACTTAGCTCCACTAGAAACGGATGTACCTAAACGTTTTTTACTTAACAGCTTGTTTAGCTTTTTCTGCTAATTGAGCGAATGCTTGCTCATCATTAATAGCAAGATCTGAAAGCATTTTACGGTTGATATCAATACCAGCAACTTTTAAACCGTACATTAATTTGCTGTATGAAAGGTTGTTCAAACGAGCTGCAGCATTAATACGTGTGATCCATAGTTTACGGAAATCACGTTTTTTCTGTCTGCGGTCACGATAAGCATACTGACCTGATTTCATTACTTGTTGTTTTGCTGTTTTAAATAACGTTCTCTTTGAACCATAATAACCTTTTGCTAATTTAAGGACGCGTTTACGACGTTGACGCGTTACTGTTCCACCTTTTACACGTGGCATATAAATTCCCTCCTAAAATACATCTCATAGTAGTCTTTTTATTCGTATGTGCTTCTTAACTTATTTGTATGGAAGCATTGTTTTGATACGTTTGAAATCTCCTGCAGATACAACAGTACCTTTACGAAGTTTACGTTTTTGTTTTTGAGATTTGTTTGCGAACATATGGCTTGTGTAAGCATGTGCGCGTTTAAGTTTTCCAGTTCCAGTCTTCTTAAAACGTTTTTGAGAACCTTTATGGGACTTCATTTTTGGCATAGTTATTTCCTCCTCGTAAGCTGTCCAAATATTATTTTTCGTTAACTGGAGCGATCATCATAAACATATTACGACCTTCCATTTTCGGCTTGGTTTCAACGGTTGCAATATCTTTCACTTCTTCAGCGAAACGATCTAGCACCTCACGTCCAAGCTCCTTGTGGGTAATAGCACGTCCACGAAAACGGACTGCTGCTTTTACCTTATCACCCTTCTCTAGGAATTTTCTAGCGTTCTTTAGTTTTGTTTCAAAATCATGATCGCCAATTCCTGGAGTAAAGCGTACTTCTTTAACATTAATGATTTTTTGTTTCTTACGTGCTTCTTTTTCTTTCTTCTGTTGTTCAAAACGGAATTTACCGTAATCCATAATCCGACAAACAGGCGGTTTCGCATTCGGTGCAACTAACACTAAATCTAGGTTTCTTGTTTGTGCGATTTCAAGTGCTTCCTGGCGTGATTTCACTCCAAGCTGATCACCGTTTGAATCAATAAGACGTACTTCCCTAGCACGGATTTTCTCATTAACATTCATATCTTTGCTAATAGCCAGCCACCTCCAAAGTTATTTTGCGTGTTTCTGATCTCTATTGACAAGCGAATCATATACATTAAAAAAGCGTCGGTACAAAATGCACCCACACGTCTCCAATCGTTTAAAAAAGTTCGGAACCAGTCAACTGCAATAGAGCGTCGATCAGGTGAGAAGCGGGTGCTTCTTCTTGTCTTAAGATCATATAATGTTTTCAACTTAATTATCATATCATTTAAAAATACTGCTGTCAACACATGGTAAACAACAATGAGTTCTTAACCAAAATCTATTCTATCATAGATATCTCCATTTAAAAAGGGTAAATCCTTTGAAAACGGATTTACCCTTTAGATATTTATTTTGTATATAATGTTTTACTTGTTATTTCTTCTTTAATTAATTGTTTAAATGCCTCAAAAGATAAGGTGTTGGAAGCTTTTTCACCGTAGCGTCTTACATTTACGGCATCTTCATTAATCTCATTATCACCAAGAACGAGTGCAAATGGGATTTTCTGTGTTTGTGCTTCCCGTATTTTGTACCCAATTTTCTCGTCTCTTTCATCAAGGGATACACGCACCCCTTCTAAACGGAGGTCGTCGGCCACTTTTTTGGCATATTCCAGATGGACTTGTGGAGATACAGGAATCACTTTTACTTGAACGGGAGCTAACCAGGTTGGGAATGCTCCTTTGTATTCCTCAATTAAGAATGCAACAAAGCGTTCCATTGTAGAAACAACACCTCGGTGAATAACCACTGGTCGGTGCTCTTTTCCATCTTCCCCAATATAAGTTAGATCAAATTGTTCTGGCAGATGGAAGTCCAATTGAACTGTGGAAAGTGTTTCATCTTTGCCGAGAGCCGTTTTCACCTGAACATCAAGCTTTGGTCCGTAAAATGCTGCTTCTCCTTCAGCTTCTACATACTCTACATTCATTTCTTCCATTGTTTCTTTCAGCATGGCTTGTGCTTTTTCCCACATTGCATCGTTATCTACATACTTCTCTTTATCCTCTGGGTCACGATAGGATAGACGGAAATAATAATCTTCGATACCAAAGTCTTCATATACTTTTTGTACTAACTCTACTACCCGGATAAATTCATCCTTCAATTGATCAGGACGTGCAAAAATATGAGCATCATTCAATGTCATCGCACGGACACGCTGTAAGCCAGCTAGAGCTCCTGACATTTCGTAACGATGCATCGTTCCAAGCTCTGCAATCCTTACAGGTAAGTTACGGTAACTATATAGTTGGTTTTTATACACCATCATATGATGTGGACAGTTCATAGGACGAAGAACTAATTCTTCGTTATCCATTTCCATTACAGGGAACATGTCATCCTGGTAATGATCCCAGTGGCCACTTGTTTTATATAGGTCGACACTACCCAGTACTGGGGTGTATACATGGTCATAACCTAAGCGTTCCTCAAGGTCTACAATATAACGTTCAATGTTACGGCGAATAGTAGCACCCTTTGGAAGCCACAGAGGCAGCCCTTGTCCAACTTTTTGTGAGACAGTAAATATCTCAAGCTCTTTGCCTAATTTACGGTGGTCTCGTTCTTTACGTTCTTCCAAAATGCGCAAATACTCATCCACTTGGCTTTGCTTTTCAAAAGCTGTTCCGTAGATACGTTGTAGTTGTTGATTATTACTATCTCCACGCCAATATGCCCCAGAGATGCTTAACAATTTAAATGCCTTTATTTTATTCGTAGATGGAACGTGAATACCGCGACAAAGATCAAAGAATTCACCTTGTTTATAGATTGTCACTTGTTCCTCTTCAGGAATGGCATCAATTAATTCTTGCTTGAGGTGATCGTCCTTAAACATTTCCTTTGCTTCGTTACGGGATACTTCTATCCTTTTAATTTCTAAGCTTTCATCCACAATACGCTTCATTTCTTTTTCGATTTTTGGTAAGTCTTCTGGTGTTACAGATTGATCCATTTCGATATCATAATAGAATCCCTCTTCAATCACTGGACCTACTCCAAAATTAACGTCACCATACAAGCGCTTGATTGCTTGTGCCATCAAATGAGCTGTAGAATGGCGCATTACTTCAATACCTTCATCATTTTTATAGGTGACGATTTCTATTTTGCCACCGTGATAAAGCTCACGTTTTAAATCAACTAGTTCACCATCCAGTTTAATTGCAACTGCTTGCTTTTTTAGTCCACTGGAGATAGAACTTGCAATATCTTCTCCTGTTGATCCTGCTGGAAACTGTTTTTCAGCTCCGTCAGGAAAAATAATGGTTACTGCTTCCGACATTTCTGCTCACTCCTTCTCTACAATTAAAAAGCGCCCATCCCTCTGCTAATTTGCAAAGGGACGAGCGCTGACACGTCGTGGTTCCACCCAAGTTTCCGCAACAATTTATTACGGCTTTATAACATCTTTAACGCAGATCATACGCTGCTATTTACTTCATTTCCACAGCAGGGTTCAAAGGGGGTAATTAGTTGATGGTATAGAGGAAGCTTACAGCCAAGGCTCCCATCTCTGTACTAACTCAGTTCAACAAATCATGTCCTTCTCAAAACCTTTAAGTTGAGATAATTTATAATCAGTATTATATCTGTTGCTATACAGAAATGCAAGCCCTATTTTTGGCGATTGTTTAAGTAGAAGGCAAAAGGAAAATTATTGTATGGTTCAAAGTCTACTCTTTCCTGAAAAACATTAATAACTGTTAGTGTTTTTGGCTCTGATGGATGATCTCCATAAATTTTAATTTTCTCTGGAGCCATGGCTACAAGCGGTGCCAAATTAAGTTCATCCTCATCAAGCCCAACAATATATAACGGTTCCTTTTGCATGAGCAAGTGTAATTCCATTTTAGACAACCTTTTTCCATTCTGCTTAAAAAAGGAAAAGGGATCGCCTTGTAAAATATGAATAATTTTAAAGCTAGGCTCTTTTTTTGCAATGTATTCACGGAGTAAATAAACAAATTCTTGATGGTCCTCTTCCCGTTTGAACTCATCTATTGCCAATCCTACATAATGAACTAGCTTGTCTTTAAAAACGTTTAAACGAAACTTTACAATAGAATCATAGTGTACCGTAGGCGTATTTTTTATATTTGCCATAAAAAGCGACATTAAGAGTTGCCTAGGATCTTTGTCTTTTCTGACACGGCGACTGTCCTCGTCTTCCCCTGCAAATATCCATTGTGTTAATTCAAGTATTTTTTCCATTTCATCTTGGTTTGTATAATAATAATATTCTTCAATAATGGCGTTTATCATTGCTGTTAAACGGTGGGTAACAAATACTTCAACCATCGCCTTCGAAATGGCATCAAATAGTTCATTTGACTTTATCTCTTTTTCAAATAATATATGATTCCCCCAATCTTTATTGGTTTTCCAGTGTAACTCGATTCCCTTATTGTAGCGAAAAAGCAGTTCACAGAATCGGATTACTTCTTTATCTGACTCAAAATATACTTCAAGCAATCATCATCACCCTCACCCAACACCAAACTGTTACATTATATGGACGAGGAGAGCAAAAAATGAATAAACAACTGAAACTAGTCAATATAGTAAATAAAAAGAAAAAACTGGTAACAGAGTTCCTAAACTCTATCACCAGCTTTTTTTAAGTAAAATGGAGATCTTCTTGTTAACCTAACTAGTTTCAGGCCCACAGATGCTAGATGTCTCTTCGATTTCCTCCAGCAATTCGCACTTCTTTGCTTACTTGTTTTATTCGTTCCATAATTCTACCTGCTTTCACTTCCTCTACGCCACCACGTGTTGTAGCCAAATGACCCTCTAACTGATCCATACTGTAGTTGGATGTAAAAAAGACCGGCAGCCCCTCCATCATGCGATATTGTAAAATAGACCCAAGAATTTCATCACGGAACCAGGCTGAATGAAGTTCTGCCCCAATATCGTCAAGCATTAAGACATCTGCTTTTTTAAAGTAATCAATTTTATCATTAATCGAGTCATCCTTAAAGGAAGCTTTTATTTCCCTTACGAACTCAGGCATATAGATTAGTGTCGAGGAAATGTTTTTCTCCTTCAACTGATTTGCTAAAGCACCAAGAAAATACGTTTTTCCTACTCCAAATGGCCCGTAAAAGTAGATTCCTTTTTTAGGTAATCCTTCTTTAACCTGTCCCACAAAATGTAATAGCTGTCTAACAGCCTCACTTCGCTCGGGGTCACTGTCAATATCGGCGATCGTTGCCTGCATGATTTCCTTAGGCATAAATAGACTTTTGATTAGTTTATGCTGCTTTTGTTGCCTCTCATAATCAACTCTACTATGGCATTTTTCATAGGAAAGATGAATTTCGTTATCTTCCACGTGTAGAATTGGCGAATAGCCCTGTAGCATATTCTGGCAACCACCAAAAGACTTACAACGATCACATTGTTTCGACTGTGTCTTATATTCGTAGAGCTTTATTAAACTCTTATTAATCTCGTTCTTTTTTAATTCGGGATGTGCAGCTAAAAATTCCTTTATTTCCGGATCAGTTAATACTTCCTGTCTCGTACGGTTATAGTTTTCCTGGAAATTTTCATTTTGCTCCATCCAGCGTTTTAATTCAGATTGTACTGGTTTCATCTCAATCATCCTTGCAAATGATTATTTTTATTTATTTTCACCTGAAAATTGGCGCAGCAATGCCTCAATTTCCTGTTGCTCTTTTTCTTTATCTACATTTTGTTCCTTTGAAGTGGAGGGTTGCTTTTTCTTCCGCTCCTTGAACCAATCCGGAATAATTTCTTTCGACGCCGGTTTTCTATAGCTAGAAGCTGCTTGGTTCCCTTTTTGGAAATTCTTTGTTTCTCTCTTTGCAAAAGCCATCGCTTCCTTCGCAGTCTTTAAATTGGCTCTCGACCAATGGCTGGCGATCTTTCCTAAATAGGCCTTGGATAACTTCATATTAGTCTGGAGCAGCACATAATGAATTAATACATTCATGACCGGAGAAGGAAGTCCTTGTGATGTCATAACTTCTCTGATGACTTTCATATCCTGATCAGAAGCATGGTTACCACTTGATAGATCCTCTAATAACTGTTTGGGAGAGATCTTTTCAAGTTCCATAACTAATTGATCTTCCTTCGTGACGACTTCTTGGGACGATATCTGTGTTGGACTCGATTGTTTTTCGGTTAACTGTATATCCGTTTCCTTGTACTTTGATTTAAATAAATCATGGCACGCTGTTTTAAATTCTTCAGAGTTAAGCACATTATCCTCAGTAAGTGCCCATAAAAGGGACTTTTCTATTTCAAATGTTTCCAAATCATATAACTGCATCATTTGAATGATTAGTCGCTTATTCTCACCAGTTAGCACACGCTTTGCTGGTATCATGCGTTGCCTAAGCATCTGTTCCATCCAAGTAAAATCAAATACTGCTTCACTTGAAGCTGGTTTCTCGTCCTGCTTCACCTGATTGGCTGGAGCCTGTGGCTGAAAGGTTTGAAACACTTCATTGAAGGAAGCCGTTATATTTGACCCTTTTGTGACAGGTTGTTTCGTATAATGTTCCTGTAATAGTTCAAATTTATCCTTGCCGATGTGATGGTAGAGTAATTGTGTAAGCATACCATCTAAGAAAAAGCTTTTTGCAGAGAACGGGCTTTGGATCTCATAGGTATAATAGTTTTGCATTTCACCCTTGTTCTCGTATGTTTTTAACAGCCCAATTCCCTCTAGCTTTAATCGTGCCTGGTAAATTTCATCAAGAGGGAGATTTAAATAATTCATTAATGTATGATGTGTCTGAGGTGAATCTTCCTTTTGTAATTCTACTTCATGCAATAATGTCAAATACAATGTAACAGCCTGGATTCCAATCAGCGGCTGATACAAATGGGTCAATGATTTTGCATAGTCGACAGGTAAAGGTGATTTCACCACCACATAATAGCCTTCAATAGGCAAAATTTTACCAATAAAATTCATCGTGATTAACCCTTTCGCTTAACCCAATTTACTACGGTTTTGAACGTGTACCGTCATTCTTATCTGTTTTAATGAGATCTTTTAACTCATCAAAAAACACACTAATATCCTTAAACTGACGATAAACAGATGCAAAGCGGACATATGCCACTTCATCTACTTCGGAAAGCCTGTCCATCACCATTTCTCCTATCTCGTTGCTGTCAATTTCAGACATGCCAGTGTTTCGCAGTTCTTTCTCAACATCTATCGCTACCGCTTCAATTTTTTCAAGCGGAACGGGTCGTTTTTCACACGCCTTAATTAAGCCTCGAATAAGCTTTTCTCTGCTGTATTCCTGCCTTGTTCCATCCTTTTTCACAATGATTAACGGTACTTCCTCAATTCTTTCAAAGGTAGTAAAGCGAAAACCACAGGCTTCACACTCTCTTCGTCTTCGTATGGAACGGCCCTCTTCTATTGGTCGCGAATCCAATACTTTTGTACTTTTATATTGGCAATTGGAGCATCTCATGTCGTGGTGTCCCTCCTTTATGTCTTTTCATGAAGGAAATCTATTTTTTATCCGTAATTAGCTGCAGATGTTTGTTAAGTTCATTGTATAATGTTTTGATTAACTTTGAGCTATAGCCCAAATCAAACGGTAAGGCTGACTCTGTAGTAACGGAAAAATCAATGGCTGTCTGATAGGGCCTAACCATAATAACGGTCGCTACAACAAATGCCTTTTTCCCCTTTTTTACATACATGCTAATCTCACCATGTTCTGCTGAAACAGCGTTTAATTCATAGGATGGTGAATTTTTAATGATATCTTCAAGGGCACGTAGTCCCTTGTCTTTTGATGTTTTATAATAATGTGTGTTAAGTGACTCGTCCCAGTGATTTTCCTTAGTTTCAGCATGATTACTTAAATATTTTCCAATCGTATTGCGAACACCCATATCGCACACCTCATCATGAATATATTCTCAAACTTAAATATAAGAATTCTGATCGCTATGTAATAACTACATCTTTAATAGATTACTATTAATCTTAACATGTTTCAGGGAATTCCTCTAGACTGAACATCATAAGAGTGGCTATGCTTAGGGGAAAATAAAAGGTTGACTAGTTAGCAGTGTTTGATCACTGAATTAGTCAACCTGTTCTTATATTATAATACGCTTTGGAATTTTCCTGCTTTTACCGGCCCCATACCACGTGGAACTTCAACTTTTTCGAAAGTTTTAGACTCTAGCGCTTCAGCAATATATGTTGCTGCGACATTTGGATCAATAATGTCTCCGCAGGTATATACATCAATGCTCGCATAGCCATGTTCCGGAAAGCTGTGGATGGTTAAATGTGATTCTGATATTATAACCACACCGCTCACACCGTGTGGTGCAAACTTGTGAAATGCTACCTCTCGAATCTCTGCACCAGCTTTAAGTGCTGCATCCACAAAAATTCGTTCTATCAATCCCATATCATTTAATTTATCAATATTACAATCCCATAATTCGGCAATAACGTGTCTTCCCATTGTATCCATATAAATCCCCCTTATTTATGGTGATCCTCCTGATTTCTAACACCGCCACGGGGGAAAGTTAGTCCGATGAGGTCCTAACCCTTTAAGCGGATAAACCTTTTAATCAGGAAGTACATCGAAAAGTATATATGTTTTCTGCTTGATTTGCAACACGTTTTTTTCGAAAAAGGGAAGTTTGAAAATTGATGTTCTTATAAGAATCTTTCACTCTTTTCTAATTCTTCTATTATATCTTTTTATCTATTGCCGTACTGGTTGCCCCCCGAAAATATTATAGCTTGAAAGCAGTTTACAATACCACTGCAGAAGTACGATACATATATTTCCCCACATATTTTGTAAGGTCACTTACACGTTTTGCATATCCCCACTCATTATCATACCATGCAAGCACCTTTACTTTGTTCCCTTCCATTACCATGGTGGATAGTCCATCAATGATTGCTGAATAATTTGTAGTGGTGTAATCAATCGAAACGAGTGGTTCTACACTATAATGTAAAATCCCCTTCATACTTCCGGCTGCTTCATCAGCAAAAGCCTTGTTAACCTGCTCTGTAGTAACCTGATGGTTAAGATCTACGACTAAGTCGACTAGCGAGACATTTGGTGTAGGTACTCTTAGTGCCATGCCATGCAATTTGCCGTTCAAATGAGGTAAAACCTCACCTAACGCTTTGGCCGCTCCTGTGGAGGTTGGAATAATCGATTGGGTACAACCTCTAGCGCGTCGAAGATCTTTATGTGGATTATCAATGTTTTTTTGGTCATTTGTAAAAGCATGGACGGTTGTCATCAAGCCATTCTTTATTCCGAAATGGTCATCCAATACTTTTACTACGGGCGCTAAGCAATTTGTTGTACAGGAAGCATTGGAAAGAATGTGATCCGTGTCGGGGTCATATTCTGACTCATTCACCCCCATTACGATGGTTCTATCCAACCCTTTTCCTGGTGCTGTAATAACTACTTTCTTGGCCCCTGCCTCTATATGCTTACCCGCACTTTCTTTTGTTTTAAACTTTCCTGTTGCTTCAATAACTATGTCAACCCCAAGGCTTTTCCACGGCAGCTTCTCCGGTTCCCTTGAATTTACTATCTTTACTTTCTTTTCATTTACTTGCAATCCATTTTGAAGCGCTTTCACTTCTTCGGAAAAAATACCGTGTACACTATCATATTTAACTAGGTGTGCCAATGTATCTGCAGAATAATTAGCATTGACTGCAACCACCTCAATTTCACTGTCCAATATCAGTTGGCGAAAAACCATTCTGCCAATTCTTCCAAACCCATTTATCGCGATTTTTGTCTTCCCCATTTAGACAACCTCCCGTTAAGCTATACTTTAATCGAGATATTTCAAAATAAGTATAACATAAAAACTAATTAGTGTGTCTTATTAAAAAGAAAAACCTGACAAAATTGTCAGGTTCGGATTTTAGTTTAGTTTTCAGTAGTTAGGTCTCTCCATTGTTGAAGTAACTGTTCAAGTTGTTCATATGTCTCTTGCTTTGTACCATTATTATCAATCACGGCATCTGCCATTTTTACTTTCTCCGTAATAGGAATCTGTGACTGTATGCGTTGCCTTGCTTCTTGCTCATTATAGCCATTCCGAGTCATCAGCCGAGTTAGCTGGACCGATTCTGTCACACTAATAACAAGCGTCTTATCGACAAGGTGCGTTAGGTTACTCTCAAATAGTAAAGGAATATCCAATACAACAGTTGGCACACCTGCTTTTACATAGGCGTCTCTTTTAGCAAGCATCCTTTCGCGTACTGCAGGATGCACGATGTTATTAAGTTTCTCTCGCATCACGTGGTCATTAAATATAATTTCACCAAGCTTTGCCCGGTCTATGGTTTTATCTTCTTGCAAAATACTGTTACCAAAGGTATCCACTATTTTATTGTATGCATCCTCATGAGGATTTACTACTTCTCTAGAAATTTTGTCTGCATCGATTACCGGTACATTAAGATCATGGAACATGAGAGAGACGGTGCTTTTTCCGCTGGCAATACTTCCAGTAAGTCCAATTTTAAGCGTCACTATTCTCCCACCTCAATTATTTTTTTGGCAGGTACTGCAAACATGCGTACCACGGCCGCCCACTTTCATCTTCATAATCGGTTTTCCGCATTTCTTACATGGTTTATTTTCTTGTCCATACACATATAGGGACTGTTGAAACATTCCCATTTGCCCTTGTCCATTTACATAGGAACGAATGGTTGTACCACCTAGTTCGACTGCCTCAGCTAATGTTTCAATAGCTTGTTCCTGAATAGCCTTTACTTCCTTTTTGGTTAGCTTACTAGCTTTTTTTAAAGGATGGACACCAGCTTTATATAATGTTTCATCTACGTAAATATTGCCAAGACCTGTCACGATGGTTTGGTCTAAGAGGGCCGATTTAATTACCCGCTCTGTTTTTTTCAACTTTTGATAGAAGTATTCAAATGTAAAAGTAGCATCAAATGGATCTGGACCTAATTGATTCAACGGTTTATTAAGAAGCTCTTTGCCTCGCTGATATAGATGCATTGTACCAAACTTCCGAACGTCGTTATAACGAAGTTCTTCTCCATTTGTAAAACGGAAGATTACATGAGTATGCTTTTTAACCGCTTCCCCCGGTGGCTCTACACTATATTTCCCTTCCATCCGAAGGTGAGACACCATAACGTAATCATCTAGCTGAAAAAGTAAAAATTTTCCCTTTCTTGTTATATCCGAAATCGTCTGTCCAGTTAGCAGTGTTTGAAATTGCTGCACGTCATCTGGTTCTTTTATAATATTTGGCCAGAAGACCTCTACCTGCTCAATTGTTTTATTTAATACAAATTGTTTAAGTGTATTTTTTATTGTTTCTACCTCAGGTAATTCAGGCATGTTTTTCGTCTCTCCTTACTTCGCGTCGAACCAGCTGGAACCGTAAGCATAATCTGCTTTCAACGGAACAATGAGATCCACTGTGTTTTCCATCATTTCCGGCACTATTTCTTTTAACTTGTCTAATTCCTCTTTTGGAGCTTCAATAATTAATTCATCATGGACCTGTAACAGAATACGCGCCTGCAATTTCTCTTCCTGCAGTTTTTCATGCAAGTCAATCATAGCCTTCTTAATAATATCTGCTGCACTTCCCTGAATTGGTGTATTCATTGCTGTTCTTTCTGCAAAGCTACGAAGATTAAAATTCCTGCTCGTAATATCCGGTAAATATCTTCTTCGTTTCATTAATGTGGTGACATATCCTTGATGCTTTGCATCTTGTACAATTTCGTCCATATAAGCCTTAACCCCAGGGTAGCTCTCAAAGTAACGCTCAATAAACTTTTTTGCATCCTTACGGGTGATACCTAGATTTTGTGATAATCCGAAGTCACTAATTCCATATACAATACCGAAGTTTACCGCTTTGGCCTGTCTCCGCATATTTCCGGTAACCTCGTCCTTGTCTACATGAAAAACATCCATTGCTGTTTGTGTATGAATATCGGAATCCTCTTTAAAGGCAGCCACCAATTTCTCATCATTTGCTATATGTGCTAGCACCCTTAATTCAATCTGTGAATAATCGGCTGCAAACATGATCCAATCTTTCTTAGAAGGAATAAAAGCTTGTCTAATTTTCCTGCCTTCTTCCAGTCTAATCGGGATATTTTGCAGGTTAGGATCAATTGAGCTTAAGCGACCTGTTTGTGTTAATGCCTGGTTAAAGCGCGTATGAATTCTATTTGTGTCTTTATTTACTACTTTCAATAATCCTTCGATATAGGTAGACTGAAGCTTACCTAATTGGCGGTAAAGAAGTAACTTTGGAATAATTTCATGTTCGTGTTCCAGCTTTTCCAATACATCCGCTGCAGTTGAATAGCCTGTCTTTGTTTTCTTCACAACAGGTAACTGTAGTTTTTCAAATAAAATCGGCCCCAATTGCTTAGGTGAGTTAAGATTAAATGTTTCACCTGCAAGCTCATGTACTTCTTTTTCTAATTCAGCTAGCCTAGATTTTAAATCAATACCCATTTCCTCAAGTCGCTCAACGTCCACCTCAACACCATAGTGTTCTATCTCACCAAGAATTAAAGCAAGTGGCATCTCTAACTCTGTACATAATTCCTTCTGTTCATTATCAATCAGCTGCTGATTCATATTATCTGTTAACTCAAACAACGCTTTTGTTTTACGAACAACGTGTTCCGCTAATACTGGCTGTTCTGGAACCTTTTGTTTTGCACCTTTGCCATAAACTTCCTCATCAAAGAGAACAACTTGTTTTCCCATTCTATTTGCAATAGCAGGGATGTCATGGTTATTATCCGCTGGATTCAGCAAATAAGACGCAAGCAGCGTATCAAACGTAATTCCTTTTATGTGAATCCCATTTCTAAGAAGTGTTACTAATGTTTTTTTCGCATCAAATACTGCTTTCTTTTTACTGCTGTCTTCTAGCCATGCTTTAAATGATTCTGAAGATAATGCAATTTCTGTTGGGATAAAGTAGGCTTGCTCTCGATTAAATACCCCAAAACCCTCAATTTCCGTTTGGTGGTAATTTTCACCAAGTGTTTCCACGACGATGGATTCATCTCCAAGAAACATGGATTCATCGATTTCTTCTACAATTTGAAAATCAATGTCCTGTAATTCACTTTCTGTTGGTTCTTCAGCTGATACATTTCCTCCAAGTTTGTCTAACAATGACTGGAAACCTAGCTCCTTAAAAACCCCACTAACATCACTTGGTTGGTAGCCATTAAAGGCAATGTCCTCTACCTTAATTGTGATAGGAGACTCCCGGTCTATGGTCACAAGCTCTTTGCTCATAAACGCATCATCTTTGTATGTAGTCAGCTTTTCCTGTAATTTCTTTCCACTAACCTCGTCCACATGGTTATAGAGTTCTTCTAACGTATTGTATTGCTTCAACAATTTAGTGGCGGTTTTCTGTCCCACACCGGGGACCCCAGGAATATTATCGGAGCTATCTCCCATAAGTGCTTTTAGATCAATAATTTGATCTTGATGCAGCTCCATTTTTTCCTGTAAGAAAGCTGGGTTATATTCTTCCACATCACTAATGCCTTTTCTTGTCAAGCGGACGGTTACCGAATCGGAAACAAGTTGTAATAAGTCCTTGTCCCCTGAAATAACCGTGACGTCCCACTTATTTTGTTGAGCCGTTTTAGAAAGCGTACCTATGATATCATCTGCCTCATAGTTTTCCAGTTGGTAATGCGGGATATGAAAAGCATCCAATACTTCTTTTATAAGGGGAAATTGTTCTGATAACTCGGAAGGCGTTTTTTGCCGACCACCTTTGTACTCTTTATAAGTTTTGTGACGAAACGTCGTCTTTCCTGCATCAAACGCAACAAGCATATGTGTTGGTTTTTCTTCTTCCAGAATTCTAAGTAACATCGTCGTAAATCCATACACAGCATTTGTATAAACACCTTTGTCATTATTAAGCAAGGGAAGTGCAAAAAAAGCACGGTACAAAATACTATTACCATCTATTAAAACAAGCTTTTCAGACATCGTAATTATCCTCCATTCCAGAATCTTCATTACCCCTATAGTATCATTCTCTATCATGAAAGTGAAAAAATATATACATGAATAGAGCCACCGGATAGATAAAAAGGCTGGGACATAACGTCCCAGCCTTTTTTAAAACACGAACAATAAAACAAGAAAAAAACTGCTTAATTACCGCTACGAAAAATACTCCGCTTTCCGTGGGCACGGCCTTAGACTCCTCAGAAGCAAAAATCGCTTCTTGTGGGGTCTTCGGACTCGTGCTGTTCCCATTGGAGTCTCCGCATTTTCCTTCGCTAAAGTGTGATCAAGATACAAACAGCTTAAGAACTATCCAGAAACATTCAAACTTTTTCTACCATACTTCGATTGAGGGTCCGTTTTTTCTTGTTTAATTTTCTTTTGTCCTACCCTCTTCCATTCTCCATATACTGTTGATAATATTAATCGATCAGTTCTTTTTTAAAAGTAACAGACACTGTTGTGCCTTTATTCAGGTCACTACTGATTTGAATATCCCCTCTATGGACTTCCACAATATGTTTTACAATAGCTAGACCAAGCCCCGTGCCACCTGTATCTCTGCTCCTCGCCTTGTCAACACGGTAAAAACGTTCAAAAATGCGTGGCAATGCTTCTTGGGCTATCCCAATTCCTGTATCCCTCACTTCTATCATAACCTCATCTTTGGTGTTTTCACCATTAATCCAGATCTGCCCATTGACAGGGGTATAATTGATCGCATTATCTAGAAGGTTAATAATGACTTGCTTTAAACGCTCTTTATCTGCTTTTATTATTGCTTCATCACTAATATTAACGGATAGCGAAAGCTTCTTTTTATCCATTTTATGTTTCATCAACATGGCCACTTCGGCTACAACTTGCTTTAAATTAATTTCAGATAATACTAGCTGGAAATCTTCCTTTTCAAGTCGAGATAAAATAAGGAGATCTTCAATTAGTAATTGCAAACGTTCACTCTCATTATAAATAATACCGAGGAATTCCTTACTAGCTTCTTTATCATCCATCGTGCCATCCAAAAGAGTTTCCGCAAATCCTTTAATCGATGTAATAGGAGTCTTCAGTTCATGCGAAACATTGGCAACAAAGTCCTTGCGCATTAACTCCAGCTTTTTCATTTCTGTAATATCATATATGACTAATACCGCACCTTTTAGCATGCCTTTTTCATTAAAAATTGGTGCACCGACTATTTCCAAATAGATTTTATCAATGCCTTTATAGTGGGTAAACGCTTCTTTTACATTTTTTTCATATAAGAATGTCTTTTGTACCGTTTCATGAATAATTTCATTCTCTAATATATCGTAATAAAGGTGCCCCTTATAATCCTTTGGTACACCGCCAAAGATGTGGATGAATTTCCGGTTAACAAAATGAATATATCCTTTTGCATCAACTAGAATAAGACCACTTTGTGTATTATCAATTACAGTTGATAATTGCTCCGATTGCATCTTCTCGTGCCTGGCGAACTCCCCAATATTACGAGCAAGGGAATTTATTTTTGTACTTAATAAACCAATGCTATCATTGCTGGGATGATGGAATCTAGCACGATAGTTTCCCTTCACTATTTCTTCAATGGTACTTGTCGCTTTCTTTATCGGACGTATGTAACGTTCATAAAGATGCATTAAAAATAATGTTAAAATTATAAACTGGGTTAGTAGAACAGACCCTAAAATAACTATGTTATCAACAATTTGGTACAGGACAAGTCCTGTGGCGAAAACCACAATGAAAACGCCAAATAAATAAGTAGCTAGTGGTTTCTTAAAGAGTGCTTTCATGTAGTAGGCTCCTCCAATTTATACCCGAGACCGCGTACTGTTTTAATATATTTAGGTTTTTTTGTGTCCGGTTCGATTTTATCTCGTAAATGGGATACATGGACATCTACTATTCTTGTATCTCCAACAAAATCATAATCCCAAACACCGCTCAACAGTTGATCACGTGAGATTACCTTTCCTTTATTGTTTGCCAGATAATGGAGTAATTCAAATTCTTTTCTTGTAAATGTTATGACCCTATCAGCAATTTCAGCCTCATAGCGCTCAGGGTAGACAATTAGTTCCCCTATTTTTAAAGAGGAATAGGTTGATTTGCTTACCTTGTTAGATCGTCTTAGGATAGCTTTCATTCTGGCAATTACTTCTTTAGGACTAAACGGTTTTGTCAAATAATCATCAGCGCCTAATTCAAGACCAAGTACTTTATCAAACTCTTCATCTTTAGCAGTGAGCATGAGGATGGGTGTATCAATTTTGTTATTACGGAGGTACTTGCATACTTCCATCCCATCCATTTCAGGTAGCATGAGATCAAGAATGATTAAATCATAGTCATTTGCCTCAGCCTTTTTAATCGCTTCGGCTCCATCATATGCTACATCTGTCTGAAATCCTGCTTTCTCAATATTGAAATTAAGAAGTGTCACAATGGACTTCTCATCATCTACAATAAGTATATTTTGCTTCATTCAAAATCCCCATTTCTCTAGAGAATATCGTATCTATTACCATTTAATTACGTTCGACCTACCCTCATCTTACAATGAATAGGTGACAATGTGAACATATTAAAAACTTTGTTAACTAAAATTTACAAAAAACATCTTAGACTGGGGATCTAGATAATGAAAATGTAGTGAAAGAATGAGTAGAAGAATCCGAATACCACACACTGAAAATACTTCCCAACACAGCCACTTGAAAAAGAAAATGTCGAACGTCATGTTGCCCGTTCGACCTGGTTTAATAGGTATCTTCCTTGATCAGAAAAAGTTTTCCAATGAAGTTGCTGTTAACGAATTTGGTTTATATGGCGGGCAAACTTGCAACTTTCCAATAATGACCTTACCTCCATCCATATCGTACCCTGTAACATTGATTGAAACAGTATGATCTTTTTCATCAATAGCTATTACTTCTAAGTTAAATCTTACTTCAGCCTGGTGTAGGACAGGTTTTGGAAAAGTCATTTCATGCTGTGTAATATGGCTACCTGGACCAGGGAGATGCATTGATACGATGGAGGATACCATCCCAAACAGCAAAACTGACGGAACAATTGGAGCTTTATATGGAGTCTGTGAAGCATAATCATGTTGAATATATAATGGATTCGCATCATTTGTTAATCCTAGATAGAGCAATAACTCTTTGTCCTCAATAACTTTGATTGCCGTATACGTCTCCCCTATCTGTATATCCTTCAACGTCATGCCAAGCTTTCTTTTCTTCCCTAACATTGCAACCACCTCCGTTTTGTAAGCGCTTTCTATTATACCAAACCTTTTCTTACTTTACCAGAACAAATGCGAAGAGCCTATGAGACTAATAGGGTGGCAGCAAATAGCCAGAAAATACGGTTAGGAATTTGTTCACCTAGACAGTAAAATTAATGATAAAAAAAACCCTCCACAGTTTGGAAACTGCAGAGGGCTTTCATAACTATTCCAATATGCTTAGAACATTTTTAACTGAATCTGCTGATTTATCAAGCGCAGTTCTTTCTTCTTCAGTTAAATCAAGTTCAATGATTTCTTCAATACCTTTTCCGCCAAGCACTGTTGGCACTCCTAAGTATATATCGCTGTAACCATACTCTCCTTCTAAGTAAGCAATAGATGGAATAACACGACGTTGGTCCTTAAGAATTGCTTCCGCCATAACGGTTAGGGAAGCTGCAGGAGCATAATAAGCACTTCCATTACCCAGAAGGCCTACAATTTCACCCCCACCTTTGCGTGTACGTTCTACAATGGCGTCAAGGCGATCTTTGGAAATAAGCTTTTCTAACGGTATTCCACCCGCATAAGAATAACGGATTAATGGAACCATGTCATCCCCATGTCCACCTAATACAAACCCTGTTACGTCTTTAACAGAAAGATTTAATTCTTGGGCTACAAATGTACGGAAACGAGCTGTGTCCAAGACACCAGATTGACCAATTACGCGTTCTTTTGGCAACCCAGACTCTTTAAATATAGTATACGTCATGGCGTCAACAGGATTTGTTAACACTACGATAAAGGTATCAGGAGAATATTTAACGACTTCCTTGGCTACAGTCTTCATTATTTTAGCATTTGTATTAACTAAATCGTCACGGCTCATGCCTGGCTTTCTAGCAATCCCAGCTGTAATGATGACAAGATCGGAATCTTTGGTTTCTTCATAATTAGATGTACCTGTAATATTCGCATCAAAACCTTGTACTGGACTTGCTTCAAGCATGTCCAATGCCTTTCCTTTTGTAGGATCCTCCATATTTGGAATATCAACAAGCACGACATCGCCCAATTCTTTTTGTGCTAACATTAAAGCAGTTGTTGCTCCAGTGAAGCCTGATCCGATTACTGATATTTTACTTCTTTTAATAGCCATTTTAACGTCCCCTTTTACAATATTTGCAGTGCACCCTCCTTTATGAAAGGAGGGTGCAGAGATTCTATAGCTTATAATTAGTCCATGTTTTTAATAAGTTCTTGACCAAACTCTGAACATTTAACTTCTTTTGCCCCATCCATAAGTCGAGCAAAATCGTACGTAACTACTTTAGATGCGATTGTTTTATCCATTGCCTTCGTAATTAAGTCCGCTGCTTCTCTCCACTCTAAGTGTTCAAGCATTAATACAGCAGATAGGATAACAGAAGACGGATTTACTTTGTCCAGTCCTGCATATTTAGGTGCTGTACCGTGAGTTGCTTCAAAAATGGCATGCCCTGTATCGTAATTAATGTTTGCTCCTGGTGCTATACCAATTCCACCAACTTGTGCTGCAAGGGCATCTGAAATATAGTCACCGTTAAGATTCATTGTAGCTACAACATCAAATTCTTTCGGTCTAGTTAAAATCTGTTGTAAGAAAATGTCGGCAATTGAATCCTTAACTAAGATCTTGCCTGATGCTAAAGCTTCGTCTTGTGCTTTATTTGCAGCATCTTTCCCATCTTTTTCTACAATGCGATCATATTCAGCCCAAGTGAAGACTTTATCACCGAATTCTTCTTCAGCCACTTCATATCCCCATGCTTTAAAAGCACCTTCTGTAAATTTCATAATGTTACCTTTATGTACTAAAGTAACACTCTTACGTCCTTCATTCAGTGCATATTCAATACTTGAACGTACTAGACGTTTTGTACCCTCTTCAGATACTGGCTTCACACCAATACCAGACGTTTCAGGGAAGCGAATGTTGCTTACATTCATCTCGTTTTTAAGGAATTCAATAACCTTTTTAACATCATCTGAACCTTTTTGCCATTCTATTCCTGCGTAGATATCTTCTGTATTTTCACGGAAGATGACCATATCTACATCTTCTGGTCGTTTAACTGGTGATGGAACACCTTCAAAATAACGTACAGGTCGTAGGCATGTGAATAAGTCCAGTTCTTGACGTAAAGCAACGTTTAATGAACGAATACCACCACCAATTGGTGTAGTAAGCGGTCCTTTAATTGCAATTTTGTATTCATTGATTTTATCAAGAGTATCCTTTGGTAGCCATTCTCCTGTCTGATCGAATGCTTTTTGACCAGCAAATACTTCTAACCATTCTATTTTCTTCGTGCCATTGTAAGCCTTCTCAACAGCAGCTTCAATTACACTGCTTGCTGCAGCCCAAATATCCGGGCCAGTACCATCTCCTTCAATAAATGGAATTACTGGAACGTCTGGTACATTCATTTGTCCGTTTTCAACTGTAATTTTTGTTCCTTGTGTCATCGTAAAAAACCTCCTGTTTCTTTTCTCGATTCTAGTATAACGTATTCCCCGTTATCTGTGTCTAGCTATCTCTTTTATCTTTCTTCAATTGGAACGTATTTAGGTGACCTTGGTCCATTGTACTCAGCACGTGGACGAATCAGTCGATTATTTGAGTATTGCTCCAGAATATGGGCAAGCCATCCTGATGTACGACTTACTGCGAAGATTGGTGTAAACAAATCATGGTCGATTCCCAAGCTATGGTAAACACTAGCAGAATAGAAATCTACATTAGCAGGAAGACCTTTTGTCTCTTTAATATAATCTTCAATCTCGAGTGACATATTGTACCATTTGGATTGTCCTGTAAGCTCTGTAAGCTGTCTAGACATTTCCCTCAAGTATTTAGCACGTGGATCACCATCGCGGTACACACGGTGCCCCATCCCCATAATTTTTTCTTTGTTATCTAACATTCTTTTAATGTAAGGGATCGCATTTTCTTCTTCGCCAATTTCTGTGAGCATTTGCATTACTCGTTCATTTGCCCCACCATGCAACGGTCCTTTTAATGCGCCAATTGCTGCCGTAATACCTGAATACACGTCAGATAATGTTGCGACACACACTCTGGCAGTAAAAGTGGAAGCATTAAGCTCATGGTCTGCGTGAAGAACTAACGCCTTATTTATCGCTTCAACCTCGATTGCTTCAGGTTCCTTGCCATTCAGCATATATAAAATATTTTCAGCATAATTATAGTCATGCTTAGGCTGTACTGGCTCCTTACCCTGACGAATTCTTGCGAAAGCAGTTACAATTGTTGATATCTTAGCTTGAATTCGTAACGCTTTCCGTTTGTTAGCCTCTTCGTCCATAACATCTGCTTCTTCATCATACAGCCCAAGTAAAGAAACCGCTGTACGTAGAGCTGCCATTGGATGAACGGTAGACAGGTCATAAGAACGCAAATGAGAAATAACTGCATCTGGCAACGACATATTTTCTGCTATCTCTTTTTTGAAAGCATCTAACTCTGACTTATTTGGTAGTTTTTGATTCCATAATAGATAAATTACTTCTTCAAAGCTAGAATTTTCTGCCAAGTCATCGATTTTGTAACCAACATATGTTAGTTGATCATCAATGATGGAGCTTATGGAAGATTGTGTTGCTACAACGCCTTCAAGCCCTTTCGTTGTTGTCATTGAAAACCTCTCCTTTTTCTATTAATTGTTCCATTCAATTAGGACCATTTAAAAATCGACAATATATTCATAGTTTCATATTGTCATCCCCAAGGCTAATTATAAAGTATTTCGAATGTAATGTGAATTGAAACCGATTAAATTACAGATTAATTTTAAAAAAAGTAAATTTCTTCCTTAATTTGCACCATTCAAAATTGCCCTAAACTGGTACGTCTAAACCTTCACCTAGAAGCATAAATAAAAAGTATACGTCATTAATTTAATGAATGGGGTCATTTTATGTACAAGCAGCTTTCTTATCAACTGTTGCGCTTATTTATTGTCATCTTACTATGTACGATTATTTTCTTAGTGTTTCATTATACTGCCAAATTCATCTATCCACTAATCATTGCCATTATGCTGTCACTGGGTATGCATCCAGCTGTGACTTTTTTACAAAAACGTCTCAAATTTCCTCGGATTGCGGCAACATTGACCGTCATTGTTGCTGCCTTTTTTACGTTTATTAGCTTCATCTTTTTTATTGTGAATGAAGTTATTAATGGTGTCATATCTATTGCAGATAAGATTCCCGGTTACTTTGCCAAAGGCACACAGATACTGGACCACCTTACGAACAGCTACTTATTACCCTTTTATCAAAAATTAGCTTCCCTTGTTCACACATTAGACGAGGAGCAGCAAATTACAATTAAAGAAAAAGTTACGGATTTTGCAAATAATATGGCAATAGCTGCTGCAGAATTTCTGCAACAGCTACTGTTATCCATACCTGCCTTTGTCAGTACACTTCCAAATTCGGTTACCATTATTATCTTCATCGTTTTGGCTTCTTTTATCATTACAAATGACTGGGATTTATTAAATACGAAAATGAAATCCCTTCTTCCAGTTCGTATTAATAGTTCAGGACAACGGATTATGACTCAACTAAAAAAAGCTACTGCAGGGTATATAAAAGCGCAGGTAACACTTATCTTCATTACATTTATCGTCATACTTATCGGCCTAATTGTACTCCAGGTTGATCATCCACTGACCATTGCCTTCTTGGCAGCATGTGTGGATCTTTTGCCATATGTTGGGACAGGCATCCTATTTATCCCTTGGATTCTCTATCTTTATATGACAGGTAATTTCCCACTAACTATTGGCCTGATTGTTATTTATATGATTATTGTCATTTTACGACAGATCCTAGAACCAAAAGTACTTGCTTCTAGTATTGGGTTACACCCGCTTGCAGCACTTATTATCTTGTTTGTTGGTGTACAAATGCTTGGCATGCTTGGCTTCCTTATTGCGCCTGTACTATTAATCCTTGTTAACGCGTTTTATAAGGCTGAAATCCCTCAGAAGATTTGGCAATTCATTGCAAAAGGATAACCTACCACTACCATTTCCGATAAATAATGGTGTTTTTACTCATCATCTTCGTAATAAGTTTACCGATGTATGCTTTGAACGGTGCTCTTGTATATGGGATAACGAGAATAAAACCGGCGATGTCTGTAATAAAACCAGGTGTAAAAAGAAAAATTCCACCGATTAAAATACAAATACCATCAATGATATAAGGGGTCGGGGCTGATCCATTACGCATAGACAGCTGCGCTTTGTTCCATGTTTCAATACCTTGTTGCTTTGCAAGTGAAACACCAATAATTCCTGTAAGGATAATTAAGAGTGCCACCCACCACGGGCCAATCATTCCACCTACCCAAATAAACATTCCTATTTCCAACCCAGATAATAGGAGCATGCTAAGTAACAACCAGCGCATATCGGTACCTCCCTTTTAAATAAATTTAATTTAAAATATAAGAAAAAAAGAAGGTTCCCCCTTCTTTTTTCTTACGGATTAAAGGACTCTTGTATGGCCTTTATAGATATCCCCTTTTGTACCATCAACGGTAATTACCTGTCCTTCTGTGATAACATCAAAGACATCTTTAACACCAACGATAACTGGAATCCCTAGACTTAATCCCACAACAGCTGCGTGTGAGGTTAGTCCTCCTTCTTCTGTTATAATAGCTCCGGCCTTTTCAATTGCAGGCATCATTTCTCTTTCTGTGCCATATGTTACTAGTATATCTCCATCATCCATCTTATCAATGGCTTCTTGTGAACTTTTTGCATGGATAGCTTTACCATAAGCACTGCGTTTTCCAATTCCCTGTCCTTTTGCGATAACGTCCCCAATCACATGTACTTTCAACAGGTTAGTAGTGCCACTTTGTCCTACAGGAACACCGGCAGTAATAATTACTCTGCTTCCATGTTCTACAACGCCAGTTTCCAATCCTTTTTCGATAGCAATATCAAGCATTTCATCAGTAGAGTTTGCTTTTTCTCCTGGTACAGCGTGTACTCCCCATACAAGAGAAAGTTGACGTTTTACACGATCTGCAAAAGTTACTGCCACAATTGGTGCTTGCGGGCGATATTTGGAGATCATTCGTGCAGTATGACCACTTTCCGTAGGAGTAATAATCGCACTCACTGACAGGTTCATTGCTGTATGTGTAACAGATTGACTAATTGCATCCGTGATTGTCATATCTACATGTTTAGAGCGATCTTTCAGAATTGATTCATGGTTAAGCGCTGTTTCTGCCTTTATTGCGATATTGCTCATTGTTTGAACAGATTCTACTGGATAAATTCCTGCAGCTGTTTCCCCTGAAAGCATGATTGCATCGGTTCCGTCAAAGATAGCATTCGCTACATCGGAAGCTTCTGCTCTTGTCGGACGAGGGTTGCGTTGCATAGAATCAAGCATTTGTGTTGCGGTTATAACCGGCTTCCCTGCTGTATTACATTTTTTAATTAACTGCTTTTGTACAAGTGGTACATCTTCAGGAGGTATCTCTACTCCTAAATCACCACGTGCAACCATAAGCCCGTCACTTACTTCCAGGATGCTATCGATATTGTCGACACCCTCTTGGTTTTCAATTTTAGGGATAATTTGAATGTGTGAAGCATTGTGGGTATCAAGCAATTCTTTTATCTCAAGAATGTCAGATGGGCGACGAACAAAAGATGCTGCGATGAAGTCAACGCCTTGCTCAATACCAAACGTAATATCGTTGGCATCTTTATCTGTAATACCTGGTAAATTCACAGATACATTTGGAACATTAACACCTTTTTTATTTTTAATTGTTCCTGAATTTAAGGCTTTTGTTCTTAATTCTTTATTATCATGGTCAACACTTAAAACTTCCAATTCAATAAGTCCATCATCTAATAATATTTTAGAGCCTTCGTGAACATCATTAATCAGACCGCCATAAGTTACCGAGAACCTTTCAGCAGTACCTTCAAGCTCTTCATTCATGGAAACATATACTTCTTCTCCTTGAATAAGCTCTGCTTCTCCATCACGGAATTTCCCAGTGCGGATCTCTGGTCCTTTTGTATCCAATAAAATAGCTACTGTTTTCCCTGTGTTTTCAGCAGCTTGTCTTATATTTTTAATTCGTGCTCCGTGCTCTTCAAAATCACCGTGGGAAAAATTTAATCTAGCCACGTTCATTCCGGATTCAATTAACTGTTCCAGTTTATCAATAGTCTCCGAAGCTGGTCCGATTGTACATACGATTTTTGTGTTTCTCATTCTAGTTACCTCCTAATGTTCCTATATAGATAATTCTTTTGAAAGCTGGTACATGTCTTTATCGATAGTATGTGGCTGTGCAAGGATTTCCAAAATATCATGGTTTACCAATTTATTATTCTGGATACCAACCATACGCCCGGCTTCCCCTTTACGTAATAAATCAACAGCATAGCCACCAAGTCGACTTGCGAGTACACGGTCAGAAGCAGTAGGTGAACCTCCACGTTGGATATAACCTAGTACTGTTACCCTTGTTTCCAAATCTGTTGTTTCTTCTATTCGTTTTCCATAATCGAAGCCACTGCCCACACCTTCTGCAAGGACAATAATACTGTGCTTTTTCCCACGATCATGGCCTCGTTTTAGCCGTTCAATCACTTCATCAAATTCGTCTTTTACTTCTGGGATAAGAATACTTTCTGCACCATCAGCAAGTCCCGCCCATAGAGCAAGATCTCCTGCGTCTCTTCCCATTACCTCAATGATATAAGTCCGTTTATGAGAAGTAGCTGTGTCTCTAACCTTATCAATCGCTTCAATTATGGTATTTAACGCTGTATCAAAGCCAATTGTAAAATCAGTTCCAGCAATATCGTTATCAATTGTTCCTGGGATACCAATACAAGGATAGCCTTTCTCCGTTAGCTTCTGAGCCCCCCGGAAACTACCATCTCCACCTATGATGATTAATCCTTCAATTCCAAACTTTTTAAGTTGCTCAATGCCTTTTTCTTGGCCTGCATCTGTTTTAAATTCTTCACTTCTTGCTGAATAAATAATAGTGCCTCCGCGGTGAATAATATCTCCTACAGAGCCGATTTCCATTTTTTCAATATTTCCTTCCATTAATCCTTGATAACCATATTTTATGCCATATACTTCAATATCATGGTAAATGGCTTTTCTAACGACAGCTCGAATAGCTGCGTTCATTCCTGGAGCATCTCCACCACTGGTCAATACACCAATTCTTTTCATATTCGTTCCACCTCTGTCCTCACTGCTAATTATTTCTTCACTATCAAAGATAATGGGAAATAGAAAAAATAGCAATTAATTATACTGTTTCCACAGTGCTAATGAAAGTAATCAGAGGTTGACTTCAAAGTCAACCTCTTCTAAGTATTATTATTATAACCTAAGAACAGTCCAACCTTACAATGTTGTAAAGTCCCCAATTTGCTTATACTTTTCCCAGCGTTTTTCTAACAGTTCCTCTGGAGTGTATTCTTTCAACATGCTAAGCGATTGTTCAATGACATGGTCCATATAGTCTGCTTGCTGTTCTAGATCTCTATGGGCCCCACCCTTTGGTTCTGGGATTATATTATCAATAACCTTTAGCTGTTTCAAATCATAGGACGTGATTTTCATTGTTTCAGCAGCTTTTTGTGCTAAGCCGGAATCTTTCCATAAAAGGGCGGCTGCTCCTTCTGGGGAAATCACAGAGTATGTAGAATTCTCCAGCATGTGGATATGATCTCCTACCCCAAGGGCAAGTGCGCCACCACTTCCTCCTTCACCTATCACAATACATATAATCGGAACTTTAAGCCCGGCCATCTCCATAAGGTTTCTGGCGATAGCTTCACTTTGACCACGTTCTTCTGCAGCTTTTCCTGGATAAGCACCTTTTGTATCAATAAAGCAAATGATCGGTCGGTTAAATTTCTCCGCCTGCTTCATGTGCCTTAGTGCTTTTCTATAGCCTTCAGGATGCGGCATACCAAAATTACGTCTTATGTTTTCCTTTGTATCTTTTCCTCGTTGATGGCCAATGACGGTAACAGGACGGTCCTTATAATACGCGATACCTGCTACAATTGCTTCGTCATCACCAAATAAACGATCGCCGTGAAACTCAATAAAATTACGGAATAGTTTTTCTATATAATCTAGCGTTGTAGGCCTGTCTTGATGACGTGCCATTTGTACACGCTGCCATGGTTTAAGATTTCCATATATATCATCTTCAAGAACGGACAATCTTTTTTCCAAAGTACTTATTTCTTCTGATAAGTCAATCTCACTATCCTTCGTGAAATTTTTCAGCTCGGCAATTTTTTCCTTTAAGTTAACAATTGGTTTTTCAAATTCCATCACTTGCTTCACGAAATTTCGCCGCCTTCCTTATGCATGTCAAGTAGCGTAATAAATAGGGTTTTCATCTCTTGACGATGAACCACCTTATCCAACTGGCCATGCTTTAATTGGAATTCAGCCGTTTGGAAGTCATCTGGCAATTTCTCCCTTATCGTTTGTTCAATGATTCTTCTCCCGGCAAACCCAATGAGTGCACCTGGTTCAGCAAAGTTATAATCTCCCAGTGAGGCGAAGCTTGCTGAAACACCTCCTGTTGTCGGGTGAGTCATAACGGAAATCATTAAACCACCTGCGTCACTGAATCGCTTGATTGCAATAGATGTTTTGGTCATTTGCATTAGACTAAGAACACCCTCCTGCATTCTGGCCCCACCAGAAGCAGCAAAGATGATAAACGGAAGAGATTCTTTTCTAGCATTTTCAATTGCCCTTGCAATCTTTTCACCTATTACAGAACCCATGCTTCCCATGCGAAAGCTTGAATCCATTACAGCCACTGCTGCTGGTTGGCCCTCAATAACGCCTTTTCCAGTTATAACGCCTTCGTTCAATCCTGTTTTCAAGCGGTCCTTTTCCATTTTTTCATCATATCCTGGAAATTGTAAAGGATTGCTTGTAATTAAATCCTTATCCCATTCTTGAAAAGATTCCATATCAAAGAGGCACTCAATTCTATCCCATGCTAATAGTGGGTGATGATGACCGCAGTTAGGGCAGACATTTAAGTTTTTCTTCATCTCTTTACGGTAAAAAATCTTATGACACCCATCGCATTTTTGCATTAAACCTTCCGGCACATCTGTTTTCGCCTGGTGATTTGGAATGGTTGCATATTTCTTTCGCTTGCCAAAAAGATCTTTAAGCAAGGTAATTCCTCCTTTTTCAACACCACTTGGCATCATACCATTTTCTTGTCAAGTGCTTGCCGAGCTTGCTCAGCTTTATGAACGTCTTTAATAGAATTCAAATCGTTTATAAAAAATATAATAAAATTATTCAAATTGATCGTCGTCTTGTACTGCGAGTGACTCGAATAAAGGCTCAATTAACTCATAATTTTTCGTTGAATACAGCTGTACTAGCTCTATGTAAAATACTTTGCTGTAATATAGCTTGTTAATCGTATGGGAGAATTCTTCCATTAACTGCCAAACCCTGGCTAGCAATAGGTTCTCCGACTTTGTAAATAAATATTTAAAGAAAGCAACATGCCGATCGTTTGGTCCCATGACTGGATCATAAAGTAACTGTTCGAGTTTGTCCAAATCCTGCACATTCATGCGGCTAAACGCCAGTTTTGCCGCTTCCTTCTCAAGTATTTTCTTGGCTAGATACAAGTCCTCCCTTGTTCTTGCCTCTTTTAAAATGAATGATGATAATAGCTCTACAGTTTGATAGGGTCGATACGTACTAAGAAACGTACCTTCCCCCCTTTTTGTCTCGATTAGACCAAGCAGTTCCATTGCTCGCAATGCTTCCCTTACGGAGGATCTGCCTGCCTGCAGTGTATCAGCTAGCTCTCTTTCTGAAGGAAGTTTATCACCGGGCATTAAGTGTTGTTGATCAATGTATTGACGTATTTCCTGCAACACGCCCTGGTATACCTTTTGCTTCGATGACATAGCCACAGACCTGACCCACTCCTTCTACCGCCTATTTATTATCTATTTGCGTTAACCTTCTCGTTTTTTCTGCTATTTCTTCTGGGTCAACTTCAATTCTGGAAACACCAGACTCCATCGCAGCCTGCGCTACTGATTTAGCAACAATTGGTGCCACTCGGGAATCAAATGGTCCAGGGATAACATAATCTTCATTGAGTTCTTCTTCGGTAATCAAGGAAGCAATCGCATTAGCAGCAGCTACTTTCATACGCTCATTAATTCGAGTCGCACGAACATCTAAAGCTCCACGGAAGATCCCCGGGAAAGCCAACACATTATTTACCTGGTTAGGAAAATCAGAACGGCCTGTACCAATTACTCTAGCACCTGCTGCTTTCGCATCTTCTGGCATAATTTCTGGCTCTGGATTTGCCATGGCAAAAATAATGGCATCATCACTCATTTTACTTACCATTTCTTTTGATAAAGCTCCTGCAACAGAGACTCCAATAAAGACATCGGCATCTTCTAGTATTTCTTCTAGACTGCCTTCTTTCTTTTCTTGATTTGTAAAAGTCGCGACGCGTTCTTTAATATCATTCATGCCATAGGAACGCCCTTCAAATATAGCCCCACGCGAATCACACATAATCATATTACGTACACCAAAATTATATAAAAGTTTAATAATTGCAATCCCAGCAGCACCTGCTCCGTTCGCAACGACTTTGATATCGGAGAAACTTTTTCCAACTAGTTTAAGTGCATTAATTAATCCAGCAACTGTTACAATTGCTGTTCCGTGTTGATCATCATGAAAAATAGGAATGTTCGTTTCCTTCTTTAGCCGGTCTTCAATAATAAAGCAATTCGGTGCGGCGATATCTTCTAAATTAATCCCGCCAAAGGTTGGCTCCATTAATTTTACTGTTTGAACAATTTCTTCTACATCCTGTGTCGCCAGGCAGATAGGAAATGAATCCACCCCTGCAAAGCTTTTGAAAAGGACTGATTTCCCTTCCATTACCGGCAATGCAGCTTCTGGTCCAATGTTTCCCAATCCTAATACAGCAGATCCGTCACTGACTACTGCAACCATGTTCCCTTTCATTGTGTAATCATAGACTGTTTCCTTGCGATCATAGATTTCCTTACAAGGTTCAGCTACACCTGGAGAATAGGCCAAACTAAGTTCCTCTGCATTTGTAACAGGTACCTTAGATTGGGTAGTAAGCTTCCCTTTGTTCACTTTGTGCATATGCAATGCTTCGTCTCTTAAGCTTGCCATATTAGATTATCGCTCCTTTGTTAGCAGTAGAAATTGCCGTAAAGTGGTCAGACCACCCTTAACCATTACATTATAACAGATGGTAAAACTCTGTAAAGTATAGTTTATTTTGCTGATTTGTCGAGTACAATATTTTCATCGCCAAAATATTGTTTTAAAGCTTGTACGCATTTGTACGAGGGATCTACAAAGTATTCACTATCAAGCTTGTAAGATTTTCGTTGTTTTTGCCGAAAGACAATGATGGGTACAGCACCGGGGTGCTCCTTCACAATTTCCCGGATAGCTTTTAAGTCTTCCTCATTTTCCTCGCCCGCTGTACGGATAAATAGTCGTTCTTCTTTCTCCGTTTTCTCTAATGCTACTTCTTCGAAAGACGTTAAGTTACTTAGCAGTAATTGCTTCGTTCCATTCCGCTCCTCCACTCTTCCTTTAACCATAACCACATTCTCTTCTTCCATTAATTTCATAGAGTTTCGATATAGCTCTGGAAACGCAACTGCATCCATGTCGCCCGTTTCATCATTAAGCGTAAGAAATGCCATATTTTCTCCACGCTTCGTGCGGATTGTTTTGATGCGTTGAATCATCACGGTACACTGTATTTCTTTTTTAGCTTCTAGAGCTAATGCTGCAGAAATAGACAAATAACCATTTCTCCTAAGCGAATCCCTGTAGGTATGCAGAGGATGGCTGGATATATAAATTCCAAGAAGGTCTTTTTCATCTGACAACTTTTTCAGCGGACTAAAATCCTCTATTTCGACATAATCTGCCTCGAGTTCAATCTTATCTTGAAACAGACTCGGCTGGTCTTGAAATTCTTTGAAAAGCTCTCCTTGCTCTAGCGCACGATCGATTGACGCTAGAAGACTTGCTCTATTCGCTTTTGTTTCATCAAAGGCTCCAGCCATAATAAGGAGTTCCAACGTCTTTCTGTTCACGATTTTATGGGACACACGCAGACAAAAATCGAACAAGTCTTTAAACGGGGCATCCTTCCTTACACGAATGATCTCCTGCACAACTTGATTGCCAACCCCTTTAATAGAAGAAAGTCCCATACGGATACCAGAACCTTCTACAGAAAAGCGACCAAAGCTAAAGTTAATAGATGGCGCTGCGAGCTGTATTCCGAGCTCTTTAATTTCTTGAATATATTGATGCATTTTCTCCTGCTGATTGGCTACAGAACTCAGCAACTCGGTAAAAAAGGCAGCTGGATAGTGTGCTTTTAAGAAGGCAAGCTGATAGGATATTATACTGTATGCCACAGCGTGGCTACGATTAAATCCATAATTTGCAAAGCGAACAATCCAGGCAAAAATCTCCTCACCAACTGCTTTGTCGTAGCCGTTTTGCAGACAGCCTTGTACGAAAATTTCCTTTTGCTGTTGTAATACATGTTCCTGCTTTTTACTAATAGCACGCCGTAAAACATCCGCCTCGCCTAAGGACATGCCCGCAATTTTATTGGCAATTTGCATAATCTGTTCTTGATAAACTAAGACACCATACGTATTTGCTAAAATCGGCGCTAAATCCGGATGCGGATAACTAATCTGTTCTTTGTTATTCTTACGCTTTATATAGGTTGGAATGTACTCCATCGGACCTGGACGATAAAGGGCGTTCACGGCAACAATATCTTCAAAAGAAGTAGGCTGCAAATTACGTAGCACCTGTTGCATTCCCTGTGACTCAAGCTGAAAGACGCCATTTGTTTTTCCATTTCTAAGCAAGGAAAAAGTCTTGGCATCTCCTAGTTCCAGGTTATGTACGTCAACCTGCTTTTTGTAGGAAAAATGAATGCTCCGGACTACCCGCTCGATAAGAGATAGGTTTCGTAAACCTAGTAAATCAATTTTAAGCAGTCCTAACTCTTCAAGCTCATTCATTGGGAACTGTGTCAGCTTTGTGGTGCCTGTCCCAGGTCTTAACGGAATATGTTCCACAAGAGCTTCTTCACTAATGACAACTCCGGCAGCATGTGTAGAGACATGTCGTGGTAATCCTTCTAATCTAGCCGCTATGGAAAACAATGTTTTTAATTGAGGAGACTGTTTTATATAGGAAACAAGCTCCGCTGACTGCTTTACAAGCTCTGGGATCGGTAACTTAGCTTGTAATGGGATATGTTTTAATATATATGCTGTATCCTGATGATCTATTTCCATCGTCTTCATTACTTCTCGAAGAATTGATCTTGCTGCAAAAGTACCGAATGTAATAATTTGTGCTACATGGTCATCTCCATATTTACCTCGGACATATTCAATTACTTCATCTCTCCTCGTATCTGAAAAATCAATATCGATGTCTGGCATTGTCCGTCTTTCAGGATTTAGAAATCTTTCAAACAGCAAGTTATATTTTATCGGATCAACATCGATAATTTCCAGTAAATAGGCCACTAAAGAACCTGCTGCCGATCCCCTACCCGGCCCAACCATAATTCGATTAACTTTGGCGTATTGAATAAAATCAGCTACGATCAGAAAATAATCACTAAATCCCATCTCTGCAATAATGCGTAACTCATCTTCAAGTCGATTTTTAACTTCTTCTGTAACTGGGTTATATTTCTTATTTAGGTTTTCAAAGCATTTAGTCTCTAAATACGTTTGCGCATCCGTATGATCTGGTACTGGGAACGATGGAAGCAGCGGCTTTCCAAATTGTATCGAGACATTACATTTTTGTTTTATCGCTTCTGTCTCAAGTAAAACCTCTGGCCAAAAGGAATGGAAAGATTTTTCCATCTCCTCAGATGATGTAAGATATCGCTCTGAGTTGCCTGAACCGTTCTGGCTCCCTTCCCATTCCCAACTCTCACCATTTTTCATTGACTGCAAGCAATCAAATACAATATCATCCTGTGCATGTAAGTAGCGTACGTCATGTATTGCAGTAACTGCTACACCAGCTCGTTCATTTAGGGCCTTAAGAACAGAATGCATTTTTTCTTCATTTGAAATTCGAATATCTTGTATACCTAAATAAAAGTCTTCTTTTTCAAAGAGGCTCTCCCATTTTTTTATGTAGGACTCTAATTGTTCAAACGTTTCGTTTTCAACACGTGTTCTAAATGTGGAGTTACTTAGCGTGAATATCCCAACAACATCTTGCGCTAGATGGCGCAGCGTTTCCGCATCGATCGTTTCCTTGTCTTGTTGTTGAATCCAGGTGCTTATTTTAATAAGCGATTGATAACCCTTATTACTTTTTGCCAGCAACACACATTGCTCCTGGTTGTTTTCTTCATCTTCTATTTGTATGATCATCCCAATAATTGGCTTGATTCCCTTCTCCTTACATGCCTTATAAAAAGGGATAGTGCCATAAAGGGCATTCTCATCTGTTAACGCGATCGCATCAAAATTTAGTTCACTTGCTCTTTGTACTAACTTTTCTATCGTGATGGTGCTATTAAAAAAACTATAGCCACTTCTAACTTGCAAATGCGTATATGACATAGTATCCCGCCTTCTATTCTCTCATTCCTATTATAACAATCTCTATAGAACATGCATACGTATATGCTGATTATTTATCATAACGTCTCCAATCTCCTCATAAAATGGTAAGGACATGCCTTCGGAAGGAGTCGTTTTCATGGAAGAACGTTTTTTCGCTACTGCCATACATTGCTTCTTTATCGCCTTTGGTGTAATGGTAGGCGGATCTATTATCGGAAGTATTGGGGAATTCGCTACAGGGGATGCTCCTTTATCGGCTATCGCTACTATTGCAAAAAAACTGCGTATTTGGGCAATCGCTGCAGCAATTGGGGGAACATTTGATGCACTTAGCAATTTTGAAAGAGGAATTTTTGATGGTTCAACCATGGATATCTTTCGACAAATTGTATTGATACTATGCGCCATGGGTGGCGTTAAGACTGCAGTCATGCTCATTGAATGGCTCATCCAAGAGGAAGTATCCTAATGCATATTCCACCTTACCATAAGAAGAAAACATGGCAACGTTTCTTTGCAGGGGCACTTGTCGGCGGGATTATCGCATACATTATTTTTATTTTTATGTATGGCACCATGTATGAAAATCAGCTAAAAGAAAATCTTGAACTTACCTCCCAAGTTAATGACTTGAAAAATCAAAACGAGGCACTCTTAAAGGATACGGAAAACTTAAAAACTCCCGTTACTGTTTCGGTGATAGATATAACCATCGAAAATGCGGAGGAAATTTCATTGGACAGTCTAGTTGTTCCAAAACTTGAAGAATTGGTAAAGGATGAAATAAGTCATATTACGGGGCAAAGTGTCTCCATTGTCGACGAAATCGACCAACTCCTCATTTCAGCTATAGAAAATAAGGAATATACCATAGATGATCTTCGTTACCAATTTACCGTTCGAAAACTAACTATATCTGAAACAGTCAAAGTCTTTCTAGAAGCAGAAACCGTGAATTAAAAGTCAAAGTGAAGAACGCCAGGGCCTTAACCTCTAGTTTAACGTGACGAACCACCTTCATGTTGGAGATAAAGGAAGCACCCCGAATACAATTTGGTTTTATTATCAAGAGAGAGACACCTTTTACCTATCCTTTTTCATATACTAATCTTAAAAGGGGGATGGTTATAAGATGCTCATCATGCCTTATTATAAAATGAGAGATGAAAAGCTAGCTCAATTAAGAAATGGCCACACTGCATACGCTGAATCCCGCGAACTTATTAGAATTCTAAAACGCGGAATTGAAAAGGAACAACTACGGGTTCACTATGACGAAACCCAAAAAGGCTGCTGGATTATTCCACTCATCCCTGAAAAATGTAACTATACTTAAACTCCAAAGAAAAGCCAAACGTATTCGAACTTCAGATACAGTCGAATTCGTCTGGCTTATTTCGGCTTAGCAGTATATGCTTCCCCTAATTGTTCTGTCTATGATTTAAATGCCTTGCAAACTTCCTCTAAATCTTGTACAACCTGTTCTGCTTCTTCCCAGCTGTATACAGTTGCCCCAGAAGCCATTGGATGACCGCCACCATTATATTTTGCGGCAATCTCGTTTACGATCGGCCCTTTAGATCTTAGTCTTACACGGATTAAGTCCTCTTCCTCAATAAAAAACACCCATGCTTTTATTCCTTCCACTTCGCCTAGGATACCTACAAGTTGCCCTGTTTCAACTGGTTCCACCTGAAAAGAGTCTAGATTGTCCTTGGTTAGTTTAATTGTACTTAAGCCATTTGGTGATAGTTCATAGCGTTGGAGAACATAGCCACGGAGTCTTGCAATATGCTGCTTAACGTTATATATTCCGTCATAAAGTGCCGTTCTGTCAAAATCATACGTTACAAGGTCAGAGGCATATTGAAAGGTTTTCTTTGTTGTACTCGGAAATAGGAACCTTCCCGTATCGCCTACAATGCCAGCATAAAGAGAAGCTGCTGATTTATCATTCAGTTGCAAGCCTTTCTCTTTTCCATGTAGGTACAGCTCATAAATCATTTCACTTGTAGAACTTGCTTCCGTATTTATCCAGCGTAGATCACCGTATGGATCTGTATTAGGATGATGGTCAATTTTAATTAATTTGTCGCCGAGATTATAGCGGGAATCACTTATTCTATCAGTATTGGCTGTATCACAGGTTATAACAAGTGCCTGCTTATACGTATCATCAGGTATGACATCCATTTGCAATAAAAATCCCAAGGAGGCGTCTACTTCTCCTACTGCATATACCTTTTTTTCTGGAAAGGATGCTTGAATGATTTCTTTTAACCCACCTTGAGAGCCTAGCGCATCTGGGTCGGGACGGACGTGTCTATGAATTATGATAGTGTCATAGGCCTTAATTGTGTCTATAATTTGCTGAATCGACATTTTGTTACCTCCACAGTTTTCATTTCTTTCTGGCTAAACCGATACAAAAAAGTTACAATATATAAAGATGCATCAGTCAGTCCACCGGGCTGGATCTGGTTTAGTCGCATTTTAATAAGTAAAACGGTTTATCCGTATACATACTTTCTAGGAGTGATTTCATGTTTATTTTCCCGGTTATTATCATCCTATCCGTTGTGTTCTATGTGTACTACAAGGTTGCGATCTTAAAAACAAAGGATCGTCTCACACAGGTTTATTTTAACGCACGATCCCGTATGTGCCTAGGTAGCTTCGTGTTATTCTTTGGTGTTAATCAATATGTGTATTATCAAACTCAATTATCTCTTTTTATCGGTATCTTATTCTTCGCACTAGGCGGTTTTCAACTTTACACTGGGTTTAAGGAAGCAAGACATTATAAAAATGAATACAGGCGGTTAAATCCTGCAGGTCATAAAGCTGACGAATAGAGTCAGCTTTTTAATTTGGACATTACTAACGATCAATCAATTGGGCCATGATTAAGCCTTTCCCTGCAATTTTCCGTTCATTGTATACTTCCACTTCTATTTTCGCATACATTCTGCCTGCTTCTAACAACTTTGGTTTAATCACAAGCTTGCTGTCGATTTGCATTGGCTTTAAAAAATATACGGTGAGGTTTTCAACTACTAAATCACCTTTTTTGTAATGCATTAACAGTCGACTGCTCGCTTCTGTGATTAAGGAAGTAAACACTCCATTAGAGAGCGTTCCAAGTTGATTTGTCATTTGCGGAGTTACATCTGCATGGTACACCGGTTTATCTTCCTCAGAATCAATTAACGTCCGTGACACTATATCGTCAATGGTCTCTCCAACCTGTGGTTGCCGCTGAATTTGCTGCAGTGCTTTTAGAACGTCCTGCCTGGAGATAACCCCTTGCAAACGAGAGGCTTGGTCAACTACCGGGACGACCTCGATGCCTTCCCATACCATCATATGCGCAACAGAGGCAAGTGACGTTTTTGCCTGCACGACCTGTGGGTTCTTGCTCATAACCTTATCGATTAACAGACTAGCTTCTTTGGCTACCACATCTTTTGAAGTAACCATTCCTAATACCCTATTGCTATCATCAATAACTGGAAATCTCGTATGGCCAGATTGTTCATTTAACTCATACCATTCGCCAACTGTGTCCCCTGCCTTTAGAAACCAAGATGCTTCATAAGGGGTGAAAATATCCCCAACAAAGACAATTTCCTTTTTGATTAGTTGGTCATAGATGGCCCGATTAATCATGGCAGCTACAGTAAATGTATCGTAACTTGTGGATATGATCGGCAATTCTTTTTCATCTGCTAGTCGCTTTATATGTTCCTCTGTATCAAATCCACCGGTAATCAATACTGCAGCACCTTCATTTAATGCCAATTCATGCGCTTCGACACGATTCCCGATGATTAATAGGGAGTTAGCCTCTGTATAGCGCATCATGGCGTCAAGCTGCATAGCACCGATAACAAATTTATTTAATGTTTTGTGTAGTCCTGTCTTTCCACCAAGAACTTGTCCATCAATAATGTTAATTACTTCTGCAAAGGAAAGCCTTTCGAAGTTCTCTCTGTTTTTTCTTTCAATTCGAATGGTCCCCACACGTTCTATGGTACTAACAATCCCCTGGTTCTCTGCTTCTTTAATTGCACGATATGCTGTCCCATCACTTACACCTAGTTCTTTTGCAATCTGCCTGACTGAAATTTTATGGCCAACAGATAGGGACAGGATATGCTGAATAATCTGCTCATGTTTCGTTGCCAATGGTGTCCCACCAACTTTCAACTGTACTAGTACGATATTTAACTTTTATTATACAGTTGTTCCTAGTGAAACTCAATAATTATGGGACTTGCGCCGCCCTGATTCTTGCTGTTCCATAATTGGTGGTTTGGTCATTTGTAAAAACGTTGCAAAGTTAGCTCCAACAACTAAGAACAGAAAGCCGAGCCATCCTCCCCAAAACACCATTTCCACTGTCGTGTTTGCATAGGGAATTACCGGCCAAGCAAAATAAAGCAAAAATCCCGCTAACAATAGCCTTAAAATAGCATAGTTTCGCATAGTATCTCCTCCTATTGACCAATGTATGAAAAAAGACCACAAAACAGAACTTGATCAATCTTAGATGCAGCGGTGAAAAAAGGTTAAAAAAAATAGCCCTCTGTGAGGCTATTCCGCATAGTAAGTAGAAAAGGAAATCGATGCAAATAACGAATCTCCGTCCTGGTTCAAATTTAATGTTTCGATTGTAATTAATCTTTCCCCTTCAAGTAAGGCATCTAAAAACTGATTTACTTTCTCCACACTTTTACCAGTGACCTCCATCGTATAGGTAGCTTCCTCAACCCCTGTTGTCTCTTCTTCCGTAACGTCGGTATCTTCCGTATTTCCGTTCATTGCACCTATATAATCAATACGTATGTCATTTGAATTTGCCAACTTCTGTATCTCGCGTAATAAGGAATCCATTGCTAAATAATCAGGAACCAACTGAGTAATAGTCGTAAAATCTTCCGTTACATCTTTTTCCGTTTTACCGTTGCTGGCAGTAACTTGTTTTTCAAACATGGATACCTGGCTATGTAAACTATCCGCTTCACTTTTCTGTGGTTTAACCATAAGTTGATATCCTAATAAATATACGAGGCCGAGTACAATTAGAGAGCCGACCAACACAAATATATGCTTTTTATTCAATGACTTCATCATGTGTGCCCAGCTCCTCCATTAGAATTTCTTCTTGCAATTGAACTGTTAACACAGCTTCATAGTTTTCTTCCAATGTGATGACACTCGTTAACTGTACTTCTGACACATACGCTAAATCTGATAGCTCAGCGATAAACTTTGCCACATCGTCCATACTTGGATAACTTGCTGTCACAACAAATGAATTTGCAGAAACATTTTCATAGCTTACTAGTTGTTCGGCTCCACCAAATAATCCGTACACAACGTGGAAAAGAGGTATTATAGGCGTGGCTTCTCCTTTAATTCCTTGTATCTCATTAAGCAGTTGCTCCATTTCTCTTGTTCCCGCAGTGTCTTGTTGCTGCTCAGCAATTTTAATCTCCAACCCTGTTAGATAGGTTTCAGAAGCAGAAATTTCTTTCTCCACGCTATTTTTCTGGAATAATAAAGCGGTCAATATACAACAGGCAAGAAGCAAAAACACACCTGTAGAAAGCATTAGGAATAGCTTCTTATTTGGTTGCTTTTTAATAAAATTAATTTCCGTAGTCATGTTGCTTAAACCTCATTTTTCATTGCCAGACCAAGAACGTCTGTGTATTTTGAAGGTAGCTCGCCATTTGTAAAATCCTCTACCTCTAAGGTTGACTCTATATATCTTTGTTTCAATATTGGTAAACCAGGATAATCACCAGATAATAAAAGAAGTTCTATTTGGGCATCCCCTTTTGTAATGGAATATTGGTAGAAATCAATGATGCGATTTATTTCAATTAAATACTCATCAATAGTTCGCTCAATATCTACTTCCTCTGTTGCTTGTTCCACTTTCATGTTCCTTGTAAATACAGGCTTGTTTTCTTTGAAGGCCGTTAATACAAGCGCATCTTCATTCCAGTGAACGAGAAGGATATGGTGTTGTGTTGTTTCCTGCCTCGTGGCCATGTAATACCGATATACAGACAAGGAGGTCAAATCTGCCACCACGGGACGCAGTCCTTGCTGTTCAAAAACATCAACATAATCCGTTATCTTTTCTTTTGGATAAGCAAACAGTAAAACATGTTGCTTGTCATCCTGTTTTTCAAGAAAATCTATCGCGATAGCAGGATTGGAAAAAGGTAAATAAATACTATTTCCCAGCTGTGTCTCGATATAGCCTTTCGCTTCTTCTCTTGATAAAGCTGCTGGCACTTCTAATTGCCTGATTACGACCGTGTCATCAGGTACCGCAAATAAAAGCTTTTTTCTTTTCCATTTATGCTCATGTACAAGCTGTCTGATGAGCTCAGAAAATAAAGCTTTATCCATTATCTTGCCTTCTTCTAAGACAGATGGAGGAAGCTCTAGCTCTCCGTGTTTTTGCAACCCTTCCATTTTATTGCTTTTATGATAGGTATACCGTAATTTTCGGTTCGTAATCACGATATTAACCCTGCCATTCGACATAAATCCCATACTGTCACGCCCTTATTAGAGTATTGTAATATACCAGTCTATTAATCTCTCACCATAGAAGTAAGTTATCAGGGAAGCGAGCACGATATACGGCCCAAAGGGAACCGGCTGCTTTCGGTCGATTACTTTTAGCACGATTAACAACAGCCCGACTATTGCTCCAATGATACAGGATAGAAAGAAAGCTAGAAGAGTGCCTTGTAACCCAAGCACAATACCTAGCACACCAAAAAGCTTCATATCCCCTGCGCCCATACCGCCCCTGCTAATCATAATAACTAGTGCAATAATTACCATACCAGCAATAGCGCCTACTAGACTGTCCCACCACGGTTCCAGAGGTTCAAGAAAGCGTATGATAGCGAGGAACGGCAAGAAAAATAATAAAACCTTATTGGGTATAAGCATATAAGCAAGATCTGACACAAGGATGATCATAAGCAAAGAAACGAGCAACAATGCTGTAACGATTTCCTTGTCCAATCCAATTTGTATGTAACTAAGTGCAAAAAGCACGCCTGTCAGTGCCTCAACAACTGGATAAATGGTGGAAATCGGTTTTCTACAGTATCGGCATTTACCCCGCTGTAAGGCGAATGATAAAAGCGGTATATTATCATACCAGGCCAGTTGATGGTCACAGTTTGGGCATCTGGAACGGTCATTCGCAAAAGGAATTTTCTTTGGAATCCGCAGTCCGACCACATTAAAAAAAGACCCAAAGAGCAAGCCTAAAGCAAAAAATAACAGAATCATGACACTTTCCATTTATGTACTCCTTCATGTTAAAGATGTTTATAATTGAAGAAAACGCCCTGCTTTGGGGCAAGGGCGTTGCATTGTTGTATTTTAATTATATTAATTATTCGTATTTAAAAGTTTTTCCGCCATCATCGCTTGTTGTAATTTTCACATTACCTTTAAGTTCAAAATCTTCAAGATCAACGTCTAGGAATCCTGCATCTACTAGTTCTTTCATTGTATAACCCGCTTCAGAATCAGCAGGTCCAACACCCGAAACATCAGCAAGCCTTGCAGCATTTTCAACCAACTCTTGATTCGCTGTTGTAGCTTCGGCTTTTGAATTATCAATCACATTCCCAATCGTAGGAACAGCGATCGCCACAATAATAGCTAAAATAGCAATAACAGCTAGAAGCTCTACCAACGTAAATCCTTTTTCTTTTTTCAACATTTTTTTCATGCGTGTAAGCATAAAAATCCCCGCCTCTCTAAATATGTATATTTAGTAACACAGTCAGGTCGGTTGCACTACTTGCTCCGGATTATCAAAGTGCCCAAATAGAGATAATCCTTCATAGCATCCGTCTATTTACCTAGTACTATTATATTATACAAAATTACAAATTACCACATTTTTATTGTAAATTTTCGAACATAGAAAACATCGGTATAACAACAGCGGTTATGATACCACCTACTATGAACGTAAGAACAATAATCATAAGCGGCTCTATTAACGTTTTAATTCTATTTGATAATTGTTCTACTTCTTCTTCATAAAAAGAAGCCGCTTTTGCTAGCATTTGATCCAAAGTTCCTGTTTTCTCACCAATTTGCATCATTTGAATGATTAGTGGAGTAATCACCCAGTGGTTTTTCATTGGTTTTGTGATCGACTCACCTTCACTTAGGCTTTCCTTAGAATCATGCAATACCTCTTGTATCACTTTGTTCCCAACAACTTTTTCTGTTATCTCTACTGCTTCCAATATAGGAACTGCACTGTTAACCAATGTGCTTAATGTTTGCGTCATCCGGACCAGTGCTCCCTTGTGCGCAAGAACCCCAAGAAAAGGAAAACGTAGCTTATATGTATCTATCTGATAGCGAAAACTATCATATCGTAACATATATTTCCCGAAAAAAACTAGTAATACTATAAGGAGAGCAATGCTCCACCAATAAACGCCAAGCCAATCACTAAGACTTAAAATAAATTGCGTGTACGGAGGTATTTCTTCCCCAAACGAATTAAACATAGTTACAAATTGCGGGACAATAAATACTAGTAAAAACACACTTAAAAATAATGTAATGACACCTACCACACTTGGATAAAGCAATGCGGAGACGACTTTTTGCTTATTGCGATATTCTTTCTCGTAATAAGCAGCCATTTGGCTTAGAATTTCATCTAGTTTCCCACTTACTTCTCCAGCATGAATCATATTTACAAGTAGTTTAGGAAAAACATTGGAGTGTTTCTCTGCTGCAGTAGATAGCGAGACACCCTGCTCTAATTGTTTTAGCATATCATCTAAGGCCGTACGAAGCGCATAATTATCGGTTTGTTTTGACATCGTATTTGTAGCATCCGTTATGGTAATCCCAGCATGAATCAGTGTGGAATATTGTCTCAGGAACAGAACAAAGTCTTTGTTTTTTACACGCTTAATTAAAATAATATCTTTATTCCACGGTTTCGTTTCTTCAATTCGTGTAATTAAAAGCCCTTGTTTTTCTAATTCGCTAAGAGCTCGATGCTTTGAATCGGCATCAATTTTCCCTTTAATTCGTTCACCCGACATCCGTTTGCCGACATATTGAAAGTCCATACTAGGAGCTCCTTCCTTGCATAAACGGTGCTGCTGCTTCCATGGAAATCTGGTCTTCTTGCAGAAGTCGCTTCAATTCCATATCTAATGTATGCATTCCATGATCTTTTGAAGTTTGTAATACATTTTGGATTTGATGCAATTTCTCATTTCGAATAAGGTTCTTTACAGCGGAAGTATTTCGAAGCACCTCTGTTGCTGCCCTTCTTCCTGTATGGTCCTTTGTGACCAATAGACGCTGAGAAATTACCGCTTTTAAAATCGTTGACAGCTGAATACGTATTTGCGTTTGCTGAGCTGGTGGAAACACATCAATAATCCGCTCTATTGTAGAAACGGCATCTGTTGTATGTAGCGTTCCAAGAACGAGATGACCTGTCTCCGCTGCTGTTATAGCTGTAGAGATCGTTTCAAGGTCACGCATCTCTCCAAGTAAAATGATATCCGGATCCTGCCTTAAGCTAGCCCTTAAGCCATTTACAAAACTCTTTGTATCAAATCCAACCTCACGTTGATCAATAATTGATTGATTATGAGTATGCATATATTCAATCGGATCTTCCAATGTAATGATATGTTTTTGCATTGTCTGATTAATGTAATGAATCATGGAAGCAAGTGTCGTGCTTTTACCACTCCCTGTCGGCCCCGTAACAAGAACAAGACCTTGTGGTTCCTGAACAATTTCCTTTGTTACTAAAGGAAGGTTCAGTTCCTCAATTGATGGAATACGGTTCGGAATAATTCGAATTGCTAACGATAACTCCCCGCGCTGATAAAAGGCATTTATCCGGAATCGGGAAACTCCTTGAATGCCATAAGAAAAATCTAACTCTCTCGTCGTCTCTAACGTTTCCCATAAAGTTTCCGGTATAATAGATTGTACAATTTGCGTCGTTTCTGTTGGTTTTAACCGGGGCTTGTCCTGTTCAACTAGCTTGCCATTTATTCGGAAAACGGGGGCTTTCCCAATTGTTAAATGCACATCTGATGCATTGTTGTTATATGCTTCTGTAAGCCATCCTTCAATTTTGTTACGCATTCTCTCTCCCCCTTACAATCGGATGGAAACTTGCATAATCTCTTCCATTGACGTCTTTCCAGCTTTAATTTTTTCAAATCCATCCTGCATCAGGAATGCTGTTCCCTGCGTTTTCATATAGGCTCTTATGTCAGCCATAGAGCTATTATTCAATAGCATTCCGCGAATTGCATCATCGATTACAAGCACCTCTTGAACTGCAATTCTTCCACGATAACCGCGTTGATGACAAACGGAACAACCTTCACTATCATAGACGTGTTCTACGCTCATTCCATTGTTTTCAAAGATCTCCTTTTCCATATCTGTTGCAGGCCGCTCTATTAAACAATCTCTACAAAGCTTGCGAACAAGCCTTTGGGCTACGACACCTGATAAAGAAGACACAACTAAATATGGTTCAATTCCCATATCTATTAAACGCGGAATCGCATCAACTGCACTGTTGGTGTGAAGGGTACTAAAAACAAGGTGACCTGTTAGGGAAGCGCGGATTGCGATTTCTGCTGTTTCTTGGTCACGAATTTCCCCTACCATGATTACATTCGGGTCCTGTCGTAAAATCGAACGCAAGCCATTTGAGAAAGATAATCCAACAGAACTGTTCACTTGTACCTGATTAATTCCTTCTAATTGATACTCCACAGGGTCTTCTACTGTCACGATATTAACCGCTTCTGAATTCAATTGATGAAGTGCAGCATACAATGTCGAAGTTTTTCCAGAACCTGTAGGGCCTGTTAAGAGCACAAGACCTGAAGGACGGCTTATTAAATCTTCATATTTTTTGAGGTTGCTTTGCGAGAAGTCTAACTCATTAACTTTCTTTAATGCTTGATTTAAATCCAGTATTCGAATAACAACCTTTTCTCCGTACACTGTTGGTAGACAAGAGATTCGTAGGTCAACTGGTGTTAGACCAACCGTCGTTCTAATTCTTCCGTCCTGCGGCAACCTCGTCTGCGTAATATTTAAGTCTGCCAAAATTTTTATCCGGGCAATCAAGGCATTTTGCATCTGCTTGGCAACAATCTTCTCTGTTTGTAGCTTCCCATCAATTCGATAACGGACTTGAACGGCTGCTTCCTGTGGATCGATATGTATATCACTCGCCTTTAACTGAACAGCAGTAGTAAGCAACTGGTCAAACAACTGAATAATCGGAGCTTCCGCTTCCCCATTTTTATTGTTATCGATCATTTCCGGTTCGTTTTTGTAGTAGTATTTATTGATCGCAAATAAGATATCATCCTTGGCAGCGATAACAGGAGAAATGCTAAAACCTGTTTCCATTTCCAAATCATCAATAACAAAATAATCCATTGGATCCTTCATCGCAACCATTAGTTCCGTACCACTAATCTGCAATGGCATAATCAAATTTTGCTGAGCAGACTCCCTTGTTACAAATTGCAGGACATTTTCATCGATTGGATATCGATATAGCGACACATGTGGAATGCCTAGCTGGAATTCCAGCACTTCAATCAATTGCTTTTCTGTTATAAAGCTATGCTCGAGGAGGGCATCACCAAGTTTTTGGTTGCTTTTTTTATTTTCAAGCGCTTCGTTTATTTGTTGTTCTGTAACCAGTCCCGCGTCACGTAGCAGGTCTCCAAGACGTTTACGTGTGATCAAATTATTCATCCCTTTCAAAGGTTATCGTAATAGTATCGTTAGTTTCTATAGTCTGACCCATTGATCTACCAATACTTATATAGGTAACTTCTAAATCTTCTCCTTCAATAACCTTAGGAAGAGGGTCTGGTAGTTCAATTTCGAACTGCCTGGCTTCATCCAATATAAGGATCGGATTTCCCGTTTTTGAAATTTGCAAGTACTCATCCAATTTTGTTGACAAATAATCCATTACATCTTGGACCTCATTATATTCATACGTTTCTAAAACAGATTGCACATAATCTATCCCCATTTGCGAAACTAACTCTGCATCAATACGTTTTTCTGTTGTCGTAACTTGTTTTGTTGTTTGAATAACTTGTCCAGACAACAACGTTACGAATAAGAGCAGTAATGTAATCATTAAAAGAGTTAGGACTAGCGCCGCGCCTCTTTCACCTTTCAAGTTCATGGTTTTTCCTCACTTTTTATATATGTATAAGACTCACTAATAAGGTTATTGTTTTCCCCATAAACCTTTATTTCTGCGCGATACAGATTAACAGATGCCTCTTTACAAAGACCTATAGTACTCTGGTAATTTATATTATTTAATGTGTAGGTCTTATATGAAACTCCCTTTTCCTCCCCTTTACACTCTTTGACAGGGGTAGGATACCAATCTTCTACTCTATCATTTTTAACATCATAGGCCACTTGACCTACTAAATTACTAGAAGTAAGTTCATTCTCCGTATTATTAGTCCACTGCGAAATTTGTGGTAATATTGGCAAGAGTAAAGTTATAACTAGTGCAATCAGGGCGATTGATGCTATAATTTCTATAAGGGTAAAACCACTATTATTATTAAAATTTCTATTGTACATATCAATATTCACGCCTCATGTGTGACTTTTATCCTATTATAGCACTTAATTGGATGTGAAAATATGAATTTTCGACAACTTCATAATGAAAAAGGGATTACACTTGTTGAACTCCTTGCTGCACTTGGTTTATTAGCAATTGTCATCACATTATCTGCTGGTGTCTTAACGCAACTATTAGGCAGTGAAAAAGAGGCAAGTGCTAATATATCGTTAAAACAAAATACCAATGTTTTACTTAATGAGATGAGAAATCAGTTTACGGAAGGTCGTAGTATTTGTTATGACGGAAGACACGGTGACCTAGAAGTAGTTTCTATTAACTTAACAAATGGTGATCAAGAATTAATAGAGGAAAATGGTTGTTTTACAAACGCTAATAATTCAAAGCCAATGCAGGTTAAACTAACTGTCAAAAGTAAGACCGATGAAACATATACAACTGAAACGACTTGGAACAAATCGGAGCCTTATAATCTAGCTATTCAACTAAAAGACAGCGATGATATTGATGATGTAGAAAATGACGAAGAAGATTATTCACCTGGAGAAGAGGGAGATTGTGACTATTATGGTAATACTAAATTCAGCCGTTACCAAATAGGTGAATGGAATTCTTGTTTAAATCCTACCGTCCATGACGGTAGTGCTTGGTTTATTAACAACATATCTATCTTTCAGAAAATAAAATTTACAGTTGAACATAATTTGTTCACCGACCAATCGCTAAACCTCGAACAAAATGCCAATTTAATTGTAAAGAAAAGTGCTAAGCTCAGTGGTCCAGCAACTATAAAGAGGGCAAGTAACCTTTCTATAGACGGTCATTTAATAGCTGAAGAAAATATGGTATTACAAGAGTCCACTACTACCCAAATCGGAAAAGATGCCAATTTTAAGAACGGCTTAAAACTTATGGGAAATGCCTCTTTGGATGTTAATGGGTCATTTTCGTCTCAAAAGGATCTTAACTTACAAGAAAATAATAGCCTTAAGGTAGGAAAAGATGGGGATTTTTTTAACAATGTTAACATGATGGGGAATGCTACATTGGAAATTAAAGGAGACGCACGATTCCACAAATCGCTTCACTTCCAAGAAAACTCGATAATTATAGTAGAAGGTAATGCTACATTTGATGGTCCAATAACCCCAGAATGGGGAGCAGGTACAATGTGTATTAAGGGTGAGGCAGAGTTTAAAAAACCATTATACTCTAATTTAAAAGTTCTGGACCCCGCTAAGCAATGCTTCTCTCCTGGAGGGTATAATATCTATCAACTAAAATAGCCAGAGAGCACCTGCTCCCTGGCTTTTCTTATAGCACCTAGTTAAATCTCCAAAACATCCCCAATTTTCATTACTTTCCCTTCTCCTACACTCACTTTCTCAGCAAATGTGGCTGGATTTTGCTCGATCACTGGGAAGGTATTGTAATGCACTGGCACTGTTGTCTTAGCGTTTATCCATTTTGCTGCAACCAATGCGTCTTCTGGTCCCATGGTAAAGTTATCACCAATTGGTACAAATGCGACATCTATGTCGTTCATTTCACCAATTAATTTTAAGTCTGAGAATAATCCTGTATCCCCAACATGATAAATGGTCTTACCATCAATTGTTAATAAGATACCTGCTGGCATACCAGTGTAGACGGTTGATCCATCCTCTTGCGTGTAGGCAGAACCGTGGAATGCCTGTGTGAATTTTACTTGGCCAAATTCAAAAGTGTGCTTCCCACCTATATGCATGGGGTGTGTCCTCAATCCTTTATTGCCTAAGTACTCTGCAAGCTCATTAGGTGCCACGACTAAAGCATTGCTTCGCTTGGCAATTTCAAATGTGTCTCCCACATGATCATTGTGTCCATGTGTGAGCAGAATGACATCTGCTTTAATTGTGTCTGCATTTAAATCACATGCCTCATTACCTGAGATAAATGGATCAAAAAGGATCGTCTGTGTGGCGGTCTCTACTTTTACTACGGAATGTCCATGATAAGATACTTTCATGCTATCTCGCTCCTTTTTTAAAGATTGTCTCCCTACTATTCTTCTATAAGAAGTTCTCTATTCCTTTACCCGTTTAGTAATTTTCCCATGCACGTTCATAAATTTGAATTAGATGAGGATCGATTAGAGTATTTGGTTTTAACACCGTTTCCTCCCCATCCTTCCCAATAATCTCTTGGTCTTCATCTTTACCGAATTCGGTTAAGCTACCTAACATATCTTCCTCTAGGAACCTGGTTTCGTGCTCAATTGTCAGGTTTTCAATATCAATTTCCTCTCTGCTCGCCATGACAAATCCCCAATTACCGAAGCTGGGCACATCCACATGTAGATTCTCTGTATTAAGACCTGTAGAAGCGATCGTTTCAGAAATCGTCCAATAAACCTCTCTAGCAAAAACAGGGCTTGTAGCCTGTACCATCATTGCCCCTTCTGCTGTTAGGTGGTTTCTTGCCAACGAATAGAACTCTTTGGTATAAAGCTTGTTTAAACTTTCGTTATTGGGGTCTGGAAGGTCAACGAGTATAACATCAAACCATTCATCACTATTTTCAAGATACTTAAAAGCATCCATGTTCTTCACAGTCACTTTTTGGTCTTTTAAAGATCCCTCATTTAATTTCAATAGCTGCTTATTTGTATTCGCTAATTCGACAACAGCAGGGTCAAGATCCACTAAAGTGAGCGATTCTAAGGCATCATATTTCAATACCTCTTTTGCAGCAACCCCGTCCCCACCACCTAAAATTAACACGTTTTTAGGCTCATCTATAAAGGACATTGCTGGATGCACAAGTGTTTCATGATAACGATATTCATCTGTGGAACTAAGCTGCAACGAACCGTCCAAATAAAGGCGCACGTCTTTCTGATCCTGAGTAAGGATGATTTTTTGATAGCTGCTTTCTTCCATATGTAATATTGGATCCTTATATAACTTCTGTTCAAAGCTAAAGGCGAGTTCTTCTCCAAAAAACAGTCCGAGAATAAGCGACAATGCGATAACGACACCACAGACAGCATGCACCATAAAATGGCGAATTTCTTTTCGAAAAAGCCATAACACAATCAAAGCAACGGTTACGTTAATACAACCAACTAAAAAGGCTGATTTTACCATACCGAATTGAGGGCGTAATAGGAACACAAATAGCAAACCTCCAACTAGACCACCGGCATAATCAGAAAATAAGACTCTAGCTGTACTTCGATTAAGCGATACTCCTATCTCATTTGCTTTCCTAATTAATATAGGCAATTCAAAACCTGTCAATGCACCGACTAATGCGGTGATAAAGTAGAGATAGAAGGCATCTGTCCCCTCAGGTGCGATTGCAGTAATTCCAAACATAGTAAAGCTTGAGAAGCCACCAATTATCGCTACTCCAAATTCAACCCAAATAAAAGAAATAATCAGGTTTTTCATTACTTTTTCACTTAGACTTGCCCCAATTCCCATACCAGTAAGAAAAAGAGAAATGGTTAACGTGTATTGTTTTACACCATCGCCTAATATATAAGACCCCAGTGCGCCGAATAGGACTTCAAATATAATACCGCAAATGGATACAATTCCTGAAGCCCAGTAGATAATGGTACTTTTCTTCATAGCTGCATCTTTCACTTTTAATCACTCCATCTTCTTACTTCCATGAAAATAAATGTGGCTTCCGCGTCAGATAACGTCGGAAGCCATTTTAATCCGTTTTAAACAATCGCCATATTATTTAGGTTATGGAAGCACCGATGACTAATGCTAAACCAATAGATACAGCCATGGAAAGGATACCAACTGCAAGGTTGTTCTCCCGTAATTGTTCCTCTACAGAAAATTTTCTAGTAAACAGATCAAAAATGCCATATGCAATCATTTGGAGAACAACACCAAACAGTCCCCAAATAATGGTTTCTTGAATCTGAATGCTATGATAAATTGCAAAAGCTAAGACAATACAAATCCCGATTATTTTTCCGGCAATGGATAATGCAACAGCCTGGTTACCATTCTTAACTTCTTCCATGTCTTTATATTTTCTTGTCATGTTTTCAAATATAATAAGTCCAATTAATACGATTACGACCGATATTGCAAAATAAATTAGTGTATCAATAAATGGTTGCATCTAAAAACCCTCCTTTTATTTTCCGGTACCTGGACCGCCTCCACGGAATGTTCCACTTCCACGACTTGGCGCTCCGTAACTTCCACTTTTATAACCACCATAGCAATCCCCTGATTGGCAAGAACGTGCTCTACGATTGCTCCAGCCATTCCCTAAGAAACTGTCGAGCAGTCGATAGGTAAAATACGTCTGCAGAAAACTAGGTGAGTAATTATTTCGAACAAACTCTTCACTGGCCACTTCAATTAAAATTACGTTATCATCGCTTTCACTATGCTTCAGTGTAACAAAGTCATTTGGATAAACCATGATTTGCTGATTATCTTTTTCTTCACTTACATTCTCCGGCTCTATAGCGGAAGAAAACAATGATACGAGCTCTTCTTTAGTAAAACGCTGTGTGGCAAATATTTCAGCATCATATGTATCACCATTCACTACATCAAGCAGAGGGAAATGTTCCTCTACTAAATCATCAATTTCATTACTGTTGTCTGATTCTATAGCGGCAGCTAGTTCAGATTTGCTCGGTTCATCCGGCATATCACTCGCACTAACATTGGCATCTTGTTCCATACCACCAGGACCACATGCTGAAAGTACGCCTAGCATAATGATTACCATTCCAAGTAACAGCCATTTTTTGTACAATAAAATCCCCCTCTCTCTACTAAAGTTTTATATTATTAATAGGAGCAGCAGTACTGCTCCTATTAACAACTAATTTATTTTCCCATTTTCTTCTTTAACTCTGCTAGTTCATCATCCACTTCGTTTTTGCCCAAATCTTCAAACTCATCATCAAGTGTACGACTAGCTTGTGACATGTCTTCACTTGTTTCAGCTTCTGCTTCAAATTGCATCACTTTCTCTTCCATACGCTCAAATCCACGCTTGGAATCATCATTACCGATAGAAGACATCGTACGATTCATTTTGGTTCTCGTTTTTGCAGATTCAGCACGTGCTTTTAATGAATCCTTTTTCAGTTTCATTTCTTGATATTCTTTTTTCATTTCATCAAGCTTTGAGCGAAGTGAAGTAGCATCTTGTTCAGCACGCTTCCAAGATTCGTTCAAAGTAGTTGCTGTAGCTTCATGATCTTTTTTATCTTCCAGTGCGCGTCTAGCTAGGTCATCATTACCTGCCTCTATCGCTTGTTCTGCTTGTTTTTGTCTTTTTTCAACCATTGCCTGAGCATCATTGGCTTTTCTTTTCAACATTTTTTCATTGGCAATCTGCTTGGCAACAGCTGCTTCTACTTCCCTAATATCTTCCGCCATATCTCTCATAAATTGATCAAGCATTTTCACCGGGTCTTCTGCTTTATCAAGCATGGCATTTAACTCTGAACTTACAACTGTTTTCATTCGACCAAAAAATTTAAACATATATATTCTCCTCCTATTTAGATCCTGCTAATATTTTAATTTCATAAGCTTCAATGGCATAACCGTAGCTGGCTTCTATTTCCGTACCCCATGATTCAAAACTGAGGTAGCTTTGCTCTGACTCATCCATGTATTCAGCATAGTGGGTTTCTGAACCATTTAAAGAGGTGCTTCTTCCTTCACCCGTCACCCTAGCTGAACCTGTCTCTTCCAGGTAGTATGTGCTGTTTTCATACGTTATTTCTTTTGGATACGGCTTTTGAATCGGAAGTTGTACCTTTCGATATATTCCTAACTCCAGTTCATCATCCATTTCAGCCGCTAACCAAATGGTATCATTTCCTTCCAGCAATTGATAACTATACCACTCATAGCTCCCATCTCTATATGTTATCTTTCCAACAACCTCATAGTCCCTAAGGTCATAGGTGATAATATCGCCAACTTTGATGGAAAGCACTGTTCTTTCTTGAGGAGCTGCTGTATCATTCTTTTTTTTGGAAAAGATCCTGGAAAATAGCCCCATTAACTCACCTCACATCATTATATCTTTTGTTGCTATTAGGTATTACGTTCTAAATAGAATTTGGTTTCAAAAAGTAATATTTTTTTACATTTGGGATTCTCTGTTATACTTTAGTATAACACTACATATGAAGGAGTGCCTATATGACAAGTAGAATAGATTCATTATTAAAAAGCATGAAGGAACAAGATCTTGATAGTATGTTCATTACATCAAAAGCAAATTTTTATTATTTAAGCAATTACTATACGGAGCCACATGAGCGTTTAATTGCAGTGTATGTATCTCACAGCATGGATCCCATTCTTATTGTACCATCAATGGAAGTAGAGGATGCAAAACAAGCAGGCTGGCAATTTGAAATTATTAGCTACCGTGATCACGAAAACCCATGGGAACTTTTCTCCAAAAGGCTCAAAAACTCCAACCAAGTCCCAGCCTCCATTGGATTGGAACATGATCAAATTACATTAGAACGTTACGAAGCAATAAAACAGTATTTATCGGATACAGCTATTCGCGATGGTAAGGAAATATTGGCCAACTTAAGAGTGGTAAAAGATAAAAAAGAATACACTTTATTAAAGCAGGCAGCAGCACTAGCTGATTTCGGTGTCAAAACAGGAGTAGAAGCAATTCAGGAGGGCGTAAGTGAGCTGGAACTGATTGCAAAAATTGAATATCAGCTGAAGAAACAAGGCATTCAGGAAATGTCCTTTAATACGATGGCTCTATCTGGAACAAAAACTGCTTCACCTCATGGAACACCAAGTATGAAAAAGATTGAAAAAGGCGATATTGTTTTATTTGATCTTGGTGTTATTTTTGAAGGATATTGCTCAGACATTACCAGAACAGTGGCCTACAAATCAATTACCGAAGAGCAAGAAAACATCTACAATACGGTATTGCAGGCTGAACAAAAAGCAATTGAGGCTTCTAAAGTCGGAACCTCTGTTGGAAAGCTCGACCAAATTGCGAGAGGGCATATTGAAACCGCGGGCTATGGTGACTATTTTACCCACCGTCTAGGGCATGGCTTAGGTATTGAAACACATGAATATCCGTCCATGCACAGCAATAACACACTACCACTGAAAACTGGAATGTGCTATACCATTGAACCAGGTATCTATGTGCCAGGACAAGGTGGCGTCCGAATTGAAGACATGGTATACATGACAGATAAAGGTGCAGAGATCCTAACCGCATATCCAAAGGATCTACAAATTATTGAATAGACAAGAGATAAGCAAAAGCCTGCAGGATACTCTGCAGGCTTTACTTTTATCTTTTTAACAATACATGTGCATCATCAAACTCAAGTCCGTGTGATGCTGCGACAGCTTCATACGTCACGTAGCCATCTAACGTATTTACCCCTTTACACAAAGCTTCATTGTCTAAACAGGCTTTTATATACCCCTTATTAGCAAGTTGAAGTGCATACGGAACCGTTACATTCGTTAAACCGATAGTAGAAGTTCTCGGTACAGCGCCAGGCATATTTGCCACCGAATAATGGAGAACACCATGTTTTGAATAAGTAGGATTGTCATGTGTTGTAATTCTGTCACTCGTTTCAAAAATGCCGCCCTGATCAATGGCAACATCTACAATCACGGAACCTTCGGGCATTTGTTGCACCATTTCATCTGTTACAAGCTTCGGAGCTTTGGCACCTGGGATCAGTACTGCACCAATAACTAGATCCGATTCTGAAATAGCTTGTCCAATATTAAGCGGATTGGATATCATCGTATTAATTTTAGAGCCAAAGATATCGTCAAGTTGACGTAAACGTTCCGGGCTTAAATCAATGATTGTGACATCAGCACCTAAACCAACAGCTATTTTTGCTGCATTTGTTCCTACGACTCCGCCTCCAATAATCGTTACCTTCCCTCTTTTAACGCCTGGAATACCAGCTAATAAAATTCCTTTTCCACCCTTCGGCTTCTCCAAAAATTGAGCGCCAATTTGTGAGGCCATTCTTCCTGCTACCTCACTCATCGGTGTAAGCAATGGCAAGGAACGATTGTCCAGTTGTACAGTTTCATAAGCTATTCCTACCACTTTTTTCTCAATTAATGCCTTCGTTAACTCAGGCTCTGCTGCAAGATGTAAATAAGTGAAAAGGATAAGACCTTCATAGAAATATCCATACTCCTCAGGCTGTGGTTCCTTAACTTTCATGACCATTTCCTGCGCCCAAACCTCCCGCGCTGATTCCAGAATAATAGCACCGGCTTCTATATATTGTTCATCCGTAAAGCCAGATCCCAATCCGGCTTCTGTTTCCACATATACCTCGTGTCCTGCATCAGATAACGTATGCACCCCGGAAGGTGCCATAGCAACTCTGTTTTCATTGTTTTTAATTTCTCTTGGAATCCCTATTTTCATCGCTCTCGCCCTCCAATTTCTGTGTAATTATAATCATTTTTATGAAAGCACTTACAACACACTAACATTATACTACATTATGTACCTAAAGCTACATTACCAAATTCTTACGCAAAGGGGAAGAAGAAATAAATCCTTCTTTAAAAAGAAGGATTTATTTCTTCATATTATCTTCTGCGGTTATTAAAAGTATGAATGTTTTTATTGTTGTGCAGCTGTTCAACAACACCACTTTGATAGCTCTCATTTAATTGGTTTTGCACAGCTGCAACGCCTTTCTCATCTTCAAAAATATTTTCTGGAGAATTATCTTTCTTTTGTTTACTCAAGATTATCACCTCCAATTATAGGTTGTCCATAATCGTGACATGTTATCTTACGTACTTCTTTCCAGTAAAACCAATTGAGTTCTTCTCGCCATTTGAAAAGTACTGAAAATTTATATAAGATAAAAGATTTCAATTGTGATTCAAATTATATGGGTATATACTTAAAGTAAAGGGGGAGATGTAGCATGGAATATAAAAATATTGTGGTAGCTGTAGATGGCTCTCAGGCGTCTGAAAAAGCTTTTAAAAAGTCACTAGATATTGCAAAACGCAATCATGCTCGTTTGATTCTTGCACATGTAGTGGATTCCCGTACGTTTGCTTCCGCAGAGGCATATGATCGTACGCTCTCCGAAAGAGCTGACAGCTATGCTAAAGAATTACTTGATACGTATGTTGAAAATGCAAAAACTGCTGGAGTTATGGACCTGGTCCGCTCTGTAGCATATGGTTCCCCAAAGGTCAAAATAGCAAAAGATATTGCACAGGATTTCGAAGCAGATCTCATTATATGTGGGGCTACTGGAATGAGTGCTGTTGAACGATTTTTAATTGGAAGTGTTTCCGAAAGTATTACGCGATATGCCTCGTGTGACGTGTTAGTTGTAAGATAAAAACAGCATGTCTACTTAAAATTAACAAATGGAACAAATCAACCGATAAAAAAAGGTTTTGCCACTTCATAATGGCAAAACCTTTATAAAAATCTAAGCTAATCGCAACGTGTCGCGAGCGATCATAACTTCTTCATTAGTCGAAATAACAATAACCTTAACTGGAGAATGCGGATAGTTAATGAACTGATCCTTTCCACGAATCTGGTTTAGTGCAGGGTCCCAATATACACCCATGAATTCCAGACCATGTAACACTTTTTCACGGATTGTTGCACTATTCTCCCCGACACCTGCTGTAAAGATAATTGCGTCTACACCAGACATTTTTGCAGCATAGGAACCGAGATATTTATGAATACGACCAGCGAAAACTTCAAGTGCTAGTTCTGCACGCTTGTTTTCTCCTGATTGTTGCTCAATATCACGCAAGTCACTAGAGAATCCAGAAAGTGCAAGCATTCCACTTTCTTTGTTTAAAACGTCCATTACTTCTTCCGCTGTCTTACCAGTTTTCTCCATAATATATGGAATAAGTGCCGGGTCAATGTTTCCAGAACGTGTTCCCATCGTCACACCAGCTAATGGGGTGAAGCCCATAGACGTATCAATAGATTCTCCACCTTGTATAGCAGCAATACTAGCACCATTACCCAAGTGACATGAGATTAGTCTTAATTGCTCAAGTGGAACGCCCATTAGCTCAGAAGCGCGTTGTGAAACGTACTTGTGGGATGTACCATGGAAACCATATTTTCGGATCCCATAATCTTCATAATAATCATATGGAAGACTGTATAGGTAAGATGATTCTGGCATCGTTTGATGGAATGCTGTATCAAACACTGCTACCATTGGCACATTCGGCAAGATTTCTTTGAATGCATTAATTCCAGTTAAATTGGCAGGGTTATGAAGTGGCGCAAGCTCTGAAACCTCTTCAATACTTTGAATTACTTCGTCTGTCAACTTGACAGAATCACTAAATTTTTCTCCGCCATGAACCACTCTGTGGCCAATTGCATCTAATTCATCAAGGGACTTAATAACGCCTGTATCCGTTAGTGAAGCTAATAATTTCTTTACAGCCTCTTCATGATTCGGGATGTCTCCAACAAATTTATCCTCTTTATCATTAACTTCAATGGTGAAAACCGCCTCCGGAAGACCAATACGTTCTACTAATCCTTTTGCCATTACTTCCTCATCTGGCATTTTTATTAATTGGAATTTCAAAGATGAACTACCAGCATTAATTGCCAATACATTACTCATTGTTGCTCACTCCTTATTATACGTTTGGAACCAATTATTCATTTGTCCTAAAATATCTGCCATTGCGTTGTTGTTTTTCAATGATGGCATTTGCACAAGCAAAGGCTGTTTTGGCGGACGAGAATCCTGCGATTTTTTCTGCAGAATGAGAATGCTTTTTACATTCTTTTCAGATTTAAAAACACTTTCAGGTAAACGAACGACCCCAACAATATGTGCATACTCCTGGATGTAACGGTGGAGTTTGTCCGATTGATCACTATCAAACAGAAAATCAGGTACGACATAAATCATATAGCCGCCTGGTTTGGTATAATTCATCCCTTGTTCAATAAATAAATGATGGGCATATGAATGTCCTTCTTCAGCTTTAAGCTCAAACTGTGCTGCTTGAACATCATCAGGGTAATAGCCTACTGGTAAATCTGCCACTACCAAATCAACTGGGTCTAGTAAAAACGGTCGAATGCTGTCCTGATGGAAAAATTCGATTTGTTTCTCTTGTAAATTAGCATTCATAACAGCAAGCTGTATCAACGTAGGATCCACTTCTGAAGCAAATGCTTCAACCGGCTGTTGTAATCGATCAAGCACTGTGGATAGCAAGTTAGCAGTGCCACCTGCTGGATCAAATATCCGCACCTTTTCGTTTGCAAGCATAACCTTTTCTGCGAAATACGCAACAAGCAAAGCTACGGTTTCAGGTGTCATCAAATGTTGCTGTTGAGTTGAATCCTTCATCCCTTTTAGCATTGCCAACTGTGTCGCTTTTCGAACATCCTCTTTTGAAAAATCCGCTAGTTCAAGTTCTGTTATAGATTGCTGCAATTTATGTGAAGTTATGTCATCTTGATTCTCTGGTATTTCCTGCATAAACAAAATTTCCATAGTTGTTGCCAGGCTATCCAAATACGGTTCATGACGTTGTTGTTGAATAAGGTTCGTTGTTTGATCTAGCCATTCATATAATAGCTCTACATTTGATTTCCCCATTACAATCCTCCATTCGTTCCTAAAGCGTTTCTATTGTACCAAAACAAATGGCTATGTACAAAGCAATGGTAGCTAAACATGTTATGAAATTTGCTGAAAGTGTTTTCACAGTAAAAATCTCTCTCAACTAAATAGCGAGAGAGATTGGAGTCGATTATTCTGCTTTCTTGGCAGCATCTAATGCAGCATCATAGTCAGGGTGGTTACTTACTTCACTGACATATTCAACATATGTGATGTTGTTGTTCGAATCAACAACAAAAATCGATCTCGCCAACAATCGTAATTCCTCTATCAACACACCGTAGTTTTGACCAAAATTTGCATCCCGGTGATCCGATAGTGTATCAAGACTGTTAATTTCGTGCTTGTTGACCCATCTCTTCTGTGCAAAAGGGAGATCCATACTTACTGTTAACACTTTGACATTACCTATCTTATCCGCTTCATCGTTAAACCGTTTTGTCTGTTCAGCACATACCCCTGTATCAATCGAGGGAACGACACTGATTAGTTTTACTTTCCCGTCATAATCACCAAGGGATACAGAGTTGAGATCATTGCTCAAAACATTAAAATCCGGAGCCTTGTCTCCAACCTTTACTTCTTTCCCAACTAATGTGACAGGGTCTTGATGGAATGTAACATTTGCCATATGAAGCATTCCTCCTAAATAATTGTATTCCCTTAGTATTATGAATATAAATTTGGGCCTTGTCCAACAATTTCTGCCTTATTTCAGCAATAAATTATTGAAACCCATTACATTCATCATACTCTGTAAATTGAAAGCCCCATCATTTAAATATCGTACTGAGACGGGGAGTCTTTGGATTTTCTAGATTGCTGTTCTTTTGTTTTTTTTCCTTGTGTGGACTCTTTAATAATTTGTTGCACTTTCTCAACAACTTGTGGAGCAAAATCAAGCATCTTTTCATAAATATGGGTATGCTGATCAAGGTGAACCATCTTAATTCCTCTTTCACTGACAATAAGGAACGCCACAGGGGTAATGGAAACACCACCCCCGCTTCCTCCGCCAAAAGGCAACTCTACTTCACTATCACCTTGTGATTTACCGGCATTAAATTCGCTACCTCCCGCCGCAAAACCAAATCCTAGTTTTGAAACTGGGATAATAACACTTCCATCAGGTGATTCAACTGGATCTCCGATAATGGTGTTTACTTCAATCATGTCCTTTAAATTTTCCATTGCTGTCGTCATTAATCCTTGAATTGGATGTTCTTCCATAATTATTTACCTCCTATACCTCAGTTTTAGGTTGAAACGATTCTCCCTTAATTACAGTATTTTTTAACATATGGACGAGAGCGTAAATAGCTTGCCCAATTCTTAAGGATGCAATGCATTCTACTCTTGTATAAAAACATGGTTGCTGAAAATGAGGAACCACTTGAATGACAGGTTTGCATTTCATCTGACTATGCTGTACCAAGTAACAGATGATGACACCTTTGATTGACCATACCCCACCTGCCACAAGTCCTGTGCTTCCAGCATCACCAGTACCTCCTTCTGTATGCCAGACAAGTTTATGAAAACGAACACGCTTTAGCACGTTAATCATTGACTTTCCAAGCCCCTTCACAATATTGAATTCCCGCTTCAATACATTTCTCACGTTGGAAAAGGATATATTGTGAGAGCCCTTCTGGGAAGCATCGGCTTCTAAAGGTATTTTTCTGCGGAAGACACAAATACGAAGCACATGGATACGAAGGTCTAACCAATGATTATCTGTTGTATATATAAGGTTAGCAGTAACGTAGACACGAGTGATGAGTAGCAAAAAAATTAATAACAGAATAAGGAGAATCGTGAACCAGATCATAGGAAACCCCATTTCGCTCATTTGGTTAGCTATTACTATTTTGCTACACATTGCCATTTTCTACTCTTACAATATTCCTCTTTTTGGTTAAATCGCTTTCAAAATGATATGATATAGTTGTATCTAATTAGCATTGGAGGTATGGAAAGAAATGGAGCAACGTAGAAATATCTTTTTTTATTATAAGAAGGATGAGGAATTACAGAATAAATTAGAAACTTTATTTGACCTTGCAAAAGAAAACGGTTTTAACATTGTAGAGGACCCACAGAATGCAAATATAATCGTCAGTATTGGCGGAGATGGCATGTTCTTGCAAGCAGTCAGAAAAACAGGTTTTCGCGAGGATTGCCTATACACGGGAATTACACGCTCTAATGAGTCTGGTTTGTATTGCGATTTTAATATGGACAACTTTGATGACATGCTAGATACAATGAGGCATGCAGAGATGGAGGTTCGCCGCTTCCCTGTAATCAACGTGGAGGTTAATGGTGAAACATCCTTTGAATGTCTAAACGAATTAAGTGTTCGTTCTACTCTAATTAAATCAATTGTAATTGACGTTAAAATTGACGATATGTATTTTGAAACGTTCCGGGGTGACGGTTTAATTGTAGCAACCCCAACTGGAAGTACAGGCTATAACAAGTCAACGAATGGCGCGGTTATTGATCCTAAAATTCCTTGCTTCCAAGTGTCGGAGCTCGCTTCCATTAATAATAATCGATACAGAACACTCGGTTCCTCTTTTGTACTTAACAGTGATAGAAAATTATCATTAGAGATCATTCAGGACGGAAATGATTATCCGATTATCGGCTTGGATAATGAAGCCTATTCTATTCGAAATATTCATGAGCTAAATGTAACACTTAGTGACAAAGCAATTAAAACAGTGAAGCTTAAAGACAATTCATACTGGGATCGCGTTAAACGAACGTTTTTGTAGGTTTCCGATCGAAGCTTGCAGTTAGGTCTTAGCAAAACAAACCCCCCCTCCTATAATGGAGTGGGGGCGTTTTTATATACGATATTTCCATCTATAACTGTCATTGCTACATTAATTTCATGAATGGTTTCCGGTTGTACTTGGAAAATATCTTCTTCTAGTACCGTGAAATCTGCACTAAATCCAGGTGCGATTTTACCTCTGGTTTCCTCTTGGTTAATTACATAGGCACTGCCTGAAGTGTATAATGTTACTGCTTCAAACACGCTCAAACGTTCTTCTGGACGGTATACCTGATTATCAATCTGTGACTTTCTCGTTACAGCTGCCTCTATTCCTAATAATGGAGAAACTTCCTCAATGGGTGCGTCTGATCCACCCGCACATTTTACCCCTTCATCAAGTAATGTTTTCCATGCATAAGACAAGCTCAACCGTTTATCCCCTATTCTATCGAGCACCCATGGAAAATCAGATGAAACAAAGGAAGGTTGAATGTCGACTACTACGGGAAGTTCTTTCAACATTTGTAAAGAATGTTCATTTAGTATTTGTCCGTGAATAATTCTGTCTCTTGCCCCATTAGACAATGGGTGCTTTTTTATGATTCCAGTTATTGCATCAACAGCTTGATCTCCTATTGCATGAACTGCAATTGGTAAATCATGTCGCCGTGCTTCTTTCACTATTTGTTCAAGCGTTTCTTCATTGTGAATAGCCACACCGTAATTCCCTTTTTCATCAGCGTATTCCTCTGTCAGCCATGCTGTTCTGCCACCAAGGGCGCCATCAGAAAAGATCTTAACTGCACCCAATTCTACATATTCGGTACCTTCAAGATAGCCTAGTCCTTCATCAACCATGTCTGACATCACCTCATGATGGACAAGTAAATGTGCTTTAAACTTTCTCGCCTTTCCATCAATGGCATTCTTGAATGCGCCAAATGTTTTATGAAAACCGCCATAATAGTTTAAATCCTCACTATGCCCACCAACTAAACCTTTTGACATGAGATCATCCGTAGCAATATTAATAACTTGCTCAAGATAGTCTTGTGACACACTTGGCATGGCATTTTTAATGAGTTCCTGTGCTGTATCTAAAAAATACCCTGTCGTCTCTCCTGCATCGTCTCGTACGATAATGCCACCTTGAGGATCAGGACTTTCCTCCATTACGCCTGCTAGCTCCATTGCCTTGGTGTTTGCTAATATGGCGTGTCGACAAACACGTGATAGCATCATCGGATTATAGGGACTAATTTTATCAAGCACTTCTTTATGTATGATGGAAGCGTCTTGCCACTGATTTTCATTCCATCCTTCCCCAATCAGCCACTCACCTTCACTTAGATTGGCAGTCCGATTGCTCAGCGCCTCCACTACTTCTGTTGCTGATTTCATTTGAGATAAATCTAACCGGAGCAGCTTTTCTCCATGGCCTATTATGTGTAAATGACTATCTACAAGTCCAGGAAGCATTGTCTTACCTTGAAGGTTTTCCACTTGTTCAATTGACGCTGCATAAGTATGGTATAGTTTCTCATAAGTTCCAACAGCCTTTATTATACCTCCTTCTGTGTAGACAGCTTCAATTGCAGTTCCTTCCTTCTCCATCGTGTAAATGTTTCCACCAAACCAAAGTACCCCCATAGGTGCTCTTCCTCTCTAGATATATTAAGTCCTACTTTAAAAAGAATATTTCAGTTTAGCAAGTAATATAGCTTTTTATATTTAATTTTCAAATTTATTCTCTACTTAAATCTGGAAAAAATTAAGGACTGCCCGTTTCCGGACAGTCCTAACCATAAATTATAAAATTGTAATTGTTATTTCTGTCCGCCAAATTGCTGTTCAGCCATTTGTACAAGACGTTTCGTAATTTCTCCTCCAACAGAACCGTTGGCACGAGAAGTTGTATCAGCACCAAGTTGTACACCAAACTCGCTAGCAATTTCTGTCTTCATTTGGTCCAATGCTTGTTGAACACCAGGAACTAATAATTGATTTGAAGAATTGTTACTTGCCATGTTAGTTCACCTCCCTTGGTAACTATAGAATGTGTTATCTAAGGGAAAAACATGCACGGATTAAACTGGTATATCTTAGAAGAAAAATCAGTTGTATTTAAAACAAATCTTCAAACGTTGGCTCGATTGTTGTTTCTGCAGTAACCTTTACTTTTTCAATGCCAGAAACTGCTTCCTCTATGAGGGCAGTATAATCTTTTGTGGATTCATAATAATTGGCTTTCTCTCTTTTTGGCTTTGTTTTTGGTGCTTTAGGTACAAAAATTGTACAGCAGTCCTCATACGGCAATATGGAAGTCTCATATGTCCCAATTTGCTGAGAGATGTTAATAATATCAGATTTATCCATCGTAACGAGAGGACGAATCACGGGATAATTGGTCACTTCATTGATTGTGTTCATACTTTCCATGGTTTGACTTGCCACCTGCCCAAGATTCTCTCCTGTTGTCATGGACAAGATGGATTCTTGCTCACAAACCCTCTCACTGATTCGCATCATCATACGACGCATAATCGTCATCGCGTAGCCATCAGGTATTGACTTAAATACTTCCTGTTGTAGCTTTGTGAAAGGAACAATATGCACCTTAATGGAACCACCAAACCTGGTAAGTTGTTTTGCTAAATCCAGTACCTTCTGTTTTGCTCGATCACTTGTAAACGGTGGAGAATGAAAATGAATAGCTTCTAATTGAACGCCTCGTTTCATTGCCAAATACCCTGCAACAGGACTGTCAATCCCTCCTGACAATAGAAGAAGGGATTTCCCGGAAGTCCCTACAGGTAAGCCTCCTAGACCTTTTACAACACTTGATGTAATATACGTTGCTTCATTTCTGATTTCTACTTTTATTTCTAAATCTGGATGATGGACATCAACCGTGTATCCTTCTGTATTGCTTAAAAGGTGTCCCCCAAGGATTTGGTTAAATTCTTGGGAACGGATAGGGAAATCTTTATTAATTCGTTTCACCGTCACTTTGAACTTTTTAACCTCTTCACTGTTTTTCAAAGCATAAAGAGCTGCCTCTTTCACTGCTTCTGGTTCATTTTCTACTTTTATAGCAAGGCTTAAACTTTGAATACCAAATATGTCTTTACACTTTTCGATAATTGGGGCAGGATCTGAGCCATTTAAAATGATAAACATTCTTCCCTGGGTCCGTTTTACCTTTACATTAGGAAAGGCTCTTAGCTTTTGCTGAACGTTTTCCTGCAGTCTTATAATAAATTTCTTAATGTTCTTCCCTTTTAACGCCATTTCACCGTAGCGAATTAGTATGTGATCATATTCCATTATTATCTACTCCATAACTTTTTTAAATTGATGTATTGCCTGTTTCAGCACTTCTATAAATTGTTGAATTTCTTCTTTCGTAGTCTCATACGATAAGCTCACTCTTAATGCAGATATGGCTCGATCTCGAGGAAAACCACATGCCACCAAAATTTTGCTCTCATCCGACTGTTTAGAAGAGCAAGCAGATTTGGTTGAAATATAGATGTCCTTCTCTGCCAGTATATGAATCATTACTTCAGGTTTTGTACCCGGTACAGAGAAATTGACAATATGTGGGGCAGCATTATCTGGAGTGTTTATAACTACCTCAGGTATTTCCGTCAAAGAATTAAGAAGAAAGTCTCGGACACTGTATAGATTGGCAAGCCTTGTAGCCTCTTTTTCTTTAATGAGACGAAGAGCTTTTACCATCGATACAGTACCAGCCACATTTTCAGTACCAGATCGTAGGTTTCGTTCTTGTTCACCACCGTGAAATAAAGGGAAAAGTGTTGTTCGATTGTCTACATATAAGATCCCCGTGCCTTTAAGTCCATTGATCTTATGCCCTGACATCGTACATAAATTAATGCCCGAATGAGACAAAGGAAGTGGCACTTTACCTAATCCCTGTACATCGTCTACATGAAAAAATATTTTCGGGTATGTCGCAACAAGGTCAGCAATCTCCTTTATCGGTTGTATACTCCCTAACTCATTATTCACATGCATTACGCTAATTAGAATGGTATCTTTCCTAATTGCTGCTTTCACATCAAGTGCAGAAACAACGCCTGATTGATCAACTGGTAAATAGGTAATATCAAAACCAAGCGATTCTAAGCTTTTACATGCTTCAAATACGGAAGGATGTTCTATTTCCGTTGTAATAATATGCTTACCGCGTTGCTGGTGCTGTAAAGCAATACCTTTAATCGCCATATTATTACCTTCTGTCCCCCCAGAAGTGAAAACAACTTCTTCTTGTTTCACTTTCAACAGCTCTGCTGCTTGTTTCTTTGCCATATTCAATAGCTTCTCCGCTTCCCCACCAAAAGGATGAATGGAGGATGGATTTGCAAAATAATGGCTTGAGATTTGTTCAAAACTAGTTAGTACACCTGGATCAGGCTTTGTTGTTGCACTATTATCTAAATAAATCATAATACGGACTCCTTGCAATGAACCTTTTATTATATTAGAACACAGAAGAAAAAGGATATTTCTATAATATCCTTTTCTTTTTAATGAATATTTATTTAAGCTACCTATATTACGCTTAATTTGCAGTCAATTGATATTCCTCTATACGCTTTAAAGCACCTGGCTCAATTTCTTCAATTGCTTTGGCTGCTTGCTCTAATGAAAGCTCATATTCGTAGGCACGGAATAAGCGCTCTGATTCAGCTAACTTTGCAGCAAGTAATGGATATTGACTGCGGTACCGATTAGCATATTGAATAACCTGTTCTGTCAAATACGCTTGTTCAAGCATCATATCTGTTTGCTCTGCTACTTGCTCAACGGCAGTTGCAGCATCGCTTAACGCCTTTTGTACTTCGGCCATATCCAATGGCTGCTTTTCGAGTGTTTTAATAACGCGATTATTTTTCTCAGACGCTGTTTCCATGGAATTCCATATAAAGGTCGGAATGCCAGGTACATTGCTCTTCTTTAATTTACGTTGTATATCATACAATTGATTGCGCATTTCCGTCAACTTCTCTTTTGCTTCCAACTCGTCTTTACGAAGATTTCGGATCCGTACCTTGAAGGCTTCATGATTTTCTTTCATTTCCTCCAATTGGATATATCCATCTTCTACCAGATTTCTAAGTTCCGAATGCGAAGCTTTATCATTTGTAAGTTTTTCTGATAGTTCTTCCAGTTCAACCGTTAATTTCCCAATCGACTTTTCTAAAGCCATATAACGTTCCATATCACCATCTTCAAAGTAATAGGCTTTCTTTAATTGCTCTACTTCAGATTTCGTGTCTAGAAAAGCTTGGTTCATATCTGCTACAGCCTGCTGATAGCTTGGCACCTGTGTGTCGAGGTAGCTCTTGGCAAGTGCTTCTTTTTCCAGTAGCTCGTACATTTCCTTTATACGTTCTTCCATTTCTTCCATAGTTGCTTCTACTTCTTTTGTCTCGCCTTTTTCCATGGCTTCAACTGTACTTGCTAGACGTTCTTGATATGTACGTATCTCTTTTTCAAATGCCAAATGCTCGACATGATACCCTTCATCCTTCATCTCTTTAAGACCGGAAAATAATTGATCTAACTGTGCTGGCAGCTCATGTTTGCATTTCTTATAATAGAAAGGAAATGCGTCAAATTGCTCCTCAAGCTCATGAATTTCGATAGTTAGTTCATCGACAACCTGTTTAGCCTCCATATAATCGCCGGCCTCTGTCGATTGCTCATACACCAAAGTCTTTTCCTGTAGTGTATCTAGTTGATTATCGAAATATCGCTCGGCTTTTCCATATTGATAGCGGTTTTGGGAAAGTGCTTTTTTCATTGCTTTTATTTTAGGATTTAAAGTGTCCATTTCTTTTCGGCTTTGCTCTTCCGACTCTAACAGCATGTCTACTTCTGCAAGTAGCTTCTCTATGTTAGCTTCGATTGTTTGCAAAATCTCTTCTACATTATTTAATGTCTTTTTAGCTTTAGAAAAACGGTATTTGTCCGCTGCCTCTTCTGCATCAAATAAATGCTCTTCAATATCAGGAAGTTCTTTCGTTAAGATATGCTCCCAGCGTTCCTTCCAGGATTCAAACTTATCCTGCGTTTCTCCGGATAAATTTAATGTCTTAATCCTTCCCAACTGTGAGGCAATGTTCCGACCCATAATGTCCATTTTCCAAGCCTCGTAACGATCCACGACATCGTATACACGTTTTCTGAGAATAAGACCGATAATAATTAATGTAATGATAACTAGTACAATTCCTATGAAGTATGCCATAAATTGCCTCCTAACTATATTCCTATTTAAGAGGATGAAACGTTGAAGAGCCTCTTGAAGAACATAAAAACCGTTATTTAATATGATAGTACTTATAATACCATGTTCGTAGTGTTTTTGGCTAAAAAAATACAAATAATTTGCAGCTTCGACATATAATGCTTTATTTTTCATGAACATATTGTATGAAAAGTTGCGTTTTAAGAGGATGCAGTCTTATCAGCAGGCTCTTTTGCAGCGAAATCAATCCAGTGATGGATACTCTTCACGTATTTTTCAGCAAATTGCCTGTGGGAGTATTGTCCAACCACCTGATTTTTCCATTCATTATGCAATATATATGGTGTTGTCAGCATTCCTTTAAACTGCATGAGTAAAAAACTGCGTTCCTCAGGGTCTGTCTTTTTATTAACGCGAATAACCGCTTCAAACGCCTTGCTTACATAGAAGTTTTCTTTAGCCAAGTATGTTACCGCCATTTCCCTAACAAACACGGAATCCAACGACAGTTCTCGATGAATAAAACAGGAGAATTGATGATGCATTTGTTTATAATGTATAATAGTTGAAATTAACTCTTTCAATTGATCAAGTGCAGAAAGCTGTTCTGTTTCGAGCAAAGTTTCTTCTATCGCTTTCAAGTATGCTTCATAATAATACGAAACAGCGTATTCTAAAAGACCTTGCTTTCCTTTAAAATAATAGCTGATGAGCGACACGTTAACAGAAGCACGCTCTGCAATATCACGTACCGAGGTACCATGAAAACCCTTTTGAAAGAACAGGGACGAGGCTGCGTCAATCACTTTTTGTTTTGATGTGTTTGGTTTCATCCTATTCAACTCCTTACTTGTCTTTTACGACAAAGAGACGGGTAATCCTGCATTTTTTGCTCGACAAAAAAATTAACGATGTCGAATTAGCAAACTTACCATACATTACAATGAAAGGAGTGTGCATATATGTTTCAATCAACAGCATACTCAGGCCAAAAAGAAAAGGACTATCAATTATTAGTGAAGCAAGTAGATGCACTCAGTGAAGGCGAGCATGATCATACCGCCTTACTTGCGAATGCGTCTGCTTTATTAAATCAGTTTCTCACTGACGTAAATTGGGTAGGGTTTTACGTTTGGAAAGAAGATGAACTTGTATTAGGGCCCTTCCAAGGATTACCAGCATGTATCCGGATTGGCTACGGCAAAGGAGTATGTGGCACAGCTATTAAAGAAAAAGCAACTCAACGCATTGCGGATGTTCATGCATTCCCTGGACACATTGCTTGCGACGGGGCGACAAACTCGGAAATCGTTGTACCGATTATCCTTAACGAGACAATTTATGGAGTACTTGATATAGACAGCCCGAATTCAGACCGTTTTGACGAAGTGGATCAAACTTACTTAGAACAGTTTGTCCATGTACTTGAAAAGCATTTAGCCGGATGAAGTGAAACTTCAATCAGTGGGAGTTTTCATTCTTCCCCCATTGATTGTTAGTTGAACGAATCGGGATGTTAACGTCCGTTTACTCCCACTAAAAACTTACAGTTTCACCTCATGTATTGAAGTAGGAGTCTTACGGACGGTTGCTCCGGTATAAAGTTAAATAGATATTCTTTAAGATATAAAAAGCCCGATGAAACTCGTATTCTAGAGAAGAATTCCGAGTAACCGTCGGGCTTTTAGTAATCTAAGACTTATTTCACGTATCTAACAACACTATTTTTGCCATTGTTTTTGGCTTCATACAGAGCCTTGTCTGCTCTGATAAAGAGTTCACTGACTGTATCTGTAACCGTATGTTCCCATGAGGACACACCACAAGAAAGGGTTACAGACGGATTTGTATGCTTTTCGACTTGACTTCGAATTAATCCAGCTATTTGCACACCTTCGTTAATAGTGATAGTAGGTGCATAGACAGCGAGTTCTTCTCCTCCCCACCTAGCTGCAAGATCACGATTGTTTACAATTGACTTAACAAGGTCCGCTACCTGTATCAACACCTTATCGCCAATATGATGCCCATACGTGTCATTAATTGATTTGAAGTCATCAATATCGAATAGAATTAATGTTCCCATTTCACCTGTCGCCATATGAGCGATTATCTCTTCTTCTAAATAGTTTCGTGAATAGAGTTTTGTTAAAAAATCTGTTTTAACAGCCTTTTTCAACTTATCTTTAAGTACTGTATTTGTCAGCGCTAAGGTTGAATGCTGTATGAGTGACTGTATTAATTTAAATGTATTAAATGAAAAGAAATATGGTTGTTCGTGCAAGATCCCAATAATACCATGAACTGTGTCAGAATGGCTCATCGGAATAGCAATAATAGACCGGTATGGAAATCGATCTATTCTATCAAAATCCCCTTTAAGCAATGGCTCCCCCTTACAATCTGTATGGTCTTTCAAATACTCAGCAAATCTTCTTCCAGGATTCGTATTAAAAAACGCTGTACTTCCAGTTAGGACATCGAACCTTTCTTCATTATCCCCGTTGTAATAAATAAAACCGACCTCTGAGGCATGACAAACATCCATTACTTGGTCTCTGACAAGATTGATGATCTCTTTCATTTCAAGATTCGAGTTCAACTTGTGTGTAGCTTCATTAATTAACTTTAAATCAGAGACAAGGTGATTTGATTTTTCATAAAGCGTGACGTTTTCGATGGCCTTGCCGGCAGTACTAGCAATCTGGGATATAAAGTTTATTTCCTTTTCGGGAATATACATTCCTTTATCACTAATCACCTGTAGAACTCCGTATACACCTTGTTTCCCTACCAATGGTGCATATAAGAAACAGCCTGTTTTATCTAATTGCTCTTCTATTTGAATTTCCCCTGAAATAAAGGCCAAAGTACTTACACGTTTTATCACATCATCACTATATTCTATCGTTTTGACAGGAAGTTCTGCTTCTAACTCGGTATCCTGTGAGAGCAAAAGATTATATGCTAGTTCCGGGTATAGTTTACGAAGGCCTTGAACAATTTCACTTAATATCTTTTTTTGAGTGGTGAGAGACAGCAGCTGGGAAGTCAATTCAAATAAATACGCATGATTCCTTCTCATCCTTCTTCCATCTAATTGTAAGAGGGAAATTAACTTCTCCGTTTCCGTCTTCAAAATTGCCAACTCTTCTACTGGAGTTGGGAATTCCTGTTCAATACATAATATGGCTTTGGGCCCTTCTTCCGGTAAAATATGTAGTAAGGTGACCTGCTTTTCTAGAATTATTTGATGGTTAACTTCCTCCCCCATCATGACATTCTCTGACAATCTATGTTCTTTTAAAGGAACTTCCCTGATAAGACTATCTGATATACAAAGTTCATATTCTCTCTGCCATTCATTAAACAAATAAAATCCTGAATAGGAAACAGGGAGAACTTTACATATACACTCAGCAACACGACATAGCGTATTCGCGTCACTTTGCTCAAGGGGGGTTGATGCCAATTCAAAGTATAAACTCCGTAGCTTATCCATAAGCAATTCTGTGTTTTTCATAGTTATCACCTATTATCTTAATGTCGAAACGAATTGTGCTCTAATTGACTAGTTATCATTATAAACGAACTAGTCCTAATTTCCTATTATATTACCCGTTAAATTCGTTTTCTCAATAAAGGTTGACTTATAAGCTAAGAAATTATATACTATTCCTTGTGTAAAATAATAAAGTAGCCTATGTGAACCGGACGCTTGAAACCATTTTGTTCCTCATCACTTGAATGAGGTGTATCGCGTAACTCTTAGCTGCTGGAGCGATGGTACATGAAAACATAATGGACAACGTATAGGAACACGCTCGCTTATTTTATGCAAATAAAATAAAAAGGAGGAAATGTCTTATGGCTCGTTTTACTGGATCAGTATGGAAAAAATCACGTCGTCTTGGCATTTCATTAACTGGAACTGGTAAGGAACTAGATAAACGTCCTTACGCTCCTGGTCAACATGGACCAAACCAACGCAGAAAAGTCTCTGAATATGGCTTACAATTACAAGAGAAGCAAAAACTTCGCTTCATGTATGGATTGAACGAACGTCAATTCCGTACCTTGTTTGATAAAGCTGGGAAAATGAAAGGTATTCATGGTGAAAACTTCATGATCCTTCTTGATTCTCGTCTAGATAACATCGTTTATCGCATGGGTCTTGCCCGTACTCGCAGACAAGCTCGTCAGCTTGTAAACCATGGTCACGTTACTGTAGATGGCGGACGCGTTGATATTCCATCATACCGTCTAAAACCAGGTCAAGTAGTTGGTTTACGTGAAAAATCCAAAAACCTCGATATCGTTAAAGAGGCTGTGGAAGTAAACAACTTCGTACCTGAATATGTAACAATTGACACTGACAAAATGGAAGGTACGTACACTCGCTACCCTGAGCGTTCTGAACTTCCAGCTGAAATCAACGAAGCACTTATCGTTGAATTCTACTCTCGTTAATCGTTTCTTAAAGAAAAACCTGAAATGCTTGTTAACAAGTATTTCAGGTTTTTTTATTTCTATTAAACTTTAGTAAAAGACGGGAGTTGCATCCAACAGCAACTCCCGTCTTTTAAGTTCTACTCATTAAGAGGCATAACGAATCAACGTGTATTTCTTCTTCCCTCTTCGAATAATGGTAAATTCATCTTCGATTCGATCATCTTGGCCAATAGTATGTTGCAAGTCTTGCACTCTTTCTCCATTCACATAAATGGCACCATTTTGGATATCTTCTCTCGCTTGTCTTTTAGAAGAAGAGATTTTTGCTTCAACCAATAAGTCTATTAGCCCAACTTCTTCTTTTGCACGCTCATGTGTTGGAACATCCTTGAATCCCTGCTTAATTTCAGCACCAGAGAGGTCTTTTAGATCACCACTGAATAAAGATGCAGAAATTTTCTTTGCCTGTTCCAATGCTTCTTGACTATGAACGATAACTGTCATTTCTTCAGCTAAACGTTTCTGGGCTTCTCTTTTTTCCGGTTGATCACTAACTTCTTTTTCCAACTGCTCCATCTCTTGTTCTGAAATGAAAGTAAAGTAACGAAGGAATTTGATAACATCCCTGTCGTCTGTATTTAACCAGAACTGGTAAAACTCATAAGGAGAAGTTTTCTCTGGATCTAGCCAAATTGCTCCACCAGCAGTTTTCCCGAACTTGGTACCATCGGCTTTTGTGATAAGTGGTACAGTTAAGCCGAATACTTTTATTTCCTCTTCCTGGTTTTCTCTTGACCTACGAATTAGCTCCATACCAGCGGTAATATTCCCCCACTGATCACTACCACCGATTTGTAGTGTACAATTTTCCTGTTCGTAAAGCTTTAGAAAGTCAAGGGATTGCAAGATCATATAACTAAACTCTGTAAATGTGATGCCTTGTTCGATACGTGCAGAAACGGATTCCTTTGCGAGCATATAATTGATCCCAAAATGCTTCCCAGCATCACGAAGAAAATCAATTACTGTCATGCTTGAAAGCCAGTCATGGTTGTTTCTAGCGACGACTGGATTTTCGCCCTTATCGAAATCAAGTAATCCGGCAATTTGTTGCTTAATTTTTTCACTATACCCTTTAACGACCTCACTCTCGTTAAGAGAGCGTTCACTTGTTCTTCCGCTTGGGTCACCAATCATTCCTGTCCCCCCACCAACAAGGGCAATCGGGCGATGTCCTGCTTTTTGGAAACGTTTTAGCATTGTAATTGGTAGCAAATGTCCTATATGCAGACTATCTGCTGTCGGATCAAACCCACAGTACAATGTTACCTGTTTTTCTTGCAATTGCTTTTCAAGTGCCTCACGATCCGTTGTCTGATGTATTAGTCCCCTTGTTTCAAGGTCCTGTAAAATATCCATTCTCTTCACACTCCATTTTTTTATCTAGATTAGAAAAACTCGCCTTCGCTCATCCTAAAAACGAATGTGCATGTTTTTCTTATACTTGGGACTTCAAAATTTTAACTTCCTTGTCATTACTTTCTAGCGCGGAAAATAAAAAAACCCCTCCCCTATAAAAAGGGACGAGTTTAACACGCGGTACCACCCTTGTTGCAAATTAAAAATCTGCCACTTCGGATTGTTAACGATGTTGCCACCGTTCCGAACGCTCAAAACGATCGAAATTGCTCCGGAATGTAATTCGTCAGTAAATATATCCCGGCTTTCACCACCCGCCGGTTCTCTAGAATAGGGATTTACTCGACTACTTCGTTCCTTCAACACAAATTATCTTATAGTATTTATCTATACCATATTTGATTTAAAAAAGCAATTACCGAACCGAAAATCTTTCCTCCCCATTCTATTATTATGCTATAATAAGAAAGGTATTTTAGGAGGTTTTGCGATGAATTGGAAACAACGGTTTCATCAATATATGGAAAAGCTAAAATCAATCTGGAAATCTGGAAAGGTTCAACGTTCCTCTCGGATTTCCTATGACATAGGATGGAATGTATTACTGTTTTTCTTAATAATTGGCTTCATTGGCATGTTTTTTGCTGGTGGCGTAGGGGCTGGATATTTTGCCTCTTTGGTAAAAGATGAGCCAGTTCTCTCCTATGAAACGATGCAACAGGACATTTACAACTATGAGGAAACGTCTAAGCTGTACTTTGCTGATGACAAATATTTTGGCGACGTCCAGTCTGACTTACACCGGGAAGAGGTCACCCTAGAAAACATCTCACCAGTCTTACTGGATGCAGTAATTGCAACAGAAGATGAGAACTTTGAAGAACATCATGGAGTTGTGCCAAAGGCTATTCTGCGCGCAGTTTTACAGGAAGTAACAAATTCCGAAGTAAAAACAGGTGGTAGTACCCTTACACAACAATTGATTAAAAACCAAATCCTAACCAATGAAGTGTCGTTTGAAAGAAAAGCAAAAGAAATATTACTTGCTTTGCGACTGGAACGCTTCTTTGAAAAGGATGAAATTCTTGAAGCATATTTAAATATTGTCCCTTATGGCAGAGACGCTTCTGGAAACAACATTGCCGGTGTACAAACAGCGGCACAAGGAATATTTGGTGTGGATGCAAAAGACGTCAATATTGCACAAGCTGCATACCTTGCGGGGCTCCCACAAAGTCCATCCGCTTACACCCCTTTTCTTAACGGAGGAGATCTAAAAGACGAGGACGGTTTACAGCGGGGAATTAACCGAATGAAAACAGTGCTTAACCGGATGCTCGAATCCAGCTACATAACACAAGCAGAATATGATGAAAGCATCAATTATGATATTGTGGCTGATTTTAAAGAAGCTTCCCCTTCCCCTGTGGAGAAATATCCGTACTTAACTTTTGAAGTAGAAAAAAAGGCCACAGAAGTTATTATGTATCAACTAGCCGAGAAAGATGGTTACTCGAAAGAGGATCTCGAGAAGGATAGTGCTCTAAAGGAAGACTATGAAGTGAAGGCTGAAAGAGACTTACGGAAAAACGGCTACAATATCCATACAACCATTGATAAGGACATATATGAAGCTTTTCAAGAAGTTGCGACAAACTATGATAACTATGGTCCAACTGTGACCGTTACAGAGACCAATAGTGAAACTGGCGAAACAGAAGAAGTAGAGCAAAGAGTCCAAACTGGTGGAATGCTCATTGAAAACAGTACCGGTAGAATCATTAGCTTTGTCGGTGGCCGAGGATATGACGAAAATAACAATATTAATTATATTTCCGACAATGTTGTTCGTTCAAATGGTAGTACGATGAAACCATTATTAGATTATGCCCCCGCCATGGAAGAAGGAAAAGTTCAACCAGGCACCCCTGTCGCTGACGTAAGAAAGCAAATTCCTGGCTGGCCATCTGGCAAACCAGGAAACTATGGTGGTGGTTATCATGGAATCGTCTCTGCTCGTACTGCTCTGCAGAACTCGTATAATGTGCCTGCTGCTGATATTTATTCTCGTATTATGAATATTAATCCTGCAGAAAAGTACCTTGAGAAAATGGGTATTACTTCAATAAGCGAAGATCTGTATGGTATTGCTTCCCTATCAATAGGTGTAGCAGAACTAACCCTCGAAGAAAATATTAATGCATTTACTACCTTTGGTAATAACGGGAAATTCGCTGACGCGTATATGATTGAAAAGATAACAAATCAAGACGGCGATGTTGTCTATGAACATAAAGCAGAGCCAGTAGAAGTTTTCAGTCCGCAAACAACGTATTTAACGATTGATATGATGCGAGATGTTATTAGTTCTGGAACAGCTGGTTACCTGAGACCGCAGCTATCAAATGGCAGTGTAGACTGGGCAGGTAAAACCGGTACATCAAATAATTATCATGATGCCTGGTTCGTTGCAACAAATCCAAACGTTACCTTCGGGACATGGATTGGATATGATGACAACCGTCCTATTAATAATGCGAGCACAAATTATAGTCACCGTAACCTTAAATTATGGGCTGAGCTGATCAATAGTGCTGCCGCAATTAATCCAGAGCTAGTGACACCAAGTGAAACGTTCAAACGTCCGGACGGTATTGTCCAACGAAGCTATTGTGCGATTTCAGGGATGCTTCCTTCTGAATTATGCGAGAAAGCTGGTCTAGTAAAATCAGATTTATTTAATGCGAAATATGTACCAACTGAAACTGATGACAGCTTAGTGAGCGGAAGCTCTGTTATCGTGAATGGTAAGGCAGTAGTTGCAGGTGCTAATACTCCTGATGAGTTTGTAACAGGAGATGGTCTTATGTTTAGCCCTGAGTTTCTTAAACGAAACGGGTATGATAAGCTACCGGACCTTACACAATTGTATCCTAGAACCGAAACAGAAAAGTGGCAAAGGATTGGTGTACCTGGAGCTGGAGCAGAAGTAGGAGATGCCATTGAGGATGATGGAAAAGACCCTTCCGCTCCGACATCTTTAAACAAATCTGGAAGCAAATTAACTTGGAAGAAATCGGGCAGCAATGACGTGGTAGGATATAGAGTATATCGCGCTACGAAGGCTGGTGGTAAATTTAGCCTTGTAGGAAGTACGACCGAAACAAGTTATACCATCGGAAACAATAATGCTATCTATCACGTAAAAGCTGTTGACTATTTCGGTAGAGAATCCTCTGCCTCAAAAGAAATAATGGTTGGTAATACGTCTGAGCCAGAGCCCGAAACACCTGACTCAAACAAGGAAACCGATAATGAGAAAGAAACAGCAGATGAAAATAACGAAAACGAAAAAGAAGATAAACAACAAGAAGAAAGCAATAACGATCAAGAAGAAGAAGAAGAAAATAATCAAGATGAAGAAAGCAGTCAAGGATGAGGAAAGTAACCAAGATGATAGCGAGGACGAACAATAACGCGTCTTATTCGTGATATCTTGGGCTATAGTTTCCTACCAAACGAACAAGTCGAGCGATCTTTTGAAACTCTATGGTGAGTTTTGAGTTCGCTCGACTTTTTTATGTAGAGAAATACACATAATTGTGAATGAAGATCACAAGAGGGATTATCCATAGATCTTTTTCCCAGCGTCCTAACACTTTGAAAAAGGATAAGTTTCACCCTTTTCACATTTATTACTAAATAAAGTGAAACTTCATTTGGTGGGGTTTCCCTACCTTCCCCACTAAATGTTAGTTGAACGAATCGGACCTTTACTGGCAGTTGATCCCCCATTTAGAGCTTAATTGCTTCCCAAATTCTTGAAGTGGGGGTTTTACTGCCAGTTGAGGCGGGATAAATGTTCGGTAATCTAGTATAATGAATGTAAGCGTATTAGTTTTACAGATTAGGTGGTGAAAAAGTTGGAACATACAAAAACTTATCATGCATTATGCCGTGAAAGTAATAATGGAGACAGTATAACAATTGAAGGTCCCCTGTCCAGTGAAGAACTTGGAAACTTCCATTTTCATGAACACCTGACTGCATTCAGACCCGCTCCAAAACAATTTGAAGCACTACGCAGTATAGCCGATTTCCCTGAAGGAAGAATTATAGTTGCCCGAACCGAAGATACAATAATTGGTTATGTGACTTATTTGCACCCTGATCCGCTGGAACGCTGGTCCGAGTTCAAGATGGAAGAACTTATGGAACTTGGCGCAATTGAAGTAGTTCCCTCCTATCGGGGAGCCAAATTAGCCTCAGGTTTATTGCAAGTCTCCATGATGGATGACTATATGGAGAATTATATTATTATTTCGACTGAGTATTATTGGCACTGGGATTTGGATGGAACGAAACTAAGCATTTGGGACTACCGGAAAGTGATGGAAAAGATGATGGCTACTGGTGGCCTCCTCCCCGCTCCAACCGATGATCCAGAAATCATTTCACACCCAGCAAATTGCTTAATGGTTAGAATCGGCAAAGAAGTCACTGATGATTCCGTCACGACTTTTGATAAGCTGCGCTTCTTACAGCGATATCAATACCGCAATATGAGGGAGGGGCTTTAAATGCTAGTAGAAGAAATTATGAATCGAGACGTGATTACTTTGTCACCAACAGATACGATTGAAAAAGCATTGCACATCTTACAACTAAATCGTATTCGACATATCCCAATTGTAGAGAAGAATAAAGATGTAATAGGAATTATCTCTGACAGGGATATCCGCGATGCTTCTCCGTCTATATTTAAAAATAACACAGTGGCAGAAGAATTAAAAAATGAGCTTCACACCATTATGAGTAGTCCCGTCGTTACCGTTCATCCGCTTGATTTTGTAGAAGAAATAGCTCGAATCTTTTATGATGAAGAATTTGCTTGCCTCCCTGTTGTGAGAAAGGATAACAGGCTTGTTGGCATTGTCACAGAAAAGGATATGCTTCAGACATTGATTCAGCTTACCGGTACGAATGTGCCTTCCTCTCATATTGAAGTAAGAGTGCCACATAGGCCAGGAATCCTTCCTGAAATTACATCTATATTTGGTAAAAGGAAAGTAAATATTGTTTCTGTATTAGTGTATCCGTATAAAGATGATCCCGCCTACAAAATACTTGTTTTCCGGATCCAGACGATGAATCCTCTCCCTATTATTCAGGATTTAAGAGATGCGGGGTATGATCTAATGTGGCCAAATAATATTCCGGGGCCAAAACGATGAAATGTTCCGCAGCGTTCGTCTTCTCAGAAAATACGTTAAACTATCACTTTAATAAAGATCATCCGTTTAACCAAAAACGTGTATTGCTTACAAAGGAGCTATTAGAGGCAACAGGTCAATTATCTGCAGAGGCAGTGCTAGCTCCTCGGATAGCAACAGAGGACGAACTCGCACTTTTCCATGATGTAGCTTACATTCAAGCTATTAAAAAGGCGAGTAAGTCCCAGTTAACAGACAGTGAGGCTACACAATTTGGACTGGGCACGGAAGATACACCTATATTTCCGAATATGCATGAGGCTGCAAGTTATGTAGTAGGCGGTACACTGACAGCGGTCGATGCTGTTATGGAAGAGCAGACTATGCATGCACTCCACTTGGGAGGTGGGCTTCATCATGGATTTAAACGAAAAGCAGCTGGTTTCTGTATTTATAATGATGGAGCAGTGGCAATAAAATACCTCAGGGAAAAGTATGATTTAAAGGTGTTATATGTGGATACGGATGCGCACCACGGAGACGGTGTACAATGGGCCTTCTATGATGACCCGAATGTCTGCACCCTATCTATCCATGAAACAGGTAGATACCTTTTCCCGGGGACCGGAAATGTAAATGAGCGTGGACTCAAACAAGGTCATGGATATACCTTTAATTTACCACTAGATGCATTTACAGAGGACGATTCATTTATTTCCGTTTATGACAGCGCTATCAAAGAAGTTGCTGGTTTTTTCAAGCCTGATATTATTATCACACAGAACGGGGCAGATGCGCATTGCTATGATCCACTAACTCATTTATGTAGTACGATGAGAAGTTTTGAGTATATCCCCAAAATTGCGCATGAAATCGCGCACGAATACTGTGGTGGCAAATGGATTGCACTAGGTGGCGGTGGGTATGATATTTGGCGAGTTGTCCCGAGGGCATGGGGACAACTCTGGAACATTATGCATGATGGCCACGTCCTTACAGGAAAGATCCCTCCTACCTGGTTGAAGCAGTGGGAAAAAGAAGCTCCTACTTCCCTTCCAGCGTATTGGCAAGATGAAAAAGAGATTGTCTCCATACCCCGAAGAGCAGAAATAACAGAAAAAAATGAGAAGCTATTACAAAGCATGTTAAAATACACAAAAAAAATTATGTGACCTAATTTCCTTCCTAACAAAAAGCCAGCGAGATGGCGTTTACTCATCATCTCCCTGGCTTTCTTCTAATATAACAATCTCTACACGTCGGTTTTTTGCCCAGTTTTCTTCCGAAGTATTTTCAACTAGTGGTCTAGTATCTCCATACCCTACTGAAGAAAAACGTGATTCATCGAACTTATTTTCTTCTATCATATAACGTATGACACTGCTTGCTCTAGCTCCTGACAGTTCCCAATTGGAAGGATACCTAAAGCTGTCTATTGGCCTATCATCCGTATGCCCTTCCACTTTAACATTATTTGGCAAACTGTCTAACATGGAAGCAATTTTTGATAGAAAAGGTTTTCCGCTTGCCAGTATTTCCGCTGCACCTGAATCAAACAATATACTTTCTTGCAACACCAGTACGACCCCTTGATCCGTACGGGTAGCTGAAATAACATTATTTAACTCGTTTTCATCTAAGTATTGATCAACATTTTCCATAAGGTTGTCCAAGGAATCCTGTGTTGTATCGTCATCATCTTGTTTGTTCTCCAGCTGTGTTGGATTCTCAAATTCATTCGAATTCTTACCACTTTCCTCATCCCTTGTATGCTCAGTTGGATTTTCCATCGGAACTGGGGATGGGTAGAAATCAAAAATCATTCGATTTTTAAATGATTCTGAGATTGCTTCAAATTTCACCGAATCAATTTGTGACATGGAAAACAACAGGATAAAAAATACGAGGATTAAGGTCACCATATCCGAATATGTAACCATCCATTTCGGTGCACCCTTGTTTTTGTTCCGCCTTATATTCCTACGCTTCATTAACTCTCTCTCCTACAAAACCTTCATCTTCAACCGATGTCTGTTGGTTTTTAATCTCACTGGAAAGAAAAGCAGATAGTTTCTCTTCAAGAATGCGTGGGTTTTGTCCAGACTGAACGCCCATAACTCCTTCGATGATAACCTGTTTAATAAATACTTCTTCTTCTGTTTTGCTCTCTAATTTATTTGCCATGGGGACGAATACAAGATTCGCTAGGACCGTACCATATAAAGTTGTTAGAAGAGCTACTGCCATACTAGGCCCGAGGCTGGCCGGGTCCTGTAAATTATTAAGCATCAGTACAAGCCCTACTAATGTACCAATCATTCCCCAAGCCGGAGCATATTCCCCAGCCTTTTCTATTAGATTTCTTCCTTTATAATGCCTGTCCTCTGTTGCCGTGATTTCCGCATTCATAATATCGCTGATCACTTCTGGTTCCATCCCATCAACTGCAAGTAAGACCCCTTTTTTTATAAAAGGCTCATCTACATCTTCCAATTCATTTTCCAATGCAAGTATGCCTTCACGACGAGCCCTCTCAGATAATCGGATAAACAACGCTATTAGCTCAGGAAGACGCTGATCATTCTTGTGAAAAGCCTCACTAATAATCTTTCTAGTGAGTTTAATTTCCTCCATTTTAAAATTTATCAGCATGGAAGCAACTAAACCTCCGATTACAATAAAGATGGATGAAACATCCAAGAATAATGTAGCGCCGCTTGTACCACCTTTTGACATTATGGCAAGCATGATCATGATAAAACCTAACGTGATGCCGATAGGAGTTAATATATCGCGTTTTCTCATATTCTCTCTCCTCAAAGTCACTATGGAATAAGGGAATGAAGATTCTCTCTATTCTTTATATCGGCATCTTTTTTACTTTGTTGAGTTTCTTTTTTCAACTCGGTGTGGCAACACAACTTTTTTATCATCTACTTCTTCTTTGTTCATAAATTTCGTTAAGAGACGCATTGCAACAGCCCCGATATCATACATCGGCTGAACGATTGTAGATAATGTTGGTCTCACCATAGTAGATAGTCTTGTATTATCAAAGCCAAAGACTTCAATATCTTCTGGCACACTGTACCCTTTATCTTGCGCACCATGGATGACCCCAAGCGCCATTTCATCAGAGGCTACAAAAATAGAGGTCGGCTTCTTGTCCAGCTCAAGCAGTTGGTTAACTGCATCAATACCTGAGTCATAGGAATAATCCCCTTTTACAACAAGTGTTTCATCTAACTCAACAGAAGCTTCTTTCAATGCCTTTTTGTAGCCATTGTATTTAAGAAGATTAATATGTGAATCTTCTTGGCCAGAAACAAAAGCTGGTAGGCTGTCCCGTTCAAGCAAGTATTTAGTCGCTTCATAAGCCGCTTCTTCATAATTAATGTTAACGGAAGGTATTTCGTCGTTTTCATCATAGGTAGCAGCCAATACTACTGGTACAGAAGATGTTTTAAATTGTTGCACATGCTCTTCCGAAATATCTCCACCCATGAAAATAATTCCGTCTACCTGCTTCTCTAGCATGGTATTAATTAAGCCTAATTCCTTGTCTTTATTTTGGTCGGAATTACTCAAAATAATATTATATTTATACATGGTGGCAATATCTTCTATTCCTCTAGCCAGCTCCGCAAAGAAGATACTTGAAATATCGGGGATAATGGCCCCGACAGTAGTCGTTTTTTTACTTGCTAGCCCTCTTGCTACAGCGTTTGGTCGGTAGCCAAGACGTTCTATTGTCGCAAGCACTTTTTTCCTTGTGGTAGGTTTCACATTCGGATTTCCGTTTACTACGCGAGATACTGTTGCCATGGAGACATTAGCTTCTCTCGCTACATCGTATATTGTAATATTCAATTTCCTTTACCTCCTATTTAACTAAACAACCTATATTTTTTTATCATACTCCACAATGATAAAAATTACAAAAAATTTAAAGGCTGAATCATCAAAGTGATGGCTCAGCCTTTAAATCGACATTCATAAGGATTTGTTATATTATCGATTAAATTTATTTGCTACATCTATAATATCATCCATAAAGGAATTAAACATCGGTATATCCATCTGTTGGGCAGAATCAGATAAAGCCACAGCAGGATCTGGATGAACTTCTGCCATCACACCATCAGCCCCAATTGCGATTGCAGCCTTTGCTGTAGGTAACAAGATGTCTCTTCTCCCTGTGGAATGGGTCACATCTACCATTACTGGTAAGTGTGTTTCCTGCTTCAGTATAGGAACTGCTGAGATATCAAGTGTATTTCGTGTAGCTTTTTCATATGTTCGAATTCCACGCTCACATAGAATTATATTTCCATTTCCTCGGGAGATAATATATTCTGCTGCATTAATGAATTCCGAAATCGTAGCAGACAAGCCTCGTTTTAATAAAACTGGTTTATTTATGTCACCAGCTGCTTTTAATAGTTCAAAGTTTTGCATGTTTCGAGCTCCAATTTGAACCACATCTAAGTATTCAAGTGCTTCTTCAAGGTGTGCAGGATTTACAATTTCACTTACAACAGCTAAGCCATGCTTATCTGCAGCTTTTCTTAAGATTTGTAAACCTTCTATACCAAGGCCCTGAAAATCGTATGGAGATGTACGTGGTTTAAATGCGCCACCTCTTAATAGCTTTATGCCTTTGTTTTTAACAGCCTCTGCAACCTGATCTACCTGATCATAGCTTTCTACAGCACATGGCCCCATCACATAGTGGGTGTTTCCGTCCCCAATAGTTGCTCCATTAATTTCAATGACTGTATCCTCAGGCTTTTTCTTCCTTGAGACTAGTAATGCTTTACTATGGTCATCTTCCTGCAATTCAAGGCTCGCCTTAAATATTTCCTTAAAGATATGTTCAATTGTACTTTTTTGAAATGGTCCATCATTCTTGCTAGTAATCTGATTCAGCATATCTCTTTCCCGTACTGGATCAAATCGGTTCATACTTTGCTTTGCCTTAATTTGACCGATTTGTTGTACAATCTCTGCTCTCTGATTAATAAGCTTTAAGATTTCTAGATTCACACTGTCCATTTGCTCTCTTAATTGATCCATTTCATTCATATTACTACTCCCCTTGTGATTGCAGTTTTTTAATAATTAGAGACAATTATAGCTAATATCTATTTCTTTGTCGATAAAAAGTTTCTAAAAGTTTATAATAGAGTCAGATTATGAGGGAAAGGGTTATTTTATGATGGACGATCGTATTTTTGCTTTAGACATCGGAACACGCTCCGTAACAGGGATTATCTTAGAAAAAGAAGAAACGAAATTTAAGGTGATAGATTATTATACAAAGGAACATACAGAAAGATCAATGCGAGATGGTCAAATACATAATGTGGTAGCCGTATCGGATATTATTCGTGAGGTTAAAGAAAAGCTTGAACACACACACGGAAGCTTACATAAGGTTTGTGTGGCTGCAGCCGGGAGAGCATTGAAAACAACTCAGGCAACCTCTACGATCGAGCTGAATCAACAGCCAATTGTAGAAGAGGAAACAATCAAGCACTTAGAGTTAAGTGCCGTACAAGCTGCCCAAATCAAGCTTGCTCAAGAGGAGCAAACAGAAGATTATCATAATTATTATTGTGTTGGCTACTCGATTTTACACTATCAAATTGATGAGGAAAGAATTGGATCTCTGATTGATCAGAGTGGGGAGAAAGCTTCTGTAGAAATTATTGCCACCTTTCTCCCTAAGATCGTAGTGGAATCTCTGTTGGCTGCCTTAGGACGAGCAGCACTTGAAATGGACGCTCTTACCTTAGAGCCAATAGCGGCTATCCACGTCCTTGTTCCTGAGTCAATGAGAAGGCTTAATGTAGCCTTAGTTGATATTGGGGCTGGAACTAGTGATATCGCCATCACAAATGCGGGCACAGTTGCTGCCTACGGAATGGTTCCAGTGGCAGGAGATGAAATTACAGAAGCCATTAGTGATGCATATCTCCTTGACTTTCCTTTGGCTGAACAGACAAAACGAGATATTGTCAATGATGGAGAAGCCATGGTTGCTGATATTCTCGGATTCGAAACAACCATTACCTATGATGCATTAGTAGGAGAAATACGCTCTAAAGTAGAGTACCTTGCTTCTAAGGTAGCTGAAGAAATCCTTCTTTTAAACGCGAATCCTCCGAAAGCCGTCATGTTGGTAGGTGGTGGTAGTTTAACACCTGAGATCACAAAAATTCTAGCGGATAAACTAAGATTACCAGAGAACCGCGTAGCAGTTAGAGGAATTGACGCGATTCAAAACTTAGTGTCATCAGAGGCTTTACCAAAAGGCCCCGATTTTGTGACACCTATTGGTATCGCAATTGCCGCAAAACAAAATCCAGTTCATTATGTTACTGTTAATGTAAATAAGCAAAAGGTTCGTATGTTTGAAATGAAACAACTAACCGTTGGAGATGCCCTCATTCAGGCTGGTCTAGATATTCAAAAAATGTATGGTCGCCCGGGATCCGCTGTAATGGTGACCGTGAATGGAAAGGAAATCACAATACCAGGGCAATTTGGTCAGGCACCACAACTGTCTGTGAACGGCATTAAGACTACGGTGGAACAATCCATACTGAATAACGATAATGTAGAGGTAGAGAAAGGCGAGGATGGCTCCCCTGCTCTAATTACTTTAGAAGAGCTTATTGGTGATCTTCCATCCAAAGTAATCTATTTTAATAATCAACCTATTAAACGTTATGCCAATTATTTCGTAAACGGAAAGAAACAAGTTAAAGCCTATGTTGTTAAAGATCGAGACAACATTGTCTTTGAAAATGAAACAACTGTAAAAGATTTCTTGCCATATGTTGACAAAGAGGGATCACTTCAGATCAATTCTTTCTCGGTTTATGTAAATGACGAGGAAGTAAAGCTCCCTATAGGAGAAACTAGAATTTTTGTTAACAATAATCAAGCAAATGATGACAAGGTGCTTCATAACAACGATCAACTGACGATAGAACCTGCTAGCACCCCGCTTGTATCTGATTTATTTACTGTGCTAGGTAAAAAGGCTGTAAACACCACCGCCGTTTACTTTAATGGGCAGTACATTGAATTAGAACAGTCTTGTTATTCCATAAAACGAGATGGAGAGACAGTTCGGCCAGAAACTGAATTGAATAATCTGGACTACTTAAGCATGAAAGCTAAAGAAATTGAGCCCTTTATTTTTCAAGATATCTTTCGGTACATTGATATAGATATTAGTAAAGTAAGTGGGGATTTCAAACTATATATAAATGATATGCCAGCTTCCTTTGACGCAGAGATTCAACATGGTGACCAGCTTCGGATTACCTGGTAATGGTTTACCTTATATCTTAGGTGTCATAAAAAATGCCGAGCGATCATTCAAACGAAAAGGTTTGAATAAATGCTCGGCATACTTATTATTATTTCACTTTTAAATATTACTCAATTTACAAAATATGATGACTATCCTTGGTTCTTAGCTGCTTCTAACTCTTCTGTAGCCTCTTCTATTGCTTCGGCCACATCATTAGCTGCCTGTTGTGCCTGATCTTCTTTAGATTTTTTTCGATTTAGCTTTGACTTTACTGTGCTGGTCATTTCTTTCGTTTTTGTTGACGCGCTTTTGGATAACTGAGAAGTTGTGTCCATTGCTTTTTGTCTAAGTTCAGCACCAGTAGTATACGCTTTATCCTTCCAGTCAACACTTTTCTCTTGGGCAGTGTCTTTCCATTCATTGGCACGGTCTTTTACTTGCCCTGCTCCCTGGTTAATATCACTTCTTAATTCTTTACCAGATTTAGGAGCAAGCAATAATGCCGCTGCTGCACCCACCATACTTCCAATCAGTGTACCAATAATAAAATCTTTTGTATTTATGTTGTTATTTTCAGCCATGCGATATCCTCCTTGTATGTTTACTATTATTATTTACTTTTCTTTTTCCATACTTCCATTAGGGTTGAGGCCCACTTAACTGCCTGTGTTGCTTTCTCAGGATTTTGATTTGCTGTGCGAGATATACTGCCAGACAGCTGTTTTAAAGAGTTATTAAAATCTCTCACTGTCTCTCCTAATCCCTTCGCTCCATCAAATACACCATTAAGTTTCGAAGACTTCTGTTGTACATCATCAGCAAGTCTGTTTGTTTTCGTTAAAAGCTGGGTGGTCTCATCCGTTATTCCCTTCATTTGAGTGTTCAAACCATCCAGTGAGTCTTTAACATTGTCCATTGTTTGTTTTGTTGCTTTCAAGGTCATAATTGCGTACACAACAAGTACTGCAAACGCTACCGCAACAATCAATGCAGCAATATAAAGCATTATTTCCATTTTGTAGTATCACTCCTTCTGTTGTCAATAGTATGGCTACTAGACATTGTTTGCATGAAAAAGGACAAACCATTAAGCCATTTAAGTATAATTTATACGTATTAATTATACCAACAATAATCCTTTTTTATAAATACCCTAACACAAAAGAACTAAACATGCTCGTGAAACTACCTCTATTATTATTAATTCGACATATATGTAAAAATCCCTTTAAATATTATTTGCAAAAGCGATGAATGCCGTTTACATCGCGGTTGCACCACACCATTTCGGTTTGTGGTAGGGCTAACATGTGTCCCTAGGAATAAAACATTACGGTGAGCAATTTTCCCAAAAGCAAAAAAGAACCTGATAACAGATTCTTTTCTACTTGTTTAGTTTCGTACGTTTTTCTTTTCTTCATAAGCCTCTTGAAATTTTTGAATGTCTCCTGCACCCATGAAAACAAGCACAGCATCATCATACTCCATTAAAACATCTGTATGGTCAAGCTGTAACACTTCACTTCCATCGATCCGCTGTTGCAAGTCATTCACTGTCAACTTACCCGCCTCTTCTCTGGCTGATCCAAATATGTCACATAAATAGACGTGATCGGCCAATGAAAGACTTTCTGCAAATTCATCAAGAAATGTTTTCGTTCTCGTAAATGTATGAGGTTGAAAAATAGCGACAACCTCTTTATTTGGATATTTCTTTCTTGCTGAGTCAATCGTTGCAGTAATTTCTTTTGGATGATGGGCATAATCATCAATTAACACCTGATTGGCTACCGTTTTCTCCGTAAACCTGCGTTTAACACCTTCGAATGTCGCCATCTTTTTAATATCCTCTGCCTTAACCTCTTCATAATGACAAATCGCGATAACAGAAAGCGCATTTAAGACATTATGATTGCCGTACATTGGAATAGTAAATGTATCATAATACGTGTTTCGCACAAATACATCAAAAGTTGTTCCTGCTTCATTTTCCACTACATTCTGAGCTTGGAAATCATTAGTAGCAGCGAAGCCGTAATAAACAACCGGCACCTTGGCTTGGATTTTCTGAAGCTCTTCGTCATCCCCACAGGCTATAATTCCTTTTTTTACCTGATCTGCCATAGATTGAAATGCTTCAAACACATCATCAATGCTTGTGAAATAATCCGGATGATCAAAATCAATGTTTGTCATAATTGCATAGTCCGGTTCATAACTAAGAAAATGCCTGCGATATTCACATGCTTCAAATACAAAATAACGGCTGTCAACATGTCCCTTGCCCGTTCCATCGCCTATTAGATAGGATATAGGGAACGATTCATTTAAGACATGTGCCAGGAGTCCTGTAGTCGACGTTTTGCCATGTGCACCCGTGACCGCGATACTCGTATACTGTTTTAGCCATTCTCCAAGAAATTCATGGTACCTGTAAAATGTTAGACCTTGTCTTTTTGCTTCTTTTATTTCTGAATGGTCATCAGAAAAAGCGTTGCCTGCAATTATCGTGAAATTTTCTTTAATGTTCGTTTCTGAAAAAGGGAGAATCGGAATGTTCTTTTCCTCCAATGCTTCCTGTGTAAAAAAGTGTTTTTCCACATCGGAGCCCTGTACTCTTTCACCTGAATCGTGAAGAATCTGAGCTAGAGCACTCATTCCCGTCCCCTTTATACCAATAAAATGGTAAGTTGTCATAAAAAGAACCTCCAAATTGTGCGTAAAAAGGATTATTTAACTATTAGCTGATAAATTTTTACACCTATTTTATTATTATAGCAAAATGAGAGAAGGATTTAAATAATAAGTTGTTGCCGCCATTAGCTTGAGCTTACAATTTTAGAAAGTCTACCTTCTCAAGCCGGGGATTCGGTCGATAGCGCCTACCTTCTTTTGCTTCAGGTGTACCGTTTAGTAATACGTTATCACCGGTAAACCCTATGTTGATCTTAAGTAAGCTACCACCAACACCATACATATCAACAGGCACTCCGATTTTTTCAAAAGAGGTAATTCGTTCTTCGGTGAATCCACCGCTAACCATTATTTTTACGTAATCAAACCCTTCATCATCCAATGCCTTTCTAAGTGCAAAAATAAGTTCAGGGTTTACGCCACGAGGGTCAAAGGTTCCCATTACATGATGATTCCTTAAGAAGTACTTATCCACGAGCGTTCGCGAAGTATCCAGGCGTACACCTTTTAAATCCCTGCCGAATTCATGTGCAACTTTTAAGGAATCTGTTATAACATCATTATTGTAATCAACAAGTGCTACAAGGTCATCATCAGGGTACATTTCATGATAGGCTCTTGAAGCTGCAACAAGGTCACCGCGGAACATCTGGATCATGGCATGAGGCATTGTTCCCATTCCTGCTTTCCCCCACCATTCATTCATAGCGTGTGTAGCCTGTGCAGTTGATCCGCCAATGAATGCAGCATAGCCATCTCCAGCCTGCTGTGTATAGTGATCATCCCTATCCCCCATAAAGATGACGGGCTTTTGCTTTCCGGAGGTTCTGCCTGCTTTTACGACATTGTATACATTTGTAGCGACAGATGTTCTTCTTGCCAATATTCCATCAATTATCCCCTCTAAGAAACCAAACTGCTGATAGGCTCCAGTCACTGTTAATACAGACTCGAAAGGACTAATTTTGTCGCCATCTTTAAGCGAATGGATTTCTAGAGTTTCTGGATTTTTGGCAAAAGTGTGTAGCAATGCGATTGCTTCATCTGTGCCACATAAAACAGCACTCTCTTTCTGAAAAAATTGCATGGTAACACTATTATCAGGTAATTTGTTTTCTGCTATTTCCTTTGTTTTTAAAAAATATACTGCGGAAAACCAACCTTCTCTAATACGTTCATCGAATTTAAATGTCTTATTCGTTAACCGGTTGATTTTCCCTTCTAATTTTTGTGAGATTTCCTTCATTATTTGTTTCTCCTTACATCTAATAATCTGTTTCTCTTATCATATAGAAAAAAGATATGGGAAACAAGGCTAATCGTTCAGCTGCCATTCCTCTATTTGTGCCTTCGTTGCTAAAACATCTCGTGGCTTGCTCCCATTTTGCCCCGAAATAATTCCTTTCATTTCAAGTGCATCTATTAAGCGGGCTGCACGATTATAACCAATTTTAAAATGTCGTTGCAGAAGTGAAGTGCTTGCACTGTTCTGATGCAACACAAATTCAATGGCGTCATCCATTAATTCGTCCTCTTCGTCATCTGTTGCTATCTGTTCGAGCAACTGTTCTTGCTCAAACAAATAATTCGGCTCAGCAATCCCTCTGGCATAGTTCGTAACCCGCTCTATCTCTTCGTCAGAAACAAATGGCCCCTGTAGTCGGATACTCTTACCTGCTCCATTTTCGATAAACAACATATCTCCCTTACCGAGTAGTTTATCAGCGCCTCCAGTGTCCAAAATGGTCCTTGAATCTACTTGTGAGGATACACTGAATGCAATCCGGGTGGGAATATTTGCTTTAATTAAACCCGTTATAACATCTACTGAAGGTCGTTGTGTCGCTAGAAGAAGGTGGATTCCACAAGCCCTTGCCTTTTGTGCAATACGGCTAATTGCTTCTTCCACATCCTGTGGTGACATCATCATTAGATCTGCCAGCTCATCAATAACGATGACAATATATGGCATTTTTTCGGATGGTCTACCTTGTTTTAATATCTTTTGGTTAAACCGTTCAAGGTCTCGGACCCCCTCTTGAACAAATCGCTCATACCGGGATTCCATTTCACTAACCGCCCATTTCAGAGCAGCAGTAGCTGCTTTTACATCTGTAATAACAGGAGATACAAGATGAGGAATACCGTTATATGGTGCGAGTTCAACCATTTTCGGGTCAATGAGTAGAAACTTAACATCCTCATGACTAGCTTTATACAAAAGACTGATTAAGATGGTGTTAATACAAACACTTTTACCAGAACCAGTCGCACCTGCAATCAGCCCGTGTGGCATTTTTTGAATGTTAGTGATTAATGGTTGTCCTTCAATACTTAATCCTAGTGCAATCGTTAAAGGGGAGAGACTGCCTTTAAAAGCTTCTGACTCAAATATCCCCTGTAAACCAACCATTTGCGGGTTAGGGTTCGGGATTTCAATTCCAATGGTATTTTTACCAGGAATTGGTGCTTCGATTCGAATATCTTTTGCAGCCATATTTAATTTTAAGTCATCACTTAGATTCTTCACCTTACTAACCTTTACGCCTAGCTCAGGCTGGACTTCAAATCGTGTTACAGAAGGGCCTTGTGTTGCGTTAACCACTTTCGCCCGGACATTAAAGTGCTTTAACGTCTGTTCCAGTAATTCTTGCTGTTCTTCTATCCACAAATGATCAGCATTATCCTTTTGAACAGGATCATTTAGGAGATGATTTGGAATTGATTTTGTGTTTCCTACAATCTCTTCTTCGGCTTGTCTCGTCACAATAGAAGAATTATTATGCGAACTGCTTGTTTGCACGTGCTTTTCTTGCTGTTTTTGTTTCTCAAACAATTGTTTCTTGTCCCTTGGTGTCATAATGACATTGAATGGGCCTTGGCCGGATGTCCTGTTTCCAGAACCAGTACTATTGCTTCTGCTACTCTTTTCTCTCTCATATGACGAAGATTCTTTTGTTCCTACCTGAGGCTCTTCATTGGTCTCTGTGTGCATTTTTGCAAAGGATTGCTCTACCGGTTCTTTTACTGGTTCCTCCCTTTGTTCGTTAACCACAGGCTGTGCCTCTTCGATAGTAGCGGCCATTTTCTCAACACTGGTCTCTTTATGTACAAGGTTTGATGTATTGGTTACATCCTCCACTTCCTGTCGTTCATCCAGGATCGGTAGTTCGTTTGTAAGTCTCTCCTCTTTCCGCTTGAACGCTGGAACATCCTCGATATGACTATTCTTTTTCCGTTGCTGGAACCCATATATAGGGGATGGCACCTCTGTACGTTTAAATGGTGTATCTATTTCTTTCTTGTAAATTTTATTACCGTAACTTGGAAAGGCTTTTTCTTCTTTGTTAACTGTTCGTTTTGGTTTTACATGAACTTCTCTTGGTCGTTCCCCAGGAGTTGAAGGATCAGTATTATCTGCATGCTGATCTGGGATAACAGGAAACCGAAAAGCTGGTTTTTTCGGGTATTGGTACATCATCTTTGCCTGCAGATCCTGTGTTTGTTTGTGTTGTTGTTTTAATTCTGGTTGTTCTTGCTCTTCCTCTTCAACAAAGAGGGTTTTTATCTTTTTCTTCCATTGATCCCACATGTTTAATCACTCATTTCATACATAAGTCGTGTATTACCATTCTAACAGGTTTTATATGGATTGTAGATCTCAAAATAAAAACAACCCATGTATTAACAAAGGTTGTTCTCGCTTGGCTTACCATAGTAATTACACTTTGGCTCCCATTAAAATGTGAACGTATCCCCAGGTGTATAAGATTCCTCTAAGACATATATCCCTTTTTCCTTCGGTGCATTTAGTAGTCCCAACTCTTTTTGCGAACATATCATACCATTCGAAGGAACACCTCGTAATTCTGTCGGTTTGATCTGTAGACCACTTGGCATCGTTGCGCCAACCTTTGCAACAACAACATACTGATCTTTATCAATATTAGGTGCACCACAGACAATCTGTAATGTCTCACTTCCCACATCTACTTGGCAGACACTTAATTTATCTGCATTTTCATGAGGTTCTTTACTTAAAACATGACCTACAACAAATTTCGGTGAGAGGTCAAAGTCTAATGAGTCCGTTACATTTTCTGCTGCAAATAACTCCTTCAACTCATCAAGCAACACTTCTGTCATGGTATTTTTTCCATTTGTTAGCTTTGTGAAATGCTTTGAAGCCTGAAATATGTTGTAGCCTAATATTGCTCCATCTGAATCCGTAATTCTTGTAATATCTCCTGCTTTATCATGTTTTAGCTCGTAACGATCCCCGGTTTTAAGTGGAATGATAAGTACATCACCAATACCATCTGGGTTATAAAATACATCCATTTAACTCTTCCTTCCCTAATTGTTCTCTGGTTTATTTTTTGCAAGAATAAATACTGGTTCCAGCTGCTTGTCTTCGTAAATAAAGGGTAGAGATGTGATCGGTATTCTTCCCTCTGCAAAGAATTTCATATTCATCTGTGCCAAAATATCGTAGCCGGTCTTATTTTGGATATCAGCAATAATAAAAACATCTTGGTGAGGTACAGCTACAGCCATTTCACCCTTCATATTTGCTTTCATTTCTTCTAGAAATGCTTCATTAAGTATTCTGCTTGCATCATAACCATCTTGTTTAGCAATAAAATAAAAATCATTGCCCGCTACCGTATCTTTATTATAATCACAATCGAGTGAACGTAAATTAAACGTTGCAATTTCATTAATCCTATCTTCGGTCCATCCTTCGCTTTCAAGCAAATCCTTGTCGATTAAGCGGTAGGATTTGCCTAGATCCAAAGCATAGTAGATCCGGGTTTCAGCAGTATGTTCCCTGTTAATTAATTCTTTATTGGCCTTCGTTTTACTAGGAAAAGAGGTAGCCCTTATAACAGGGAAAATATTTTTTTCCATTCCAGCCAATTGGTGTTCTTCGTTCATAATCCGCAGTGCCTCTGTAATATGTTCAACGAGCTCTTCTATTGCTTCTTGGCCTCGCTGATTATATTTCGCAACAACGTTAGGTAATGTTATGGTTATACCTTGTCTTGATTCTTTCCACTCCACACGAAATGTGTCCTTATCTCGATTGTAGGATGTGTGATACCGTGTATCTGACAAGCGTTCCTGCAAAATTTGCTTTAATTTTAATGATGTCATTTTCATCTTACATCCTCCTTAGTCCATACTTCATCCATCAAGGACAGGGAATGATTTTTATATTGACTATGAAAGTCCCTGTATAAATTCCACTATCTCTTCTTTCGTTTTTCGATCCTTGCTGACAAATCTCCCTGTTTCCTTGCCATTCGAAAACCCAAGAAAGCTTGGTATACCATATACATCATGTTCTTGGCAGATTTCAATAAAATTGTCTCGGTTTATTTTTATAAACGTAAAGGATGGAAATTCTTCCTCTATTTCTGGCAGTACCGGCTCGATAACAACACAATCGGGACACCAGCCTGCAGTGAAATACATCATAACATTTTCATTATTTTTCCATTCATTAAATTGTTCAATTGTTTCAAGATTTTTCATTTGTATCAACTCCCTTTCATATCATATCTTTCTTTTGAGTTAGATTCAATTATCAAGGCTATACTAGCTGGAACAAATTTAAACTTTCTCCTATTACATCATATACAATCGGGAAATATTGTACTATGAAAACGCATGGAACAAAAGTGTATTGTCTTTTATCACAGAAGGCTAATTTCTTTGCAAGGGCTGTCATTTTCGATACGATATAAAGTGAAACTTCAATCAGTGGGGGTCTTCGTTCTTCCCCGCTGATTGTTAGTTGAACGAATCGGGGTGTTAGCGTCCGTTTACTCCCAATTAAACATCACGGTTTCACTTCATGTTTGAAGTGGGAGACATACGGACGATTGCTCCGGGGTAAAAAAAGATAGAGGAGGAACATGATGGAACTAACTGTTTATTTAGCAGGACAAATCCACGATGACTGGCGAAACGAACTAAAACAAAAAGCGGAGGAAAAGAAGCTCCCCCTCCATTTTGTCTCCCCGCAAACAAGCCATGAGCATTCAGACAACATAGGGGAACAAATTCTTGGTAAACAACCTAGTAATCTATACAAGGACGATGCTGCTTCAAGTGTAAATAATTTGCGGACAGAAGTGTTAATGAATAGAGCAGATGTTGTCATTGCTTTATTTGGAGAGCAATACAAGCAATGGAATACAGCAATGGATGCAAGCACTGCTATAGCACTAAACAAACCTACCATTATTGTGAGACCAGATTCCTTAATACACCCATTAAAAGAGTTGAGTAATAAAGCAAACGTAACCGTTGAGACAATTGATCAAGCACTAGAAATACTAGCCTATATCTATGCATAGAAAAAAGCAGCGACTCCGCTGCTTTTTATTTGTTCCAAAATTTCCACTGGCCTTTTAATAATGTTAATACATGTTCAAACATCGCCTGTCGACTTACAAGATCATTTGTAAAAATACCTACAGCACCTTCTTTTTTACTGACCCCTTCTCTTTGAGCATAAACGTCCATTAAACTTCCTAGTTCCTTGCCAAAATGAAGTTCTTTAGCGAACTCTCTTGGTAAAGCGATACGGGCTCCGCTAGCTGTATAGATCTTTTCATATTTTGTGACAAGCGCACCCCAATTACATAAAAAGAGCTCCCCATCCACTTCCATCACGCCACCTTCAAGACCAACGCCGAGGTCTGCTTCATCGTTGCTAGCACATTGTTTTGCCCTGTTTATTGCCCCTTCTCTCGTTTCTTCATCTGTTATTGGTTGTGGGGAAACATTAGAAGGAGCATCAAATGAGACAATGCTATGGGAAGCAAACACTGCTCGAGCCGCTTCTACTTTTGTTGGATTTTTGGACCCTACTACTATATTCATCTTTTCACCTCTTCTAAAAGTAAAAACTCCAGACTTTCTTGCAACATATAATAGCATGTCTGCAAAAAAGTCTGGAACAAAGAATTTTATTAGACTAGATATACTTAATCAGATCAAGCACATTGAAAAATTAAGCCTTTCTGATCTGTTCTACCATATTAGCATCTGTTTGTTTTACTAATTTTACAATCAATTCCTTTGCTGCTGCGTAATCATCTACATGGATAATAGAAGCAGATGTATGAATATAACGAGAGCATATCCCTACAACTGCTGAAGGAACCCCATTATTGGATAGATGAACACGTCCAGCATCTGTTCCCCCTTGGGAAATGAAATACTGATAAGGTATATTATTAGATTCTGCTGTATCAAGAACAAAGTCTTTCATTCCTTGGTGGGTAATCATAGATCGGTCAAAAATACGTAAGAGTGCACCTTGACCAAGCTGACCAAATTCCTCTTTATCACCAGAAGCATCGTTTGCAGGCGACGCGTCCAACGCGTAAAAAATGTCTGGCTTAATCATATTAGCAGCTACTTGCGCTCCACGCAATCCAACTTCTTCTTGAACGGTAGCCCCTGAGAAAAGTTGGTTTGGTAGCTTTTCACCTTGCAGTTCTTTTAATAATTCAATAGATAGTCCGCAACCATAACGATTATCCCAAGCTTTTGCCAGTATCTTCTTTTCATTTGCCATAGGGGTAAACGGGGTTAATGGGACAATTTGCTGTCCTGGCTTTATCCCTATTTTCTCCGCATCTTCCCTATCATCAGCACCAATATCAATAAGCATATTTTTAATTTCCATCGGCTTTTGACGTTGCGCGTCTGTCAAATTATGTGGCGGAATTGATCCAATTACACCCACAACTGGGCCATTGTCTGTCATCACTTGTACTCGTTGTGCGAGAAGAACCTGGCTCCACCAGCCTCCAAGTGTTTGGAACCGGATCATACCGTTTTTCGTTATCTGTGTAACCATGAAACCAACTTCGTCCATGTGACCTGCTACCATTACTTTAGGTCCGTTTTCGTCTCCCTTTTTCACACCAAAGACACCACCAAGGTTGTCTTGTATAATTTCATCCGCATATTTTGTTAGCTCTTGTTTCATAAAAGACCTTACGGCATGCTCATTTCCTGGTGCCCCTTGTAATTCAGTCAAGTTTCTAAAAAGCTCCAATGTATCCTGCTTCATCTTATCCCACCTTCAAGTATGTAATATTATTAGTATACCGGAAAGTGTCGTTCTCTTTCCACTATTCACTTTTATCCACCGTAAAACTACTAATAGTTCTTACGGAACAAGAAATTGGAGCAAAAATAAGAAGGGAAGCAGGGAAGAAAACGACCAAGATACATGGGTTCTGTGATTGGCCATTAGTTATCCTTACGCTTGGGTTAAAAAAATCGCTATTTAGTGAAGTTTTCACTTAATGAATTTTATTATTTTCTATTTTTAATTGGATAAGTTATACTATTAAGTGAAAATAATATACGAGATTAACAAACAAAATTTAGCATGAGGTGATGAAGAATGAGTGTAAAACGAGTAGTCTTTGCCGCCGGAATCGGTGCAGTAGTCGGCTATATGGCGAAACAACAAATCGATAACTATCAAAGTGTTACACCTGAAAAAGCACTGAAGCATGCAAAAGAAACATTTAAAAAGCAAGGACCTATAAGCGGATCCTGGATTTACATGAAACCAGAGGAAATAGAAAAAGATGGCTTGCTTTATAATGCTTACCGTGGTGGGGTAACACGTACCATCGACGGAGAAAATAAACAATATGAATTCCATGTTGACGTGGATACTGGCGCTGTTCTAGGCGCTACACAAACTGCCTAAAAACAATAAAAAAACCAGACACTTTACTAAGTCGTCTGGTTTTTTTATTTAAATCTCTGTATATTGTTGTTTCTCTACACTATCAATCTTTTCGCCGTCTTCGTTAAACTTTATTGCTCTGTAAAATGCATCATGATAGAAGGTATACCAGGTTTTATTGGCATACCCCGTAGCCATCCATTTCTCTTTTTCATGTACACTTGTGACAGGATAGTCATCATAGGCAAGTGCCCAGAGCTTGTTTTGATGCGCATGAGTCGGCATAATATCTGCCATGTGTAAAAAGCTGTCATCCCCGTCTTGGAAATACACAATTGCATGCCCGTCACTATGTCCACCTGTATGTATCATACGTAACCCATCCACAATTTCCATTTGTTTAGAGAAAGGCTGAACTTGTTCTTTGATGGCCTCCCAGTTTTGTTTCCAATACGTGTTAACAGACCTAATATTAGGATTACGCATTTCTGCCCACTCTGTTTCAGTCGTATAAATAACTGCATTTTTAAAAACAGATTGATAGGTGTCCCCTTCTTTTACTGTTAATCCACAGGCATGATCAAAGTGCATATGCGTCATGAGAACCCCATCGATGTCCGCAACGGTTAACCCTAGTTCTTCAAGAGACTGTTCTATGAAAGATTCTTCGAGCACCCCATAGTTTCTTTTTTGCTTATCTGTAAATTTCCCAATGCCAACCCCACTATCAATTAAAAGGTTTTTACCGTCAATTTGCAGTAAAATTGGATCTGTTCGCAACTCTATCTGATTTTTGTCATTGACTGGGTACTTTTTACTCCATAACGCCTTTGGTACAACTCCGAACATTGCTCCACCGTCCATATACGTAACACCGCCCCGTAACCAGGTCAATGTGGCTCTACCTACTTGTAATTTCTCCATAACCCTTTCCCCTTTCCATACTGTATTTAGTGTAGCAAAAGCTTCGAAATTACTGCAAGCGTTACCATTTTTATTCATTTAAAAAGAACCTACTAGGAGGTTCTTAAGTGCCTGGGAAATACGCCCGGCATCGATATATTGGTTGCCCTTTTGCTGAAAATTTTTCTTCGTACTCTGTCATCACATTCAAAGGGTCCTCTATGGCATGTAAATCAAGGTTGACTTCGTTTAATACCATACCAAATTGGGAGAAGCTAACAAGGGAATATTCAAAGAGACCACGATTATCTGTTTTAAAAATGACTTCTCCCTTACTTGCAAGAACTTCTTGATATTGCTCTAAAAAACTTTGATATGTCAATCTTCTTTTAGCATGGCGGTTTTTTGGCCATGGATCAGAAAAATTGAGATAAATACAGGCAATTTCTCCATCAGCAAAAATTTCCCGGAAATCAGCGGCATTTTCATTTAGCAATAAAATATTCTTATGTTGGGCATCCAACACCTTTTGCGCAGCTGTTACTACTATACTTTTAGCTAATTCTATCCCGATAAAATTGATATCAGGATGCTGCTGAGCCATCCCAACTAGAAACTGTCCTTTTCCCGTGCCAATTTCAACATGCACAGGGTTATTGTTACCAAATAGTTCTTTCCATCTCCCTTTATATTGCTGTGCTTGTGGTACAACTAGATGATTATTCTCTTGTAAAAATGTATCTGCCCACGGTTTGTGTCGTTGACGCATATATAGCACCTTTCTCTGTTTATAATGTGTGTATATTATTAATAAAAATGCTGAAAATAAGATAAGAGGTGATCGAACATGTCTTTAACAACCAATCATCAATTAGTACTTCTATTGGATTTACTGGATGAGCAATCAGGAGAATGTTGCGGAAATGTATCAGAATATCAGCAAATAAAGAGACTTGTCCAGTCAATGCTATCAGATAATCGTATTACAGATACCCAACTAGTTCAACTTTTACCCGATATATATAATTATGGCGCGCAGGGTGAAAATACACCTAACGTTCCTGAGCATATCACTGCGAATCGAGACAATATTGAACAGTGGATTGGTGCAATTAATCAATTCACAGCAAGATAGATGTTTTAATATAGCTATTTAATTCATCAAGATTGCGCAGTCTTTCTGTAACTTTGTCGAACTCGTTTCGCTCACTATGCCAACATACGTAATGTAATGCATCAACAAGCAAATACCAAAACATTCTCTCTACAAGCTCTTTGTCCATTGATATACCATACTGGTATAGCCAGTCATCCCACTCTGCCTGAGGAATATACCATTTAAGTACCATCCCATAATCTATTACAGGATCGGCAATCATTGCGTTATCCCAATCGATTAAATACAGATGACCTTCGTTGGTTAAAAGAATATTGTTGTGATTTAAGTCCCCATGACAAACAACCTGCTGTTGATGTCTCGTAACAGGGAGCATTTGTTCCAAATATGACATTGCTGTAGCAACGGAAGCATGCTTTTCAGCAATTCCCAACTGTTGCAGTCTACCAGTAATATAAAGAAACCCTTCATCAGAAGTGACGGGTTTTTTACCAATCCGCATTAACATATGGAGTAATTCAGAGGAATCATGTATCTTACGTAGTAACTCAGCTACCTGGTAACGCTGCATCTCAGCAGGTTTTAATTCTCTCCCATCCAGCCATTCTTGGGCTGTGATGACATCACCGTTCTCCATACGCTTGGTCCAAATCAATTTTGGGACGATCCCTTCTGCTGATAGTACAGCTAAAAAAGGTGAAGAGTTTCGCTTAAGAAACAACCGCCTGTTTTCTTTTGTTGCTAAATATGCATCGCCAGTTAGCCCACCAGCTGGAGTTACTTCCCAGCCTTTTCCTAGAACTTGCTTCAGCCAGTTCACCATATATTCCTCACATCTTTCAAAAAATAGCATTCAACTACTTATTTTATAGGGATTGAATTAAAAATACAACTTTAAAATTTTATTTCTTTTCATCATCAGCAAATGTAAAGGTTATCGCTTCTTCATCCCATTCAGGTCGTTTTACAGAAGTGGTCTGACAATGTATTAATAATGTGCCCGCAGCCTTAAGTTGACTACTCTTCAGTGGGGAAGAAGAGCTACGTTTCTCTTGGAACCATTCTTCGAAGGAACGTTTATCAATCATCCTTGTTTGATAGGGCTCATAATGGTTAATAATTAAGTTGGTCCTGGAAAGAACTGTTTTATGCACTGGGAACTCTATGTCTTTCGTGCGTAAAATACTTCGGACGATTTGTTCCGTTCGTTTTAATGCAATCAACGGATTTAGCATCTTTCTACTTTCTTTTTCTCCCTGGATCGTCCAAGTCCTTTCTTCACCAGCAATAAAGGATGCTCCTTCTTCCGTTTCTGCTATATATATTATCTCAATCCCTAATGGTCCAATGAGAAGAATCTCGCCATCCACAGGGGCTTTTTTTATTGAAAATATTGGAAAGTAAAGGAGCAAATAAGAGTCTGGAAAACGTTGCAGGAAGAATTTCAATAACGAGTCGTCTTGATATTTCTTGTGCATGACAGAACGCTCCGTCACTGTAGATGTCGCCCATTTCAGCTGAAAATCAAATAGCTGATCTAAAAAATATTGCTTGAGCTCAGCCTCAGTATTGGGAAGTATCTCTTCTGGTTCTGGTTCTACTTCTTCTGATGTGATAGCATCCTTTTTTAGAAAGGATTTTAATTTGGATATTCTAGAACTATCCGTGTCCTCAAGTACCGAGTTTTCGGGCTCTTCAGTTGGGTTTAACCAACGATCATATAATTTTTTCCAATTATCCTGCTTTAATCTTATATATTGACTGGGATATCGATATGTATCCCACTCATAACGCGTTATATAATCCTGTAACTTAATCAGCTGAGCCAGTATCACCATCTCCCTTTAGTTCAAAAGTGGCAACCGGATGGTACTTCGGTCGCTTTTGTGGAAAAATTTGATAGAGCACTATTCTATCCACCTTCATTGTTTGTTGTTCATTGTGCATGTGATCCAGTTGTTCTATTTGTTCTCTCTTTGCTTCACCTATCCAGTTTTTAGCTATGGTGATATGAGGACGATATGGTCTATTCTCTCTAACAATGCCGCAATCTGAAGCAATATCTTCTACAGATGAATAAAGACTCTGAAGGGGTTCCGTTTTTTCTACTCCTGCCCATAGTACCCGTGGTCTTCTTAAATCGCCAAAAAAACCTATATTCCCAACATTTAATGAAAATACCAATTGTTCTTGAATCTCAGGCAAGCGTTCCTTTAGTTGATGTACTTTATTATCGGGTAAATCACCAAAGAACTTTAATGTTATATGAAAATCTTCCGCGATTGGCCATTGCTTATACGTAAGATTTCTCTTTAGTTTTTCCTGAAGTTGCGATAAATCCTGTTTGATACGATCAGGTAATGGAACAGCGATAAAATAATGATTACCCATGTTAACACCTCTATTTACGTTTAATGGAGAAACAATACGCTTTTTCCTGTTCTGTAAGTGGTCGATACGCACCAAGTGAAAGGGACTTGTCCAATTGTAACCCTCCCATTTCTAAACGTTTCAAGTAGAGAACCTTTCGATCTACTGCTTCAAACATACGCTTCACTTGATGATATTTTCCTTCTGTTACGGTAACGATTATCTCTGATGTATTCCCTGACTGTATTATTTCCAGCCAAGCCGGCTTTGCATGGTACCCATCCTTTAACACGAGCCCTTCTTGGAACATTTTTACATGGCTATTAAGGACTTCCCCATTAATTTTGGCATAGTAGCGCTTTTTAACATCCTTTTTTGGAGAAGTCAGCTCATGTGCTAGCTGTCCATCATTCGTAAGAAGCAGCAACCCTTCTGTGTATTTATCGAGACGCCCTACGGGGAAAGGCTGGTAGATTTTTTCTTCATCACCCAATAGGTCTATGACCGTTTTATCCCGAGCATCCTTTGTAGCAGAAAGGCATCCCTGTGGCTTGTTCATCATAAGATAGATATATTTTTCGTAACTTACTTTCTTGTTATTCACTTCAACATTGTCAGTATCTGGATTTACATGGGTGCTTCCATCTTTTATGACTATACCGTTGAGTGTTATTTGTTTCCCTTTTAATAGACTTTTCACTTCTTTACGACTGCCATAACCACTATTCGCCAGTAACTTATCAACTCGCATCCTTGTCTCTCCTATCTACTAAAAATTCGATCCAGGAAACGAATCCGGTTTCCCAGCACGCGTTCAAGTAATGTAGAGTGGTAAGCAAACCACATATAAACAGTACCACCAGTAAGGACAGCTAAGGCTAGCATAATCGTAGCACCTGTCCGCGTTTCCTCATAAGGTATAAACAAGCCTCCTACAAACTTGGTTATCCATATCGTGATTGCCATAAAGATGACAAATATTAGAATAAGCAACGTTCGCTTGAATGTTTGTTTAAAAGAAAAATTGATGGATGTTTTGATTCGATATAAATTAAGTACAACTGCAATTATTGCAGCAAGTGCTGTACCGATAATTGCTCCTTTAGCACCAAACATATGAATAAGCTGAATATTAAACAGGATTTTCACTAGTAACCCTATAAGCAAACTGATTACAGCATAATTCTGTTGATTTACACTTTGCAATATAGCAGAAGATACACTGTACAATGCAAAAAACAAAGCAACAGGTGCATAAAGCCCTAACAAGGGGCCAGATACATCAATCCGTTTCATTGCACCAAATAAAGAACCATAAGCTTCGCCGGATAGCAAGGATAGTCCAATAATAGCTGGAACAACAAGCACCAATACGATTTGTAGGGTTTGATTAATCTGTTTTGTAAGCAACTCTGTATTTCCTTGCGTGAATGACTTGGTCATTGCAGGAATAATCGCAAGCGATAACCCTGTTGCCAATGTTATCGGGATAATGACAAGTTTATGGCCATAATTGCTAATAACAGCAAAAGAAAATTCCCATATATCTTGCCTCCCCGATGCAACCATAGCCCGTTCAAAGGTAAAGGAGTCAACTAGTTGATACAATGGAATAGCTAAACCAACTAGCACAAACGGCCCTGCATAACGAAACAACTCCGCTAATAGTTTTTTTGTCGATATATCGTACGTAAACTTCTGCTGTTCCATTTGCCTTGTAAAGTGTGACTTTCGTTTTCGCCAGTATATATATAAAACAATACAGGACGCTATAGCGCCAATAAAGGCAGCGAATGTCGCAAAACCAACCGCTGTCGTAATGGAGCCATTTAAAAATTTCATAATTACAAACGCGCCACCTAGCAAAACGACAATACGAACGACTTGTTCAACTACCTGGGAGATCGCAGTAGGGCCCATAGAATTATTCCCCTGAAAGAACCCTCTCACTATACTCATTGCAGGTATTACGATCAACGCTACACTCACCATACGAATTACAAATGTTACATCAGCTACGGAAATACTTCCTGGATCCTTACTGGTAATCATTTGTTCGGCAAGTAATTCCGCACTAAAAAACAGTGCCAGGAAAGAGAGCAGTCCTGTCACCGCCATCATAGTCATACCTGTTTTAAACATCCTCATTCCTGTTTCGTAGTCACCTACAGAATTATACTTCGCCACAAACTTTGAAACGGCTAAAGGGACGCCAATAGTTGAAATACTAATAAATATACTATAGGGAATGTACGCAAATTGAAAAAGCGCGCCTCCCGTCTCTCCGACCAAGGCATTAAATGGAATAACATAAAGCATGCCAAGGAGTTTTGATAAAAAGGAAGCACCTGTTAATAACATGGTGCCTCTGATTATATTCGACATTTTTTCACCTGCATCTAATTTCTATTCTATCTGCTATTTTATCATAAATAGACAGGTTTCTAATAACGATAATTTTTATTCCTTCAAGAATTTCAAGAAGTCATCAATTGAAATACCTTTTAGACGCCCCCTTGAACGTTGAGATCACATTATACCAGTGGTATGATACATAGGAAAGGAATGAAGAAATTGAAATATGATGTAATTGTAATTGGTGGAGGCCCTTCAGGTTTAATGGCTGCGATAGCGGCTGCTGAAAAGGGTGCCAAGACCATGCTTATTGAAAAAGGAAATAAATTAGGTAAAAAATTAGCAATTTCTGGTGGAGGACGTTGCAATGTGACAAATCGTCTGCCAGAAGATGAAGTCATTAAGCACATCCCCGGTAACGGTAGGTTTTTATATAGTGCATTTTCTGTCTTTAATAATTATGATATTATCTCTTTTTTTGAAGAACTAGGAGTAGAACTCAAGGAAGAAGACCATGGTCGAATGTTTCCTGTTTCCAATTCTGCAAAAACAGTTGTAAATGCATTAATAAATAAGCTAGATGAATTAAAGGTAAACGTTAAGTTAGAAACTGAAGTCGAAGCAGTGCATTTTTCTTATGAAGAACCACATCAAGTTATTTTGAAAGACAAACAAGCTTTTCCAACAAGTTCTGTTGTAATTGCAGTTGGAGGAAAAGCAGTGCCCCATACAGGCTCGACAGGCGACGGTTATGCCTGGGCAAAAAAAGCTGGACATACCATTACAGAGCTTTATCCAACAGAAGTTGCCTTAACTTCAAATGAAAGATTTATCCAAGAGAAAGCTTTGCAAGGTTTGTCGCTGCGGGATATATCGCTCTCTGTACTTAACAAAAAAAGCAAGCCAATTATAACACACCAGATGGACATGCTTTTCACCCATTTTGGTGTTTCGGGACCTGCTGTTCTTCGTTGTTCTCAATTTGTTGTAAAAGAACTCATGAAGGGTCAAGATCAAGTGGCAATGCACTTGGACGCCATTCCTTCCACTAAAGAGCATGTTTTATTAGAGGAAACGTTGAAGGCAATGAAAGAACATCCAAAGCGTTCTATAAAAACAATTTTAAAAGGGTTAGTGCCAGAACGCTTTTTGGATTATCTTTTACAAGCTAACGGGATTTCACCTGAACAAAATGGAGCAAATATATCTCATGACGGAATTCGCAGTATTATAGCCGACATGAAAAACTTTACATTTAATGTACAGGGATCCTTGCCCCTTGAAAAAGCATTTGTTACAGGAGGTGGTGTCTCCATTAAAGAGATTATCCCTAATACTATGCAATCTAAGTTAATGAATGGGTTATTCTTTTGTGGAGAAATATTAGATATTCATGGTTATACTGGTGGGTATAATATTACCTCAGCATTAGTAACAGGAAGACTTGCGGGAAGTAATGCTGCAGATTAATATTATTGGTATTAGCTACCTTGTATGACTTACTGTATTACGTTCAACCTAATCATGTCTGACAAAAAATCTGCTTCAAGGAAAGGATGGTTAGACATGCAGAAAAATGGAATGTGGTTACCTATATTAGCTTCCGTCGGAGTAGGAGCTGCAACGTATTATACGATGACGAAGAATAACCAAAACTTCAATCAAACCATAGAAAAAATGGTCCCATTGGTTACTCAGATGAGTGGAAATAGCAAAATACAGGACGGAGAGAATACGGAACAGCTCGGTCCGTATGGAATGAGCTAATAATAAACGTGCCATTATGGCATGTTTATTATTTCTATACAAAAAAGGTTATGCATACAAAATGCATAACCTTTTTCCATTTGCCTGGCGGCGTCCTACTCTTGCAGGGGCAAAGCCCAAACTACCATCGGCGCTGGAGAACTTAACTTCTGTGTTCGGCATGAGAACAGGTGTGACCTCTCCGCTATTGCTACCAGACCTCGGTTTGAAACCGAATCTTTAGGTGTACTTATACCCTAAAAACTAAATAAGAGTAAACAACGAATCAAGAAAAATGTTAGTTAAGTCCTCGATCTATTAGTATCCGTCAGCTCCACGTGTCACCACGCTTCCACCTCGGACCTATCAACCTCATCGTCTCTGAGGGATCTTACTCACTCGAAGTGATGGGAAGTCTC